>NZ_JCAXED010000001.1:0-548269 GCF_059758795.1 Pseudomonas sp. GQ91
GGCGGCGGCGCCGGCACCGTCGAGGCGATCCATGTTGGCTTCGGTGGCGTGGCCGGCGTTGGCGCCCTTGATCACCGCTGCACCGGTGTCTTCGTTATCGACTTCATCCCAACTCAGCATTGAAAATACTCCTTCCTGGTCTGTCCTGACGGTGGCTGACTACTCGTCGTCCCGTTCAAAAAATATGCGGTTTGCAGGCTTCAAGGCATTGAAATGCTGCGCATAGTGTGGGCGGCATCAAGGACTCTTGCACACTATGTAGTGGTGATTTATTGGTGTCGGCACACTATATGGTGTTTGATTGGGGTGGTCAACGCGCAGAAAACACGCAGTCATTGATGTTGATGAGGCGTTCAAGGGCATGAATAAAGCGCCGATCCGTGCCGACAGGCTCTGATCGGCGGCGTCTGACTGACATTCAGCACAGGGAGTGTTAGCGTTTCGACCTTCTTTGATTCGTACAAGGGGCGGCGGTCTTGATAACACTCGACGATCATATTCAGGGCTTTTCTCGCTCGCCTCTGGCGCTCTGGAGCGATCTGGCACCCTGGGCCCTGGTTACCCAGGCACCGGCGATTGTGCGCCAGATGCTCACCAGGCTGCCCGCCGCCGATTATGCGATCCACGACGAAATTGCTATCCATCACACGGCAGTGGTCGAAGACGGCGCGGTGCTCAAGGGCCCGCTGATCATCGGCGCCCATTGTTTTATTGCGGCTGGAGCCTATCTGCGAGGGGGTTGCTGGCTGGACCAGCAGTGCATTATCGGCCCCGGCGCGGAACTGAAAACCTCCTTTATCTTCAGCGGCAGCAAGCTGGCTCACTTCAACTTTGTCGGTGACTCGGTGCTGGGACACGGGGTCAACCTCGAAGCGGGCAGCATCATCGCCAACTATCGCAACGAACGGGCCGACAAGGAGGTACAGGTGCGCCTCGACGGCCGTTTACAGCGCACCGGTTGCGAGAAATTCGGCGCGCTGCTGGGGGACCAATGCCGGATCGGCGCCAACGCGGTATTGGCGCCGGGCGCTGTACTCAAGCCCGGCAGCGTGGTGCGGCGTGGGCAGGTGTTCGATTGCGAAACCCAGGACGCTTGACCGTCAGCGATAAACTGCACCGCTCCTGATAAGGCGTCGATTGCAAAAGAACGTGGTATGCCGGCGGGATATTAAATAGAATGAATCTCATTTGAGACTCGCTCGCGCCGCGCAGGGTTCGCTTGTATGACTGATGCCGTATTGCCAACGCCCGCCACAGAACCGAGCCTCCACACGCTGTACCGCGATCACCGCAGTTGGTTGGAAAGCTGGCTGCGGCGGCGGCTGGGCAACGCCTGGGACGCCGCCGACCTTAGCCAGGACACGTTTTTGCGGGTCTTGGCCAGCGCCCAGCCGATTGCTCAATTGCAGGAACCACGGGCTTATCTGGTGACGGTGGGCAAGCGTTTGCTGGTCAATTTTCACCAGCGTCGCAGCCTCGAGCAGGCTTACCTGAATGCCTTGGCGCGCTTGCCGGAAGACTGCGTGCCGTCTCCCGAGCAACGCTGGTTGTTGCTGGAAACCCTGCAGGCCTTGGATGAATTGCTCGATGGATTGCCGCCGGCGGTACGTCGAGCGTTTCTCTGGAGCCAGTTGGAAGGTCTGGGGTATCGGGAGATTGCCGAGCGGCTCAAGGTTTCCGAGCGCACGGTCAAGCGTTACATGGCCCAGGCCTATGAACATTGTCTGTTGGTGGAACTGTGAGCCGTACCGCACCGGATGTCGCACGGGCGGCGGCGCAGTGGTTGGCGCTGTTCGAATCCGGTGGCGCCACCGAGCATGATCACGCCGGCTTGCAGCAATGGCGCGACAGTCATCCGCAACACGAACAGGCCTGGCAAAAAGCGCAGATGTTGCGCCAGCGTTTTGCCGATTTGCCATCCTCCCTGGCGTTGGCCAGTCTTGATCGGCCGCCACCCGGCCGCCGTGCGGTACTCAAGCGCGCCCTCGGCGTGGCGGCATTGGTTCCGGCGGCGTGGTGGCTCGGCCGCCAGTTGCCCCTGGACGTCTGGCGCGCCGACCTGCATACCGCCACGGGCCAGCGTAAACAGGTGCCGCTGGCCGATGGCAGTCAGCTGCAACTGAACACCGCCAGCGCGGTGGACGTGGACCTGGGGCGCCGCCGCATTGGTTTGCTGGAGGGCGAGTTGGCGCTGACCGTGCCAGGCGCGGCGGCGCTGACCGTGCACACGCGCTTTGGCCAGGTCGTTGTCAGCCAGGCCGAAGTCTGCGTGCGTCAGTTCGCCAATGCCTGCCTGGCATCAGTACTCACCGGCAGCGTGCGGGTGAGCGACGCGCGCGGACAAGCCACCACGCTCGGTGCTGGACAACAAGCGCGTTTGCAGCGTGCGGGGCTCGGTGCTCCGACGCCGTTCGATACTTTTCAGTTGGGTTGGCGCGACGGTGTATTGACGGCCAGGGACCAGCCGCTGGGCGATTTCTTGCGCGAGTTGGAACGCTACCGCCCGGGCGTCCTGCGCTGGGATCCGAGCCTGGAAACCTTGCGCGTTACCGGCAGTTATCGCCTGGAAGACACTGATCGCATCCTCCACCTGCTGGCCTCGACCCTGGCACTGGAGGTGCATTCGCGCACGCGGTATTGGGTGACATTGACGCCGCACAAAAAACTGGCCTGACTGTGTAGGAGCGAGCTTGCTCGCGAAAAACCTTAACGATAACGCGTGCATTCAGGATAAACGCGGCGCCTCGAATTCTTCGCGAGCAAGCTCGCTCCTAGAGTATTCGTCTGAGGGCTGTCCCTTTTTTTCGTTTCGCCTGTCATCCAAGGCAAGTGAACGAAAACAGAGAGCCCTTTAATGCCCGTCGTCCCGCCATCGCTGCTGCGTTTGAGTCTGCTGCTGAGCCTGAGTGCCAGCCCGTTGTGTATGCCTCTGAGTTGGGCCGGGGACGCGGCCCGGCGCAGTTATGAGGTGCCGGCTGGCAGCCTGGACAGCGCCTTGACGCGGTTTGCCGGTTTGGCCGGGGTCAACCTGTCGGTGGACCCGGCGTTGGTCAGCGGCCTGCGCAGTCGCGGCATTTCCGGTGAGTTTGCCGTCGAGGAAGGGTTTGCGCGCCTGCTGCAGGGCTCGGGCCTGCAATTGCAGGCGGTGGGGGATCGCGCCTACACCCTGATTCCCGCTGCGCAAAGTGACACGCTCCAGTTGCCGGCGACCTCGATTCTCGGGGCCAGCACCACGCCGCTCACCGAAACCTATGCCGGTGACCAAGTCACGCGCAAAGGCGCCCAAGGCTTGCTGGGGGAGGGCGACTTCATGGACACGCCGTTCAATCTCACCTCCTACACCGCCAACGCGGTGAAGAACCTTCAGGCCCGCACCCTCGGTGAAATGGTTGCCAGTGATCCGTCGGTACGTATCACCAACCCGGCGGGAGGGCGTTTCGAGCAGTTTTCCGTGCGCGGCTTCAGCCTGTTTAACAGTGACGTGTCTTACGGTGGCCTGTATGGCGTGCTACCGACGTATGCCATCGACATGGAAATGGTCGAACGGGTCGATATCCTCAAGGGGCCTGGTGCGTTGCTCGGTGGTATCGCACCGCGCGGCAGTGTCGGCGGCGGCATCAATATCGAACCCAAGCGCGCAGCAGATGCGCCGCTGACCGAGTTCACCGGCAGCTATGCCTCGGCCGGTCAGTTCGGCGGGGCGGTGGACATTGGTCGGCGTTTCGGTGATGAACAGCAGTTTGGCGTGCGTTTCAACGGCGTGAAGCAGTCCGGCGATACCGAGTGGGATCACCAGTCAGTCGATCGGGAGATGAGCGTGATCGGCCTGGACTTTCGCAAGGAGCGCGTGCGCCTGTCCCTCGACCTGGGACGTCAGGAGCGCACGGCCGACGCTCCGCAGGAACGCGTAGAAGTCGCCAAGGGCAGTGTGATGCCCAAGGCTCGCGATATCCGTGACCACTTCGCCCAGTCCTGGACTTATTCCCATACCAAGGACACCTTTGGTGCGGTTCGCGGTGAGTTCGATGTCAGCGATTCGTTGATGATCTACGCCGCCGCAGGGGCGCGCAAAGGCAACTATGACTTCCTGCGGCATGGTGTACAGGCGACCCAGAGCAATGGCGACTTCACGGTGGTGCCACGCAGTTTTCGTCGTGATGAAGACGTCAAGACCGTCACGCTCGGCGCACGCAGCTGGTTCGACACCGGGGCGGTAGGCCACACGATCAACGTCAGTCTCAACCGTTTCAATATGGATTTCGACAACGCAGGCGAGCGCTACACCCCGGGCCGGAGCAACCTCTACAACCCGGTGGAGTTACCGCACCCGGGCCAGGCCGTGCGCTGGGACACCAGCACCCACACCGAGAACCGCTTCACCAGCCTGGCGCTGGCGGACACCCTGAGCTTTCTGGATGAGCGTGTGTTGCTGACGCTCGGCGCACGCGTGCAAAAGGTCCAGGTGACGTCCTGGAGCAACGGTGTCAAAGACCAGCCGGCGTACGACGAACAAGCCACGTCGCCGGCCGTGGGGCTGGTGGTGAAAGTCACCGATCAGCTGTCTCTGTACACCAACTACATGGAAGGCCTGAGCCAGGGTGAAACCGCGCCCTCGAGCGGGGTACGTAACGAAAATGCGATTTTCCCGCCGACCAAAAGCAAGCAGGTGGAAGTCGGCGCCAAATACGACCTGGGCAGCTTCGGCATGAGCGCCAGTGTGTTCCAGATCAAACAACCGGCCTATGGCATCGACGCCGAGGGCTTCTTCACCGCCAATGGCGAGTTGCGCAACCAGGGGCTGGAGTTGAACCTGTTCGGGGAGCCCACCCAAGGCCTGCGTTTGCTCGGCGGTGTGATGCTGCTCGACAGCGAGCAGACCCAGACAGCCCAAGGCCTGACGGATGGCAAGCGCGGCACCGGCGCGCCAGTGGCCAACGTCAACCTCGGTGCCGAATGGGACATCGAGCATCTGCAAGGCTTGACCCTGACTGCCCGCGCCATCCACACCGGTGCACAGTACCTGGACGCCGCCAACCAGCAGAAAATCGACGGTTGGGAACGCTACGACCTGGGCGCACGTTACAGCTTCAAGCTGGACGAAAAGCCGGTGACCCTGCGCGCCACCGTGGAGAACGTACTGGACACCCCCTATTGGGCCTCGGCGGCCACGTCCAGTGACAGCGCTCCAGGCCTGACCCTGTCGACGCCGCGCACCTGGCTGGTCTCGGCCACCATCGGCTTTTGATCACGGCCAGTGCGGCGAGCTGATCGTTGCCCGACTGTGGCAACGATCGGCACGCGCCGCGATCATTCAGCAGTTGAGCAAGCTGCGTTGCATGCGCGCAATGCCTTCTTCGAGCATCGCCCTCGGACAGCCGAAGTTCAAGCGCACGAACTGTTGGCTGTCGTCAGCGAATTCCAGGCCGGCACTCAAGCCGACCTTGGCCTGTTCGAGGAAAAATTGCTGCGGGTCACTCAGCCCCAGTGCGCTGCAATCCAGCCACGCCAGGTAGGTGCCTTGAGGGGCATGCATCACCACGCCCGGCAAGCGTTTTTGCACTGCATCCACCAGGTAGTCGCGATTGTCTTGCAGGTACGCGACCAGCGCTTGCAGCCACGCGCCGCATTGACTGTAGGCGGCCCAGGTGGCTTCCAGGCCGAGTGGGCTGACGCTGTCGACCATGCCACGGCGTGCCTTGTTGAAGCGTTCGCGAATAGCGGCGTCCTGGACCACGGCAAAGCAGGTTTTCAAACCCGCGACGTTATAGGCCTTGCTCGCCGACATCAGGGTAATGGTGCGCCGCGCAATCTCCGGACTCAGGGATGCGGTGGGGATGTGGCGGCGGCCATCAAAACACAGCTCGGCGTGAATTTCATCGGAGATGATCAGTGCGCCGTGCTCCAGGCACGCGGTGGCGACGGCGAGCAATTCTTCACGGGGGAACACCTTGCCGATCGGATTGTGAGGATTGCTCAGCAGCAGGGCGCCCGCACCCTCCAATGCCTGGCGCAAGGCTGGCAGGGGCGTCAGGTATTCGCCTTGATTGCTCAGTTCAAACGGGACCTCGATCTTCGGCAAATCCCAGTTGCCCGCCGCGTGGCGCAAGGGTGCATAGTTGGGCGTTTGCAATACCACCGACTGGCCCGGCCTGACAAAGGCGTTCAAGGCCATGTTGAAGCCCGGTTCCACCCCGGGCAGGAACAGCAATTCATCGGGTTGCACGCGCCAGGCGTACTTGTGCCAAAGATCGGCAACAATCGCCTCGCGCACTTGCGCGCGGGCCACGCTGTAACCGAGCATCCGTTGGTCCAGGCGCTGGTGCAGCGCCTCAAGGATCGCGGGTGGCGCAGCGATGTCCATGTCGGCAATCCACATCGGCAGAACGTCTTCGGGGTAGCGACTCCACTTGGTGCTGCCGGTACCGAAACGCGGGTGAATCGTATCGAAATCAAAGCTCATGAGGGCGCTCGTGTCAGGAAGGCTGGCGACAAATGAGGCTGATTCTAACCGCATACCACTGCCACGCCAGCGCTGATTATCAAGCGGCCCGAGACGCCCTCAGCAACGCTCGGGATTTATTCGAGGTGCCCGAGTTGAGATTAAACTGCCGCCGTGCTGTGTTGCGCGCTGAATGTCAGTTGTTCTATAAGCGCTCTCAACGCCGCGTCTTTCTCATCAATCACCGCCTGTAATGCGTCAAAGTACTCATCCGATTGAACGTCCGGATGCAGGCGTTTTACTTCCGCTGTCTTTTGCTGTGCATCGGAATCGATCGCCTCGAATTGCGTGCTGTATTTGTTCTTCAGGAATCTGTGCCAAAACGAGCGGCTTAAAATATACGTCTGCAATACTGGGCTCTTGCGCAATTTTTCCAACTCGGTTTGCGCCAGTTCTATATCGCCTTTTATGTTTGGGTCATAGCGTTCGACCAGCGATTCAAATAACATTTTGTCAGGCTGCAGCGGCAGGTTGAACGCTTTTTTCAACTTGACCCGGTAATACAGCACTACTTCAATCGTGTCGACCGAGGAATTCTGCTGCAGTAACTGGTAGGCTTTACGTTCCGCCAAGCGATCCACTTTGCTCAGGAAAAACAAGCCTTCTGCCAGTCTCAGCAGCTCTTTCTCTGCGGCATTTTGATCGGCCAGCACTGAAGTGGCTGAAATCTGCCCCAAGACTTCAAGCTTGTTAAACATCAGGATTGCGCCGTCTCCGCACGTGCCTTCGCCATAGGCTTTTTTGTACACCTCTGCGCGCAATTCGGTAGAGCGCGCAATAGCCAGCAGCAGACGCCTGACGCGCTGAGTCAAGGCGATTCTGGATTCACTGCTGTGTGTGTAGTCGGCTGACCAGGTCAAATCGTTCAGCAGCCTCAGCAGATCACTTGATGACGGGGTTGCCGCTTCTTCTATCCTGAGATTGAACCACGTGTGGCGCCAATCATTGATCTCGGTTATCGGGATGCCTGACAACCAGCTCTCCACCGGATTATCAGCCCTCGCCTGGTGAGTCGTGCCCGGCAGGCGTCCACCCAGCTCGAAGCTATCGACACGCCGAAACTCAGCCAGCCTCGAGAGGCTGATCGCATTGAACGGGTTACCATGCAAATAGGTGGCACGATTGGTTCGCATCATATCGGCGTTGTTGAACAAGGAGGTCGGGATACTCTGGAGCTGGTTTTCTCGCAAATCCAAATGTTGCAAACGCGTTTGCGTCTCTGCGCCGATCGGCCAATGTTGGATGCCCGTGGCGCGTAAGTTCAGATGAGTCAAATGCGCCAGGGGACGAATGTCGGGCGTGACGCTAAGGGGGTTACCTTGCAACACCAGATATTCCAGATGGCTCAGCCCCATCACTCTATTCATACTCGCCTGATCGATAGGGATGCCGCCGTCCGCCAAGTCCAGATACCTCAATTCGCGCATGTCGGCAATGGACGTGGGGATACGGCTGAGGTGTGCATGGTCAATGGTCAGGACTTTTAACTTACTGAACAGTCGCAAAAAGTTTTCATAGTCTTCAGTACGATCGACTTGACGTGTTTCGGGATGCGAGGGGCGCGAAATTTCAAGGCTCGCAATATGATTGAAGTCGCCACTCAGAAACGTCGGAATTTCAGCATATTGAGTGCATTCCAAGCGCAGGATGTAACCCAGCTCGGCACCGCTGTCATCGAAGAACAATTCAGTCTCGCGACGCCAGGCCTTGAGAATTTCCTGTTTCATGCGGACCCGATCGTTTCGAGTAAATATTGTCCTTGGTCCTTCGGCCGAATCCCGCCAGGCGTTGAGCTGTGCGACCAGCGTGTCATATTCAACCCTTCTGCGCTCCAGCTCGACAATCAGTTGAGGTCCGGACAGATTGAGTGAGCGTACAAAGCTATTGGCTTGCTCGATACTGAAGCTGGGGTACAGTGCCATGGCTTTCTGAAGTTGCTCGCTGGGGTGGACCCAATTCGCGACGCGGGAGAAAAAACCTCGGATGGATGAGGGGTAGGCGATGAATGATATATCCACCTTCATGGGTGGAGATAACCATTCAGGCAATACCTTTTTGCCGAGCACGGCTTTTGAAATATCACGTTTTTCAGCGGCGTTTGTTACCAGCGCTTGCTTGAGCTCAGGCAGGTCTTCTTTGCTGTTGACCTTCATGGCCGTTCGTTCAGCGGGATTTAATAGCGTCCATACGGATTCCAGCAAGTTATCGCCTTGTGTGGGCAACTGATTCAATATTTCACCTTGCTCGTTGCAAGCAAAGTAGTGACTGCCTTTTTTCAGCAGGATTTTACGCTGGTCGCTGTGTGTATTCCCGACACTTAGAAGGGGCGTTTCAGTGACGCTATTTTCAAATACGTCCAACCGTGTATCCACAGGCCAGCCGGGCTGGGAGACCACCTCATGCAATAACAAGTGGGTGCTTTCCGCACTCGCCAGCGTGTCTTTATAGAGCCCTTCCAGCGCCCGATTGAGTTCCACTTCTTTCTGCACCCACTCGATGTGTTCTGCGACCCTGAAAGGCACAACCCCTTCTTTCAAGGTTTGCCGTTCTAGCTGAGTGGATTGTTTGAGCATGCACTCGATCACACTGACGGGCAGCTGCGGGTACTTTGCGGCGAGGGCTGAAATGTCCGGGTCATGGCTGAACTCCCGCTGCCGGTAAAGCCGTTCGAAAAGTTTGAGTTTTGTGCTTTCAACCGTGTCGGCGATTTTTCTGGCCAACTTCACGATTTGCTGCTCGATTGTCAGGCCGGTTTCGCCCAACACGTTTTCCATATGCTGGGCGTTCGAACGCTCGACGATCAATGTCAAGAAATCAGGGCCATCCATCTCTTCGCGGGTCAGACTGATAGTGGAAAAGGGGGCACTTTCTGATCCACCGTACGTACCCACGACGCGCCCCTGAGCGTCAACTATGTTCAATTGGGCGTCAGCAAAAAAATCCTTGAGGTTGGTCAAACCCCACAACTGAATATTTGAATCCTGTTGCGTGCCGCTCGGGTAGTAACGCATCTGTTCGATAAATACATCAATGTCGTCCAGCACCTTGAAGCGCTTGCAGGTATCGAGCAGGTACACCGGCGCGGTCACATTGTTTCTGTGTACATAGCGCAAGGCGCTGGCCCGGACTCCGGTGATCGCCAGAACGTGGCTGATGACCTCGTTGGAAAAGTTATAAAGCTGATTGCTCAAGCGGCGGAACAGTTTTGTCACTGGCCACACCAGCGGCTCCTCTGTCACACGACGCCATGCGCCTGCCGAGTTATGTTCCAGGACCGGCTGGTTTTCCTGCTCGCCTCTCGGGTGTTTTAACGTGAAGCGTTTTTCAGCAGTATCGTATTCGATCTGAAATATGCGCCCATCCAGTGGCAGGTATTGCTTGCCGTCAACCTGGTAAATACCCAGGGCATCGGGCCTGAGTCCGGCGGGCAGAATCACATTACTCTCATAGGCCAATAACGGCGCCTGATCCAAGTGTGATTCGCCACTGGGTAAACGTTGGGCCGAAGCGGCGTTACCCAATGTGGTTCGCAAGCCGCTGATATCAGCCGGACTGCCCATGCCCATCAACGTCCGTTCTTCGGGAGTCAGGACGTCGCTGATTGCCAGATAAAAACTATCGGTATTATCAGGCACCGCTTGCAGGGTTGAAGAGTGAGGCGGGGCCACTTGATAACGCTCGTCACCTAAATGCTCGAGGACGATCGTTCGATCATCCGCGCCTATCCGCTGATACGGCTTATACAAGTCTTCCTGTGAGCGCTGGGTAATGATCAGCGACCTGTCCAATTTGATATCCAACTGTTGTGCAGCAAAGGTTCTGGCCCAGAGGTCATACTCCTGATTGTAACGACGTGGATGATAGATGCTATCAATGGCTCGGTTGACTTGCTCTGTTTCCAGATACTTCTGCGCCAGGCTGAAATACTGGTTCGGCAATTTAAGTTGTTGGCGCAGCGCAGTGCTGTCCGCCTCGGAGAGAGGGTGATTGCGTAATATCTCGCGCGCACCCACCTCAGACAAACCGCTGAAAAACATTCTGAAGCTATTCAATGTCTGGCTGAACGGGCTGTTGTCGACAGCGCGTTGGTTGGGCAGGAATTTTCCGCTCTCGCTATTAATCGCCCAGGGGTGATCCCGGGTCAAACCTTCGAGGTTATATAGCGTCTCGCGCAGGGTTATTCGCTCGGCTCTGGCGAGTGTCGCAATGTGCTCGCGTATCACCGCAATCCGAGCACTTTCGCTGCGGTTTTTATTATCTTCGCGGCCTAACAATGAGGATTCGGGCAGTTGTCTCAATATGACTCGGAACAACGGGTCGCTTGTGGTTTCCCTCAGGCCGCGGTCATCCAATGCTGTATAAGTGCCATCCGCCTGACGCTTGATACTCACCACCGTAGGCAATCCGTGTATATCGCCCTTGCGGGTGTACGATTCAATCAAGCCGCCATCGGCATCCCACACATTCAAGGTGGAGTGATCGGGCCAACTGTCCAGTTGCGTTAACAGACCGAATACCACTTCATGCATCAGATGCGGCATCTGATCCTGCTGAGTGAAGTCGTCGGTCAAATGCTCGATGACCTTGTCGATGTGCAACCGGCGCACTCCCTCCAGCAGATGCGCCGGCGCCGGCTGGCCGTCCCACACCTTTTTCAGGACATCATGTGTGATACCGGTACTTTTCAGCATTTTGGTGAGTTGGGTGCGGGAGAATGGCTTTGAATTGGCCGGCAGCATTCGCTGCAACAGATCAATGTCGGATAACGTGTGGATGTTCTCGACCAGCAGATGCCAGCGTTGCACGTTTACATCAAACGCCACGCAGGGACAGTAGAGAGCAGGGTTTGACGCGACCAGGGTGAACGCTTTGCGCTTGTCGTCATACACCACTTGTACGGCAACCTGTTGCTCCTGCGTACTGAGTTTTACGTACGAGTATTCACCCACTTGATAAATGCCTTGATCATTCGGGGTAAGGCCATCAAGTAATAACACGTCAACTTTTTCATAGGGTTCGATGGTCGGCGTCCACAATTCTTGTTGACCGTCCTCGCGCATGACCCGTTGCGGTTTATCCAGCTTATGCCACAGCTCCCTCATGCGCTGGCTGTGCAAGCGACTGGCTGTCAGTGACAAACGCAAGCTGATGACCAAGTCCAGGCAATCCGCCAACGCAGAGGCAAGCTCCGCGTGCTGGCCTTTGGTAAGTGCAACGCTACCACTGACCAAGCTATAACCCAGAGAGCCGAATAGGGCGGTCTGCATAATGCGGTTCAAACCCAAGACGCCGCCTGGTAGAGGTAACGTCAATAGCTCAAGGACTTCCCCGCCGACTTGAATGGCATGGTTTTTGAACGCATTCCAGTCGGCCTCCGAGCGCGTACTGGCGAGTAAACTCAATGCTTCACGATAGCGGCCTGCCTGGTGGGTGGAGACCACGGCGGCAAGGTTTGGCGAACGCGATTCCAGGGGTTGCCCGGTAATACGCATGCGCTCGAAGCTCTGGTCGGTGAACGCGTAACGAACGGGTTCGTATTGCATGGCTTGAGCCAGCAAGAACCGTTGCGGGTCTTGCGTCTTTGGTACGCTGCGCAGTTTTTCAAACGCCGACAACTGAGCCGGCGAGAGCTGGCTCGTAAACCAGCCCATGTCTTCCTGTTGATAGCTTTGCTTGAGCAGCGCCTTGAAGGCTTGCAGGGACTCAGCGAAAGAGTGGTGTAGAATAAATGCCCCGCCACGGCGCTGCGGGAAATAGCTTAAATGCGTGCTCTCATCGGCTAGCTGGACAAGGAACAGTGGATAGTACGAGCCGCCTCCCGCGGCATTTGACGTTAGAATGATCTGTGCCTGACCCTGCTCAAGGGCTTTTTTATATCGGCCGTACAGCGGTTCTGTAAGACCGCTATTGCTTGAATCCCTGAGTGCTTCAAGTAATTCAAATTTGATGCATACCTTCGCGGCATCCTCTATCAGGGTACGCAACGTGCCTCCCGCACTCAGCGATGCTTCGATTTCACGTTTCAGCTGTTGTCCCAGGTCCAACTCCCGCGAAATACGAATGAACGTCTTGATTGACAAATGTTCTGCGTTTTCACCCCCCAGGGTACTGGCCGTTTCATAGCTGAACCCCGTCACGTCTGCATACGAAGTGGTGTAACCAAAGTTAAGACAGGCTGCACGCCACACACTCATCGTGCTGACATGCAATTTGAATCTTGATTCGTCCAATGCTCTGCGGCGGCGCCCAATACCCAGGTTTTTTTTGGTCACGGCCCACAGCGAAGGACGCTCGATAACTTCCCCGTAACGGGTCGATATGAACATTTTTTCGGGGTCCAAGGTTAGACCGGTGGCGGTCTTGAGCGCTTCGATCAAACGCGCCAGACCCTGTTTTTTGAAGGTGTTTGTAATTCGAGCACTTTCGTTCTCGACGTCTTTCAGGGCCTTCACTGCCGCGCGTTCAAGTACCACATATTCGCGCTGTTGCGCATCGCTGAGCATGGCAAAATTTTTGCGAACTTGTGACTGAAGGTGACGCAGCGCTTCTTGCATTTGCCAGGTTTCGGATGAAAGCAGAAGTTGGGTTGAAGGATTAAACAGCGTTGAATTTTCCGACATGATGTACTGCTCGAGAGAGTGAAAGCACTAACCTCGCAGTTATATACCCACTCTGTGCGTTACATAGATGCTGTCACCCGCTGCCGACACGGTTCGATATTCAATAAGCGATCACCGCTTCATGCAGACCTGGAACGTACAAAAAATGACAGGTAATGGGTTTCGCGATGTCGTAACTATCTATGGGCGCGGGTTTCAGGGGCTGCGATAGGTTAGGGGTTTACCTCTTGATATCGAAATAAACCATGAGCTTACGAAAACCGCTTCCTCAATTTGACGCACGCGACCTTTCCCGCAGTGATCTTGATCCCCTTGAATTAACCCTCAGCCATCTGCCCAAGTGGTTGTTGGACGCTGAACCTCAGCTGATTGACGCGCTGAAGTCATCAATGGCCCTCAGTCATGAGTATCACGTCAAGGTCGGAAAGCAGTTTGGCGAGTTAGAAAGTGTCGAGCAATATTGCGCTCCGTTATTGTCTGCCGAACTGGAGCGTCGTTTCCCGGGCGCACTTGATGTCCATCATGATTACGTGTCGTTAGTGCATGTGCATATCGACGGTTATGAACCGCTGTTTTCAAGGTTGCACAAACACTTGACCCATGCCGAACCAAAAACCTTGCTCTGGGCGGCGTTGCAAAACTTCTCGGCTGATGAAACGCTTGAGGGCGGCATGCACCCCCAAAGCGCTATTCTTAAAGACGCACAGCCTGATCGGCCAAGCCCGGTACGACCTTATGAATTTGCCGCAGCCTGTCGCGCGCTGGATTTAGGGCTCAAGTATCAGCTTTATTTACAGCAATTCCTCGGCGTGGCGACCCCAGAGGCCGTCACGCTGAGCGCGGATCAATCGACGACGCATGAAAACCTGCAGCGCCTCAAGACCTATGACATGCAGGTGGACGCGCACATTGCTTTTCTGAGTAAAAAAATCAGTGAGCCGGTTTATAAAACGCTGATTGCCTTATTGGTTCCCGACTCAGGATCTGGGATCAAAGGGACTGTGTACCTGGAAGGTAAACCCCTCGTTATAAGTACGTTGTCGATACTGGACACTCGGGTTGACGGCAGCATTGTGTTTTCCTCCGATACCGTACTGATGCATCCGGACAATCGGGTAATTCTCTACATCCCCAATGATCCGAAGACGCCGTTTTGTGAGTACGCTTCACTGGCGCAGATGACCGCTGAATTAAGGCGGCGTTTATTGGATCCGACGTACCTGGGGTTTTTTACACGCTTTATTGCGCTCGACGCCAAACCGGCGTTTCTCCAGCGTGTCAGCGAGAAGCCCGAGCATCTCTTTCTTACCACGTCAGTAACGGACCTGGCGCCCGCACAGTATCTGGTGTCGGTGCAGCTCAAAAACATGTTTGCAGACGCCCGACAATTAGCGGTACCCACGGGCGTGCTGGATGCGGCAGAACGTGAGCGGCGCTGGCAGCTGTATAAAAATGTCGGATTGGCGCTGGTGAATGTCGCCGCGCTGTTTGTACCCGAACTGGGTGCGCTGATGCTGGCGGTGGCCGCCGTGAAGATGCTCGGGGAAGTGTTTGAAGGTGTCGAAAGTTGGGCTCATGGTGACATCGATCATGCGCGCGAACACTTTCTGAATGTGGCTAAAGATATTGCGCTCACGGCAGCGGTCGCGGTAGGCGGCGTTGTACTGCAAAAAGCCGTCATTCGCTTGAGTCAGACCAGCAAGGCTTTTTTAGAGGAGTTCGAGCCTGTTCTGCGGGAAGACGGTAGCGCACGGTTGTGGAACAAAAACCTTGAACCTTATGAAGCCAGCCCAAGTCCCGGGCCGTCGCACGAACCGGATGCTCGGGGCATCATCACCGTTGATGGCAAACGCTATGTCGAAGTGGACGGAAAAACCTATCAAGTGAGGTTTGATCAGGCGCTTAAACAATGGCGCACGGTTCATCCCAACCGTATCACCGCGTTCCAGCCTGCGTTGCTGCATAACCAACAAGGTGCTTGGCAGCATGCCCATGAATGGCCTTTGGAGTGGCAAGGCAGTTCGACCTTGATAGGGCGCTTGGGGCGAGATGTCTCCAAGCTTGAACCGCGGGCGCTAACCTGCGCGCAAAAGCTGACTGATACCTCCGACAATGTGATGCGACGTGTGCACCTTGAACATTCGGCGCCGCCGTTGTTGTTACGCGACACGCTTGAGCGATTTGTGATCGATCGAAAAATAAGCCGTTTCATCAGCCATATGAGAGCAGGTCTGCATAACGATCCTGAAACCGCAGAACTGCAACTCAGGCTGCTCCCGTCGTTGCCGCGATGGCCACGGGGCAAAGGGTTGCAGGTGAGGGCGCGGGCGTCGCAGAACATCAGCCACTACGGTCATGAGCAATGGGCTACCACCTCCCGCATTGAGCTGCCCGAGACTGTACTCAAACAAGGTCGAGTACTTGAAAGCGTTCTTGAGAAACTTTCTGCGGAGCAGCGTCAGGTGCTGCTGGCTACAGAGGATGGCACCAACGACGCCGTATTATTGTACGCACTGGTTCGAATGCTCGGTGACCAAGCCCAGCAACAACGATGGCAGTTGTTCGAAGGGTTATATGAGCGTTTTAACCTGTCCTCCATGGAGGAAACACACGCGCTGGAACGTACCTTTCCCGGGTTGCCAAAAAGAGTTGCACAAAGCCTGGCCGAGACCGCCAATGAGCAGGAGTTGCTATCGCTTCGTGCTGCCAAGGTGCCGTTGACCCTCGCCGAGCATGCGCGCTTGCACCTCCATGATGTGCGGCTCAATCGCGCCTTCGAAGGTTTTTACCTGCAGAGCCTGGATAACCCCGACACCTTGACACTCACGCGACATTTTTCGCTCCGACTGCCCGGGTGGCCCGCTGATCTGCAGTTGGAGGTGCGTGAACACTCGGTCGTGGGCAACGTGCTGTGTCGCTGGGGTGATGCAAGCTCAAGTCATCCGCAGGTGCTGGTGAAAACAGCGCACCGCTATCGTCGCTATCAGGCCGAAGATCAGCTGTACCGCGCCGTGCCTGGGAGCGAAGCGGGTCTGTTTGAAGCGCTACTGTCAGCGTTGCCCGCGGTGCAATCGCCGTTGTCAGCGGATGTAGAGAGCTTTACTGAAGCGCTGGCTGAAATAGCCCTCAAAGACCGGGATGAATGCGCACGCGTGCTGGGCATGCAACGCCTCAACCGGGGTTTCAGGGCGCCGAGCCGCATGCCTGACGGTCGAGTGGGTTACCCCTTATGCGGATTGAGCTCTATCAGATATCAACGCGGATTGCAGCGACGGGTAAGGGTCTTATACCCGGGTTTTACCGATGAGCAGGTGGTGGAATACCTCGACGCTTTGGTCGAGCGCGGGCTCGATCCATTGAGTGTCATCCGCGGGCGTAAGCGCGAACGTAGAGCCTTGGTGGAAAGTTTGCAGGATTGGTTAGACGCAACAATGATAGAAATGCCCCTCGCAGATACAGTCTATGACTATGCAGAAGGTCGGTTTGAAATGGGTCACGTGATCTTGCAGGCCTGGCAGCGCAATCCCGAGCACATCCCGTGGGCAACGGGTGAGGAGGTCTACGGCCTGAACCTTGATGGGTTACGCGTGGGTAATTTACCGGTGTTGCCGGCGAATATCCGCCTGAGTCACATTCATGAATTGAGTTTGAGCAACCTGAATTGCAGGGATACAGCCGACAACTTCTTGAGTCATTTCCCCAGCCTGACCAAGCTTGAGATGGATAACAATCGGATGACGCATCTGCCTCATCAACTCAGTCAAATGCCGAGCCTGCGTCGATTGTCGATGGCGCGTAACTTGTTGCACCTCAAGAGCGAAGACATCAAGGTGATCAATCAGCTCGGCGAGCTCGAAACGCTCAACTTGAACGACAACTTGATCGGGCCTTTGCTGGACCTGAGTTTACTGCCCAAGTTACGTCGGGTGTCACTGCGACGTACCTTGATCGAAGAATGGCCACCCGGATTGATTACTCGCCCCTTACTGCAAAGTGCCGACTTGCGTGATAACGCAATTGTGGAGATTCCGGAACAGATTTTTCAGGCACCCACATCGCTCAGTTTTAATATCACCCTGTCGGGAAATCCGTTGTCAGCTGCCAGTCGTTTACGTCTTGCGCGCTCAATCCTGCAAGGCGGTAGCAGCATGGGTATACGCAGCGAAGAACTCCTGACGCAAGCCGCGGCCTTTGAATTCTGGACAGGGGGAGTCACCGGTTCTGAAGCAAGGCAGCGCGAACTCCTGTGGAATCAATTGCAGGCCGATCCCACCGCGGATGATTTTTTTGTGGTGTTAAGCCGACTGACCGTCACCGCCGATGCTCAAAGCGTGCGCCAGGATTTGAGTCGTCGTGTGTGGGAAATGATTGAGTCGGCGACGCAAAGCAGCACCCTGCGCCAGGATTTATTCGACCTTGCCGCCTCGCCCCGTAGCTGCACCGACAGCGTAGCGCTTACGTTCAGTGCATTGGAGGTTCAAGTCGAGCTGGCCCGCGTCACGGCACACAGTTCGCCGGGCAAAGACGAGCTGATCAAGCTGATCAACCTGGCCAGACGCTTGTTCCGGTTGGATCAAGCGCAAAAAATAGCGGCTGAGCATTACAGTGCCAGCCTGGAAAGCGGCGGTCCCGCCCTTGACGAATTGGAAGTGCACCTGGCGTATCGAGTCGGCCTTGCGCAAACCCTCGACTTGCCGGGGCAGCCCTGGAGCATGCAGTTCAAGTCGTTGGCCGGTGTGTCTCCAGCAGATTTGAAGGTGGCCAAAAGTCGCGTCGAAATGGCGGAAAATTCGCCCGAGTTACAGCGCTATGTCAGTACCCGGGACTTTTGGCGTGATTATGTGGCAAGCGCGCACAAGGCTGAACTCAACACGCGCACCGGCCCTTTTTACGAGGAGCTGAATGGCTTGCTGAGACGTTCTCCAGATATGTCCAGCGAGCGTTATTTAAATGAAGCCAGCGGTGTGCGCAGGCGTATGGAGGAGGCTATCGATCAGTGGTATCTGGAAAAAACCAGTACTTATCTTCCAGGCACTTTGCCGCTTGCGTAGGCGCTGGCAGTCAAGCAAATAGCGACCACTCATGTAGGGGCGGGCTTGCCCGCGAAAAACGTTAACGATAACGCGTGTTACCTAGATAAACGTGGCGCCTGCGACGTTCTTGAATGAACAGCATTGTCCTGTTTGAGCCGCCGTTGGCAATTGAAGTGAACCCTCGCGTCGATTGCTTGACCTAACGCACAAGACCTCAGGAGGTGAACCATGCAAATCGAATACATCTGGATCATTTTGGCCGCGCTGTTGGTGCTGGTTGAGTTATGGGCGATTAATTGTGTATTGCGCAGTGGGAGCCGTGCGGAGACCAAGATGCTGTGGGTGGTGGTGATTGTCTTCGTACCGCTGCTGGGGTTGATCCTGTGGGCGCTCACCGGGCCGAAAGCGGTGGTCAAGGCCGACACCGGCGTCGAGCACGGCAAGCATTGAGTGCAACGAAAGCGCGCTGTGGGAGCTGCCAGCTCCCACAGTAACTTGGCGTTATGTGTTAGCGGCCAAGGCCTTGGAGATCGCTTGGTTGAATGCCGGCAGATCGTCCGGTGTGCGTGAGGTGATCAGCGTCCAGCCATTGGCCTGACACGCCTTGACCTCGGCATCCACCCAATCAGCGGCACCGGCATTGACCAGATCGATACGCACACTTTTATACGACGTGAGGGTTTTGCCGGTGACCACTCCGGCGTCAATCAAGGTCCAGGGCCCGTGGCAGATGGCGGCGATGATTTTGCCGGATTTGACGAAGTCATTGATCAAGCGCAACGCGCCCGGATCCTGACGCAATGTATCTGCGTTCACGGTGCCGCCTGGGATCACCAAGGCATCGAAATCGCTGCCCAGCAGGTCCGAAAGCTTGGCATCGGATTCCACGGTTTGGTCTTTCTCGGTGTCATGGAGAAAAGTCTGGGTGGTACCGCCTTCGCTTGAGGCATGGGTCACGGTGGCGCCGGCGTCGCGCAAGGTGTGCAGCGGTTGCAGCAATTCATCCCGTTCGATGCCGGTGTTGGAAGTGATGATCAGAATTTTCTTGCCGTGCAGTTGTGAACTCATGATCAGTGTTCTCCTGGTGGGTTTGTCGGGGTACTAGGGGGTTGAGGCGCGCGGCGGCAAAAGGTTTAAATTAATCAGGCATTTCCCCGATAAAAAACCATCGGAGCAACAAAGAGTTGTCCACGAAAACCGTGGGTATCTCTGTGGATAACCCGAGGTGAACCCGACGGGAAGGGCGATTTCGCGGCAGGTCAATATTTGATCAGGTTCAGCTGCAGGCCCCGATTCGCTGGGCTTGCGCTTGACGTGCAGAGGAAAAGCCAGTGCTGGATTACGTGTCGCGTTCAGGTGCCGTGGGGCAGGTGGACACCCGTGCAGTTGCCAACTTGACGCTGGCAGGCCAGCCCCGACATGCTCCACCTTCCACGCTCAAGGATTGCCCATGGACAACAGCCCCGTACGTATCAATGCCGAGGAACTGCTCGCGGATAACTGGTACCTGCTGAAAAAATACAGTTTCGATTTGCGCCGTCGCGATGGTCGTTGGCAAGCCCAGACCCGTGAGGTGTATGACCGCGGCAACGGCGCGACTATTCTGCTGTACAACGCCGAGCGGCGTACGGTACTGCTGATTCGCCAGTTCCGCATGCCGACCTTCGTCAATGATCACGACGGCTACCTGATTGAAACCGCCGCCGGCCTGCTGGACAACGCCAGCCCCGAAGAACGCATTCGCCTGGAAGCCGAGGAAGAAACCGGTTACCGGGTCGGTCATGTGGAGAAAATCTACTCGGCGTTCATGAGCCCTGGCTCCGTGACCGAACGCATTCACTTCTTCCTTGGCGAATATCAGCCTGGCGATCGCGTAAGCGAGGGCGGCGGGCTGGAAGATGAGGGCGAAGACATTGAAGTGCTGGAGTTGGGGGTCGATGAGGCCATTGCCATGGTGGCGCGTGGCGAGATTGTCGACGGCAAGACCATCATGCTGCTGCAATACCTTGAATTGCGGTTGCTCAAGGCAGCCCTGACCGACTAGGCGCAGGGCGCAGGCGTGACGGCGACCCGGTAACGCTCATCGAAATCATCCGCCAACTGCGCCAGGGTAACGTTGCCCAGACGCTGCAGCAGTAACGCCTGGGCGTCATCAAACGCCTGGGTCAGCGCCGCGTTGACGGCCTGTTCCACCAGGCACTGCGGATGGTCGGTGGACAGTCCAATGGCAAAGATCGACGGCGTGCCGAGCGCGCGGTGAATGTCCAGCAGGGTGATATCGCTCAACGGCTTGCCCAGGGTCCAGCCGCCCTGATGGCCCTTTTCGGAGCGCACATAACCGTTTTGCTTGAGCAGGCCCATGGTGCGGCGTACTACCACCGGGTTGGTGCCGAGCATCTGCGCGAGGGTGTCCGAGGTCGTCCGCTGATCGTGTCGGTCCATGTGGATCAGGACGTGGAGCATGCGCGAAAGTCGGGTGTCGTTTCTCATCGGGGTCTCGTGAATGGTAAGGCGGGGCGCCAGTCAGTATCGTTCGTAACGATTTAAGTTGCGAGACTATTGACGACGTATTTTTATGTAACTTATGGTGTGTCGTGAAAGCCTTTGAACCTCAAAGGCGAACAGAGAGGTCATTCTCATGGTTTACGACGTCATCATCGTGGGCGGCAGCTATGCCGGTCTTTCTGCGGGTTTGCAACTGGCTCGCGCCCGCCGTCAGGTGCTGGTGATCGATGCGGGGCAGCGGCGTAATCGGTTTGCCGCCACTTCCCACGGTTTCCTTGGCCAGGATGGCGAAGCGCCCGGTGTGATCGCCGCGGAAGGGCGGGCACAGTTGATGGAATATCCAACGGTTCGCTGGGTGAAGGACAGCGCTGTGCAGGCGCAATCCGCGCAGGCGGGTTTCTCGATACGCACGTTACACAGTGGCGCATTCGATACGCGTCGCCTGGTCCTCGCGACCGGCGTGGTGGATGATTTGCCGAACGTCGAGGGGCTGGCCGAACGTTGGGGGCGCAGTGTGTTCCATTGTCCTTACTGCCATGGCTATGAACTGGATCAAGGCCGTATCGGCGTGCTCGCTACCTCGGCGTTATCGATGCACCACGCGCTGATGCTGCCGGATTGGGGGACCACCACGTTGTTCACCAATGGCGTGTTTGTGCCGGACGCCGAGCAACAGGCGCAACTGGAACGACGCGGTGTTACGGTGGAAAGTGCCGCCGTGCGCCAGATCGCTGGCGAGCGGGCGGATGTCGAACTGGAGGATGGTCGGGTCGTGCCTTTGGATGGCTTGTTCACGATGCCTCGCACCCGCATGGCCAGCCCGCTGGCCGAACAGTTGGGCTGTGAATTTAACGAGGGACCGATGGGCTTGTTTATCCAGACCGGGGAAACCCGCCAAACCACCGTGCCCGGTGTGTTTGCCTGCGGTGACGCGGCGATTGCCGCTGGCTCGGTGGCGCTGGCGGTGGGCGAGGGCGTACGGGCCGGAGTGGGGGCACACCAATCATTGATCATGGGATGAGGTGGCCTGATTGACGCTCGCTGGCACCCTGTAAAGGTGCGTGAGCGAGCGTCAATGATCAGCCAGGCGACGGACGTCTAGCGCACCAGGCACGGCCGTTTGTTATCGAAGGTCCAACCGGGAATCATGAATTGCATGGCGACACTGTCATCGCGCGCCCCCAGGCCCATGCCTTTGTACAGTTCGTGAGCGTGGGCCACGGCGTCCATATCGATCTCCACACCCAGCCCGGGCTTGGCGGGTACCTGAATATGCCCGTCGACAATCTGCAGGGGGGCTTTGGTCAGGCGCTGTCCGTCCTGCCAGATCCAGTGGGTGTCGATGGCGGTAATCTCGCCCGGCGCGGCGGCCGCTACCTGAGTGAACATTGCCAGGGAAATATCGAAGTGGTTGTTGGAATGCGAGCCCCAGGTCAAGCCCCATTCATGGCACATTTGCGCGACCCGAACCGAGCCTTGCATCGTCCAGAAGTGCGGGTCGGCCAAGGGGATGTCCACCGACTGCAATTGGATGGCATGTCCCATTTCCCGCCAGTCGGTGGCGATCATATTGGTGGCCGTCGGCAACCCGGTGGCGCGCCGGAATTCTGCCATCACTTCACGTCCCGAATAACCATTCTCCGCGCCACAAGGGTCCTCGGCATAGGCCAATACATGATGCTGGTCGCGGCACAGGGCGATGGCTTCTTGCAATGACCAGGCGCCGTTCGGGTCCAGGGTGATACGCGCGTCGGGGAAGCGTTCGGCAAGTGCCGTGACCGCTTCGATTTCTTCAGCGCCACGCAATACGCCACCCTTGAGCTTGAAGTCGTTGAAACCGTATTTGGCTTTGGCCGCTTCCGCCAGGCGCACAATGGCCTCCGGGGTCATCGCCTGTTCATGACGCAAGCGGCACCAGTCATCGGCATTGGCTTCACTGCGATAAGCCAGGTCGGTTTTCTGCCGATCACCGATGTAAAACAGGTAGCCCAGCATCTTCACCGCGTCACGCTGCTGGCCTTCGCCCAACAGCGCCGCCACCGGCACCTCGAGAAACTGCCCGAGCAGGTCCAACAGTGCGGCTTCCATTGCGGTGACGGCATGAATGGTGATGCGCAAATCAAAGGTTTGCAGGCCGCGCCCGCCGGCATCGCGGGCGGCGAAGGTACGGCGCATGGCATTGAGGATGCGCTGGTATTCGCCAATGGGTTTGCCGATCACCAGGCTGCGGGCGTCTTCCAGGGTTTCCCGGATACGCTCGCCACCGGGGACCTCACCCACACCGACGTGCCCGGCGCTGTCCTTGAGAATCACGATGTTGCGCGTAAAAAACGGGCCGTGGGCGCCACTGAGGTTGAGCAGCATGCTGTCATGTCCGGCCACCGGAATGACCTCCAGGTGCGTCACGACGGGAGCGCTGCGGGCGTGGTGCTGATGTTCTGTGTGCATGATGTCTTCCTTACTTGCTCAAGGCGGGGGCAGGTTGCAGCGTGGACGAGGTCGACGAGCCGGGCAGGGTCTTGGCGAAAAACACCAGGATGGCTGCAATGACCGAAGTCCCGGCCAGGCCATACAGGCCACCCTGGATCGACCCGGTGGTCTGTTCGAGGAAACCGAAGGTGGTCGGCGCGACAAAACCGCCAAGGTTGCCGATGGAGTTGATCAGCGCGATCACGGCCGCCGCGATCCGTGCATCCAGGTAGCCTTGCGGAATCGGCCAGAACAGCGCGGACGCGGACTTGAAGCCAATGGCGGCAAAGCAGATGGCGATAAAGGCAAAGATCGGCCCACCGGTGGTTGAGAGGAACATACCGGTGGCGGCAATCAACAGGGCGACGGCAACCCAGGCTTGCTGAAACCTGAACTTGCCGGCCAGGGTGGCAAAGGCGTACATGGCAATAATGGAGATCAGCCAGGGGATCGAGTTGTAGAACCCCACCTGAATGTCGCTCAGGTCGCCCATTTTCTTGATGATGCTCGGCAGCCAGAAGGTGGCGGCGTAGATGGTCAGCTGGATGCAGAAATACAACGCGCAGAACAGCATGATCTGGCGATCCTTGAGCAGCGTACCCAAGGTTGGCTTGACCGTGATGGCTGCGTCCCGCAATTGTTGCTCACGCTCGATTTCACCGACCAGTGCGTCCTGCTCTTCACGGCTGAGCCACTTCGCATCATGGGGTTTGGAGTCCAGCCAATACCATACGAATGCGCAGAGTACGACCGAGGCCATGCCTTCGATGATGAACATCCACTGCCAGCCATGCAGCCCGAGACCGGTGATTTGCAGCAGTACGCCGGAGAGCGGACCGGACACCAATGAAGCAATCGCCGAACCGCTGAGAAAGATTGCAATCGCCTTGCCACGTTCCGCGCCTGGCAGCCAGCGAGTGAAGTAGTAGATCACGCCGGGGAAAAAACCGGCCTCCGCGACCCCCAGCAGAAAACGCAGGATGTAGAAGTGGGTTTCGTTCTGGATAAACGCCATCAAGGTGGCGGTAATGCCCCAGGTGAACATGATCCGTGTCAGCCAGATACGCGCGCCGACCTTTTGCAGGAGCATGTTGGAGGGCACTTCAAACAGCGCGTAGCCGATGAAAAACAATCCGGCGCCGAAACCGTAGGCCGCCGCACCGATGCCCAGATCATGCTCCATGTGTGTACGCACAAAGCCGATGTTGACGCGGTCGATGTAATTGACGATGAACATGATCACAAAAAGTGGCAGCACATGCCGCTTCACCTTTTGGATTGCGCGAGCCAGAACTGGATCGATGGCAGGCGCAGCTGTCGCAGGGGTTGGAGGATTCACGAGGTAGAACTCCCACTGGTTTATTGTTGTGCGGGGGACGGTCTGGTTGGCAGAGGACGTCTGACAACTTGATAGACATCATACAACTCGCTTTTTTAGACTGGCAATGGGATTGATATCAGGGGTTGGGATTATTTTTGTTCTATAGGTGTGCTTTTCGGAGTTATTTGAGAAATAAAGACGTTCGGTTTCTTTCGACTGAAAAGCTCTGGCTTATCGAATGTAGGGAATTGTTGAGCGTTGTCATACAAGTGGAGGCGTCTTTTTTGGCAAGTGGGGTGCTAGTATGGGCGCGCTCCCCTGACCGGAAATTTTCATGCAAAACGACAGTCCCTCCCTGCAGCGCAAACGCTCACAAGGTCTCGCCCATGACATCGTCACGGCGTTGACCCAGCGTATTTTGCTTGGGCAGATGGTGCCGGGTGAAAAGCTGCCGTCCGAATCCACCCTCGTTGCCGAGTACGGCGTCAGTCGCACGGTGGTGCGCGAGGCGATTTCCAAGTTGCAGGCCGCGGGGCTGGTGGAAACCCGACACGGCGTGGGCAGCTTTGTGCTGGAGCGCGACGAGCGTCGCGGGTTGCATCTGGCCCACGACACAGCGGTCAGCGTGCGCGGGATTCTCGAACTGCGCATGGGCCTGGAGACCCAGGCGGCGGCCTTGGCGGCAATGCGCCGCACCGATCAGCAATTGCTGCAGATGCGCCAGGCCCTCGATGACTATCAGGATTCGCTGGCCAACAACGACAGCAGTGTCGAACCGGATGTGCGCTTTCATCGTTTGATTGCCCAGGCCACCGGCAACACCTATTTCACTGATGCGATCTATCACTTGGGACACTCAGTGATTCCGCGCACCCGGATCAATGCGCAGGAGCGCGGTGATGTTGACCTGATGAAGCTGGGACACATGGCGAATCTTGAACATGAGGCGATTCTCAAGGCGATCCGCCGGCAGGATCCCGATGCAGCTCGGGCGGCGATGTGGTTGCATTTGAGTAATAGCCTGGAGCGTATGACGGGGGAGTAAGCGCGAGGGTTGGCTGGGGGCAAGTTAAAAAATGCTGCGGTGGCAGTGCGATAAGGGGCCGGCTTGAGATCCGCCCCTCACCCTCTCCCCGGAGGGCATAGGTATCTACACAACTTTCAGAAACTGACGAATTTCCCTGTGGCGAGCGGGCTTGTCCCGCGTTGGGCTGTGAAGCAGCCCCAGTAAGCCGAATGCGGTGTATCAGATACTCCATAGCGGCTGGTTTTGGGGCTGCTTCAGCCCAACGCGGGACAAGCCCGCTCGCCACAACAGCCCTATCTGCTTGGTCTGGCGACAGGTTTGGGGTGAGGGGTGGATCTCGGGCCAAACCCAACAGTACCATCCACCGCACCGATCAAAATCGCTCTTCAGCGTATTACCTGACTTCATAAATCTTGAAAAGAGACCAATAAACGCACCCAATCCCAGGGGCATTTTCTTCAATACGAGACCGCCACGGGAACGTAGCCTGCAGGTCACCCACCACCTGTCATCTCAAAAGGGAAGTGCAATGAGTCTGATCATGTCCATGGCGGCCTTCGCCCTGGCAACCTCCATCACACCGGGACCGGTCAATGTCGTCGCCCTGAGTTCCGGAGCACGGTTTGGTTTTGCGGCCAGCCAAAAACACGTGGCCGGCGCAGCGCTGGGATTTACCTTGTTGTTGCTGTTGATCGGTCTGGGGCTGCATGAATTGTTGGTGCGCTGGCCTGTCTTGGCCCAGGGCATTCAGTGGGGCGGCGTGGTCTTTTTGCTGTATATGGCCTACAAGCTGGCGGTGGATGATGGCCGACTCGATGCGCAGGGCACCGCAATTGCGCCCTCAATGCTGTATGGCGCGATCATGCAATGGCTTAACCCCAAGGCGTGGTTGGCTTGCGTCGCGGGCATGGGGCTGTTTGCCGCGCAGGGCGAAGCGACCCGGGTCTGGCAATTGGCGGCGGTGTATCTGGTGGTGTGCTACCTGTCGGTGGCGTGTTGGGCGTATGTCGGCACGTTCTTGCGCCGCTACCTGAGCAATGCCCGTGGCGTGCGCCTGTTCAATCGGGCGATGGCGCTGCTGTTGGTGATCAGCGTGGCGTACCTGTTGCTGACCTGATTCAGCCGCGATACTGTCCCGGCGTGGCTGCCAGGTGCTGTTTGAACACACGCTGGAAATGCGCCTGGTCGGCAAATCCCGCCGCCAGGGCCACCTCCGCGATCAACCGGCCGCTGCGCAGCAGGGCACGGGCGAACTGGATGCGCTGGTTGACCAGAAACGCATGGGGTGTCATCCCGTAGGATTGTTTGAATGCGCGGATCAAGTACGACGGCGACAGCTGTGCTGCCTGGCAGATGTCTTCGAGTTTCAGCACGTCGGTGCAGTGTTCGCGGATGTACTCGGCGGCGCGCTCCAGCTTGTGGTTGACCTCCCGCAGCGGATTGGCCGCCGGGTTCAGGCGCAGTTGCACCTCGCTGAAAAAACTCACGACCGCGCTCTGTTTGTGCAAGTGCTCGGTGTGCTCGTCCACGAGAACCTCATACAGCTCCAACAAGCCGCTAAACAGCACTGGATCATCGGTGTGGGTGGTGCTGAAGCGACGAAAATCCAGGGTGTCGGCAAAACCCAGTTGGTGCTGCAAGTCGGTCAGCCACGGCGTATCGATGTACAGCATGTGATACGACCAAGGCTGGTCATCCACAGGATTGCAGGCATGCACATCGCCGGGATTCATCAGCACCACGGTGCCGGCGCGGATCTGGAATGTGTCTGCGCCATGAATGTACAGGCTCTGTCCGGCGGTGATCGCGCCGATCGAAAAGTGCTCATGGGCGTGCCGCGTGTAGCAGACCTTGCGTCCGTCGGCGATGGTGCGCGCCTCGATGAACGGCAAGCTGTCGTCCCGCCAGAAGCGCGGTGCGGCCGGGTCCGGCGGCGTCTCCCGGATCAATTGACGTGCGGCTTTAAAAACGCCGCCTCCAGCAACTGTTGGGTGTAGGCATGCCGGGGTTCGGCAAAGATCGCCTGCGCATCCCCTTGCTCCACCACCTGACCTTGCTTGACCACCATCAACTGATGACTCAGCGCCTTGACCACCGCCAGGTCGTGGCTGATGAACAGGTAGGTCAGGTTGTACTTCGCTTGCAGATTACGCAGCAGTTCGACCACCTGGCGCTGTACCGTGCGGTCCAGGGCTGAAGTGGGCTCGTCCAGGAGGATCAGCCGCGGCTTGAGCACCAGCGCACGGGCGATGGCGATACGCTGGCGTTGGCCGCCGGAAAACTCATGGGGATAGCGGTGGCGGGTTTCCGGGTCCAGCCCGACTTCCTTGAGCGCGGCGATAATCGCGGCTTCCTGTTCGGCGGCAGAACCCATCTTGTGAATCCGCAAACCTTCGCCCACGATCTCGCTGACACACATGCGCGGGCTCAGGCTGCCGAAGGGGTCTTGAAACACCACCTGCATTTCGCGGCGCAACGGACGCACTTGCTGCTGGCTCAGGCGATCGAGTTGCTGGCCTTCGAAACGAATCCCACCCTGGCTGCCGATCAACCGCAAGATCGCCAAGCCCAAGGTGGATTTGCCGGAGCCACTTTCGCCGACAATGCCCAGGGTCTGGCCCTGGGGCAGGCTGAAGTTGATACCGTCCACCGCCTTGACGTGATCGACGGTGCGGCGCAACAAGCCTTTCTTGATCGGGAACCAGACCTTCAGGTCGTCGACTTCCAGCAGCGGCGGGCCGACGACATTGGCCGCCGGGCCACCGCTGGGTTCGGCGGCCAACAGTTCCTGGGTGTAGGGGTGCCGGGGTGCACGGAACAGCTCCTCACAAGCAGCCTGCTCGACAATTGCGCCGCACTGCATCACGCACACACGGTGGGCGATACGCCGGACCAGATTCAAGTCATGGCTGATCAACAGCATCGCCATGCCCAACCGCGCCTGCAGCTCTTTGAGCAACTCCAGGATTTTCAACTGCACGGTCACATCCAGGGCCGTGGTCGGTTCGTCAGCGATCAACAGTTCCGGTTCGTTGGCCAGCGCCATGGCGATCATCACGCGCTGGCGCTGGCCGCCGGACAGTTCATGGGGCAGGGCCTTGAGGCGCTTGTGCGGTTCAGGAATGCCTACCAGGTCCAGCAACTCCAGCGTGCGGTGGGTAGCGGCCTTGCCCGTCAGGCCCTTGTGCAGGCCGAGGACTTCGTTGATCTGCTTTTCGATGCAATGCAGCGGGTTCAGCGAGGTCATCGGCTCCTGGAAAATCATCGCAATGCGATTCCCGCGAATATGCCGCAGGTGTTTTTCCTTGAGGGTCAGCAAGTCCTGGCCCGCGTAGCGGATCGTTCCGCTCGGGTGCCGCGCCAGCGGGTAGGGCAGCAGGCGCAGGATCGAATGGGCGGTCACCGATTTGCCGGAGCCGCTTTCACCCACCAGGGCCAGGGTTTCGCCGCGCTTGATATCAAAAGTGATGTGCTCCACCACCCGCTGATGCTGGTTGCCGGTGACGAACTCGACGCTGAGGTCGCGGACTTCGATCAGATTGTCCTGATTCATCTCATTTCCTCGGGTCGAAGGCGTCGCGTGCGGACTCGCCGATAAACACCAGCAAGCTCAACATGATCGCCAATACGGCAAAGGCGCTGATACCCAGCCAGGGCGCCTGCAAGTTGGATTTACCCTGGGCCACCAGTTCGCCGAGGGACGGCGAGCCGGCGGGCAGGCCAAAGCCAAGGAAGTCCAGGGCGGTCAGGGTGCCGATGGCGCCGGTCAGAATGAATGGCATGAACGTCATGGTCGAGACCATGGCGTTGGGCAGGATATGCCGGAACATGATCGCGCCATTCTGCATGCCCAGGGCCCGGGCGGCCCGCACGTATTCCAGATTGCGTCCGCGCAGGAACTCGGCGCGCACCACATCCACCAGGCTCATCCAGGAGAACAGCAGCATGATCCCCAGCAGCCACCAGAAATTCGGCTGCACGAAGCTGGCGAGAATGATCAGCAAATACAGCACCGGCAAGCCGGACCATATCTCCAGGAAGCGCTGGCCCGCCAGGTCGACCCAGCCGCCATAAAAACCCTGCAGTGCGCCGGCCGCGACGCCGATGATCGAACTCAGCACGGTCAACGTCAGCGCAAACAGCACCGAAATGCGAAAGCCATAAATCACTCGCGCCAGGACATCCCGTGCCTGGTCATCGGTGCCCAGCAGGTTTTCCGCCGAAGGTGGGGCCGGAGCCGGGACTTTCAGGTCGTAGTTGATGCTCTGGTAGCTGAACGGGATGGGCGCCCAGAGTGTCCAGGCATCCTTGGCCTTGAGCAGTTCACGGATGTACGGGCTTTTGTAGTTGGCTTCCAGGGGAAACTCGCCGCCGAAGGTGGTTTCCGGGTAACGCTTGAGCGCCGGGAAGTACCATTCGCCGTCGTAATGCACGGCCAGAGGCTTGTCGTTGGCAATCAGCTCGGCGCCCAGGCTCAGCCCGAACAGGATCAGGAACAGCCACAGCGACCACCAGCCACGCTTGTTGGCCTTGAAACGCTCGAAACGGCGGCGATTGAGGGGGGATAGATTCATCTCAATGCTCCCGGCTTTCAAAGTCGATGCGTGGATCTACCAGGGTGTAGGTGAGGTCCCCGATCAGCTTCACCACCAAACCGAGCAAGGTAAAGATAAACAGGGTGCCGAACACTACCGGGTAGTCGCGATTGATCGCCGCTTCGAAGCTCATCAGGCCCAGGCCATCCAGGGAAAAGATCACTTCCACCAGCAGCGAGCCGGTGAAGAAAATACCGATAAACGCTGAAGGGAAACCGGCGATCACCAACAACATGGCATTGCGAAACACGTGGCCGTACAGCACACGGTGGTTAGTCAGGCCCTTGGCCTTGGCGGTGATCACGTATTGCTTGTTGATTTCGTCGAGAAAGCTGTTTTTGGTCAGCAACGTCATGGTCGCGAAGTTACCGATCACCAAGGCGGTGACGGGCAGGGCCAAGTGCCAGAAGTAGTCGAGGATTTTCCCGGCGGTGCTCAGCTCGTCGAAATTGTTCGAGGTCAGGCCGCGCAGCGGGAACCAGTCAAAGTAGCTGCCGCCGGCAAACACCACGATCAACAGAATCGCAAACAGAAACGCCGGAATCGCATAGCCGACGATAATCGCCGAACTGGTCCACACATCGAAGTGGCTGCCATGCCGCGTGGCTTTGGCGATCCCCAGGGGAATCGACACCAGGTACATGATCAGGGTGCTCCATAACCCGAGGGAAATGGACACCGGCATCTTTTCCTTGATCAGGTCGATGACCTTGGCATCGCGGAAGAAGCTTTCACCAAAATCCAACTGTGCGTAGTTTTTGATCATGATCCACAAGCGTTCCGGCGCCGACTTGTCGAAGCCGTACATTTTTTCGATTTCCTTGACCAGCGCCGGGTCCAGGCCCTGGGCGCCACGGTAGCTGGAACCGGCCACCGAGACTTCCGCGCCGCCACCGGCAATGCGACTGGTGGCGCCTTCAAAACCTTCCAGCTTGGCGATCATCTGTTCTACCGGGCCGCCGGGCGCGGCCTGGATAATCACAAAGTTGATCAGCAGGATGCCCAGCAGCGTCGGGATGATCAGCAGCAGTCGGCGAAAAATATAGGCCAGCATCTCAGTCGCCTCCGCTCGCCGGATCGGCTGTGGTGTCTGTTTCCAGGGGCACGGCCGGGGCCTTGTCGGGTTTGATCCACCAAGTGGCGACGCCTATGTCATAGCGCGGTGACACTTTCGGATGACCGAGATGATCCCAATAGGCCACGCGATAGGTCTTGATGTGCCAGTTGGGGATCACGTAGTAGCCGAACTGCAGCACACGGTCCAGGGCTTTGGCGTGGGCCACCAGGCTTTTGCGTGAGTCGGCGTCGATCAACTCTTCCACCAATTGGTCGATGGCCGGGTCCTTGAGGCCGATGTAGTTGCGGCTGCCGGGATTGTCAGCGCTGGAGGATTTCCAGAACTCACGTTGCTCGTTGCCAGGAGAGGACGACTGCGGAAAGCTGCCGACCAGCATGTCGAAATCACGCGAGCGCAGGCGATTGATGTACTGCGAGACATCGACCCGGCGAATCTCCAGATCGATGCCGAGGTCGGCCAGGTTGCGCTTGAACGGTAGCAGGATGCGTTCGAATTCGGTCTGGGCCAACAGAAACTCAATGGTCAGCGGTTTGCCGCTGGCATCGACCATCTTGTCTTCGACAATGCGCCAGCCGGCTTCCTGGAGCAATTGATAGGCTTCGCGCTGTTGCGCGCGGATCATGCCGCTGGCGTCGGTCTTCGGCGGTTCGAAGGCTTCAGTGAAGACCGCAGGCGGGATTTTGTCGCGCAGCGGTTCGAGAATCGCCAGCTCGTCAGGTCCGGGCAGACCGGTAGCGGCCATGTCCGAGTTTTCGAAATAGCTGCGGGTTCGGGTGTAGGCACCATTGAACAGTTGCTTGTTGGTCCATTCGAAGTCCATCAGCAGACTGATGGCTTTGCGTACCCGCACGTCCTGGAACATCGGTTTGCGGATATTGAACACAAAACCCTGCATCCCGGTGGGATTGCCGTTGGGAATTTCTTCCTTGATCAGGCGACCTTCGGCCACAGCCGGGACGTTGTAGGCATTGGCCCAGTTTTTTGCGCTGATCTCCTGCCAGAAATCGAACTGGCCGGCCTTCAGCGCCTCGAGGGCGACAGTGTTGTCGCGGTAATAGTCAGTAATCCGGTAATCGAAGTTGTACAGCCCTTTGTTGATCGGCAAATCCTTGCCCCAGTAGTCTTTGACCCGTTCATAACGAATCGACCTGCCTGGCTTGACCTCCGCCACTTTGTACGGGCCGCTGCCCAGCGGGATCTCCAGGCTGCCCTTGGCGAAATCGCGTTCGGCCCACCAATGTTTGGGCAGCACTGGCAACTGGCCGAGGATCAGCGGCAACTCGCGGTTGGTCGTGGTTTTGAACTTGAACAGCACCCGCAAAGGGTCTTCGGCCACCACCTCATCGACGTCGGCATAGTAGGTGCGGAAGATCGGCGAGCCGTGTTTGATCAGGGTCTGGAAGGTGAACACCACGTCTTCGGCGTGGACCGGATGGCCGTCATTGAAGCGCGCTTCGGGGCGCAGGTAGAAGCGCACCCAGCTGTTATCCGGGGCCTTTTCGATCTTGCCGGCGATCAGGCCATATTCGGTGATGGGCTCGTCCAGGCCTTGCTGGGCCAGGGTATCGTAGATCAGGCCGATGTTATCGGCTGGCACGCCCTTGCTGATAAACGGATTGAGGCTGTCAAAGCCGCCCATGGCCGACTCGCGAAAGGTACCGCCCTTGGGGGCATCGGGGTTTACATAGTCGACGTGTTTGAAGTTCGCGGGGTACTTGGGCGGTTCGTCATAGAGGGTCAAGGCATGCTGCGGGGCGGCGTTAGCGGCTGCACAAAAAAACAGGCCGCTGATAATCATAGTACGCAAAGGCTTCATTGGGTTTTCTCCGAAGCTTTCAGCCACCATGCGCGCAGACCCAGGCTGTAGGGCGGCGTGGTGACGAAGGCGAACCGGTTGCGGTACGCCAGGCGATGATAGTTGATGTACCAATTGGGAATGCTGTAGTGCTGCCAGAGCAGGACCCGATCCAGGGCCCGGCCGGCGGCGACCTGTTCGTCACGGGTCTGGGCGGCCAGTAACTGTTCCAGCAGGTGATCGACCACCGGATTGGCAATGCCCGCGTAATTCTTGCTGCCCTTGATCCCGACCTGGCTGGAATGAAAGTACTGCCACTGTTCAAGACCGGGACTCAAGGTCTGGTTGAGGGTCATGAGGATCATGTCGAAGTCGAATTGATCGAGGCGTTGTTTGTACTGGGCGCGATCAACGGTACGCAGATGGGCGTCGATGCCGATGCTCGCGAGGTTTTCGACATAAGGTTGCAGGATGCGCTCCAGATTCGGGTTGACCAGGAGAATCTCGAAGCGCAACGGTTGCCCCTCGCGGTTGAGCAGGCGTTGCCCGGAAAGCTTCCAGCCGCCCTCGGCCAGCAAGCCGAGCGCACGACGCAGAGTTTCCCGGGGAATGCCGCGCCCGTCGGTCTGCGGTAGGCTGAAGGCCTGGGTAAAAAGCTCGGCCGGCAGTTGTGCTCGATAGGGTGAGAGTTTCAGCCATTCATGGCCTACCGGGAGTCCGCTGGCTGAGAATTCACTGTTGGGGTAATAGCTCAAGCTGCGCTTGTAAGTGCCGCTGAAGAGGGTGCGGTTGGTCCACTCGAAATCGAACATCAGCCCCAGGGCTTCACGAACCTTGGTCTGACTGAAGGTGGCGCGCCGGCTGTTCATGAACAGGCCTTGGCTCTGGGTCGGAATCTGGTGAGGGATCTGCGCCTTGATCACGTCTCCCCGGTTAACCGCCGGGAAGTTATAGCTATTGGCCCAGTTCTTGGCCTGGTGCTCGATGTAGATATCGAACTCGCCAGCCTTGAACGCTTCGAAGGCCACGGCGCTGTCGCGATAAAACTCGACCTCGACCTTGTTGAAATTGTAGAAACCCCGGTTGACCGCGAGGTCTTTGCCCCAGTAATTCCTCACCCGTTCGAACACCAGTTCGCGACCCGGCTGGACCTTGCTGATGCGGTACGGCCCGCTGCCCAGCGGTGGCTCGAAGGTGGTGGCTTTGAAATCGCGGTTCTTCCAGTAGTGCTGGGGCAGCACCGGCAATTCTCCGAGGCGCAGTATCAGCAACGGATTACCGGCGCGCTTGAACACAAAACGAATACGTTGGCGATTGAGGATGTCGACCCGCGCCACCTCTTGCAGGTTGGTGCGGTATTGCGGATGACCTTCGGTCAGCAACGTGCGATAGGAAAATGCCACGTCATAGGCAGTGATGGGCTTGCCGTCATGGAAGCGCGCTTCTGGACGCAGGTTAAACACCACCCAGCTGCGATCCTCGCTGTATTCCACCGATTGCGCGATCAGGCCATAACTGGAAGTGGGTTCATCGCCGGAAGGCGCGTATTGACCGGTACCGACCATCAGCGGTTCGTTGAGCTCGTTGACCCCGTATTGCAGGAAATTGGCGCTGGCGACCGGGCTTGAGCCTTTGAAGGTATAGGGGTTGAGGGTATCGAATGTGCCAAAGGCCATTACCCGCAAAGTACCGCCTTTTGGCGCTGCGGGCTTTACCCACTCGAAGTGGGTGAATTTGGCCGGGTACTTGAGCGTGCCGAACTGTGCATAACCGTGGCTTTCGGTAATGCTCGCGTTCGCGGAAAAGCTCAAGGCCAGGCTTATTAGTAGAAGGAGGGGACGCTTCAAGTCAGAGATCCGATCCAGGCGGCTTGGGCTTTATGGACGGTACAGTAACAGCTTGTTCCGGCTGGAAAAAGACTCTTGAAAGCGATGGCAAACCTACAGGTCTTGGAGCGAGGAGACTTGCCTGTGGCTGGCGGGGGGGAACTCATCTGTGGCGAGGGGGCTTGTCCCCCGTTGGGCTGCGCAGCAGCCCTCAAACCAGCCGCCGAGGAGTGCCCGATACGCCGCATTCTTCTTTATTAGGGCTGCTGCGCAGCCCAACGGGGGACAAGCCCCCTCGCCACAGATGAGCCCATCACCAAAAGTAAGGGGCGCATCGATTACCGCGGTCCGGAAACCACGAGCATTTGTCCCGGCTTCAAGGCTTGGCTGGTGCGTGGATTCCAGCGTTTGAGATGTTGCATCTTGACGTTGAAGCGCTTGGCCACGAGGTACAGCGAGTCACCTTTCTTGACCTTGTACTGCTGCGGCTTCTTGCGCGCAGCCCTGCGGGTATCCTGCATCACCAGCGTCTGGCCGACTTTCAGCGATTGGCCATTGAGCTTGTTCCAGCGTTGCAGGTCATGCACCTTGACCCGGTTGGCCTTGGCGATCAGTGTCAGGTTGTCGCCGCTTTTGACCTTGTAGATACGTGAACGTCCAGCCACCGCCTTGTGTTCAACCTCGTCGAACACTGGTTTTTTCGGGCGCAGGCTGAGCAATTCCTCGCGGTTCATCGAGGACAGGCTGCTGGCCAGCAATTGCGCCTTGGAGGTTGGCACCAGCAAGTGCTGGGGGCCGTCCAGGGTGGTGCGTTGCTTGAACGCCGGATTAAGCTGGAATAACTCGTCTTCGTCGATTTGCACCAGCGCCGCGACCCGCGACAGGTCCATGCTTTGCTTGACTTCAACCATTTTGAAATAGGGTTGGTTGGCAATCGGGTTCAGATTGATGCCGTAAGCTTCAGGAGCCAGCACTACCTGGGACAGTGCCAGGAACTTGGGCACGTAGTCACGGGTTTCCTGTGGCAGGGGCAGGTTCCAGTAGTCGGTCGGCAGGCCGAGCTTTTCATTGCGCTCGATCGCGCGGCTGACCGTGCCTTCGCCGGCATTATAAGCCGCCAGCGCCAACAGCCAGTCGCCGTTGAACATGTCATGCAGACGTGTCAGGTAGTCCAGGGCGGCGGTGGTGGAGGCGGTGATATCGCGTCGGCCGTCGTAGGCCCGGGTCTGGCGCAAGTTGAAGTAGCGCCCGGTGGAGGGAATGAATTGCCACAACCCCACGGCATCGCTGCGCGAGTAAGCCAGGGGGTTGTAAGCGCTCTCAATGACTGGCAGCAGCGCCAGCTCCAGCGGCATGTTGCGCTCTTCAAGGCGTTCAACGATGTAATGAATATAGAGACTGCCGCGTTCGCCGGCGTTCTCCAGGAAAGACGGGTTGCTGGCAAACCACAGGCGCTGCTGTTCAATGCGCGGGTTGACGCCGGCGTCACCCTGTAGCTGGAAACCCTGGCGCATGCGTTCCCAGACATCCTGGGGCACCTGGGGGCTTGGCTTCTCTGATAGCCAAAGGGGTTTTTGCTTGATCTTGGCAGTAAAGCTGGGTTTGGGTTGCACGGTGGATTGTGCAGCGAAATGAGTCGTTTGGCAGCCCGCCAGAGTTGCGGAGACAGCCACCGCAATGGCTTGAGCCAAGCGGGTCAATGCGTCTGAATGATTGGACTTACGAATAGATGACGACATTGGCTGGAAGTTAGTTCCGGGCAAAAATGTCGGGCGATTCTAGAAAGCACGTAGGTCGAGGTCAACCATTCAGAAAATCTGTATCAGAAGCGCTCTTCTTAGAACGTATCTTTCCAAGACCGCAAGCTAGCAAAAACCGCACTTGCCGAGCGATTGTCGCGGTCACTCCATTCGTCCGCTTTTTGTTTAACGGATGTTTCAGCAGTGCGCAAAAAAGGGTTTGTGAGTTTTTCCAGGGCCAGCGTCGAAGGCAAGGTCATCTTGCTGTCGGCTCTGAGTTGACTGACTTTTGCCACCCGCTCGGCGATATCGCGATTGCCGGGTTCCACGGCCTGGGCAAATCTCAAGTTACTTTGTGTGTACTCGTGGGTGCAGTAAACCAGGGTGTCCTCAGGCAAGGCCACGAGGCGCTCGAGAGAGGCGTACATTTGTTCTGGCGTGCCTTCGAACAAGCGTCCGCAACCGGCGGCGAAGAGGGTATCGCCACAGAACAGCAGGCCATGATGGTAATAGGCGATATGCCCAAGGGTATGACCGGGCACCGCGAGCACTTCAAACTCCCATCCCAGTACCTGCACGCGGTCGTTGTCCTTCAGGGCGTTATCACGGCCGGGGATCTTTTCATTCGCCGGACCGTGGACAATGGCGTGGCATGCATCCTTGAGTTGTTGCACACCCCCGACATGGTCATGGTGGTGGTGAGTGATCAGGATATCGCTGAGGGTCCAGCCCGGGTGCTGTTCCAGCCAGGCCAGCACCGGCGTGGCGTCGCCGGGGTCGACAACCGCGCAACGATGGCTGCGGTGGTCCTGTAACAACCAGATGTAGTTATCGGTGAAGGCGGGCAGGGCACTGATCTGTATCATTCTTCTATTCGCCAAGCGGAACACATTGGTGCATCTTAGAACGTCTTGGCGTGTTTGGAGAATGCAATGACTGATAAAGCGTTCGCCCAGGCCGATCCTGAGTGGCTGGCCCTGATCGGTGCGGCCCGCGATTGGCTGAATGGGCCGATCGGACAATTTCTGCTGGAGGAAGAGCGGCGCATGCTCGAGGATGAGCTGGGGCGCTTCTTTGGCGGTTATCTCGTGCATTACGGCCCTTCGGCTCAAACACCCCCGCCTGCGCCCCAGGTACAGCGCAACGTCCGTCTGGGGGCGCCGTTGCCGGGCGTGGAGATTGTCTGTGAGGAACAGGCCTGGCCGTTGAGCGAGCACGCTGCCGATGTGGTGGTGCTGCAGCACGGCCTGGATTTCTGCCTTTCCCCCCACGGCCTGTTACGGGAAGCGGCCAGCAGCGTGCGCCCTGGTGGCCATTTGCTGATTATCGGCATCAACCCTTGGAGTACCTGGGGCCTGCGGCACGTCTTTGCCCATGACGGGTTGAAACGGGCACGCTGCATCTCGCCATCGAGGGTCGGCGACTGGTTGAACCTGCTGGGCTTCGCACTGGAGAAACGCCGCTTCGGGTGCTATCGTCCGCCGCTCGCGTCGAGCAAGTGGCAGGGCCGCCTGGCAGGCTGGGAACGCAAGGCCGGTACCTGGCAGTTGTCCGGCGGCGGTTTCTATCTGCTGGTGGCCCGCAAGATCGTGGTCGGGCTGCGGCCAGTCCGTCAGGTGCGACGCGAACCGATGAGCAAGCTGGTGCCGATGCCGTTGGCCAAGGTCAATCGTCGGTCCTGCGAGCAATAAAACACTCTTTAAGCATTCAGGCCGGACTTCGCGGCCTCGGGTTGCGCCGGCCGATTGTCGGCAGCCCGTTTTGATGGATAACGTAATGACCGATAGCGTAGAACTCTTCACCGATGGCGCCTGCAAAGGTAATCCCGGCCCCGGCGGCTGGGGCGCGTTATTGGTATGCAAGGGCGTGGAGAAGGAACTGTGGGGCGGCGAGGCCAACACGACGAACAATCGCATGGAGTTGATGGGCGCGATTCGCGGCCTGGAGGAACTCAAGCGGCGTTGCGACGTGTTGCTGGTGACTGACTCCCAGTACGTCATGAAAGGCATCAATGAGTGGATGGTCAACTGGAAAAAGCGCGGTTGGAAAACCGCAGCCAAGGAACCGGTGAAGAACGCCGACCTGTGGCAGTTGCTCGACGAGCAATGTAATCGCCATAACATCACCTGGAAATGGGTGCGTGGGCATATCGGCCATCCCGGCAACGAACGGGCCGACCAGTTGGCCAATCGGGGCGTGGATGAAGTGCGCGGCTACAAGCAGAGCTGAGCAGGACCGCGCGGTCCCGGTCCTGCAAGCGACGTGTTAATATTGCGCCCCTTGAAATACACCACACCGTTGAGAGCTGAACCCTGATGGCCATCCGATCTGTTGTACTCGATACCGAAACCACCGGCATGCCGGTGACCGATGGCCACCGGATCATTGAAATTGGTTGTGTCGAACTGATAGGGCGCCGCCTGACCGGTCGCCATTTTCACGTGTACCTGCAACCGGACCGCGAAAGTGACGAGGGCGCCATCGGCGTCCACGGCATCACCAACGAATTCCTGGTGGGTAAACCGCGTTTCGCTGAAGTCGCCGATGAGTTTTTTGCATTTATCGAAGGCGCGCAACTGATCATTCATAACGCCGCGTTCGACGTTGGCTTCATCAACAATGAATTCGCCTTGATGGGGCAATCGGACCGGGCTGATATCAGCCGTCACTGCACCATCCTCGATACCTTGATGATGGCGCGTGAGCGGCACCCGGGCCAGCGCAACAGTCTCGACGCCTTGTGCAAGCGTTATGGCGTCGACAACTCCGGTCGTGAATTGCACGGCGCCTTGCTCGACTCCGAGATCCTGGCCGACGTTTACCTGACCATGACGGGCGGCCAGACCAGCCTGTCGCTGGCGGGTAACGCTTCGGATGGCAACGGCTCTGCGGAAGGCTCGGGGAATCGACCTTCGGAAATCCGCCGCCTGCCGTCAGACCGCATCCCCACGACCATCATCCGAGCCAGCGAGCAGGACATGGCCGAGCATGCCGCGCGTCTTGAGGCCATCGCCAAGTCGGCAGGCGCCCCGGCGCTGTGGAGCCAATTGGCCGAGTAGGCGGCATCGGCCTCCCGCGGCGTCAATCTTCATTCGCGACAACTGTCCCGAGCTTCTACCCTGAGTACATCGCCCTCAGGACACGTGGCTCCCATGTATAAAGACCTGAAGTTTCCCATCCTTATCGTGCATCGCGACATCAAGGCGGACACCGTTGCCGGTGATCGAGTCAGGGGCATTGCCCGGGAGTTGGAACAAGAGGGCTTCAGTGTATTTTCCGCCGTGGACTATGCCGAAGGCCGCCTGGTGGCTTCTACGCATCATGGCTTGGCCTGCATGCTGATCGCCGCCGAAGGCGCCGGCGAAAACACCCATCTGCTGCAAAACATGGTCGAACTGATTCGCTTGGCGCGGGTGCGTGCACCGAACCTGCCGATCTTCGCCCTGGGCGAACAAGTCACGCTGGAAAACGCTCCGGCGGATGCCATGAGCGAACTCAATCAACTGCGTGGCATTCTCTATTTGTTCGAAGACACTGTGCCGTTTCTGGCCAGGCAGGTGGCGCGCGCTGCCCGAACCTACCTGGATGGTCTGTTGCCGCCATTTTTCAAGGCGCTGGTGCAACACACCGCCGATTCCAATTACTCCTGGCACACGCCGGGTCACGGCGGCGGCGTGGCCTACCGCAAAAGCCCGGTAGGGCAGGCGTTCCACCAGTTTTTTGGGGAAAACACCCTGCGTTCGGATTTATCGGTGTCGGTCCCGGAACTGGGATCGCTGCTGGATCACACCGGGCCTTTGGCTGCGGCTGAGGCGCGCGCCGCGCGCAACTTCGGGGCGGATCACACCTTTTTCGTGATTAACGGCACCTCGACCGCCAACAAGATTGTCTGGCATTCAATGGTCGGACGCGACGATCTGGTGCTGGTAGACCGCAATTGCCACAAGTCGGTTTTGCACTCGATCATCATGACCGGCGCCATTCCGTTGTACCTGTGCCCTGAACGCAATGAACTCGGAATCATCGGTCCGATTCCACTGACCGAGTTCAGTCGCGAGTCGATTCGCGCGAAAATCGATGCCAGCCCGCTGACCCGTGGCCGCGTGCCCAAGGTCAAGCTGGCGGTGGTCACCAATTCCACCTACGACGGCCTGTGCTACAACGCCGAACTGATCAAGCAGCAATTGGGTGACAGCGTCGAGGTGCTGCATTTTGACGAAGCCTGGTATGCCTACGCGGCCTTCCACGAGTTCTTTGCCGGACGCTACGGCATGGGCACTTCGCGCAGCGTTGACAGCCCGCTGGTGTTTACCACGCATTCCACACACAAATTGCTGGCGGCCTTCAGTCAGGCCTCGATGATCCATGTCCAGGACGGCGGTGCCCGGCAACTGGATCGCGACCGTTTCAATGAAGCATTCATGATGCATATCTCGACCTCGCCGCAGTACAGCATCATCGCCTCCCTGGATGTGGCGTCGGCGATGATGGAGGGCCCGGCGGGGCGCTCGTTGCTGCAGGAAATGTTCGATGAAGCCTTGAGTTTCCGGCGTGCCCTGGCCAATTTGCGTCAGCATATCGGCGCTGACGACTGGTGGTTTTCCATCTGGCAACCGCCTTCAGTGGCGGGAATCGACCGCGTCGCTACCGACGACTGGTTATTGCAGCCCGAAGCCGACTGGCATGGTTTTGGTGAGGTGGCCGAAGATTATGTGCTGCTCGACCCGATCAAGGTAACGCTGGTGATGCCCGGCCTGACGGCGGGCGGGGCCTTGAGTGACTGCGGTATCCCGGCGGCGGTGGTCAGCAAGTTTCTGTGGGAGCGTGGGTTGGTGGTGGAAAAAACCGGCCTGTATTCGTTCCTCGTGCTGTTTTCCATGGGCATCACCAAGGGCAAGTGGAGTACCCTGCTCACCGAATTGCTGGAGTTCAAGCGAAGTCATGACGCCAACGTAAGCCTGGCCAGTTGTCTGCCTTCGGTGTTTCAACAAAGCCCGGCGCGCTATCAGGGGTTGGGATTGCAAGACCTGTGCAACCAGTTGCACGGATGTTATCGCAGTAACGCCACGGCCAAGCATCTCAAGCGCATGTACACCGTCTTGCCGGAGGTGGCGATGAAACCCGCCGATGCCTACGACCAGTTGGTGCGCGGCGAAGTCGAAGCGGTCTGTATCGACGCCTTGCAGGGGCGTATCGCCGCCGTGATGCTGGTGCCTTATCCACCAGGCATTCCGCTGATCATGCCCGGAGAGCGCTTTACCGAGTCGACACGATCGATCATCGACTACCTGGCATTCGCCAGGGAGTTCGATAGCAGTTTCCCCGGTTTTGTTGCCGATGTTCATGGACTGCAACACGAAGACGGCGGCAAGGGTCGTTGTTACACCGTTGATTGCATCAAGCGTTAAGGATAGTTATGCAAGCTGTCATGAATCCGAAGTACCCAGGGCTCAGTGTGCGAGTCGCTGATGAGGGATTTGACGCCTACGTATGGGGCAACGATTTCAGCTTTGAGGTCAGTGTCTACGGCGCGCCCGAGTTGGGCAGGAGTGTCGATCAGTGGGCTGTGGAACAGGTCCCGCCGTATCGCAAGTGCTACGGCATTGATCCGGAGGAGTTCGCCAGCTATCGCGATGCGGCCGACAGTGCGGTATTTATGGCCTATCTGGATGATCGCGCCGTCGGGCATATTGTGGTCAGCACCAATTGGAACGGTTTTGCGCATGTCGACGAGCTGGCGGTGGTCGTGCCGGCACGAAGGCATGGCGTGGCCAAGGCATTGTTGGACGTCGCACAGTTCTGGAGCCGCAAGAAAAACCTGCCGGGCATGATGCTGGAAACCCAGAACAACAACCTTGGCGCTTGTCGCCTGTATGAGCGTTGCGGTTATGTGCTGGGCGGGATCGACCACCTGCGATATCGCGGGATTGACCCGCAGACCTCGGAAGTGGCGATTTTCTGGTACCGGCTATTCAAATCAGAGTTGGAACGGACCTGATGTATTCAAGAAACCGTCGCCGCCAGTAAACCTTCGGCTTTCTGCGTGATGATTTCCAGCAACGCATTCAGCGCCGGAGGGGCGGTGCTGCCCTTGAGCGTCAGCGCATACAGATTCACCATGACCGGAGGGGACAATGGACACGTATCCAGTCCGGATTCCCGGCCGCCGCTGGCGGTGAACGGATCGACTATCGCCAGACCTTCTCCGGCCTCGACCATGCTGCGCATCATCTGGTAGGTCTGCACCCGAGTCTGCACCACCGGTGGCGGACGCAGTGCCTGCAGTTTGCTCGCCAGTAGCAGGCTCAGCGGGTCCTGGTCTTCCAGGCCGATCATTGACTGTCCGGCCAGCTCCTGCAGCGCACTGTATTTCTGGCGTGGCTTGAGCCAGCCGTGAGGCGCCAGCAATTGCAACTTGCCCTGTGCCAGTACGGTGCTACTGATTTGCGGATGTTCGGGGTCATGCAGGCTGAGGCCAAGGTCGGCTTCGCCGAGCAGCAGGCTCTTCACAATATCGCGGGTCGCCTGGCTAGACAGATTGCAGGGTGTGTCCTGGAACCGGCGTCGCAGCGCAGCAATGCTTTGCGGCAGCAATTGATTGGCCAGCGGGGGAATGCACAGCGTGCGTAGCGGCGGGGCGTGGTGGTTTTTCAGGCTGCTGGCCAGGCGTTGCACCGGTTCCAGGGCTTCGTAGAGCGGGGCAATCGCGCTTTGCAGTTCCAGCGCCTCACGGGTGGCCTGGAGCCTGCCCCGGACGCTGGCAAACAGCATGAAGCCCAACTGTCGCTCGGCGTCCTTCAGAGTGGCATCGACATCGGACACAGTCAGTTGCAACCATTCGGCAGCGGTGCCGAGGTGGCCGGTCTGCAAAATGGCCTGAATCACTTCGATATGACGTAAACGCATGCGTGAAGTCCATGTCCAGCAGGTGAGGAGTTCAAGGCTTGAATCCTAACCCAAGTCCGTCCACATGACTTCTGCCGGGTGCATTAGCTTAAGACGCGAGAATGGTTTCTGGCTCGCGAACGATGATAGTGCCCGATTGAATCAGTTTGAACTCATCGCCTTGCAGTTTTTCTACACGGTCGCCAATGGCCAGCTTGTAGGTGGTGGTGAGTGCCGAGCCAGCCAAACCATCATGCTGCGGGTCGGATTCCTGGAATTCATGCACGGAGTAAACGCGACCTTCCGCGTCTCGGGCATGGAATTGTCCAACAAGTACTGCTGCCATCTGTTTAGAACCTCTGGAGATAAACACCGATTTGCGGTTCTGTAGACCGTCGTTGAGCGGGGTAGTTTACCTGTATGAAAAAAATACTATTCGTTTACTTTTTCAAAGGGTTCCTGCCTCGGGTTATGCCAGATAAACGCCTGCGCGAGTGTCGAGCGTGCTGGTGATCGTGGGGCGAAGTCTTTATAACTACACGCTCCTTTAGTCAGAAATCGGGAACAACCAATGAGCAAGGTCTACGAGATTGCCGTACTGGTCGGCAGCTTGAGAAAAGAGTCGATCAACCGCAAGGTCGCCCTGGCATTGGCGGCGTTGGCACCTTCGAACCTCAACCTGAAAATTGTCGAGATTGGCGAGTTGCCGATGTATAACGAAGACATCGACGGCCAAACGCCGCCTGCCGCCTACAGTGCATTCCGCCAGCAACTGCGGGCGTGCGACGCGGTATTGTTCGTCACCCCCGAATACAACCGCTCCGTGCCGGCGGCCTTGAAGAACGCCATCGATGTCGGCTCTCGCCCTTACGGCCAGAGCGCCTGGAGCGGCAAGCCGGGTGCAATTATCAGCGTGTCGCCCGGCGCCATCGGCGGTTTTGGCGCCAATCACCATTTGCGCCAGTCGTTGGTGTTTCTCGATGTCGCCTGCATGCAGCAACCCGAAGCCTATCTGGGCGGCGCGGGCAATGCGTTTGACGAGGCCGGCAACGTCTCGGACAAAACCAAACCGTTCCTGCAGGCGTTTATCGACGCTTACGGCAAGTGGGTGGAAAAGCAACAGGGCTGACACGCCCGCCACCGGTAGATACTCGCGTCTACCGGTGGCTGCAGGCGGCTATCTGAACCAGCTATCTGAACCAGTTGGTGCGTGCCAGTTCGATCACTTCGTCGCCACGCCCGCTCATCACCGCTTTGAGCATATACAGGCTGAACCCTTTGGCCTGTTCCAGCTTGATGCTCGGCGGCATGGCCAGTTCCTGGGTCGCGGTCACCACATCCACCAATACCGGGCCATCATGCGCCAGGGCGCGACGTAGAGCCGGTTCCAGGTCTTCGGATTGTTCAACGCGTATCCCGAGAATGCCCATGGCGTTGGACATGGCGGCAAAATCCGGGTTTTTCAGTTCGGTGCCGGTGTCCAGGTAGCCGGCAGCCTTCATCTCCATGGCCACGAAACCCAGCGAAGCGTTGTCGTAGACGATGACTTTTACCGGCAGTTGCAATTGCGCCAGGGAAATGAAATCCCCCATCAACATGCTGAAACCACCGTCCCCCGATAACGCTATGACCTGGCGCCCCGCAAAGGCGGCCTGGGCGCCAATGGCCTGGGGCATCGCATTGGCCATGGAGCCGTGATTGAAGGAGCCGATCAACCGACGCTTGCCATTCATGCGCAGATAGCGCGCCGCCCATACGGTGGGCGACCCGACATCGGCGGTAAAGATGGCATCTTCGTCCGCCAGCTCACTGAGCAAACGGGTTACATATTGCGGATGGATCGGGCGGCCCGCCTTGGACGGTTGCGCCAGGTCGTCCAGGCCTTGCCGGGCTTTCTCGTAGTGCTTGAGGGAGGACTCCAGAAAGCTGCGATCGCGGTTGCGGGCCAGGCGCGGCAACAAGGCTTGAAGGGTCTCGCGGACGTCGGCGGCGATCCCCAGGTCCAGCGTGACGCGACGCCCGAGGGCCTGCGGATTACGGTCAACCTGAATGATTTTTGCGTCAGAAGGGTAGAACTGACGATAGGGAAAGTCAGTGCCCAGCATGATCAGGGTGTCGCACTTGAGCATGGCATGATAGCCCGAACTGAAACCGATCAGGCCGGTCATGCCGACGTCGAACGGGTTATCCCATTCCACATGCTCCTTGCCGCGCAAGGCATGCACCACAGGCGCACCCAAGGCATCGGCGAGGGCGACCACCTCGTCGTGGGCGCCGGCGCAACCGCTGCCGCATAGCAGCGTGACGGCTTTGCTCTGTTCAAGGAGTTCGGTCAGGCGTTCGAGGTCCTGGGTGGCGGGCAGGGTTCTCGGGGCCAACAGGCGCGGCCATGGTTTAAACGTGTCTTCCACTTCCAGCAGCGAGATATCGCCCGGAATCACCACGACCGCCACGCCGCGGTTGAGAATGGCTGCGCGCATGGCGCGGTGCAGCACATGCGGCATTTGTTCGGGATTACTTACCAGCTCGACAAAATGGCTGCACTCCTTGAACAACTCCTGGGGATGAGTTTCCTGGAAGTAGTTCAGGCCGATTTCCGAAGACGGGATCTGCGCGGCAATCGCCAGTACCGGAACATGGTTGCGGTGACAATCGAACAAACCGTTGATCAAGTGCAGATTGCCCGGTCCACAACTGCCGGCGCACACCGTCAGCTCGCCAGTGGCCGCCGCTTCAGCGCCCGCGGCGAAGGCCGCGACCTCCTCATGGCGCACGTGCATCCACTCGATACTGTCCATGGTGCGCAGGGCGTCGGTGAGGCCGTTGAGGCTGTCGCCGGTCAAGCCCCAGATACGCTTGATGCCCGCTTGCTCAAGGGTGGTGGCCAGTTGCTGGGCCAGGGTGATTTTCGCCATGAAGAACTCCAATCGTCAGTGAGTGCAAAAGCTGCTGATCAATAGGGGACAGTTCCAGGGCGAGAATGACTCAGGTTTTACACGTGAAGATTATTTCAGCCAAAAAAAAGCCCTGAAATCCGGCTTCCCAGAGATCAGGGCTTTTGTGTGGTCAGCGCTTAGCGGCGACGAAACAGCGGCAGCGGCTCGTCCGTTGCAGCCTGGTACGTCACCGAGAAGTCCTTCAGGCTTTCCAGGGCTTCGTACGGGTCTTTGTCCGCACGCAAGGCGAACGCATCGAAACCGCAGCGGCGCAGGTAGAACAGTTGGTCACGCAGCACATCACCAATGGCCCGCAACTCACCTTTGTACGCATAACGGTCGCGCAACAACCGCGCGTTGGAGTAGTTGCGCCCATCGGTAAAGGCCGGGAAATTTAATGCGATGACCTGGAAGTGTTGCACGTCGGCACCGATTTCCTCGGCTTCTTCGTCGGCGTCGAGCCAGACTCCCAGGCCGCCGTCGCGGGCCTTGAGGGCATGGCCGTGTTCACGCCAGAGCGACAGCGGCACGATCAGGTCGTCGCAGTTGGAAATGCCATCGAACGTCGCGTCCTTGGGCAGCAGGTGCCAGGTTTCGTCGACCACTTCGTTGTTCTTAATGATTCGCTGCATAGACGCGCTCCTTGAACAGGTCAATGCCGATGCGCTGGTAGGTATCGATGAAGCGCTCATCTTCGGTGCGTTGCTCGACATACACGTCGATCAACTTGCCGATTACCTCGGGCATGGCTTCCTGGGCGAAGGATGGGCCGAGGATCTTGCCCAGGCTCGCATCGCGGCTGGCGCTGCCGCCCAGGGACACTTGATAGAATTCTTCGCCTTTCTTGTCCACCCCGAGGATGCCGATATGGCCGACGTGGTGGTGACCACAGGCGTTCATGCAGCCGGAGATGTTGAGGTCCAGCTCGCCGATGTCGAACAGGTAGTCCAGGTCGTCGAAACGGCGCTGGATCGACTCGGCGATCGGGATCGACTTGGCGTTGGCCAGGGAGCAGAAATCGCCGCCCGGGCAGCAGATAATATCGGTCAGCAGGCCAATGTTCGGCGTCGCGAAACCGCCTTCGCGCAATTCACCCCACAGCGTGAACAACTGGCTCTGCTCAACGTCAGCCAGGATGATGTTCTGCTCGTGGGAGGTGCGCAGTTGACCGAAGCTGTAGCGCTCGGCCAGGTCGGCCACGGCGTCCAGTTGCTTGTCGGTGATATCGCCCGGAGCCACGCCGGTGGGCTTCAGCGACAAGGTCACCGCCACATAGCCCGGTTGCTTGTGGGCGAGCGTGTTGCGTGCACGCCAGCGAGCGAAGCCCGGGTGCTGTTGGTCAAGCTCGGCGAACTCGGCGTCCAGATTGCTCAGGGTCTTGTAGTCCGGATCGACGAAGTGTTTGGCAACACGGTGTACCTCGGCCTCGGTCAAAGTGGTCTGGCCACCACGCAGGTGCTGCATTTCGGCATCGACTTTCTGGGCAAATACCTCAGGCGTCAGCGCTTTCACGAGGATCTTGATCCGCGCCTTGTACTTGTTGTCACGACGGCCATAACGGTTGTAGACCCGCAGGATCGCGTCGAGGTAGCTCAACAGGTCCTGCCACGGCAGAAATTCGTTGATGAACGCGCCGACCACTGGCGTACGGCCCAGGCCGCCACCTACCAGCACCCGGAAGCCCAGTTCGCCGGCGGCGTTGTAGACCGGCTCCAGGCCGATGTCGTGGACTTCGATGGCGGCGCGGTCGGAGGTCGAGCCATTGATGGCGATCTTGAACTTGCGCGGCAGGTAGGCGAACTCAGGGTGGAAAGTGGTCCATTGACGGACGATTTCACACCAGGGACGCGGATCGATCAGCTCGTCGGCGGCGACGCCAGCGAACTGGTCGGTGGTCACGTTGCGCAGGCAGTTACCGCTGGTCTGAATCGCGTGCATCTGCACGGTAGCCAATTCAGCCAGGATGTCCGGCACATCCTCGAGTGCCGGCCAATTGAACTGTACGTTCTGGCGGGTGCTGATGTGGGCGTAGCCTTTGTCGAAGTCGCGGGCAATTTTGGCCATCATTCGCGCCTGGCGCGAAGTGAGCTGGCCGTAAGGCACGGCAACGCGCAGCATCGGCGCAAAGCGCTGAACATAAAGGCCATTTTGCAGGCGCAGAGGGCGGAACTCTTCCTCGCTCAGCTCGCCTGCCAGATAGCGTCGGGTCTGATCACGGAACTGCTTGACGCGGTCCTCGATGATGCGCTGATCGTATTCGTCGTATACGTACATATAGGTCCTGTTCTCGGCAAATCTGCGCGCACGGCCGCGCACTCCCAAAGGAGCCGGCGCACGATACCAGTTTGCGGTTATGCGCAAAAGTGATGTTTGAGTATATGTAAAGAACCAAATCGACTAATGAGGCGAATGATCGACATGCCCACATTTGTCATAAGGGCAATCATGAACTTTACTGTGGGCGAGTCTTAATGCAATCACCCATAAAACCGACAAGAGGCGATGCGATGAGCAATCCAACCAAAGTCCGTAAAAACGACAGTACCGTGGACGCTTGGGCGATTCTATTCCTGATTATCCTGGTGGTTTCAGCCGCCGTGTTTTGGGTCAGTCATCAATAAAGAGGCCGACTGGCCCTCGATTGTTCGACATATAGCAAATAGCCAAGGTTAAAAGGCTTATTGCCATTACACTGGTCGGCCAATTTCGAGGTTCGGGCTACAATGTTCAAGGTTTTTTGCGGGTGCCTTTGCTGGTTGGGGATGACATTCGGGTCAATGGCCCACGCCACTTCAGTGGTCTTTCTCAACCCAGGCACGTCCACTGAAACCTTCTGGGTCACGTATGCGCAATTCATGCAGGCCGCCGCCAAGGACCTCGACCTGGATTTGCGCGTGCGCTATTCCGAGCGCGACTCGCAAAACACCCTCCGCCAGGCGCGCGAGGCGCTCCAGGGGCCGCAACGCCCGGATTATCTGGTGTTGGTCAACGAGCAATATGTCGCGCCGCAGATCATGCGCTTGTCGCACAACAGTGGTGTCAAGCTGTTGATCGTCAATAACGCCCTGACGCGTGATCAGGTGCAATTGTTGAACGCCGGCAAATACCCCGACTGGCTGGGCAGCATCACCGCCGATGATGAAGAGGCAGGCTACCTGATGCTCAAAGAGTTGCTCAGTCTGCGTGGCCCGGCACAACCCGGTGAAAGGATTGACTTGCTGGCGTTCTCCGGGGCTAAAAACACGCCCGCCGCGCAACTGCGCGAGCAGGGTTTGCGGCGTGCCTTGCGGGAGCATCCTGAAGTGTCTCTGCGCCAACTGGTCCACGGCGAATGGACGCGTGAACGTGCGTTCGAGCAAGCCACCCAGTTGTTCAAGCGCTACCCGCAAACCACCCTGATCTGGTCGGCCAATGATGAAATGGCCCTGGGTGTCATGCAGGCGCTGCGTGGCAGCGGGCGCGTGCCCGGCAGGGAGGTGTTGTTCAGCGCCGTCAACAGCTCGCCCGAGGCTCTGCAAGCGCGCCTCGACGGGCGGATCAGTGCGTTGGTGGCTGGGCATTTCACTGTCGGGGGCTGGGCGATGGTGCTGCTGCATGATGACGCCAGGGGTGTGGATATCGAACAGCACGGCGGGCGCGAGCGGCGGGTCAAGTTGCACCGGTTGATTGACCCGCGAGACGCACAGCGTTTGCTCGACATGCGCGCCCAAGAGGGCGATGGCGTCGACTTTCGCGCTCTATCAGCCGTCGGCCAGCCCGCCACCTATCAATATCCCTTCAGCTTGCAGCTGCTGCTGGACTAGGCGCGCCTACATCCCGGCCAGGTGCAATACCAGCTTGACGATGCCGAACAGGGTCAGGGCGAAAACAGCGGTAAACAGGATGCCCAGCATTAAAAAGTGGCTGGGCTTGCCGTGGGTAAAGTCCCTGGCGCGATTTTTCCCGCTTTGCACGCCAAACGCGGCGGCCATCACACTGTGGAGCATTTGCCAGAACGTCGGCGGCTTGTTGTCGACTGGATCGTCCATACATCCCCCTTGGTTACAAAGTGCCTGAGGAGAGCATAGCCAATTTCCTTGCCCTGGCGTTTTCCTTGTTCCTGCTGTTTTTGAGGGGGCGGGCAGAGCCCGTGTAGGAGCGAGCTTGCTCGCGAAAAACCCGAGATCGCCTCGGGGTGTCAGATTTCCCGCGTCATCGTTAACGATCTTCGCGAGCAAGCTCGCTCCTACAGAAGGGCATGCGCTCGCGAAAATAGATTCCTGAGAAATGGCGCAGGGATCAGTTGTCGTAACCCAGGTTCGGCGCCAGCCAGCGCTCGGTCACGCTCAGGTCCTGGCGCTTGCGGGTCGTGTAGCTGGTCACCTGATCCTTGTCGATCTTGCCTACCGCAAAGTATTGCGCCTGCGGATGGGCGAAGTACCAGCCGCTGACCGCCGCCGCCGGGAACATCGCGTAGTGCTCGGTGAGGAACACGCCGCTGCGCCCGGGTTGCATTTCGCGGGCTTGCGGGTCCAGCAACTGGAACAGCGTGCCTTTCTCGGTGTGGTCCGGGCAGGCCGGGTAGCCGGGGGCAGGGCGGATGCCGCTGTATTGCTCCTTGATCAACGCCTCGTTATCCAGCGCTTCATCCTTGGCATAACCCCAGTAGTCTTTCCGCACTTGCTGGTGCAGCCATTCGGCGCAGGCTTCGGCCAGGCGGTCGGCCAGGGCCTTGACCATGATCGAGTTGTAGTCGTCGCCGGCGTCCTGATAAGCCTTGGCCACTTCTTCGGCACCGATGCCGGCGGTGGTGATAAAACCGCCAATGTAGTCGGTCACGCCGCTGTCCTTGGGGGCAACGAAGTCGGCCAGGGAGAAGTTCGGCTTGCCGTCGGTCTTGATGATCTGCTGGCGCAGGTGATGCAGGCGCGCCAGGGGCTGGCCGTCGTCGCCATACACTTCCAGGTCGTCGTCCTGCACCTGGTTGGCCGGCCAGAAGCCGAATACCGCGCGGGCGCTGATGAGTTTTTCATCGATCAACTTGCTGAGCATTTCCCGCGCGTCTTTATAGAGCGCGGTTGCCGCTTCACCTACCACCTCGTCCTGGAGAATGCGTGGGAATTTGCCGGCCAGGTCCCAGGAGATAAAAAACGGCGTCCAGTCGATGTAGTCGGCCAGGACATTTAGATCGATATTGTCCAGCACCTTGGCGCCGGTGAACGTCGGTGTGACCGGTGTGTAACTGCTCCAGTCGAACTGCGGCTTCTTCGCGACCGCTGCCGCGTAGCTCAGGCGCTCGGTACGTGCGCTGCGGTTGGCGGTGCGTTCGCGCACGTCGATGTATTCCAGGCGGGTTTTCTCGACAAAACCGGCTTTCAGTTCCTTGGACAGCAATTGGGTTGCAACGCCCACGGCGCGGGATGCGTCGGTGACATAGATCACCGCGTCGTTGCTGTACTTGGGTTCGATCTTCACCGCCGTGTGGGCCTTGGACGTCGTGGCCCCGCCGATCATCAGCGGTAGATGGAAGTCCTGGCGCTGCATCTCGCGGGCCACATGCACCATTTCATCCAGTGACGGCGTGATCAGTCCGGACAGGCCGATGATGTCGCACTTCTGCTCCTTGGCCACCTGCAGGATTTTTTCCGCCGGCACCATCACCCCGAGGTCGACGATGTCATAACCGTTGCAACCCAGCACTACGCCGACAATGTTCTTGCCGATGTCGTGTACATCGCCTTTGACCGTGGCCATCAGAATCTTGCCCTTGGCTTCCGGTTTGTCGCCTTTCTCCAGTTCGATAAACGGAATCAGGTGAGCCACGGCCTGTTTCATCACACGGGCGGACTTCACCACCTGGGGCAGGAACATTTTCCCGGCGCCGAACAGGTCGCCAACGATGTTCATGCCGGACATCAACGGGCCTTCGATCACTTCGATGGGGCGGGCGAACGACTGCCGGGACTCTTCGGTGTCTTCAACGATGTGCGTGGTAATGCCCTTGACCAGTGCGTGCTCCAGGCGTTTGTTGACGTCCCAGCCGCGCCATTCCTCGGTCTCGGCTTCCTTGACGCTGCCATCGCCCTTGTACTTGTCGGCGATGGCGAGCAGCGCGTCGGTGCCTTCCGGCGTGCGGTTGAGCACCACGTCTTCCACGGCGTCGCGCAGCTCGGCGGGGATCTGGTCGTAGATCTCCAGTTGACCGGCGTTGACGATGCCCATGGTCAGGCCGCTGCGGATCGCGTACAGCAGGAATACCGAGTGAATCGCCTCGCGCACCGGGTTGTTGCCACGGAACGAGAACGACACGTTGGACACACCGCCCGAGGACAGCGCGTAGGGCAATTCGTCGCGGATATAGGCGCAGGCATTGATGAAGTCGACCGCGTAGTTGTTGTGCTCCTCGATGCCGGTGGCGACGGCGAAGATGTTCGGGTCGAAGATAATGTCTTGTGGCGGGAAGCCAACTTCATTGACCAGGATGTCATAGGAACGTTTGCAGATTTCTTTCTTGCGCGCCTCGGTGTCGGCCTGGCCGGCTTCGTCGAAAGCCATCACCACCACGGCGGCGCCGTAGCGCTTGCACAGTTTGGCGTGCTGGATGAACTGCTCGACGCCTTCCTTCATGCTGATGGAGTTGACGATGCCCTTGCCCTGGATGCACTTGAGGCCCGCTTCGATGACTTCCCACTTGGAGGAGTCGATCATGATCGGTACGCGGGAGATGTCCGGTTCCCCGGCAATCAGATTGAGGAAGGTCACCATGGCCTTCTTCGAATCGAGCATGCCCTCGTCCATGTTGATGTCGATCACCTGAGCGCCGGCTTCGACCTGCTGCAGGGCCACTTCCAGGGCTTCGGTGTAGTTGTCTTCACGGATCAGCCGCGCAAACTTGGCTGAACCGGTGATATTCGTGCGTTCGCCGACGTTGACGAACAGCGACTGGCGATCGATGGTGAACGGCTCCAGGCCCGACAGGCGGCAGGCCTTGGGAATATCCGGGATTGGCCGTGGCGCATAGCCGGCGACAGCATTGGCAATCGCTTCGATGTGGCCTGGCGTGGTGCCGCAGCAACCGCCGACGATATTGAGGAAGCCGCTCTGGGCGAATTCTTCGATGACCTTGGCGGTTTGCGCGGGCAACTCGTCGTACTCGCCGAATTCGTTGGGCAGGCCGGCGTTCGGGTGTGCTGACACATAGGTGTCGGCCTTGTTGGAGAGTTCTTCCAGATACGGCCGCAGTTCGCTGGCGCCGAGTGCGCAGTTCAAGCCAACGGAAATCGGCTTGGCGTGGGCGATGGAGTTCCAGAACGCTTCGGTGGTCTGGCCGGACAGGGTGCGGCCGGAGGCGTCGGTGATGGTGCCGGAAATCATGATCGGCAGCTCGAAGCCCAGTTCTTCATACACGCCTTGCACGGCGAAGATCGCGGCCTTGGCATTCAGGGTGTCGAAGATGGTTTCGATGAGGATCATGTCCGCACCGCCTTCGATCAGACCTTTGGTGGCCTCGGTGTAGTTTTCCACCAGTTCATCGAAGGTGACGTTGCGATAGCCGGGGTTGTTCACGTCGGGAGACAGCGAGCAGGTGCGGCTGGTCGGGCCCAGGACTCCCGCGACGAAGCGTGGCTTGTCCGGGGTCTCCAGGGTTTTTGCGTCGGCCACTCTACGGGCCACGCGTGCGCCTTCCACGTTCAATTCGTAGGCCAGCGACTCCATGCCGTAGTCCGCCTGGGACACTTGAGTGGCGTTGAAGGTATTGGTTTCGAGAATATCGGCACCGGCGTCCAGATAAGCCTTCTCGATGGAGGCGATGACATCCGGGCGGCTGAGCAGCAACAGGTCGTTGTTGCCCTTGACGTCGCTCGGCCAGTCAGCGAAACGTTTGCCACGGTAGTCCTGTTCCTCCAGCTTGTAGCTCTGGATCATCGTGCCCATGCCGCCGTCGAGGATCAGAATGCGTTCCTTGAGGGCTTGGTGAAGGGCTTGCAGACGCGCGCTACGATCGGACATGGGGCTACTCTGGTCAGGCATTACGGAGGGTGGGGATCATAGCAAACCTGTGCACTATTGGAGCATGTTCGGGTTTTGCATGAATATCGTTCATGTTGGAGAGGGGCATGGCCCGGTAGAATCACCGCACTTTTCAGCGCACGCATTGCATCGGGACCGGATACATGTCACTTCGCCTCATCATCAGCGCCGCCCTGGCGTTGATGGCCAACTCTGCACAGGCGCAAGGCACCGCTCCGGCGATTTCCTATACCCGTGATATTCAGCCTATTTTCACTGAGAAATGCGTGGCCTGCCATGCGTGCTACGACTCGGCCTGCCAGCTCAACCTGGGCAGTGCCGAGGGCGCGACACGCGGGGCGAGCAAAATGCCGGTGTACGACGGCGAGCGCAGCCGGGCCGCGCCGACCACCCGTTTGTTTTATGACGCGATGGGTAAAACAGACTGGCAACGGAAGGGCTTTTACTCTGTGCTGGACGCCCAGGGCAGTCAGGCAGCCTTGATGGCGCGCATGCTCGAGCTGGGGCACAGCACGCCTGTGGCGCCCAATGCCAAGCTGCCCGCGGAGATTGTGCTGGGCCTGAATCGGCAAAACATGTGCCCGCTACCGGGGGAATTTGAAGCGTACGCCGGTGCCCATCCCAAGGAAGGCATGCCCCTTGCCGTCACCGGCCTGACCGATCAGCAATACCAGACGCTGCAACGCTGGCTGGCGTCCGGCGCGCCTATTGATGAGCAAAACCTGGCTCCAAGCGCCACCGAAACCGTGCAGGTGCGGCAATGGGAAAATCTGCTCAACCAACCCGGTGCCCGGGAAAGCCTGGTGGCGCGCTGGTTGTACGAGCATTTGTTCCTTGCCCACATCTACTTCGAAAACGGCGAGCCAGGGCATTTTTTCCAGTGGGTGCGTTCGCGCACGCCGAGCGGTCAGCCCATCGACCTGATCAATACCCGTCGACCGAATGACGACCCAGGCACCCAGGTTTACTACCGGTTGTGGCCGGTACAAGGGGTCATCGTCCACAAGACCCACATCACGTACCCATTCAGTGCCGATAAAATGGCGCGCATCCAATCGTTGTTCTACAGCGGCGACTGGCAAGTCGCGGCACTGCCTGGCTACGGACCGGGGCGCAGGGCCAACCCGTTCGAGACCTTCGAAGCGATCCCGGCCAAGGCGCGTTATCAGTTCATGCTTGATAACGCCGAATACTTCGTGCGCACCTTTATTCGCGGGCCGGTGTGCCGTGGGCAGATTGCCACGGACGTGATTCGCGACAACTTCTGGACCTTGTTCCAGGACCCGGATCACGACTTGTACATCACCGATGCGCGTTTTCGCGGTCAGGCCACGCCATTGCTGGCGATGCCTGGGCAGAACGATGACGTGGGCAGCGTGCTGGGCCTGTGGCTGGCCTATCGCGACAAACGCAACGCATACGAAGCCTTGCGCCGGGACAACTACGCCGATCTGCCAGCGCCCGACTGGTCGGACTTGTGGATGGGCAATGACAATGCGTTGCTGAGCATCTTCCGCCACTTCGACAGCGCCTCGGTAATGAAAGGCCTGGTTGGCGAAGTGCCGCAGACGATGTGGCTGTTCGATTACCCGTTGCTGGAGCGCACTTACTATCAGTTGGCGGTCAACTTTGATGTGTTCGGTAACGTCTCTCATCAGGCGCAGACGCGCTTGTATTTCGATCTGATCCGCAACGGCGCCGAGCAGAATTTCTTGCGCCTGATGCCGGCCGACTCCCGCGAGGGGTTTCTCGACGACTGGTACCAGAACAGCGGCAAGGTCAAGTTGTGGCTGGATTACGAAGCCATTGATGATGACAAGCCAAGTGGGCTCACACTGGACGAGACGTCGCCCAAGCGTGACTTCGCCAGGCAATTGCTGGCCCGCTCGGGCGCCCTGAATGTCAGGCCGGACCCGATCAACCGCTGTATCAGCGCGTATTGCTCGCGGCCCGGTATCGATCCGGCGCTGCGCGATGCCGAACAAGCCCTGAGTCGCCTGACTTCCAGGCCGGCGGCGGGGCTCAAGGTGATCGAGCAGTTGCCGGAAGCCACAATGCTGCGTGTCGAAACCCGTAGCGGCAAACGTGAGGTGTACAGCCTGTTGCGTAACCGCGCGCATAGCAATGTGGCTTTTATGCTCGGCGAAGCCTATCGCTATCGGCCTGGGCTGGACACCCTGACGATCTATCCGGGGGTGTTCAGCAGTTATCCGAACTTTATCTTCAACGTTCCTGCCGAGGAAGTACCCGAGTTTGTCGAGGACATGCAGCGGGCCAAGGACACCCAGGGTTTTGAGCGAATTGTCGAGCGCTGGGGCATACGCCGCAGTCATCCGCAATTTTGGCGGTACTTCCACGATCTGTCGCGCTACATCCGTGAAACGACGCCAGTGGAAGAGGGCGTACTGGACATGAATCGCTATGAGAACCTGTGATTGCGCGCCTCGGCCTTTCCCGACAAAAATACTAGGACTTTGTGCCATTCCAAGGATTGGCGTAAACTGCCGGCAAGCCTGTGAGGAGTTTCCATGACTGCCATAACCATTACCGACGCCGCCCACGATTACCTGGCTGATCTGCTGTCCAAGCAGAACACCCCGGGTATCGGCATTCGCGTCTTCATCACCCAGCCCGGCACCCAGTACGCAGAGACGTGCATTGCCTATTGCAAGCCGGGTGAAGAAAAGCCCGAAGACACCGCGCTGGGTCTCAAGAGCTTCACTGCGTATATCGACGCGTTCAGCGAAGCCTTCCTTGACGATGCGGTGGTCGACTACGCCACCGATCGCATGGGCGGCCAACTGACCATCAAGGCGCCCAACGCCAAGGTGCCGAACGTCAATGCCGACAGTCCGATCAACGAACGCATCAACTATTACCTGCAGACCGAGATCAACCCGGGGCTGGCCAGCCACGGTGGCCAGGTCAGCTTGATCGACGTGGTCGATGACGGTATCGCGGTACTGAAGTTTGGTGGTGGTTGCCAGGGCTGCGGCCAGGCCGATGTGACGTTGCGTGAAGGTATCGAGCGCACGTTGCTGGAGCGGATTCCCGAACTCAAGGGCGTGCGCGACGTGACCGATCACACGCAGAAAGAAAACGCCTACTACTGAGTAAGGCAAAAAACGACGCCCCGTGTAATGCCGGTCAGTTAAGCCTTTTCTGTAGGAGCGAGCTTGCTCGCGAAAAACGTCAACGATAACGCGTGCATTCAGGATAAACGCGGTGCCTTGGCGTTCTTCGCGAGCAAGCTCGCTCCTACAGTAGTTGGCGTTCCCTTAACTGACCGGCATTACGCGGGGCGTCGTTTTTTAAGCACGCCGCAGCAGGTGGCGGCCATTGCGTTGCTTTGTCAGGAACGATAGAGGTGCGCGTGACCTGCGCGATACAGTGATGACTCGCTGAAACTATCGCTGGCGAGTACCCGCCCCACCACAATCAAAGCAGTACGCCTGAAGCCTTTTGCTGCTGCTTTCTCGACAATATCCGCCAATGTACCAATCGCCCAGTCCTGATCCGGCCAGGTTGCGCGATGCACCACGGCGATCGGGCAATCGGCGCCGTAATGCGGCAACAACTCAGCAACAATCTTTTGCAAATGACTGACGCCAAGGTGAATTGCCATGGTGGTGCCATGCTGCGCCAGGCTGGCGAAGCTTTCCCTCGCCGGCATCGTGGTCTTGTCCGCATACCGCGTCAAAATCACGCTCTGGGCGATATCCGGCAGGGTCAATTCACTTTCCAGCAGGGCCGCGCAGGCCGCCACTGCCGTGACTCCCGGAATGATCTGGAAGGGAATCTGCAGCTCCCGCAAGTGCCGAATCTGCTCACCAATCGCGCCATATAGGCTCGGATCACCGGAATGCACCCGTGCCACGTCTTGACCTTTGCCATGGGCGTCCTTGATCAAATCGATGATCTGCTCCAGGTGCAACTCGGCGCTATTGATCACCTGTTCGGCCTGATGCCCTTCCAGCACTGCGGCCGGCACCAGGGAACCGGCATAGATGATCACCGGGCAACTGCGGATCAGCCGTTGGCCTTTGACGGTGATCAGTTCCGGATCGCCGGGGCCGGCGCCGATGAAGAAGACGGTCATGAATGGATTCCTGTGGAAAAGCAGGTGAGCAAGGCTCCAGATGAAGTTTGCTCATGATCAAACAAGGGATTATCCGGCGTTTAACCGGCGTACGCCAAGGCAAAGGTCGCCTGAGGGTTTTTTTGGCGAGTGATCAACAGCCGGGCAGGGGCCCCAGACAACTGCTCGGCCAGGGCCAGGGCGGCACTTTCGGCGATGCCGTGGCAACCGGTGTGGGTAAACGCCAGCGCCGAACGGTGGCTTAGCCGGGGGGCGTAGACCGTCAATTGCTCGGCAGCGAAAAACTGCAACGGCAGCCGGAGGGCATTGGCCAGTGCGAGCAACCCCGGTTCATCGCGTTTGTGCTCGATACTGGCCAGCGCGTTGATGCGCCGCGGATCGACTCCCTCGGCAGCCAGGGCGGTGTGAAACAGAGCGAGCAGGGTGTCGACGTCACAACCGCGCTGGCAACCCAGGCCGACCACCAGGATCGGCGTGGTGCTGTCTGGCCTCATGCCGCGTACTGAGTGGCGTGATTACGGCGAAACAACCAGGCGCTGATCAAGCCCAGCGCCAGCCAGAATGCAACGTTGGTCAACTGCGAGGCGAGCTTGAACTGCGTTTCCAGGGCTTCAGGCGCCAACATCGAGTGCACCAGCGGTTGCGGCGCGCCAATCACATGGGGCACCGCCAGAATCGCCACGCCGAGGATTTTCAGTAGCCAATGACGCCCAAACGCGATCAGTGCGATGCCCACGGCTGTGGAGGCAGCAGCGCCGATCCACCAGAGTTGCCGTTGCGCCAGATCCGCCGCGGCGGTGCCCGGCAATTCCGGTGGCAGACCCAACGTCGGCGCCAGCACAAACGTGGCGTAACCGGCCAGTCCCCAGAGCAACCCCTGGGCCGTACGAGTCGGTGCGCGCAGGGTGTACAGGCCGGCGAGCAATAGTGCGAAACCCACCGCCACCACCAGATTACTGCCCGTGGTGAACACCACGCGCTGCCAGCCATCTTCCGGGGCCCAAGCTTCGGCGTCGTGGCTGTGGGCCACGGTGCCTGCGGCGTGCTCGTGGACCTCGCTGGCGGCCGGGGCGCTTTCATAGGCTTCCGCCTGGATAATCAGCGGGGCAACCCACAGGCTTTGCAGCAAGGTCAACAACAGCGCGGCCAGCAGACCGGTAAAACCGGCGGTTTGGGCAATTCGCTTGATCATGTCGACAGCCCTCAATGGCACGGGAAGGCGGCGCTGTGGCGCGTATCGTGGGCGGCGTTGTGGACGGCCTCGATGTGCGAGAACCCGGCGAAGTACACCAGGCACACACCGAGGATCGACGCACCAATGGCGGCGGTCAGGCGCTGACTCAAGGTGGCGGTGCTGCTGGCGGTAGGCGAAGTGCTGCTGATGATCGACATGGCGCGTCCCTTTCGAGTGACAGGGTGAAACGAGCGCATGCAAACCCCGCGAGCCGGGCACGCAGGGTTCGGAACAGCGCCCGCCCACCGCGGGTTTGTTATTGAATGATCGGGCCGGTCTCCGGGCTTGCGAGGGGGGCTCTGGAAAGAGTCATCCCGAAAAGCGTCACCTTCCCATGCCGCTGGCACAGTGGATTTGACACTTCGCTCGCTTACCGTTGCGGGGGCAGCACCGGACTGGTCCTGAGCCTTGAAAAACAGCTCTGGATTTACCGGTTTCCCGTTTCACCCTGTGAAGGGCACCCGAAACAAGATGCGTAGGAGAGCATGGCCCGGGGATGGTAGTCAAATGGCCCGAGCCCCTGTAGCCTTGCAGCTTCGAGGTTCTTCGGCCGAGGTCGAAGCTAAGAAGGGAACGCGGTCAATGCCGCGGCTGCCCCCGCAACTGTAAAGGGTTTATCTGCCTGCCATGCCACTGCCGGAACCCGGCGGGAAGGCGCAGCCAGCGCCGCTCGAAAGAGCGGCAAGCCCCAAGCCAGGAGACCTGCCTCGCAACTGATTTTCCATTTCAACCGGGCGGGGTGATCCGGTGACGAATTTCGTTTCTGCGCGCCGCCGCAGGGCCAGTCGTCCCGTATGCCCGCCCTAAAGGGCATTCGATGAAAACACTGGCCAAACTCCCCGTCACTATCGTTACCGGCTTCCTCGGATCAGGTAAAACCACCTTGCTGCGGCATATGCTGGACAACGCGCAAGGCCGCCGCATCGCGGTGATCGTCAACGAGTTCGGTGAATTGGGCATCGACGGTGAGATTCTCAAGCAGTGCGCCATCGGTTGCACCGAAGAAGAAGCCAATGGTCGGGTCTACGAACTGGCCAACGGCTGCCTGTGCTGCACCGTCCAGGAAGAGTTCTTTCCGGTGATGCGGGAGTTGGTGGCTCGTCGTGGCGACCTCGATCACATCCTTATCGAAACCTCGGGCCTGGCCCTGCCAAAACCACTGGTCCAGGCCTTCCAGTGGCCGGAAATCCGCAGCGCCTGCACCGTTGACGCGGTGATCACCGTGGTCGACAGTCCGGCCGTGGCGGCCGGTACCTTCGCCGCGTTCCCGGATCAGGTCGATGCCCAGCGCAAGCTTGACCCGAACCTGGACCATGAGTCGCCGCTGCACGAGTTGTTTGCCGACCAGTTGGCCAGCGCCGACCTGGTGATCCTCAACAAGACCGACTTGATCAGCCCTGAAGACCTGGCCCGCGTGCGCCTGGAAGTGGCGCAAGAGTTGCCGCCGGCGGTGAAAGTCATCGAAGCCAGCAGTGGTCGCCTGCCGCTGGATGTGCTGATCGGCCTCGGTGCTGGCTCCGAAGCACATATCGACGCGCGCCATAGTCATCACGATCATCATCACGAAGGTGAAGACGATCATGAGCATGATCACGATGCGTTCGACTCCATCTCCATTGACCTGCCGCAGGCCGACGAAGCGCGGCTGCTGGATGCTTTGGCGCAACTGGTGGTGCAGCACGGGATCCTGCGCGTGAAAGGCTTCGCCGCGATTCCCGGCAAGCCGATGCGCCTGCTGATCCAGGGCGTCGGGACGCGTTTCGACAAGCATTTCGACCGTGCCTGGGGGGCTGATGAAGCCCGCACCACGCGGTTGGTGTTGATCGGCCAGGCATTGGATGCGGCGGGTCTCGAAGCGCAGCTGCGCGCCGCCCTCAGCGTTTAAATCATGCACTTGCTCAGGACCCAGCCCGGCGGATTCGTTGCCGATGACAACATCGCCGACCTCGGACAGACCCCAGCCGAGCTGGTGATCCTGTGCAGTGGCGACTCCAGCCTGGCATTGCTGGCGGAAGCGGCGCGGCAGTTGCCCGAGGATTATCCGAGCCTGCGCCTGGCCAATCCGATGCAGGTGCAGAACCATGCGTCGGTCGATCTGTATGTCGACCAGGTGCTGCGCCATGCCAAGCTCATCCTGATTTCGCTGCATGGCGGCATTGGCTACTGGCGCTACGGCATTCAGCGCCTGGTGGAGCTGGCGGAGCAGGGCGTACAACTGATTCTGGTGCCAGGCGATGACCGGCCTGACCCGGAACTCAGCAGCCTGAGCACCGTCGATGCCGAGACGCGCGATCGCTTGTGGCAGTTCCTGCGCCAAGGTGGCCTGGGCAATGCGTTGAATTTTTATGGCTGCCTGGCAGCCGGCCAATTGGGCCGCGCTTACCCCTGGTGCGAACCGCAGATCCTGCCGCGCACGGCGATTTATCATCCACGCCAGGCCCATGCCGGGCTGAGCGATTGGCAGGCGGACTGGCAAGCCGAGCGTCCGGTGGCGGCGGTACTGTTCTACCGTTCGCATTTACAGGCGGCCAATACCGCTTTCATTGATGTGTTCTGCCAGCGTTTGCAGGCCTCGGGACTCAACCCGTTGCCGATGGCGGTGGCCAGCTTGAAGGAGCCCGGCTGCCTCGCGGTGGTTGAGGACCTGCTGGATGAAGTCCAGGCATCGGTGATTCTGAATACCACCGGTTTTGCCCAGTCCAGCCCTGAAGCGCCGCATCTGCGGCCGTTTCGGCGCAATATACCGGTGATTCAGGCGATTTGTGCCCAAGACAATGAGCCGGGCTGGCGAGCCAGCGAGCAGGGCCTTGGACCGCGTGACCTGGCGATGCACATTGCCTTGCCGGAGCTGGACGGTCGCATCATCAGCCGGCCCATCAGCTTCAAGGACCTTGCCTGGCGCAGCGAGCGCAGTCAGTCGGACGTGGTGTGCTATCGGGCCGTAGCGGAACGCATGGATTTTGTCGCTGAACTGGCGCGACGCTGGGTTGACCTGGCACAGGTGCCAAACCCGCAAAAGCGTATCGCGTTGATTCTCGCCAACTACCCGACCCGTGACGGCCGCATCGGCAATGGCGTGGGCCTGGACACCCCGGCCGCCGCCTTGAATATTCTCCGTGCGCTGCAAGCCGAGGGGTATCCGCTGCCGCAGGTGTTACCGGACAGCGGCACGGCGTTGATTCAGCAACTGCTGGGTGGCGTGAGCAACGACCTCGATAGCCTGGACCTGCGCCCCTGCCATCAAAGCCTGGGACTGGACGCCTACGACACCCTGTTCAAGCAGTTGCCCGAAGCCAACCGCGCCGCAGTGTTGGCGCGCTGGGGCACGCCGGATCATGACCCGATGTTCCGTGACGGCCGCCTGATGATCGCCGGCGTGCGCTTTGGCCTGACCTTTGTCGGTATTCAGCCCGCCCGCGGCTATCAGGTGGACGCCAGTGCCGTGTATCACGACCCGGACCTGGTGCCACCCCACGCCTATCTGGCCTTCTACTTCTGGTTGCGCCAGACCTACGGCGCCCATGCGCTGATTCATGTGGGTAAGCACGGCAACCTGGAGTGGCTACCGGGCAAGGGCGTTGGACTTTCCGAGAGCTGCTGGCCGGATGCGCTGCTCGGCCCGCTGCCCAATATCTATCCGTTTATTGTCAATGACCCGGGCGAGGGCGCCCAGGCCAAGCGCCGTACCCAGGCAGTGATCATCGATCACCTGATGCCGCCGCTGAGCCGCGCTGAAACCTACGGCCCATTGCGTAATCTGGAACTGTTGGCCGATGAGTATTACGAAGCGCAGTTGCTCGACCCACGACGTGCCAGGGAGCTGCAAAAAGATATTCTGCGACTGGTACGCGAGACGCGTATCGACCAGGAACTGATGCTCGATGCCAACCTCGACAGCGACGTCGACGCGGCGATCTGGCTGCCACGCCTGGACACTTACCTGTGCGACCTGAAGGAATCGCAGATCCGCGACGGTCTGCATATCTTCGGAGAGTCCCCCGCAGGTCGGTTGCGTATCGACACCTTGCTGGCGCTGTCGCGCATTCCCCGTGGCGACGGCCGAGGCCCGCAAGCGAGTCTGCTGCGGGTCCTGGCCAAGGCCTTCGAGCTGGACTTCGACCCACTCGATTGCGCCTTGGCCGAACCCTGGACTGGGCGCCGTCCCGAGGCATTGCAGCAGATTGACTCACAGTTATGGCGCACCGCGGGCGACACCCGCGAGCGTCTGGAGTTGTACGCGGCGCGCTTGATCGAACACAGCCTGGAAGGCGTGGTCGCGCAACTCGATGTGCCTGGCTGGCAAGACGTCAAGGCGGTGATGGACAGCGTGCGCAGTGTGCTCGCACCACGCCTGGACGCCTGTGGCCCGGCAGAAATACGCGGTTTGCTGGATGCTCTGGCCGGGCGTTTTGTACCCGCCGGCCCCAGTGGCGCGCCAAGCCGTGGGCGCCTGGATGTGCTGCCTACCGGGCGCAACTTTTTCTCGGTGGACGTGCGCAATCTGCCGACCACCACCGCCTGGCGCCTGGGTTTTCAGTCGGCCAGCCTGATTCTGGAGCGGCATCTGCAAGACCATGGCGATCACCTGCGCCAACTGGGCTTGTCGGTGTGGGGCACCGCCACCATGCGCACCGGCGGTGATGACATCGCCCAGGCCATGGCGCTGATGGGCGTGCGCCCCGTATGGGCCACCGGCAGCCAACGGGTGGATGACTTCGAGATCCTGCCACTGAGCCTGCTCGACCGTCCGCGGGTTGATGTCACTTTGCGGGTGTCGGGTTTTTTCCGCGACGCGTTTGCCAACCTGATCCGTCTGTTCGATGCGGCGGTGCAAGCCGTGGCGGCACTGGATGAACCGGATGACATGAACCCGCTGGCCGCCAAGGTGCGCAGCGAGCGTGAGGCGTTGTGCCGGTCCGGGCTGGATGAGGACGCGGCGGCTAAACAGGCCGGCTGGCGGATCTTCGGAGCAAAACCCGGCGCCTATGGTGCAGGCGTGCAGGGCGCGATCGATGGGCGCCTGTGGCAAAGTCGTGCGGATTTGGCGCGGGTCTACCTGGACTGGGGCGCGTATGCCTATGGCGGCAGCGACGAAGGCAGCGCCGCGAGCGAGCCATTCGCCCGGCGCCTGAGCCAGGTGCAGGCGGTGCTGCAGAATCAGGACAATCGCGAGCACGACCTGCTCGATTCCAATGATTACTACCAATTCCAGGGCGGCATGCTCGCTGCCGTGGAAACCCTGAGCGGGACCCAGGCCGCCAGTTATCATGGCGATCATAGCCAGCCGGACTTGCCAAAAATCCGTACGTTAAAGGAAGAACTGAACCGGGTGATTCGCTCGCGGGCAGCCAATCCCAAGTGGATTGAAGGGGTCAAGCGCCATGGCTATAAAGGTGCGTTCGAGATGGCCGCGACCGTGGACAATCTGTTTGCCTTCGATGCCACCACGGCGCTGATCGACGATCATCAATATGCATTGCTGGCCGATGCCTATTTACTCGATCCCGACACCCGCGCGTTTGTCCAGCAGCACAACCCTGATGCCTTGCGCGACATGACCGAACGCATGCTGGAAGCCCAGCAGCGCGGTATGTGGCAGGACCCGGGGGCATATCGAGAGGCGCTGGAGAATGTGTTGTTGGATATAGAGGAAGAGGGTTGAGGTGGTTTTCGACGATGCACTTACTACGACGTGAGCGATTTTCTTTGAATCCATGATCGACTCGGTCGTTCAGGTCGCTGATTTTCTTTGCACACCTCGGCAAGTCCTCTCGCCCCTTTGGGGAGAGGGTTAGGGTGAGGGGGCGATCTGCCTGCCCCACCACAAAAAAGCAACCCACTGAGACCCAGCAATGAACGATACACCTCATTTCCCACTGTCTGCCGTAGTGGGCGCCGACAACCTGAAACTGGCGCTGTGCCTCACTGCCATCGACCCGAAGATCGGTGGCGTATTGATCGAAGGCCCACGTGGCATGGCCAAGTCCACACTGGCCCGCGGCCTGGCGGACTTGCTGGCCAGCGGGCAGTTCGTCACTCTGCCGCTGGGCGCCACCGAAGAGCGTCTGGTAGGCACGCTTGATCTTGACGCGGCGTTGGCCGAAGGCCGCGCGCAGTTTTCCCCTGGGGTACTGGCCAAGGCCGATGGCGGCGTGCTGTACGTCGATGAAGTCAATCTGTTGCCCGATCACCTCGTGGATCTGTTGTTGGACGTCGCCGCCAGCGGCACTAACCTGATCGAGCGCGACGGTATATCCCACCGGCACTCGGCGCGTTTCGTGTTGATTGGCACGATGAACCCTGAAGAAGGTGAGTTGCGCCCGCAATTGCTCGATCGCTTTGGTTTCAACGTGGCCTTGAGTGGTCAAACGCTGCCCGCCGAACGCGGGCAAATTATCCGCAGGCGGTTGGATTTCGACAGCGATGCGCATGGGTTCTGTGCGCAATGGTCGGCTCAGCAAGCAGCACTGCGTGAGCGTTGCACCGAGGCACGCGCAGCGCTGGACAGCATTGCGCTGGATGACCAGGCATTGGCGCAGATTACCGAACGTTGTTTTGCGGCGGGCGTCGATGGACTGCGTGCGGACCTGGTGTGGCTGCGCGGCGCGCGTGCCCATGCTGCCTGGCGCGGCGCGACAGCGATCAGCGGGGAGGATATCGACGCCGTAGCGGAGTTCGCCTTGCGTCACCGACGCCAGGAACAATCGCCCCTCGCGAGCCCGCCCGATGCAACATCCGCAGCGCCCCCCTTGAAGCGCCCTGAAGAGCAAGGCCAGGGACAGGGCCAATGGGGTGAAATGCCCGCACCCGCGTTGCCCACAGGCGCACGACGGGAAGTGCCCAACTGGCCAAAAAAGCCCTAGGCATTCGTCCTCGACCTGACGCGGGGGCGGATGCCCGGCCCAAGGCGGGCCGATTGCACAAGGGCAGGCAAGGACAGGCGCGCGGCAGCGTCGAAGGCGCGATCAATTGGCCGGGCACCTTGCTGGCTGGACGTCCGCAACGCCGGGAAGATGTGGTGTATCGACTGCGCAGCCGCTCGCCCCATGAACTATGGCTGGTGATTGTCGACGCCTCGGCCTCAACCCGCCGGCATCAGGCGTTGAGCGATGCCAAGGGTTTACTGGCTCAGGTGTTTGACGATGCCTATCGGCAGCGCGCGCGAATGGCACTGTTGACGGTCAGCGGCCAATCGCCCCAGTGGCACGTGCAGGGGTTGAAGGCGGCGAAAGGCTTGGCGAGTTGGCTGGAAGGGCTTGGCGCTGGCGGCGGCACGCCGTTGCTGGGGGCGTTGGTTGAGGCTGGGCATTGGTTGCGGGGCCGACGCAAGCGCTATCCGGCGGAGCGGCAGCGGTTGCTGGTGGTGACCGATGGGCGACTCAAGGATATTTCCGGGCTACCGGATCTGGAATGTCCAGGATTGCTGGTGGATATCGAACGGGGACCGATCAGGTTGGGCCGGGGCCAGGTGCTTGCAGCCGGGCTGGGCATTGCCTATCGGCATATCGATACGCTCTAGAGGTTGGGTTGTCGGCATGGGCGCCCAAGATCAAAATCAACACCACGGCGGCCTGACTTTTGCGACCGAATTCCCCTCTTGTAGGCGCGAGCTTGCTCGCGAAAATCGTCAACGATGACGCGGGAAATCTGGCCCCCGCGGCGTCCTCAGGTTTTTCGCGAGCACGCTCGCTCCTACATTTAGAAGGCGGCCTTAGACGCCCAGTTATGGATCAATCCGCAGTTGAGGGCACGCCGAGTCTTCACAAGCCTCAACCCGTTCCCTGCACATTCGGCCAAAGGTCCGCGACCAGAAACAAGCGCTCGGCTTCCTCCCAGTCTTCACCGCTCTGGACCAGCCGCACCAACAATTGCGCCGGCGCCATCGGATCGAGGTCTGCCAGCCAGCCGTGCATCCGCTCATCACTCCACACCTCATTTGCCTCGTAGTGAGCCGGGGCCAGCCAGGCATGCCGGGGCAGAGGTTGCCAGCGACCCGGCGGGCGGCCCCTGACAAAGTCCAGCCAGTCGCGCTGATGCAACCAGCGCCCTCGCAGATGCCTGGGGTGGGCGCCCATTGGCGGCTCGGCCTGGCCGGGCCAGGGATACAACAAATAACCTCCCAGCCACAGTTGCGCATCGAACTGGCGGATATCCAGTGCCGCCAGCACTTCACGGCTTTCCGGGCGTGCAGAAATCGGCAACTGATGCTGGGCCAGATGCGCCAGCTTGCGGTCGAGACGGTCGTGGCAGCCCGGACCCAGCCAATGCGCCGCGTCCTGGCCGTCGCCATCCTGCGGGCCCAGGTAGAGCTTGATCGCCAGTTCCAGGTGGTGCACGCCGTCACGGTCCTGCAGCAGCATGTCCAGCTCCCCGAGGGTGTGGCCGGCTTGGCGAATGGGCAGGTTGGCCGCCAGCAGCTCGACACCGGGCGCGTGCTGCACGGCAAATTGCCACAATCGCTCGTAATACAGGCCCAGGCGTCGGGTGCGGGCCTGGCTCAACCAGTGCTGCAGGAGGTGACTGTCGTGGTCCAGCTGCCTGAGCCAGCGCTCCAGTTGATCGGGCGCCTGCACCCAGTCGCTGCCCGCCAGCGGATGACGTTGCGGCCAGGGTGTTTGGGCGAGCATTGGCGGTGCAATGATCACCCACGCCAGATCACGCACCTCAGGGTGACGCAATTGACGGGGCAAGTGCTGCAAGTCAGCGAACAAAGTCATGCTCCGAGCATAGCCGTTTACGCGTCAGTGCGGGATCGCCGGTGGCATGCAAAACCGCTGGCGTCTGGGCCTCTCGGGCACAAAGGATTTTGTCTAACGGCGCCTTTCGCCCATAATCGTTCTTTTTGCCAGACCCCGAACCCCGCAGGAGCCCCATGGAGCAATTTCGCAATATCGGCATCATCGGTCGCTTGGGCAGTACCCAAGTGCTGGACACCGTCCGCCGGCTGAAAACGTTTCTGCTCGAGCGCCACCTGCATGTGATCCTCGAAGACACCATCGCCGAGATTCTGCCCGGCCACGGCCTGCAGACGTCGTCGCGCAAGATGCTCGGTGAAGTGTGCGACATGGTGATCGTGGTCGGTGGCGACGGCAGCCTGCTGGGCGCGGCCCGGGCCTTGGCACGGCATAATGTGCCGGTGCTGGGGATCAACCGGGGCAGCCTGGGGTTTCTCACGGATATCCGCCCCGACGAGTTGGAAGTGGAAGTGGCCAAGGTCCTCGACGGTCATTATCTGGTGGAAAACCGTTTCCTGCTGCAGGCCGAAGTACGCCGCCACGGCGAAGCCATCGGCCAGGGCGATGCCCTGAATGACGTGGTACTGCACCCTGGCAAGTCGACGCGGATGATCGAGTTCGAACTGTATATCGACGGCCAGTTTGTCTGCAGCCAGAAGGCCGATGGCCTGATCGTCGCCACGCCCACCGGGTCAACCGCCTACGCGCTGTCGGCGGGTGGTCCGATCATGCATCCCAAGCTCGACGCCATTGTGATCGTGCCGATGTACCCCCATATGTTGTCCAGCAGGCCCATCGTGGTCGACGGCAACAGTGAGTTGAAAATCGTGGTCTCCAAAGACATGCAGATTTACCCGCAAGTCTCCTGCGACGGGCAGAATCACTTCACTTGCGCGCCGGGTGACACGATCACTGTGAGCAAGAAAGCGCAGAAACTGCGGTTGATCCACCCACTGGACCACAACTACTACGAAGTCTGCCGGACCAAGCTGGGCTGGGGCAGCCGCTTGGGGGGTGGAGGCGACTGATGCTCGATCCCGCGCGTAGCTACGACCTGATTGGTGACGTGCATGGTTGTGCTCATACCCTTGAGCACTTGCTCGACCAAATGGGTTATCACAAGCAAGGCGGCGCCTGGCGCCACCCATCACGAATGGCGGTGTTCCTCGGCGATATCATCGACCGTGGCCCGCGTATCCGCGAGGCGCTGCATATCGTCCATGACATGGCCGAAGCCGGCCAGGCGCTGTGCCTCATGGGCAACCATGAATTCAATGCCCTCGGCTGGACCACGCCGGCCCCACCGGGCAGCGGCAAGCAGTTTGTGCGCGAACACAACCCGCGTCACGCACGGTTGATCCAGGAGACCCTGACTCAGTTCGAACACCACCCTGGCGACTGGCACGACTTTCTTGGCTGGTTCTACGACATGCCGCTGTTCGTCGATGCCGGGCGCTTTCGGGTGGTGCATGCATGCTGGGACGACAGTTTTATCGAACCGCTGCGCGCAACGTTTGCGGATGGCTGTATTGACCAGCACTTCCTGCAAGCCGCTGCCGTGCCGGGCAGTTTTGCCTGCAATGCGTTTGATCGTTTGCTGCGCGGCACGGACATGCGCCTGCCACACGGTTTGACGCTGACCGGCGGCGACGGCCTGACGCGCTCGTTCTTTCGCACCAAATTCTGGGAAGACGACCCGAAAACCTACGGTGATATCGTCTTTCAGCCGGATGCCTTGCCTGACCCCGTGGCACGCACGCCATTGTCCTCGAGCGAAAAAAACTCATTGCTGCGTTATGGCATCGATGAACCCTTGTTGTTTGTCGGCCATTACTGGCGCAGCGGCAAACCAGCGCCGATCCGTCCGAATCTGGCTTGCCTGGATTACAGCGCGGTGCTGTACGGCAAGTTGGTCGCCTATCGCCTGGATCAGGAAAGTCGCCTCGACCCGAGCAAGTTCGTCTGGGTCGATGTCGAGCGTCCGGAGGTCATTTCATGAGTACCGTAGCGGTATTGCGCTTGCCACTGAGCGTGGACCTGGGCGGCTTTATCAAGCTCCTGCAGCGCATGCAGGTGCCCCATCGCGTCAGCGAAGAAGCGGGGGAGCAAGTGCTGTGGGTGCCTGACGTCATCAGCGACGATGTGCGTAGCCTGTATCAGCGTTTTCCGGGCGGCGACCCGGATCAGCAGTTGGATATTCCCCAGGAGCAGGACGTCAAGCGCCCTGGGTTTATCCAGCAACTGCGCCATAGCCCGTTGACCGCCGCCATCTTGCTGCTCAGCCTGATCGTCGGTGCCGCAACAATGCTGGGCGACAACCTGCAGGCCATGAGTTGGCTGACGTTCCTGCAGTTCCGCGTCGCCGGCGAATACCTGTATTTCACTCCGCTGGCCGACAGTCTGGCCGCGGGGCAGTGGTGGCGATTGGTCACACCGATGCTGATTCACTTCGGCATCCTGCACCTGGCCATGAACGGCATGTGGTACTGGGAGCTGGGGCGGCGTATCGAGTCGCGCCAGGGCAGTATCAACTTGCTCGGCCTGACGCTGCTGTTCAGCCTGGTTTCCAACTACGCTCAATACACGTTCGGCGGCCCCGGCCTGTTTGGTGGCTTGTCCGGTGTCTTGTATGGCCTGCTCGGACATTGCTGGATTTATCAGATGCTGGCGCCCAATCCGGCCTATCGCTTGCCCCGTGGGGTGCTGGTGATGATGCTGGTATGGCTGTTGCTCTGCCTGTCGGGCCTGGTCTCGATGATCGGTTTCGGCGAAATCGCCAATGCGGCGCATGTCGGCGGGTTGCTCGTCGGTTGCCTCACCGGTTTGCTGGGCGGGCTGTACAGCCGCCGCAGACGGGCCTCTTGAATATCACCTATCGGGTTAAGGAAGAGTCTTATGTCCTCTTTTGCTGAAATGATTGAAAACATCACGCCGGACATTTACCAGAGCCTCAAGCTCGCCGTGGAAATCGGCAAATGGTCGGATGGGCGCAAGCTCAGCGCCGAGCAGCGCGAATTGTCGCTGCAGGCGATGATCGCCTGGGAAATCCAGAACCTGCCCGAAGATCAGCGGACCGGTTACATGGGCCCGCAGGAATGCCAGTCGAAATCGACCACCGTGGAAAACATCCTGTTCAAGTCGGATGCCATCCATTGATCGAGATTGGCCGTGGTGCAGTCAGCAAGATGTCGGCGCAATTGGGGACGCCGACCGTTCAATACGCTTTTCGCCTGGGCGATACCGAGGTGCCGGTCAATCCGTTGATTGGCACGACCGTGCGCCTGGAATACCTGGGAGCGATCCATTGCACCCATTGCGGACGCAAGACCAAGACCAGTTTCAGCCAGGGTTATTGCTATCCGTGCATGACTAAGCTGGCGCAGTGCGATCTGTGCATCATGAGCCCCGAACGCTGTCATTTCGAGGCCGGCACCTGCCGCGATCCGGCCTGGGGCGAAAAGTTCTGCATGACCGATCATGTGGTGTACCTGGCCAACTCGTCGGGGATCAAGGTCGGCATTACCCGTGCCACGCAACTGCCGACCCGCTGGCTGGATCAGGGCGCGAGCCAGGCGCTGCCGATCATGCGCGTGGCCACGCGTCAGCAGTCGGGCTTCGTCGAAGATGTGTTGCGCAGCCAGGTGGCCGACAAAACCAACTGGCGTGCCTTGCTCAAGGGCGACGCGCCTGCCGTGGACCTCAACCAGGTGCGCGATGAGTTGTTTGCCTCCTGCGCCGACGGGTTGCTGCAATTACAGGAACGCTTTGGCCTGCAAGCCATCCAAACCGTGACTGATATCGAGCCGCTCGAAATACGCTACCCGGTGGAGCAGTATCCCGCCAAGATCGTCAGCTTCAATCTGGACAAGAACCCGATTGCCGAAGGCACGCTGATGGGGATCAAGGGCCAATACCTGATCTTCGACACCGGCGTTATCAACATTCGTAAATACACGGCTTACCAGCTCGCCGTGCATCAGTAGAAGGATTCGACGCATGCGCACCGAACAAGCGAAGATGATTTATTTAAAGGACTATCAGGCGCCCGACTACCTGATTGACGAGACGCACCTGACCTTCGAGTTGTTCGAGGACCACAGCCTGGTCCACGCGCAGCTGGTAATGCGCCGCAATCCCGAGCGTGGCGAAGGCCTGCCGCCGCTGGTACTGGATGGCCAGCAGCTGGAGTTGCTGTCAGTCAGCCTGGGCGACCGGGAACTGAGCAGTACTGACTATCAATTGACTGATAGCCAACTGACCCTGCAGCCGACCAGCGACAGTTTTACCCTGGACACCAGCGTCAGGATTCACCCGGAAACCAACACCGCCCTGGAAGGCCTGTACAAATCCGGCGGCATGTTCTGCACTCAGTGCGAAGCCGAAGGGTTTCGCAAGATCACCTATTACCTGGACCGCCCGGACGTGATGAGCACGTTCACCACCACGGTCATTGCCGAGCAGCACCGCTACCCGGTGTTGCTGTCCAATGGCAACCCGATTGCCAGCGGTCCTGGCGAAGATGGGCGGCACTGGGCCACCTGGGAAGACCCGTTCAAGAAACCGGCCTACCTGTTTGCCCTGGTCGCCGGTGACTTGTGGTGCGTTGAAGATACCTTCATCACCATGACCCAACGCACCGTGGCCTTGCGCATCTACGTCGAGCCGGAAAACATCGACAAGTGCCAGCACGCCATGAACAGCTTGAAAAAGTCCATGCGCTGGGACGAGGAAGTCTACGGCCGTGAATACGACCTGGATATCTTCATGATCGTCGCGGTCAACGACTTCAACATGGGCGCCATGGAGAACAAGGGCCTCAATATCTTCAACTCCAGTGCCGTGCTGGCCCGGGCCGAAACCGCCACCGATGCCGCGCACCAGCGGGTCGAGGCCATCGTCGCCCACGAGTACTTCCATAACTGGTCGGGCAACCGCGTGACCTGCCGCGACTGGTTCCAGTTGTCGCTCAAGGAAGGCTTCACGGTGTTCCGCGATTCGGGCTTTTCCGCCGACATGAACTCGGCGACGGTCAAGCGTATCCAGGACGTGGCTTACCTGCGCACCCACCAGTTCGCCGAAGATGCCGGCCCGATGGCTCATGCCGTGCGCCCGGACAGCTTTATCGAAATCTCCAATTTCTACACCCTGACAGTGTATGAAAAAGGCTCCGAAGTCGTCGGCATGATCCACACCTTGCTGGGTGCCGAAGGTTTCCGCAAAGGCAGCGACCTGTACTTTGAACGCCACGACGGCCAGGCCGTGACCTGCGACGACTTCATCAAGGCCATGGAAGACGCGAATGGCGCCGACCTGACGCAATTCAAACGCTGGTACAGCCAAGCCGGCACCCCACGCTTGGCGGTCAGCGAATCCTACGATGGTGCGGCAAAAACCTACAGCCTGACCTTCCGCCAGAGCTGCCCGCAAACCCCGGACAAGATGGAAAAACTGCCGTTCGTGATTCCAGTCGAACTGGGTCTGCTGGACGGCAAGGGCGCTGATCTGCCGCTGCGCCTGAGCGGCGAAGCGGCGGCGCTCGGTACCTCGCGCGTGTTGTCGGTGACCGAGGCCGAGCAGACCTTTACCTTCGTCGATATTGCCGAACAGCCACTGCCTTCTCTGCTTCGCGGTTTCTCGGCGCCGGTGAAGCTGAACTTCCCTTACAGCCGCGACCAATTGATGTTCCTGATGCAGCACGACAGCGATGGCTTCAACCGCTGGGAGGCGGGCCAACAACTGTCGGTGCAGGTCGTACAGGAACTCATCGCCGAGTATCAGCAGGGCAAGACCCTGGTGCTGGATCAGCGCTTGATCACGGCACTGCGCAGCGTGTTGAGTGACGAAAGCCTGGATCAGGCAATGGTCGCGGAAATGCTCTCGTTGCCGGGTGAGGCCTATCTGGCGGAAATCAGTGAAGTGGCCGATGTCGACGCCATCCACGCTGCCCGCGAGTTTGCGCGCAAGCAACTGGCCGACAACCTGTTCGAAAGCCTGTGGCTGCGTTACCAGGCCAATCGGGACCTGTCCAGGAAAACCCCTTATGTCGCCAGCGCCGAGCATTTCGCGCGCCGCGCCCTGCAGAATATCGCGCTGTCCTACCTGATGCTCAGCGGCAAACCTGAAGTGCTGGACGCGACCCTGGAACAGTTCGATACCTGCGACAACATGACCGAACGCCTGACAGCGCTGGCGATACTGGTCAATTCGCCTTTCGAAGAGCAAAAAGCCAAGGCCCTGGCGGTGTTCGCCGAGAACTTCAAGGACAACCCGCTGGTGATGGATCAGTGGTTCAGCGTCCAGGCCGGCAGTCCGTTGCCTGGCGGCCTGGAGCGGGTCAAGACGTTGATGCGGCACCCGGCGTTCAACCTGAAGAACCCGAACAAGGTTCGTGCGCTGATCGGGGCCTTCGCCGGCCAGAACCTGATCAACTTCCACGCCGCCGATGGCGCTGGCTACCGTTTCCTGGCGGATCTGGTGATCGAGCTGAACGCCCTCAACCCGCAGATTGCATCGCGGCAGTTGGCGCCGTTGACGCGCTGGCGCAAGTACGACAGCGCCCGTCAGGCGCTGATGAAGGCCGAGCTGGAGCGCATCCTAGGCTCGGGCGAGCTGTCCAGCGATGTATTTGAAGTGGTCAGCAAAAGCCTGGCGTAAGGGCGTGCGCGGCGGCTTGCTGGGGACAGGCAAGCCGCCACTGCTGGCGTTTGACCGGCGGCCATTAACGCGGGTGCGCGCTGCCGCGCTCCTGACACTTTCTGACAATCCTCTCTGATAAGCTGCGGCACCTCTCATCTCTCAAGCGTGATGCACGTGTCGCGAACCAGTCGCCTACTGACCTTGTTGCAAGTCCTGCGTGGCAAGAAACGCCCGGTAACCGCGGCTGTGCTGGCTGCAGAACTGGAGGTTTCCGAGCGCACGCTGTATCGCGATATCGCCGAACTGTCCGCGTTGGGCGCACCGATTCATGGTGAGGCGGGGATCGGTTATGTATTGCGCAGCGGGTTGTTTCTGCCGCCGTTGATGCTCAACGCCGACGAGACTGAAGCCATCGTGTTGGGCTTGCGTTATGTCGATCAGCGGGGCGATGAGGTCTTGAGTCAGGCCGCGGCTGACGCGTTGGCAAAAATCGCCGCGGTCCTCGATCCCGCCTCCCAGGAGGCTTTGCGCAACCCGACGTTGCTGCCAGGGCCACCTGGCTATGGATACCCGCAGAATACTGTGCCGCTCAACGTGTTTCGCCAGGCGATTCGCAGCCAGGCCAAGCTGCACATTGACTATTCGGATGCCGCTCAAACGTCCAGCCAACGCCTGATCTGGCCGCTGGCCCTGGGTTTTCTCAACGAAGCGCGGGTGATTGTGGCGTGGTGCGAGTTGCGGGGCGCCTATCGTACCTTCCGTACCGACCGGATTGCGGCTGCCGGTGAACACGGGGAACGCTATCCGGGACGACGCAGCGACTGGCTGCGAGCATGGCGCAAGCTGATGGAACAACAGAATGAGTCAGCACCGTTCACTCCTGACAAGAATTGACACAGACGTGCCTTAGGATGGTTCCCGAAATCATCAACAAGGAGTTGCCAGCATGTCCAGACCCACCTCTCAGTTGGCCCCGGCCATTGCGACTTATATCGCCGCCGCCAATGCCGGCGATACGGCGGCGGTGGTTGAGTGTTTTGCCGAAGAAGCCAATGTCTTCGATGAAGGTCAGCACCAGGTCGGCAGGGCGGCGATAGCCCGCTGGATGGAAGACACCGGACGTCGATATCAACCGAAAGTCCAGATACTGGATGTCCAGCAGCGCACCGGCAAGGTGTTGGTGAACAATCTGGTCAGCGGCAGCTTTCCCGGAAGCCCGCTGGAACTGCGCTACACCTTTCGGCTCAATGAACGAGGCCAGATCGTACGCCTGGACATTTCCCCGTAGCATGACATCCGTGCTGGACGGTGATCATGGCATACTGCCCCGCATGACGTTCGACTCACCACTCGCCGCTTATCAACACGCCCTGACGGCTGGCTTTGTCTGCGACGCCGCCCAGCGTCAGGCGGTGCAGGCCTTGCAGGACTGCCACCAAGCCTTGCATCAGGGCCGCGCGCCTGTCAGCGGGGTTTATCTGTGGGGCCCGGTAGGGCGCGGCAAGACCTGGCTGATGGATCAGTTCCATCAGAGCTTGCGGGTGCCGGCGCGACGCCAGCACTTCCATCACTTCATGGGGTGGGTGCACCAACGCTCGTTCCAGTTGACCGGTACCCCCGACCCGCTGAAGGCCTTGGCCCGCGAATTGAGCCTGGAGGTACGGGTACTGTGTTTCGACGAGCTGTTCGTCAATGACATCGGTGATGCGATCATTCTTGGTCGCCTGTTTCAGGTGATGTTCGAAGAAGGCGTGGTGATGGTCTGTACCTCCAACCAACCGCCGCAGCAGCTATACGCCGATGGCTTCAATCGCGAGCGTTTTTTACCGGCTATCGAAGCGCTCAAGGCGAACATGCGGGTGGTGGCTGTCGACGGCGATGAAGATCATCGCTTGCACCCGGGGACTCGGCTGCAACGCTACTGGGTCGACCAGCCTGAAGCGCTGGCACAGGTATTTCTAGGCTTGAGCCAGGGACAATCCTGCAGCAACGTCCCCATCGTTGTCGGCTCGCGCCGCATTGCTGTGGTGAAGGCCTGCGCTACGGTCTTATGGTGTCGCTACGCCGACGTGTGTGAGCAAGCGTTGTCCGCCATGGATTTCATGCAGTTGTGTGATCGCTATACGGCGATTTTGCTGAGCGACGTTCCAGCCTTGAGCGCGCAAACGCGCCCGGGGCGAATTGCCCGGGGGACCGAGGACGCCGCTCTGCGCGTGGAGGCTGGGGACCGTGAACTGCCGGCGTTGTCCGTCCACGACGACAGCGTCAGGCGCTTCATCGCCCTGGTTGACGAGTGTTACGACCGCAAAGTGCCGCTGTTCATTGAGGCCAGTCTGCCCTTGGAGGAGCTTTACACCGAGGGGTATCTGAGTTTTGCGTTCCGTCGGACCCTCAGTCGTTTGCAGGAGATGCAGTTACAGCGTTTCGGACAATCATGACTACCAGGTCAGTAAGCGAGCACCGCGCTTGTTACTATTTTCCTGCACCAAGATGTAGTTAATCTCCTTCATCTAATGCCGACCCCACGCTTACAATCGATGTTCCAGGTGAGGTCATCCCCACACAGCTGTTATCGAGGAAGGAAATGGACGCCGCAGAAATACTGGTGCTGCAAGCCAGCTACAGCAATCCTGTACATGCCGAGGCTGTTGGTCGCCTGCTTGACCACTACGCACAAGATCCAATGGGCGGTGGCCAGGCCTTGCCAGCGGATCTCCTGCAACAACTGCCCGCTGAATTGGCCAAGCGCCCGCATGCTTTCAGTGTCCTGGCCTTTGTGGGGGGCGAACCGGCAGGTCTGGTGAATTGTTTTGAAGGCTTCTCGACCTTTGCCTGTCGTCCATTGGTCAATGTGCACGATGTGGTCGTCATGGATCGATACCGTGGCCTGGGACTGAGTCAGAAAATGCTGCAAAAGGTCGAGGAAATCGCTCGCCAGCGTGGTTGCTGCAAGATCACCCTGGAGGTATTGGAGGGCAATGCGGTGGCGCAAGGTTCTTACCGTAAGTTCGGATTTGATGACGCGGTCTATGATTCCGAGCATGGCCGGATGTTGTTTTGGAACAAGTCTCTTTAACCATCAAGGTTAACTCAGGATTAACACTCCTGTTGGGGTGGAAGTTAATGCTTGGCTGAATGGCCCTTGCAATAACCTGACGCAGATTTAGTGCAGGATAATTGTTTTCGGAAATAAAAAAGGCGCCCGATAAAGGGCGCCAAATCAACCTTCGCCATCAGAGCGGAATGGCGCAGGGTAGGGCGCATCCCATCAGCTGGAGTGTTCGCTCTCGCTGCTTTGCTCAGGCACCTTCGATTCGGACGGCTGGGCGTCGCTGGAAGCGGTCTGTTCGGCGCTGCCGTGGGTTTCTGCCTGGATGAAACTGAAGTTGTTGTAGAACTCCTTGACCCGCTCCGAGCCGCCTTCGGCGAAAGCGGCAACGGAGGTCAGGCTCATCAGGCCAGCAAGCATCAACGTCGAGATTTTCATTGCGTGTATTCCCGGTAAAAGTGATCGAGTATCTGCACCGTCCTTGATCAGATTTGTGGGAGTAGTCTGTAGGACGCTTATTAAGCGGGCGTTAACTTGCAAGTGCCCTCAAGTTAATCACTTCGTTAACTTGAGGGCAGGAAAGGTGAGCGCTTAGATTTTCCAGTCCAGACTTAGCGTCATCGTGCGTGGGTCACCCCAATAGACGCCATTGTAGAAACCGACGTTGTTGTAATATTTTTTATCGAAAAGATTATTCACGTTCAACGACGCCGACAGGTTTTTGTCAAATTCGTAACGCGACATGAGATTCACCACCGCGTAAGCCTCCTGGCGAATAGCCGTGCTCTGGGTGATGAACTTTCCATCGCTGCCTCGTCCAACCGGACGCTGGGCATGCCGATAGATATCGCTTTGCCAGTTGACCCCGGCTCCAACGGTCAACCCGTGCCACCGACCCGGCAAGCGATAGGTGGTCGAAGTGCGCAGCAGATTGAGCGGTTGAGCGGTGTTATTGCGTTCCTTGTCGCCGTTCACCGAGTGCGTATAGGTATAGCCCGCCTTCACGTTCCAATCGGCGCGCAATTCTCCGGAAAGCTCCACTTCAAAACCTTGTACCTTGTTACCTTTACCGCCGGATTTGTAGTACTCCTCGCCCTGGGGGCCTGGCGGTACTGAGTCGTCAATTTCCGCCACATTGTCCTGGATCGTCCTGAATACGGCGCTGGAGAACGTCAGTCGGTCATTCAGCATGCTGCCTTTCAAGCCGATCTCGTAGCTTCTGCCAACAATCGGTTCCAGATACTTGTTGCTCACGTCTTGTACGGTCTGTGGCTTGAAGATATCGGTGTAGCTGGCGTAAACGGTGAAGTCCTGGTCGATGTCATAGAGCAAGCCTGCATAGGGCGTCCATACGTCCTTTTGGGTCTGGCTGTTGTGATTGATGCCTACCAATTGCCGGTCTTCATACTCGTAGCTTGAGCGGCTGGTGTTCCAGCTGCCATAACGACTGCCGAGCACGGCATGCCAGTTGTCACTCAAGGAGAGACGTGTCGCCAGGTAGCCGGCCTTTTGATAAGTGCTGGCCGTGTTGGCGTTCTGATCGGTGGTCTCATCGGCAAACTCCGGGATACCGCCCGTGTTGGCCCAGTCTGGAATGTGCAGATAGTCGACCGGCAACTTGCCACTGACGATGTACGGCGAGGAATCCCGGTGGCGGGCCTGGCCGTAACCGAACATGGCTTCGTGTTCACGGCCGAGCAGGGAGTAGGAACCCGCGACGTTGAAGTCCACGGCATCCATTTTGTCATCATCCTTGAAGTGGCTGCTGTAGGCCCTGATGCCGCTGCGGTCGGGATTCGGATAGCCGCCGCCGCCGTAGTACACCTTGCCATCGGTTTCACTTTCGCGATGGGTGTAGGCCGCTTTCAGGCGCCAGTCGTTGCTCAGGCGTTGGTCCAGGGTCGCGAACAGCGTATGGTCGGTGAGCGGCCAGTTACTCCATGAGGTGGTGATGTTGTTCGAGCGCGGCATGTTGGCCTTGCCGCCCAACGAATTCCAGTAGGGCACGCTCCCCCAGGTCGCGCCTTCAATCTGCTTGTCCTGGTAGTCGTAACCTACCGCGAGAACCGTGTCTTCAGTCAGGTCGGCTTCCAGAATGCCGTAGCCCACCTTGCGTTCCAGCGCATAACGATCGCGGAAGGACTTGCTGTCGCGATAGGCCAGCATCGTACGCCCGCGCAAACGTCCGTCGAACCCCAGCGGCCCGCCGACATCGACATAGCTGTAGTAATTATCATAGCTGCCAGCACTGGTGCCGACCTTGGCTGCCCAGTCAGCGGTGGGACGCTTGCGCACCATATTGATGGTGCCTGACGGATCGCCCGCGCCGGTGGTCAGGCCGGTGGCACCGCGGACTACTTCAATGCGGTCATAGATGATCGTGTCGGAATCCGATTTCAAGCCGGAGAACGTATTGAGCATTCCGTCGATCTGGAAGTTCTGGATGCTGTAGCCCCGGGAATAGAAGTTGAAACGCTCGGAGTCGTTGCGCTGCACCACCACGCCCGTGGTCTGGTTCATCACCTCGCTCAATGTACCGAGCTTGAAGTCATCCATCTGCTGGCGAGTGACCACCGAAACCGATTGCGGGGTTTCCTTGATCGAGAGATTCAGCCGCGTCGCGGTGCTCATGGCGCCTGTCGTATAGGATCCTGTGTCTTCGGTGTCGGAACCAAGGTTGTCGGCCGTGATATGGGTGCTGACCAGCTCCAGGCCGCTGGCGGAAGCGTTGCCTTCTCGAGTGACGGGGTTTTCAGCCAGCAAATCCGGGCTCAGCACCCCGCTGAAAAGCCCGACAGTCAAGGTCATGGAACGGGTAATAGGCGCGAACATCGCGGCGAACTCCTTGTCGTCTATGAAAAAATGCCATTGGCACAAAGACGAAAGGGGCAGGGGATCTTTAGCGGTAAACGAGAATAATTATTATCTTTGCATTGCAAAGCGTCGGGTTTCACCGCGTTGCGCGGGTGAAACCCGGATCCTTCAAGGTTGCTTCACAACGGCCACGGGTGGGTTGACCTTGGGCTTGATCAGGCTGAAATCGATCAACGCCCTTTGTTTGCGCTCATAAGGATTGCCGATCAACAGTGGCCTCGGCTGGAAGTTGTCGCTGATCAGGCTGCGGCTGTGATCCAGTTCATCGAAACTCAAACCGGCCATGTCGGCCCAGGTGTGAATCAGTTGCGAGCTGCTGTAGGGTCGTTGCAGGTCGCCCTGGACATTCCAGCCATGATTGGCGCGCCATTTGGGCGAGGCCCACGTCATGAACGGAATGGTGTACATCGGCGCCGTCGGCTTGCCTTCGTTGCGCCCCAGGGTGCTATGCCCCACCGAGTCGAACACATCTTCGCCGTGGTCGGAGAGGTACATCAGGAAACCATTGGGATCGGTCTTGGCGTAGTCCTTGATCAGGCTCGACACCACGAAATCGTTGTACAGCACCGCGTTGTCATAACTGTTGTAGGTCGGCAGCTGGTCGTCGCGCACACCGTCCGGAACGCCTTGGCGGTCGGTGAACTTGTCGAAACTCGACGGGTAGCGATATTGATAGCTCATGTGCGTGCCCAACAGATGCACGACGATGAACTTACGCTCGGCCGTATCGCCCAGCGCCTTGGAGAACGGCGCCAACACATCGCCGTCGTACTGCCGGGCATTCTGGTTGCGGTTGTTGTTCAGGTACACCTGCTCGTCAGCTTGTTCGGAAAACGTCGTCAGCATGGTGTTGCGCTTGGTCATGGTCTGCTGGTTGGTAATCCAGAAGGTCTTGTAACCCGCCTGTTTCATCACGCTGACAATGGAGGGCGTCTTGAGGTACAGGTCGGGGTTGTCTTCATCGGCGAAGGTCAGCACCTGTTGCAGCGCTTCGATGGTGTAGGGGCGCGGCGTGATGACGTTATCGAACACATCCAGTTGGCTGCGCAGCTTGTCCAGCTCCGGCGTGGTATTGCGCGGGTAACCATAGAGGCTCATGCGCTGGCGGTTGGTCGACTCGCCGATCACCAGCACCAGGGTGGACGGCTGGCCCGCGGTGCTGTCCTTGAGGTTACTCAGGGGCGGGATCTTGCTGACGTTGTCCAGCATGCCTTGCATATTGTTCAACTGCTCGGTGTAACGGCGGTAGGCGACAATCATCTGCCAGGGCACGGCCGGCTCAATGCGGGTTTCGAAACGATCGATGGCCAGTTCCATGGTTTCGCTTTTGGCAATCTGCTTGATCAGCGGGTAGCCGATCACCGCCACGACAATCGCCGCGGCCGCAAGCATGGCCTGGCCCCGTGGCAGGTAGACCGGGCGCAGGCGCGTCCACAGGAATATCGCCAAGGCAGTGTGGGCAATGAACGCCAGCACAATCCACCAGGCAAAGTATTGGGTGGCGTATTCGCCGGCTTCAGAGATGTTCGACTCGAACATGATGAAGATGACGCTTTGGGAAAATTCCTGCTGGTAGATAAAGAAATAGCCCAGGCTGGCCATGGAACAGGCCCACAACACGACGCCAATCAACGCCGCCAGCAGACGGCTACGCCGCGGGAACAGCAGCATCGGCGCGAGCCACAGTGCACTCATGAAAAATGCCTGGCGAAAACCGCTGAAGCCGGAAGTGCCGGTCAGTTGTATCAGCAGTTGGGTAATCCCGGAAAAGTACCAGAAAAACAGAAACATCCAGCCAAGGCCGGCCCAATCAAATCCTTTCGCAGACTTAGTGCTGCGTTTGAACATCGCCATCCGCCGTTCTCACCCGATAATTTTGGAAATCTGCGTGCTGACAGCACGCAATCAAGGCCACCCATAAAAGGGGCAGCCTGGTAGCGCGGCATTATCGGGGTGGGCGTGTGAAAACTTTGTGAGGGTTTTCCGGGGGATACGAGCGTTGACTCAGATGAGCACGGGTCGCGGTTCCGCAGGCAGATTCAGTTGGCCCTGCAGGTGCGCGCGCAGACGCAATACTTCCTCTTGCAGTTGGTCGCGTTCGTCTTTCAACTGGCGCAATTCATCGCGTCGGACAGTGACGTAAAGGGTCTGTGGCGGGCGTGTCATCGATGCAGTGCTCATTGCTTACCTCGCAAATAGCCGGTGTGTCGCGGTGCCAGAGCGCTTGAGTCGAGGCTCTCGGCAGCAGTCAGGCCAATTCTGATTTCTTTTTTGGCACAATGGAACTTTTTTATTTTTTATGGTCGCTGTGACTTTTTGCGCGGTGATGGTGAAACGATGGCCTTTTTTTGTCATGAAACTCATGTGATTGGCGCCTGACTAATCCCTCATTAGCCTCATTGCGCTATAAACTATTGCACACATTTTATTTGTAGTTGGGAGCATCAATACATGCAACTGGGGATTATCGGACTAGGCCGCATGGGCGGGAATATCGCGCGCCGCTTGATGCTCAATGGGCATACAACCGTGGTCTATGACCACAACGAAGCATTCGTCAAAGGGTTGAGTGAAGAGGGCGCCACCGGCGTCGCCGATCTGCCAGCACTGGTTGCCGGGCTACAGAAACCTCGGGCGGTCTGGGTGATGTTGCCTGCGGGCGACCCCACTGAGCTCACGATCCAGGCACTGAGCGAATTGATGGAGCCGGGTGATGTGATCATCGACGGCGGCAACACTTACTATAAGGACGACATGCGCCGTGGCCGGAGCCTGGCGAAAAAAGGCCTGCACTACATCGACGTAGGGACTTCCGGCGGCGTCTGGGGACTGGAGCGTGGTTATTGCATGATGATTGGCGGCGACGCCGAGACGGTCAAGCGCCTGGACCCGATCTTCGCCAGCCTGGCGCCCGGCCTGGGCGATATTCCACGCACCAGGGACCGTACCGCCACCGATGACCGCGCCGAACGTGGCTACATCCACGCAGGTCCTGCCGGTTCCGGGCACTTCGTCAAGATGATCCACAACGGCATCGAGTACGGGATGATGCAGGCCTTTGCAGAAGGTTTTGACATCCTCAAAACCAAAAACTCGGAGAACCTGCCGGAAGATCAACGCTTCGACCTGAACCTGGCTGACATCGCTGAAGTATGGCGTCGCGGCAGCGTAGTGTCGTCCTGGTTGCTCGATCTGACGGCCGATGCACTGGCCACCGATCCGAAGCTCGACGGTTACTCCGGTTCCGTGGCCGACAGCGGTGAAGGGCGCTGGACCATCGAAGCCGCCATGGAGCAATCGGTGCCGGTGCCGGTGTTGTCCAACTCGTTGTTCGCGCGTTTCCGCTCACGCCAGCAAAGCACCTACGGTGACAAGCTGCTCTCGGCCATGCGCTTCGGCTTTGGCGGGCATGTGGAGACTTCCAAAAAATGACCGCGAACGGCAAGAAACCCAAGGCCGAACCCGCTCCACCGACCACCTTGTTCCTGTTTGGCGCCCATGGCGACCTGGTCAAGCGCCTGCTGATGCCGGCGCTGTATAACCTCAGTCGTGATGGTTTGCTGGGTGATGGCTTGCGCATTGTCGGCGTGGATCATAACGCCATCAGCGATGTCGACTTCGCCAAGAAGCTTGAAGACTTCATTCGCACCGAGGCCGCCAGCAAGATCAAGGGGAATGCCGAAAACGCGTTGGACCCGCAATTGTGGGAGCAATTGGCCAAAGGCATCAGCTACGTACAAGGCGATTTTCTCGACGACACGACCTATGCCGATATCGCGCGGAAAATCGCCGAGAGCGGCACCGGCAATGCGGTGTTTTACCTGGCCACTGCACCGCGCTTCTTCAGTGAAGTGGTGCAGCGCCTGGGGCGCGCCAACCTGTTGGAAGAAAGTCCCGAGGCTTTCCGCCGCGTGGTGATCGAAAAGCCCTTCGGTTCGGACCTGGCCACGGCCGAGGCGCTCAACGCCTGCCTGCTCAAGGTCATGACGGAAAAGCAGATCTACCGTATCGACCATTACCTGGGCAAGGAGACGGTACAGAACATCCTGATCAGCCGTTTTTCCAACGTGCTGTTCGAAGCCTTCTGGAACAATCACTACATTGACCATGTGCAAATCACCGCGGCCGAAACTGTCGGCGTGGAGACCCGTGGCAGCTTTTTCGAAACGACTGGTACTTTGCGCGACATGGTGCCTAACCACCTGTTCCAATTGTTGGCGATGATTGCCATGGAGCCGCCGGCCGCATTTGGCGCCGATGCGGTGCGTGGGGAAAAGGCCAAGGTGATTGGTGCGATACGTCCGTGGTCGGTGGAGGATGCGCGGGCCAACTCGGTCCGTGGCCAATACACCGCGGGCGAGATCGCCGGCAAGGCATTGCCGGGATACCGTGAAGAAGCCAACGTCGCACCCGACAGCAGCACCGAAACCTTCGTCGCCCTCAAAGTCATGATCGACAACTGGCGCTGGGTTGGCGTGCCGTTCTACCTGCGCACCGGCAAGCGCATGAGCGTTCGTGATACGGAAATCGTCATCTGCTTCAAGCCGGCGCCGTATGCGCAGTTCCGCGATACGGAAGTGGACGAACTCAAGCCGACCTACCTGAAGATCCAGATCCAACCCAATGAAGGCATGTGGTTCGACTTGCTGGCGAAGAAACCTGGGCCGACCCTCGACATGGCCAATATCGAGCTGGGGTTTGCCTACAAGGACTTCTTCGAAATGCAGCCGTCAACGGGCTACGAAGCGCTGATATATGATTGTCTGACCGGCGACCAGACATTGTTTCAGCGCGCCGACAACATCGAAAACGGCTGGCGTGCGGTGCAGCCTTTTCTCGACGCCTGGAAAGAAGATGACGGGATACAGGCCTACAAGGCCGGCGAGGATGGTCCGGCGGCGGCTGATGCCTTGCTGGCCCGCGATGGCCACACCTGGCATCGCCTCGGATGAGTGACGAGAGGATTCATCCCATCCGTTTCTTGTTGAGTGATATGGACGGTACGTTGTTACTGCCCGATCACAGCCTCAGCCAGCGCACGATTGCGGCGGTCCGCGCCTTGCGCGAGGCTGGAGTGTTTTTCAGCCTGGCCACCGGGCGTCCGCCGAGGGCCATGTTGCAGCAGATCGAAGCGCTGGGGGTCGACGTGCCCACGGCGGGGTTCAATGGCGGCACGCTCGTCAATCCGGACGGCAGCATTCTGGTCGCTCATCATTTGCCGGAGGCGGCGGCGTTGCTTGCCTTGGGGTTGTTTTCAGCGCACCCCGAGGTCGAAGTCTGGGTGTTTGCCGATGGCGACTGGTTGTTGCGTGATCCAACGGGACCTATGGTTCCTCGGGAACAACAAGGCCTGGGATACGCGCCGGTGGTGGTGGAGAGTTTTGCGCCGTTCCTGGATCGGATCGACAAGATTGTCGCTGCCAGCCCGAATGCGCAGCTGCTGATTGAGCTGGAAGCGCAATTACAGCCCAGCGTCGAGGGGCAGGCCCAGGTGTCTCGTTCGCAACCGGTGTATCTTGACGTGACAGCGATGAAGGCCAACAAGGGCGAGGCGTTGGCAACCCTGGCGGCACACTTGGGAGTGCCGATGGAACAGACTGCGGCCATCGGTGACGGCGGCAACGACCCGGCCATGTTTCACGTCGCCGGCTTGTCGATTGCCATGGGGCAGGCTGAAGAAACGGTCAAGCGCCAGGCGACGATAGTCACCGGCAGTAATGTCGAGGACGGCGTGGCCGAGGCGATTGAGCGGTTTATTCTGTCGGGCCGATAATCTGAAACTACCAGGCAAGTGGCGAACGCGTCAGAACGTTCGCCACTTGCCTGGTTTCAGTCTAAATAACTACGCAGAGACGACCGCCGATATAACGACTGGACGATCACTCTTATCGAACAGTTGATCGATAACCTCGATCACCAAGTAACAGTGCGTCAGTTACTTGGGCATTGCCCAGCCTTGCAACTGATAGCCATCTTTGTCGAGTTCAGCGCGGGCTTCTAACAGCAGGTCTTCAAGTTGCGCCGGATCGGTGTAGGCGCTGCAAGACAGTTGTTTGCTGCCAATCCGGGTATTGGTGCGGTCGATGACGGAAAGCGACAGCGCGCCGTTACCGTCGTGCCAGGCGATGCACTGAAAGGGCTGAAAAGCACGGTCTGCGATCAAAAGAGCTTCGTTGATGCGGAGCGGGGCGTTCATGGGGTCTTCTCTCTAAATGCCCAATCAAATGATGTGCCGTCGGTTGGGCGTACCGTTCGGCTCGTACTTGTACTGATGCACGAAGGCAGGGTACGGGTCACATCTTAGAACAACTATTTTCAACTTTTCGTGATTAACGTCATGTAAGAGGTGCTTTTGAAAGCTTCCTGAAAGATAAGAAGTGCGGCGATTTAACGCACTCATTGATTAAAAGACTAGCCAAGGGCGGGCTTATCGCGAAACGATACAAGAACTGCGTCAAGATTTTGCTAGGGTTATCCAAGGCTCTCCCAAACTATTGTTTCTAAATAACTTTAATGTTTTTGACGCCAAGGAAAAGTCATGGTTGAGTCCCCTGCGCTGCGCAGCTTGCTCGTCGTCGATCCGTGTGACGATTGTCATCGATTATTGCCAGGGCTGAAGGCGGCGGGATGGGATGTCGACAGTAGTACGCTGGCGGCAGTCGGGGAACGTACCTGTGACGTCGGGCTGTTGCGTTTGCAGCCGTTTCACCTGGAGCGCCCGGAAGCGGTCAAGGAACTGATCACGCGTAGCGGCACGGAGTGGATCGCGGTGCTCAGCCCGGAGGTATTGCTGCTGCAGAATGTTGGCGATTTTGTCTGCGAATGGTTTTTTGACTTTCATACCTTGCCGTTTGACGTATCGCGGGTCCAGGTGACACTGGGCAGGGCTTTTGGCATGGCACGGTTGCGTGGCAAAGGCGCGACTCAGGTCCACGAGCCGGCCCACGAACTGCTCGGAGACAGCCGGCCGATCCGCGAATTGCGCAAGTTGCTGGCCAAACTGGCGCCCACCGAATCGCCGATCCTGATTCGTGGGGACAGTGGCACCGGCAAGGAGTTGGTCGCCAAGACCCTGCACCGGCAATCTCAACGTCACGCCAAACCTTTTGTGGCGATCAATTGTGGGGCGATCCCCGAACATCTGATTCAGTCCGAACTCTTCGGGCATGAAAAAGGCGCATTCACGGGGGCCCACCAACGCAAGGTCGGGCGTATCGAGGCAGCGCACGGCGGCACTTTGTTCCTGGATGAAATTGGCGACTTGCCGATGGAGTTGCAGGCCAACCTGCTGCGGTTCCTGCAGGAAAAACACATCGAGCGTGTCGGTGGCTGTCAGCCGATTCCAGTGGATGTCAGGGTGTTGGCGGCGACTCACGTGGACCTGGAAGCGGCCATCGAGAAGGGCTTGTTCCGGGAAGACTTGTATTACCGGCTGAATGTCCTGCAAGTCCTGACCGCGCCCTTGCGTGACCGGCACGGTGATATTGGCATGTTGGCCAACCACTTTTCTCGCTTCTATAGCCAGGAAATCGGCCGCCGTCCGCGCAGCTTCAGCGATGACGCGCTGGACGCGATGGGCAAGCATGGCTGGCCAGGAAACGTCCGCGAGTTGGCCAACCGCGTGCGGCGGGGCCTGGTCCTGGCGGAAGGACGCCAAATCGAAGCAGCCGACCTTGGCTTGCAAGGCCGGCAGGCAATCACGCTGCCCATGGCCACATTGGAAGATTACAAACACCGCGCCGAACGTCAGGCGCTGTGCGATGTGCTTAACCGGCACAGCGACAACATGAGCGTCGCCGCGCGCGTGCTGGGCGTTTCCCGGCCCACGTTCTACCGGTTGCTGCACAAACACCAGATCCGCTAGGGCGGGTAAACAAAAGCCCCGTCGCGATCCAGTCGCGGGGGGGCTTTTTCCTGTTCATCGGCTAGAAGTAATACGGGAATTTCAGGCTGAAGGTAAAGTCGGGTGCATCGTCCGTCAGACCGATCGCCAGATTCGGCACGATGGTCAGGTTCTCGCTGGCGGCAATGGTCATGCCGACATTGAAGTAACCAGCGTTGGCGTCGCTGGAGACAATCGACTGCCAATCGCCGCCGTCGGGTTTGAGTTTGCTCTTGCGCTGAATCAGGTCGGACACCGAGAACGACATGCTCATCCGCTCGTTGAGGGCAAAGGCTACGCCCGCGCCTATCTGAAAGCTGTTGCCGAGGCGGACCTTGCCCCCGACTTTCTGATTGATGTCGCTGCTGATGTCGTCAAACGATTCTTCAAGGTTATAGGTGTAGGAAATCGAGCCGAACAGTACGGCAGGGTCGATCGTCTTGACCAGCGAGATTCCCGGTGTAATCGACCACACGCCGTTGCCGGTCGGCAGGTTTTCCGGCACATACAGGTTGTCGTTGGCGGTCGAGCGCACCAGCTTGATACCGAAAGGCTCTTTACCGGTCGGCGCCTTGACCCGCACCGAAACCACGGCGTCCGGCAGGGTGGGGGTTTCGTCGAGGAACTTGTAGGCCACCCCGAAGTTAACGTCGCCGATAGCCGGATCACGGCTCACCGACTCTTCGGAAGTCGCCTGTGGATCGCCACCATTGGCGCCACCGGACTGATAGGTCGACTCGCGGTAAACCACCGGGACGTTGACGTCGAACTGCCAGCGGTTATCGAGGTTGTAGCGTCCGGTCAGGTCCAGGGTCCAGTTGTCGGCCTTGATGCGGTCGAGGTTAATGTTGCCCAGAAAGATCGAGTCCAGTGCCAGAAAACCGTTGAGGGTCAACTGGCGGGCATCGTAGCGGGCGTAGGTCATGCCCGTTTCAACACTGAACTTGCCTCTTCCGAAGAAACCGCTGGCCTCGTCGTACAAGTTGCTGACACTTTGCGCCGGGGCTGAATCATCCTTGAGGGACTGCCCATAAGAACTGCCGCCAGCTGCCGCACCGGAACTGCCGGCCGCTACCGTACGGCCTCCTTTCTTGAAGTCCGCCGGAGATTTTGCCAGGCGTTTTGGCGGCGGCGCTGCAGGCTGGTCCTCAACTTGACGCACGCGTTGCTCCAGGACCGCCAGAGCCTTTTGTTGCATTTCGTAGCGCTGCTTGAGTTCCAGGAGTTCTCGCTTGAGCGTTTCGATGTCGGCGTCTGGCGCGGCGTACAACATACTCGCGGGCAAGAGCGTGCTTAAACAAACAACGGCACGTAGCGATAACGATCGATGCATGAAGTCAGCCGTCCTTTTCTAATGCGTAAGTGTCGAAGGCTTACGGGTTCAATAACCCAGGGTGCGTAGCCCCTTGAGTTGTTCCAGATTGCAGTTCAGCGCGACATTGTTCAGGCCGTTGCTGCCTAGGGCGACGTTGAGCTGAGTCATGTTGTTGACGAAGTTGCTGTTACCTTGCAAAACCGTACCCTGCAAAACCTGGCCTGCACCGATTTGCTGGACTGCGCTGCCCTGATTGTTGTTGGCCTGGATAGCCATTTGCAGGCCACCGTTGTTAGCCGAAACACTGACTCGGCCCGCTGCGCTATTGCTAGCGATCGAGCCCCCCGCCACCAGCACCTGCCCCGATTGCACAAGGTTGGCCGGCGCCAGGCCGTTCTCGCTGACATTGATGCCGACGTTGTTATAAGCGGTGTTGCCATCACCCGCGGCGCGTACGCTTTGGGTGACGCCCTGGCCGCTGCCCAGGCCCGCGCCGCCGATGACCGTGCCGGTGCCGGTTGGACGCGTGTTGCCGGTACCGGTGGTACCGGTGGTCTGAACATAGAATTGCGGAGTGAGGGTGGAGGCGTCGATATGCATATTGGCCGACACCGTACTGGTATCGCCGGCGGCGTTGGTCCAAGTGGTGCTCATCACAATGCCGAAGCTGACAATCCGTCCCGGCATTACGTAACGACCACGCAATTCGCCCAGCTCCGAGTCCTTCAGTTCCATCGGCTTGAACGCCGGGGAAGCATAAGCGGGCATTGAGGCTGCCAGGCACATGACCGTCAGCCAACGGAAAGTGTTCATGATCTGCTCCTGGAGCGTCCTGCTCCTTATTGCGCTTCTAGAAGAAGTCGCTCTGGATAAAACCGAATTCCATCAGTTCCGCATCACCTACCGGCTTGAATTCATTCAAGCGGTGCTTGGTGGTCAGCGGATTGGGGGGATCGAGCAGGGCGTTGGTCTTGTCGTAGCCCTCGCCAAGCACAGCGAACACCACACCGTTCCAGCCTTTGACGAAGTCGTCGCGCGTGTAGCGTTTGTTGCCCAGCACCGGGTCGCCGATATAGACCCAGTCCTTGTCGGCGCGCTGCATCACTACGAAGTGCTTGTAGCCACGAATCTCCAGCAATACCACCACCGGGATCTTCACCGTGACCAGCGTGTCGGGCCCGATCTTGTAGCCCCTGGCGCGCATGCCGATGCTTTCGAGGTAGCGCTTCATGTCCAGCATGGAAAAACCCTGGGTGCGTACCAGGTCCTGATCAGCGTTGATCAGCATGCCTTTGATGACGTGTTCCTCATCGACGTCCAGCCAATAGGCCTGGCGCAGGATGGTCGCGAGTGCCGCGGCACCACAGCTGAAATCGGTTTTCTGTTCCACCAGATTGGCGAACCGACGCTCCCGAAGACTTTCGACCTTCTTGAAGATCACTGTGCCACCGGGCATCGCGGCTATCGCCATCTGCCCCGCCCACGAAGGGCCCACGAGTAACAACAAGAGTACGAAGGTCGCGAAACGCATGATCGAATGACCTGTTGGACACTGGAATGAAGAAGGGCCTTGTCGCCAAGGCCCTGTTGCATCAGAAGCGTACGGCGTTGCCACCGGTTGGGCAGGCGGTGCAGCCGCTGCCCAGGGTGAGGGTGTTGCTCTGCTGGTTGCCTTGACCGGCGGCTACGTTGATGCCGATATTGCCGCTGGCGTTGTTGCCCGAGTTGTTCAGGCTGGCGTTGTTGACCACATACTGCGTCTGGCCATACCCATACCCGTGTTTGCTGGCGGCGGCGTTCAGGAACTCGTTGTCCACCGACATTTGCTCGGTGTTCGAGGCAGAAGCGACGTTGTTGCCGTCGGCAGTCACGATGGCCAGGTTGTTTTTCTGCTGATTGCCTTGACCGGCCGCGGCGTTGACACCGACGTTGCCGGAGCTGCCGTTGGCCGAGTTGTTCAGCGAAGCGTTGTTTTGCACGCCTTTGCTGTCGAACTGGTTAGAGCCGCTTTCCTGGTAGATATCGGCGACCGCGAACACCGACGCAGCATCGTCAGCGCTGCTGGTGATTGCAGCGGCGTTGTCTTGCTGGTTGCCGGAGCCCGCCGCCACGTTGCCACCCAGGTTGCCGTTGCTGCCGTTCAACGAACCGTTGGCCGAGGCGTTGTTGGTGGTTTGGGTGTCGTCGAAGACGTTGTCTTCGCTGACTTGTGTGTCGGTGACCACGGCAGCCACGGTGCCGGTGACGACAGGGGTCGGTGTCCATCTTTCGGCGGGGCCCGCCTGTGCAGCAACAGCCATGAGCGCAGCGAGAGCGAAAACCAGTGGTTTGAGGGCCATTGTAGGTTTCATGGTGTATCTCCTTGCTTCTGATGTGTTGGTTAAGTGTTGGTACGGTCGAACGAACCCCTATCAAGCGCTTACTTGATAGTGATACCGAGGGTGTTAGCCATGCGGTTCCCCACCCCCGCACTCTGATTCACCTGTATGACTCCACGGCTGCCGGTGAAGGCCTGGTCGTTGGTAACGACCTGGCGACTGCCAGTGGTAGAGGTGGATCCGGAGTCTGGTAACAGCGCCACGTTCTGTTGCGACAGGGCGCTGTCATCAATACTTTGCGGGCCAGGATGGATGCTGATCCGCACGGCATTGATCATTTGATTGTTGGCCCCGGCCGACTGGTTGACGCCCAGCACACCGTTGCCATTGCTGAAAGACGAACCCTGGATCGCCGCTTGGGCGTTGAGGGAAGGGGCGACCCTGCCGTCGAGGGTCTGGACAAGTGAATCGCTGGCCTGGCCGCCCACCGTGATGGCCCGGCTGTTGATCTGTTGTTGCTGATTGCCGGCGGCCTGGTTGACCGACATCACACCGCTGTACTGTTGGCCTGAGTGGTTGATCAGCGCCTGGTGGCTGCCATCGGCCATGACCGAGGAGCAACCCAGCGCCGCGAGGACCAGCCACGAAGGATTCATTGCTGAACTCCCATCATGCCGCCGATAGCGTTCAAGGGCGCCATGCCGCGTTCGATCGAACCGCTGATCTGACCACCCAAATTGCTTGCGCCGCCATGCCCCGCGGCTGCGCCGGTGCCCAGGCTGGCCGGGTGGGTGCCGAGCGTGTTGCTTAAACCGGGAAGGTCGCCGTTCGGCAGGATGGCGTGAGTGATGCTGGAGCCGCTGCTGACCCCGGCGAAATCGTGGTCGGTGAGTTCGCCACCAGTGGCGCCCAGGATCTGCTTGCCTGGATTGGCATTGGCGGTGGAAGGATAAGGGTCAGGACCGAAGGCCGGTCGGCCCACGTGGAAGCCTTGTACATTGCGTCCCGTGACGATGATGCCATCCTCTGCGGAGGCGGGAACGCTCATACTGGCGCTGAGTACACAGCTGATCAGCAGAAGGCTCACTGAGCCTGAATCGAGAGTTGCCACGGCGTCTTTCCTTGTCGTTTAACGCTGACCCTAAACAGCGTTGTCAGGAATAGAGCAGAAGCTGTGCCGCTTTTTAAATATGTTTTATTTTCAATGTATTAGGCGCACTTCCTGGGATCCGGTCGATGGGTGTGTACCAACCTTGAAACAGGCGCGAACAGAGCGACTTCTACTCCCGCCATGCACGGCAAGGTCAGCGCGTTGTGCTTGGGTTGTTTCAGCGGTGAAACACATTCGTTGAGCAATCATTGAACCCGCAGCCGCTGGCGGTTCGAGACGACGCGGGTGTTTCAGAATTGGACATTCTTGCGCAGGCGGGCACATTCGGGCAGGTGCGCATTGGGGCGGGAGCGACGCTGTTCGGTTCAGGACTTGGGGGTTTTGCCCGGTATCGAATTGAGTACCGTATTACCATCATGGTTGCGGGTCAGGTAGACCGGCAGAACCTTGGGCAGCGATGAAACCAGGTGGGGGACTTCCTGAATGTCGTAGATCCCGCCAATCCGAATGGCGCCGGTGGCAGTATCCGCGAGCATCACCGGTTTGCTCAGGTAGCGGTTGATCAGAGGCAAGGCATCCGCCAGGGCCAGGTTATCGAGAATCAGCTTGCCGGTACGCCATGCCAGTGCAGAGCCGTCCGGGGCAAACGGGCTGACGCGAGGAACAGGCTCGACACGGTTGTAGCTGGCCTGCATGCCAGGGCTCAAGTTCGTTATGTCACGGCCGTCGTTGCTGACGATGTTCACCGAGCCTTCCAGCAGCATGACCTGGACCTTGTCCTCATATTTCCAGACGTTGAACTGGGTACCTGTGACGCGGATCTGCCCGGTGCCGGCGCGCACCACGAACGGGTGTCTGCGGTCATGGCTGACACTGAAGAATGCTTCGCCTTTTTTAAGGGTGATCCGTCGCTCGTCCTTATAGTTGCTATAGACCAGTTCGGTGCCGACGTTCAGCTCCACTTGGCTGCCATCAGCCAGCGTCACTTTGCGCAAGGTGTTTTCAGTCGCGTAATGCTCATAGGAACTGGGTAACCAGCCGGCCTCCCAACCGGTCAGCGCAGCCAGCGGCAAGGCTGCCAGCGCTAACGCCGCGGCCACCGCATAGCTGCGCCAGCGCCTGGGAAGGGAAGGTGCGGGCGCTGGCGCCACGGCTTCGCTACGCGGCAAATGATCAGCAACTTCCCAGATCTCGAGCATCGCCGCGTATTCGAAAGCGTGCAGCGGGTGCGCTTCGTGCCATTGCTTGAAGGCCTCGCGCTCGGCAGTCGTGCAATCAAAAGCGTGCATACGCATACACCAGTGCGCGGCGGCATCGGTGATGGCGTCATATTCGACTTCTGATAAGGACTGTTCTGTCATTTGTGATTCCTGATTTCCTACATTCTAACCCTCCCGGCCATGCGCCGAGAACAGCCATCATGGCTAAGGAGCATCAATGTGGAACTAATTAGGGCCGCAGTTGACCTAAAAATCTGGATCTGCAAGTCATTCTCTATAACGGAGTCAGGAAAATGCTCAAGAAAACCCTTGCTGTCATGGTGACCACTGCCACCTTGTTCAGCGCCGGTGCGGCCCTTGCCGACAAGCCAGGCGCTGGCTGGATCACCATTGAAAAAGCCATCGAAACGGCCAAGACCAAGGCCGGTTATATCGAGGTCTACCAAGCTGAAGCAGACGACAACGGTTATTGGGAAGTCAAAGGTCGCAAGGCTGACGGTGTGGTCTATGAGGCCCGAATCGACGGCGCATCGGGCAATGTCCTGCGCGATCAGAAAGACTGATCAATCCTGCGGGGGCCTGCTCAGGCCCCCTCATCCAGCTCCAGCCCCGCTGTGCGACCAGGTGCGTCACTGAGTCGCCGCCGATGACTTATTCGTCACGAGAACCAAACAATCTGTACAAGGTCCAGGCCCCACGCGCGACAGGCGTTTCAAGACGCGCTATCCGCGTGTTTTCCTTGCTTGCCGAGTTGACAGCAGATGCGCACTACGTTGTTTAATCGACGGTCTGGATGTTCCCTTTTGTTGCCCCCTCCAATCATAAAAACGGAGCTTCAAATGTCTGCGCAGTCTCCGACAGTTATCAGCTTCAGCGAATTGGTGGCGTTACTCGAACAGGTCTTCACCAGGCACGGGACGTCGCCGGAGGTGGCGGCCATTCTTGCGCATAATTGCGCGAGTGCCGAACGCGACGGCGCCCATAGTCACGGGGTGTTTCGGATCCCGGGGTATGTGTCGACGCTCGGCAGTGGCTGGGTGAACGGCAAGGCGCTGCCGGTGGTCGAGGATGTCGCCTCCGGCTTCGTTCGCGTGGATGCGGCCAACGGTTTTGCCCAGCCGGCATTGGCGGCCGCGCGTCCATTGCTGATCGAGAAGGCTCGCAGCGCCGGAATCGCGGTATTGGCGATTCGTAACTCCCATCACTTTGCCGCGTTGTGGCCCGATGTCGAGCCCTTTGCCGATGAGGGCCTGGTGGCGCTCAGCGTGGTCAATAGCATGACCTGCGTGGTGCCTCACGGCGCCGACCGCCCGTTGTTCGGGACCAATCCCATTGCGTTTGCCGCCCCCCGCGCTGACGGGCCACCGATCGTCTTCGATCTGGCCACCAGCGCCATCGCCCATGGCGACGTGCAGATTGCCGCGCGCAAAGGCGAGCGGTTACCGCCAGGCACCGGAGTCGACAGCCTGGGCCAGCCGACCCAGGACCCAAGGGCCATTCTTGAAGGCGGCGCACTATTGCCATTTGGCGGACATAAAGGTTCGGCGTTGTCGATGATGGTGGAGTTGTTGGCCGCGGCGTTGACGGGTGGTAATTTTTCCTTCGAGTTCGATTGGTCCAATCATCCTGGAGCCAAGACGCCGTGGACCGGCCAACTGCTGATTGTGATTGATCCGGGCAAGAGCGCTGGACAGAGCTTTGCCGAGCGCAGCCAGGAACTGGTGCGACAGATGCATGCGGCAGGGTTGCGACGCTTGCCGGGTGACCGTCGTCATCGGACGCGGGCCAGGGCTGAGTTGGAGGGGATTGTCATCGACCGGCAGGAACTGGAACGATTGAAGGGGTTGGCACGAGGATAACCGCAGAAGCGGGATCGCCCGCTTCTGCGAAGGCCGCTGTCAGTTGCGACGGCCCAGCAGCAGGCCGATCACCAGGCCGAAACCGGCGGAGATGGCGACGGTTTGCCACGGGTGCCCACCGATGTACGCCTCGGTGGCATCCACCACCGGCTTGCTGCGCTCACGCACGCTGGACACCGAATCCAGGGCTTGCTTGAGCTTGAGCGCGACCTGCTCGCGCACGCTTTCGCCTTCTTCTCCCATCAGCGACGCGCTGCTTTTGAGCAGTTTTTCCGACTCTTCGATCAGTGCCTGTAGTTCGCTGAACGCTTGATCCTTGATTTGCTCTTCGACAGCTTGAGCAGTAGTTTTACGGGCCATTGAATAGCTCCTTGATAGGAAATGGGCGATGCACAATGGAGTCGGGAAAGGCGGTAAAAGTTGCAGTTTTTTTGCCGGTCACCCGCATGATGCAAAAATCCGAATTCGGACCTTTCAGCCTACAGTGTAAGATGTCGCATATTTGTGCAGCAGGTAATTCCACATGAGTTTCAATCTGGCCAACAAGCCCCTTGCCGAGCGCGCTGCGCTTGAAGATGAAAAGTCGCGTCTGTATGACTTGTGGCAAAGCAACCTGGGTAAAGCCAAGGGCGAGGGCGCGCGGTTGTTCGGCGAGCGCGCCAAGCGCAAGGGTAAATGGGCCGAATGGGTGCGTTCGGAGTTGGACGGCATGTCGCCACCCGAGTTTGCCAACATGGTGCGCAGTGAAGTCAATCGCCTGATGGCAGCTAGCAAGTAAGCGCTTTGCTGCTCAACCGTCGTGCGGCAGAACCATCGGCGGTGAGTCCGCACGGAAGTGCGGTAAGGGGTGCCGGAATACCGTTCAGCTAACCGCCTCTGTGGCGAGGGGGCTTGTCCCCCGTTGGGCTGCGCAGCAGCCCCAAAAAGGCCTCCTCGTTCGTCCAGTCAAACCGGGGTGGCAGGTTTGAGGGCTGCTGCGCAGCCCAACGGGGGACGAGCCCCCTCGCCACAAGAGGCTCCATGGGTGTTACCAGGTTGCGGTGTCGGGCAAATCCAGGGTGCCACGGTCGACAAAGCGCAGGGTGCCGAACAGCCCGCCGGCCAGTTTGCCACGTAGCACGTAGGGCATGTTGTTCAAACTTTGGGTCTGGCTAAGGCCCAGGGTCTGACGCAGCACCGAAAATGCTGAAACGCTCACGGGCACCCTCAGCACGGTCTCGGAAAAGCGTGGAATAGAGCCCTGTTGATCGCTGACCCCAGAGGCCAGCGGCCGCCCATTGACCTCCAGATCCAGGGCCACGCCATTGTAGTCGATGGCCGTTTCATTCGGGTTCTGCACGCGCAGCTTGACCGCGAAGCGCACCTCCAGATCCTGGCTTTGCAAGGGCTCGATGCCCACTACATTGATAGTCAGCGGGTCGCGGTTGGGGAACAGTGCGCAGGCGCTCAGGCTGAGCAATACCAGGGACAGGGTCAGGCCAATCAGTCTGCGCATACAGTTTCCTATTTCGTGGCTTGCGGGTCCTGCATCACTTTGAGGGTGGAGGCTTCCGGCTCAAATTCGTCTTCTTCCAGTTCTATGAACTCTTCAGGCAGGAAAATGTTCAGCAGAATCGCACAGAATGCACCCACGGTGATCGGCGACTCAAAAATGTTGTGCAGCGCCTTGGGCAATTCGCGCAAGACTTCCGGCACCGCTGCAACCCCCAGGCCCATCCCCAGCGAGATGGCCACGATCAACACGTTGCGGCGATGCAGGCCGGCTTCGGCGAGGATCTTGATCCCGGCCACCGCGACGGTGCCGAACATGATCAGCGTCGCGCCGCCGAGCACCGGCTTGGGCATCAGTTGCAGCACCGCGCCGATCATCGGGAACAAGCCCAGCAGCACCAGCAGGCCGGCGATGAAATACGCCACATAACGACTGGCCACGCCGGTCAACTGGATCACGCCATTGTTCTGGGCGAAGGTCACCATCGGCAAACTGTTGAACGTGGCGGCCATCACCGAATTCAAGCCGTCGGCCAGCAGGCCGGATTTGATGCGTTTGATGTACAAAGGTCCCTTGACCGGCTGTTGGGAAATCATCGAGTTGGCCGTCAGATCACCTGCCGCCTCCAGCGGCGAAATCAGGAAAATCACCGCCACCGGGATAAACGCCACCCAATCAAACGAAAACCCGTACTTGAACGGGACAGGCACACTGATCAACGGTACCTCGGGCAGCGCGGTCAGGTCCACGCGGCCCAGCCACCAGGCCACCACAAAACCCAGGGTCAGGCCGATGACAATCGAGCCCAGGCGCAGGAACGGGTTGTCGAAGCGATTCAGCACCACGATCGTCAGCAGTACCAATGCCGCCAGGCCCATATTGCCCGCGGCGCCGAGGTCGCTGGCGCCATAGCCGCCGGCCATGTCGGTGACGGCTACCTTGATCAGCGACAGGCCCATCAGGGTAATGATCGTGCCGGTGACGACCGGGGTGATCAGCTTGCGCAGTTTGCCGATGAACTGGCTGAGTACCACCTCGATAAAGGCCGCGAAGAAGCAGATGCCAAAGATGGTCGAGAGAATTTCATCAGTGCCACCGCCCCGTGCCTTGACCATAAAGCCGGCGCTGAGGATCACGCTGATAAACGAAAAACTGGTGCCTTGCAGGCACAACAGGCCAGACCCCACCGGACCGAAGCGTCGCGCCTGGACAAACGTGCCCAGGCCCGAAACGAACAGCGCCATGCTCACCAGATAGGGCACTTCGCTTTCCAGGCCGAGTACGCCGCCGACAATCAGGGTCGGGGTGATAATCCCGACGAAGCTGGCCAGCACATGCTGCAACGCGGCAAACATCGCCGCCGTAAAGTGCGGGCGATCCTCCAGACCGTAGATCAAGTCGGATTTATAGCGGGGGCGAGGGGCTTGAGCGTCAGACAAAATACGTGCTCGGGTCAGAAAATGGAGGCGCAGGATGCCAGAAAGCGCCCCCTCTCAGAAGTGTGGCAGTATATTTTTCTGGCTTTCGAGCCGCAGGCGGAGGAAACACTCCGGCCTGTTCGAGCGGCCCTTGCTCCGCGCGGCGCTGGATCAAGGCTGCCAGGCCGATTCATTCACCAGATTTTGCGGTCGTTTTCCCGCCAGCGCCGCCAACAGATTGTCCACCGCGCACCGCGCCATGGCTTCCCGGGTTTCATGGGTCGCGGAGCCGATATGAGGCGTCGCGACCACGTTGTTCAAACGCAGCAACGGTGAGTCGTGATTCAACGGCTCGCGCTCAAACACATCCAGGCCTGCCGCGCGGATCGTCTGCTGTTGCAGGGCCTGCACCAGCGCTGCCTCGTCCACCACCTTGCCCCTGGAAATATTGATGAAGATCGTCTCCGGGCCCATCTGCACAAACTCCGTGGCACCTATTAAACCTTGGGTTTTCGCGGTCAACGGCAGGGTCAGGCAGACAAAATCGGCTTCTTTGAGCAAGTCGGGCAAGCTGCGATATTCCGCCGCGAAACGTTGCTCCACCGCAGGCTTGGGGGACTGACTGTGATAGATCACCGGCATACCAAAACCAAAGTGCCCGCGTTGCGCCAGCGCTTCGCCAATGCGCCCCATGCCGATGATGCCCAAGGTCTTGCCGTGGACATCACTGCCGAAATGCAGCGGGCCGATGTTTTGGTTCCAGTTGCCGGCGCGCACCATGTTGGCCAGCTCCACCACGCGACGCGCCGTTGCCAGGATCAGCGCAAAGCCGGTGTCGGCGGTGGTTTCGGTGAGCACGTCCGGGGTATTGCTGAGCAGGATGCCGCGCCGGGTCAGGTAGTCGATATCGTAGTTGTCGACACCCACTGAAACGCTGGCGATCGCTTCCAGGCGGGGCGCCAGGTCCAGCAGCTCGGCGTCCAGGCGCAAACTGGCGCCCAACACACCCTGAGCGTCGGGCAACGCGTCGCGTAGGTGCGCCAGGCCGCCGTTGTCGAGTGATTCAATCAGCGTCACCTCGACCTGGTCCCGCAGGCGATTCATCAGCGGCGCGGAGAGTTTTTTGTACAGCACGACATGTTTTTTCATGGGTTTTTCACCTGTAAATCAAGGGTGCGCAATGGAGCCGGGCGCGCCGGCTGATCGGCGTTGGGCTTGAGCAGGATCGTCAGGATCACCGACAGCAGCAACGCGCCGCTCATCAATAAATACGAAGCACCGGGTGATCCGGTGCTGCTGTTGAGATAGCCCACCAGATAGGAACCGCCGAACGACCCCAAAGCGCCCATGCTATTGATCAAGGCCATGGCGCCACCGGCCACATTGGCCGGCAGGATCTCCGGTACGATGGCAAAAAATGGCCCGTAGGGCGCATACATGCAGGCCCCGGCGATGACCAGCAACGTGTATGACCACCAGAAATGCTCGACACCCAGCAGGTATGAGCCATAAAACGCAACAGAAGCGATCAGCAGCGGCGGCCACACAAAACGTTTACGTTTTTGCAGTTTGTCCGAGCCCCAGGACACCCCAAGCATGGCAATCACGGCGGCCAGATAAGGCAGCGCAGACAACCAGCCGGCCTCGACCATGTCCATCTGCAAGCCGCTCTTGAGGATCGACGGCAACCACAGCACAAAGCCATAGACACCAATGCTCCAACAGAAGAACTGCAAGGCCAGGATGATCACCTTGGGCGAGCGAAAGGCTTCGGCGTAGTTTTTCACTGCCTTGAGCCCCACCTGTTCAGCGGCCAGCGCGGTTTCCAAGTCTTGCTTCTCACCGGCACTCAACCACTTCGCATCGGCCGGACGGTCATCGGCCAGGCGCCACCAGATAAAGGCCCAGAACACCGCGGGCAAGCCCTCGATGATGAACATCCAGCGCCAGCTGAAATGCTCTACCAGATAACCCGACACCACCGACATCCACAGCATGGTCACCGGGTTGCCGAGGATCAGGAACGTATTGGCCCGAGAGCGTTCGGCGCGGGTGAACCAATGGCACAGGTACACCAGCATGGCGGGCATCACCGCGGCTTCCACCACACCCAGCATGAAGCGGATGACAATCAGCATGTAGGCGTTGGACACCACGCCGGTCAGCGTCGCCAAGCCGCCCCAGAGGATCAGGCTGACAAAAATCAGCTTCTTCACACTGCGCTTCTGGGCATAGATCGCGCCCGGCACCTGGAAGAAAAAGTAACCGAGGAAGAACAGCGCGCCCAGCAGGGAGGACATGCCTGGCGTGATCATCAGGTCTTCGGCCATGCCGGAGGCCGCGGCAAAACCATAGTTGGCGCGGTCCAGGTACGCCAGGCTGTAGGTGATAAAGACAATCGGCATGATGTACCACCAACGACGGGTGGCGAGTTTCGGCGTTTGCATGAGGTTGCTCCTGAGCTTGTTGTAGTTGTGGCAACAGGTAACGGGGGTTCGGTTTGGGTCAGCCGGCTTTTAGCAGGGAAGGCAGATCGGCACGCGATGGCAAGCCTTCCATATCGCCACGGTTCTGCACCGCGCGACTGCCGATCCAGTTGGCGCGTTGCACCGCCTGGGCAAAACTGAGGTTCTCCAGCAGGGCGCTGATCATGCCCACCGCGAAACCATCACCGGCACCTACCGTGTCCACCACATGGGTGACCGGCACCGCGGCGACAAAGCCCTGGTCCAGCCGGGTACGGTAATAGGCGCCGTGAGCACCGAGCTTGATCACCACCGCTTCCACACCTTGATCGAGGTAAAACGCGGCGATATCCGCCGGGTCATCGAAGCCGGTCAGGAGGCGACCTTCGCTCAAACCCGGCAACACCCAGTGCGCCAGACAGGCGAGGCTGTTGATTTGACGAACCATCTGCTGCTCGTTGGCCCACAGTGACGGACGCAAGTTCGGGTCGAATGACACACTGCGCCCGGCTTCGCGCATTTGCGTCATTAACTGGCGCGACAGTTGCGCGGTGGCATCCGACAGGGCCGGTGGAATCCCGGTCGCATGCAGATGTCGCGCTCGCAGCAGTTCGGGGTGGATCGCGTCGCACGATAAATGGCTGGCGGCCGAGCCACGCCGGAAGTATTCAACCCGGGGATCCTCGCCGGTTTCCTCCCTGGATTTGAGTTGGAAACCGGTCGGGTGCAGCGGATCGACCGCCACATGCCGGCAATCCAGGCCTTCACGTTCCAGGCTATCCACGACGAAGCGTCCCAGTGAATCATTGCCGACCCGACTCAGCCAGGCCACCTTGAACCCAAGGCGCGCCAAGCCGATCGCTACGTTGCTGTCGGCACCGGCGATGCGTTTCTGGAAGTGGGCAACCTGGGCCAGATCCCCGGTTTGTTCGGCGACAAACATCGCCATGGTTTCACCGAACGACAGGATATCGATCTCAGACATGGGCTTTCTCCACGCGGGGTTGACCAAGGTGGGTGAGGGCGGCGACCTGCTGTGCGGTGATTGCGACCAGGTCTTCGCCTTGCAGCGGAAATTCCACGGCCCGGTTAATGCCTTGAGGCATGTGGCGCAGTAATTGTTCCCACAGATGCAGGTCGACGGCGCCCGGTGGTAGCGCTACCAGCTTGCCGTCAGCCCTGCGGGCCACAGCCTTGCAGTGCAGATAATCCACATAACGGCCCAGCAGCCGCGCCGCCGTCAGCGCGGATTGGTCCTGCCATTGCCAGTTACCGATGTCGAAGGTCATGTTGACCGGTACCGCCAAGCGTTCGGCTTCGTCGAAGAACCGCTGCATCGGCTCGATACGCCCCCCATGCAGTGTCTGGTCGTTCTCCACCAATAGGCGAACGGGGTGGCGGTTGAGCAGGGCGCCGAGGCTGTGCAAGTCGTTGGTGTCGGTGAAATAACCCAGCGAGACCTTCAGCCAGCGGGCACCGAAGGCCTGGGCGCGATCCAGGGTGGCGGCCAGTTCGGCGTTGGGTTGGGCACGTCCGGCGACCCACAGTTCCAGCGGTGAGGAAAACACGCATTCCAGCGCATGCTCGGCCGCGGCCTGCGCCAGCTCGGCGGGTTGCTCGGTGGTCAGCAGTTCTTCACGCCACTCGATACGTCGGGCGCCAGCGGCGGCCAACAGTTCGACGAAACTCAGCTGTCCACGCTGGCGGACCACGTCGGCGCCATAGCTGGAGAGGCTGATGGAAACGGGATATTCATGCATTGTCATTGACCTCTGAAACCGGTTTCATTTTTTGTTGTAAATTGACCATGTACGCCGCTCGCAGCCGTCGCTACGGGGTGACTTCGGGTGGCAGCCGGGTGGAGCCCCGGACGATCAGTTGTGGCAGAAAGTCCAGGGTCCGGACGGGTTCGGCATTGCCGCGCAAACGCTTGAGCAAACAGTCAAAGGCACTGGCGCCGATCGCGTCCGTCGGCTGGGCCAGGGCAGTGATGCCGCTTCCCACCAGCGGGTACCAGTCAAGGTCGTCGAGGGCAATCAAGCCGATGTCCTCGAACAACCTGCAGCCCAGTTCGCGCAGCGCGGTGGTGCAGGCCAGCGTGGCGATGCCGTTGGCGCAAAACAAGGCTTTTGGACCCGTAGAGTCAGCGGCGAGAAACGCCCGCAGACGGCTGTTCACGTCAGGACCGAGTTCCAGCACAGCGCCATGCAGGCGTTGCCGACGGCCGATCTCGGCCGTGAAACTGTCCATTCGCTCGAGTCGCGAGCTGGTGCCATCGGCTGCTTCGCTGATCAGCAGCACGTCGCGATAACCTTGGCTCTCAAGGTGATCCAGCGCCATGCGCACGGCCACCGGGTTATCCAGGCCCACCAGATCGCTGTGCAGCGCATCGACCTTGCGGTCCACCAGCACCAGCGGCATTTCCCGTTGCAGTTCCAGCAGTTGTTCGAGGTGATGGCCGAGGGTGTTCACGATCAGCCCTTCGATGTTGTAGGCGCGCAGCGACGCCAAGTGCTGGCGTTCCTGCTCGTCATCGCGGTCGGTGTTGCACACCACCAGGCTGTAGCCGTGCTTGCGGCAGGCGGTTTCGACGCCGTGCATCACGGCAATTGAATAAGGGTTGCGGATATCGGCGACCAGCATGCCGATCAGGCGGGTGCGTCCGCGTTTCAGGCCTCGGGCCATTTGATTGGGGCGGTAGCCCAATTCGTCGATGGCTTGTTCGATGCGCAGCGCGGTGGCATCCGAGAGCAGTGCACGGTCATCGCCGATAAAACGCGACACACTGGCTTTGGACACCCCGGCGCGCTCGGCGACGTCAAGCATGGTTACGCGGCTGCGCTGGGCGGCGGAAAATGAAGTCACGGCGAGGCCTTTCTTATTGGAATGAGTACGCGTTGTGTATCGCGCTGAAACCGGTTTCAGAAAACACTAGAGCGCTCGATTCGTCAAGAAAATCTTGACCGAACGCTGGACGGCGCCGCCTGCGAAGCCGACGAACGGACGGCGTACCTGTTAGTTCTGACAGTATCCGCATAGGGAAAGGAGGTATTCAATTGCTCCAACACAGCCTGAAGCACGCTGATCAATCGACGCTCCGGCACGCAGAGCGTCGGCGACTTACGGGAGGTTTGGATGAGCACAAACGCGAACGGACCTTCCGGCCCGGCAGACATTCTGGTTATTGAGGCCCCCCGCGTTGTCGATACGTTGCCTGACGGGTTACTGCCTGCCCAATTCAATTTCAGTGATCTACGGATTTCGCTGGACACGCCTTGGGCGTTTTTACCCACTCCCGGCAGAGACCAATTCGTCGTATTCGAGTGGAACGTCCGGGGCGCCCGTCCCGTCGATGCGCCTCCGATTCTGTTGCGCAACCCGCTGACTCCCGCCGACTTTCCTTACCCGCTGGTGATTCCTCAATCATTTTTGCTGAGCAGCGCCATCGTAGACCTCTCATTTCGCGTGCATAAAAATGTGTCGGACAGCCCGGTCTTCGACAGGTCAGGGGTCGTGACGATCAGAATCGATCGCGACGCGCCGGGCGGCAGCACGGTGCTGCCACCGGCCATCTTCCCCATCGATCCGATCACTGAAGCCTACCTGGTTGCCAATCCTCTGGTGACCATGGAAATCCCGGGTGATTATCTTGGGCGCGAGATCGGTGACGAAGTGATGCTGTATTTCTCTGACATGAATATGCTGCCGACGGGCGCGCCCACCCTGGTGTCGCCGCCGCTGATCAGTGCTGCCGGACGCATATTCGTCTTGGTGCCCAGCGACGTATTCCGCAGTTTCCCCGGTGCCCTGTGGCTGTTTTGTTTTTATCGTTTGAAAGATCGCGCCGGCAACGTGAATCCGCTGTTTTCACTGGTGGCCCAGGTAGGGCTGGAGACCAGTCTTCCACCTCTCAAATATCCTCGACCCAGTTACCCTCAAGCCGAGTCGCACCCGAACGGCTTCATGACCTGTAGCAACCAGCCGCCCATATGGTTCGGGGTCGAGGTGCATATCTCGTCCCATACAGACATTTCCCATGGCGACCTGGTCACGCTGCGGTTCCAGGGCTACGGCCAATACCCGGATGGCAATCCCGACCCCAACATCGTTGAAACACTCGTTCATTACTGGGATGGGGTGGCAGATGCCTCGGGATACTCCTTCTGGATCAACGATGTCGAGCGCCTGATTCGCCCGTTGAAAGAAAATGCGGGAGGAGAGGCGAGCTACATGGTGTCTCGAGGAGGCGTCATCATCGGTCGCTCCTTCTCCAGGTTTGTGCAGTTCGATCGCGTGGTGCCTGTTTCGCCACCGCCGCCCCAGCCAATTTATTGTTGGATTGACGGTAATGGCCCTGAGCCCCTGAACCCAGTAAAGGAAGGAGAGACTGAAATGAGCGGCAAACCTAACGTCATTACCGAGCCAGCGTCCGCACGGATTATTAGTGCTCCCACGATTGCAGAGGCGCTGGATGATTCATCAGGCCTGATTCCGGCGGTCGTTGCCCCGGTGGGTATAACCGTCGAGTGCAGGACCGGCGGCATCTCACGGCCGACTGACTGGATCAGCATTGAAATCCGTACGACGACAGACAGCCCGCCCAGCTGGAGCACATTCTTGCCGGCCTCCCAGATCAACGTAGCCCCGGTTCCGGCCATCGTCGACAAGTTCGTGGCTGCGCCACCGCCCGAGTTCGCACATGGTTTTTATGAACTCAAGACCACGCAGTACCGTAATGCAGCCGGTAACATGCCTGGCCCGTCTTTCGATGAATCGAACCCGGCCGCATTCCGCGTCGACACCATTGCGCCCTATGCGGTGGCGACGTCACGTGAGCAGCCGACTGTTCCGGAGTTCCTCAATGCGCCACCGGGCACGGTCATCGACAATGCGTTCCTGTTAGATCAGGGCGGCCTGCAATTTGGTATCCCGCCGAATACCTTCAGTCCCCAGCCGGGACGCTACGAAATGGGCGACATGATTAACATTTACTTCGGTCCGGTGATGGACCCACGGCCAGAGAATCTGGTGAGTGGCGCAGGCGTGCCGATGCTGCCAACCGGGGCCACGTTTTTCCTGGAAAAAGACCAGATACTCCTGAGTGGGCTGTATTACCTGCTCTACACCATCACCGACCGGGCAGGTAACGAAAGCCGCCCCTCGTTCAATGATTACCGTACCGTCGCGCTGCTGGCCGACCCGGTGCCGCTGGCGCCTTTCCTGCCGTTGGCGGCTGCCCCGCGGGGTGGTAGCACGGATGACTTGCTCGACATTGCGGATTATGTCCAGGGCATTGAGCTGCACATTGAAGAGTACCTTGAACACGCCATAGGACTGGACAAGTTCGAGGTGCAGTGGGAAGCGCTGCCCTTTGGCCCTCAATCCACCGAACTGACCGGCTTTGACGTGATCTTCGACAATATGAATGACGCGATCCGGGCCGCCTATACCGCTGCATTGGGTCCTCAGGCGGTGAACGTACGTTACCGGATTGACCGCAATGGCATATTTTTTCTCTCTCCGGATAAACCCCTGCGCCTCGATTTGTCGGTGGAAGGACCCGTGCTTCCGGTCATACTTCCGCCGGGCAGCGAAAACCCGGGGCTGGAACTGGCGCGTGTGTTTGGCGCGGTGACGGCCACCGAGTTGAACACGCTGCGGATTGAGGACGCGAATCAGCCTGTCACTGTCAAAATTGAACTGTGGGACATTCCCGCGCTGCCACACCCTCAGAATGACATCTACCTGCTGTGGGGCGCGATCAAGGAGCGTGTCGGTCCTTTCAATATCGGCGCTACGTTGCCTGGCACTGACTTTGAGTTCACCATCCCTTGGGATGTGGTGGCCCGTAGCGGCAACGGCACGCAGCCAGTCAGCTACATTGTCACGGGCCCTGGAACCACCAACGAAAACCCGTCGGGGGTGACCACGGTCAACGTGATCGATGCCGTGACGGTGATATTGCCGCCTGCCGAATACGAGCATCTGGATGGGTTGGGCGAGTGGTCCTGCGAGTCGTTGCAGGTGCGCACGATCGGGCCGCCACCGGTGCTTTACGCCGAGATTTTCATCCCGGGCGACCCAAGGCTGGTGGTGGGTAACACGGTGGATGTCACGATCACTATCAGCAACGATTACCCGGGGCTTCCACCAGGACCATATACGGAAGTCATTACCACTGCCGCCTTGACCGATGCTGATGTGCTCAACGGCTTCAAGGTTGAAATCACTTACCGTCCATTCCTGGCGCAGGTGCCGTTCGGACCTTGCGAAATCACCTACGCCACGAACGTAGCAGGCGGCGCAACCGGTAATGGTGAAGTGGCCACGGTGTACACCGGGTTCTCCAAGCCTGATTCCTTCTGTGACGGGGTGCCTGCATTATAAAAACCACGCAATGCGCAAAACACCAAAGGGAAGCATGGCTTCCCTTTGGTGTATCTGAAAGTCGCGATCTGTTTTCCCGGTGGGTTTAACTTGTTTGCTTTATTGCTCGTCTCTTTTTCCAGTCCTCTCTAATGCCTTTTAGTGCTGCCTCTTCGGATTACTCCTACATCCATTGGTATGTTCGCTGGGTAACCTCTGCGCCTCTTACAGGTAAGGCTTCATTCCAAGGGAACGAGCCAAACCGTTTTCAAAGGCTCTATTCCAGAGAGTGAACCACCATGTCAGTGTTAACCCACTTCGAGCTCAAGCCCTTGAGCAAGATGATGAATGTTCCAACCCTTACGTTTCTCGTGTTTGCGGCGGTTCAAAGTACCGCCCAAGCCGGTCATTTGGTTGGCGAAAGTAAAACCATTGATGCCAGCGAAGTGAAGAATGACTGGCAGTTGGACCTGAGTTCCGAGCTGACCCTCAACGGTGCCCGGGCCCAGCATATCCTGGTCAATGATTCGGCGCTGATCGTCAACGCAGGCAGCAGGGTCGACGACATCCGTGCGACCCAGGGTTCCACCGTCAGCCTCAACGGCGCCACCGTTGAGTCGAACCACGCGACGTTTGGTGCAGTGCGCCTGGACGATAGCACTGCGGTGATCCACGACAGCAGCATCACCAGCAATACCTCGGTAGGGATGCAAGCCTTCCAGAACCACAACTCGGAGAAGGGCGGTATCGCCGACGTCTACAACAGCAGCATCCGCGGCGTCCTCGGCGGGGCCATGGCGTATGGCAACAGTGAGCTGCATTTCAACCAGAACACCTTGGTCGAGGGCACCGGCGCCGACAGTTATGGCGTGTATCTTGATGGCGCGACCGCGACTGCCAGCCAGAGCAGCATTATCGGTGGCAAGAACGGCGTGGTGATGGCCAACGACCTGAGCATCGGCGAAGTCGGCAAGCTGGTGCTGGACAACTCCAGTGTCGAAGGCCGCAGCGGTTCAGCCATTGCCGTCAACGGTTATCCCGGCCAAGCCATGGAAGTTGAAATCGATGTAAACAACGGTTCGACCCTGACCGGTGGCAACGGCACGTTGCTGGAAGTCAACGGCGGGGCGCTGGCGACCATGAATGTCGACAACAGCCGCTTGAATGGCAACGTAATCGTCGAGGAAGGGAGCACGGCGCATCTGAATCTGCAGAACAACGCCGGACTGACCGGCCAAATGCAGAACGTCACCAGCCTGAACGTAGGCGACCAGTCTTACTGGGAGTTGACCGGCGACAGCCAGGTGGGCGCCTTGAATCTGGCGGGCGGTACGGTGAAATTTGGTGAGGCCGATGCGTTCTATCAACTCGATCTGGACAGCCTGGCCGGTAACGGCACTTTCGTCATGGGCACCGATTTTGCCCGTGGCATCACTGATTTCCTGAATATCAGCGGTGAGGCCACGGGTAATCACAGCCTGCTGCTCGCTGCCAGCGGCGCGGAGCCGATCAACCCGGAAGAGATCCTTATCGTGCATACCGGCGGCGGTGACGCGCAATTCTCCCTGCTGGGCGATGTCGTCGACGTGGGCGCCTATTCCTACGGCCTGAAACAGGAAGGCAGCGATTGGTTCCTCGACCCGAACAACCGTGTGATCAGCCCAGGCACCCGCTCGGTGATGGCCCTGTTCAACACGGCCCCGACGGTGTGGTACGGCGAAGCGACTTCATTGCGTACCCGTATGGGAGAACTGCGCTTCGAACCTGGCCAGGCGGGAGTGTGGGTGCGTGGTTATGGTAGCAAGTACAAGGTGGCCGACAGCACCGGTGTCGGTTACAACCAGAACCAACAGGGGTTCACCCTGGGTGCTGACATGCCGTTGGCCGACAGCCAGTGGCTGGTGGGTGTAATGGCTGGTCACAGTACCTCTGCCCTGGACCTCAAGCGCGGTACATCCGGTAACGTGAAGAGCTACTACCTGGGTGCCTACGCAACCTGGATGGATGAGGAAAGCGGTCTGTATTTCGACGCGGTGGCCAAGCTCAACCGATTCCACAATGAGTCGAAGGTAGGCCTGAGTGACGGCACCACCTCCAAGGGCAAGTACAACAACACCGGTGGCGGCTTGTCGGCCGAGTTCGGTCGTAACATCAAACTGGACGATGGCTTCTTTGTCGAACCTTACGCACAGATCTCCACCGTGGTGATCCAGGGAGCCAATTACAGCCTGGACAATGGCCTGCAAGCCAAGGGCGAACGGACCCGTTCAATCATGGCCAAGGCTGGCGCGACCATCGGGCGTGACATCCAGCTCGACAGCGGTAGTGTGGTCCAGCCCTATCTGCGTGCGGCGATGGTGCACGAGTTTGCCAACAACAATAAGGTCGAGGTGAACAGCAATTTGTTCAACAATGACTTGTCTGGCTCTCGCGCTGAATTCGGGGCAGGCGTGGCGGTGAAATTGTCGCAAAACCTGCAACTGCATGCCGACCTCGAGCACAGCAGCGGCGGCAAGGTTGAACAACCCTGGGGCGCCAACATAGGCGTTCGCTACGCCTGGTAAATATCCGTGACCCAACAACGCCCGTATCGAGAGATACGGGCGTTTTTTTGGGTCTTGCATAAGCGATCAACTGGTCAGGTCGAACTCGACATCCACGATATGAGCGATCCCTTCGGGGCTTTTATCAGTGACGCCATGCAGCGTGCCGCTGATTTCGAGGACGCCGGGGGGCATCCGTTCAATGGTCAAGGTCCCCTCGATGCAGCGCACTGTGTAATGAGTCGAGGGCAGGGAAGTCACCGAATACCAGACTTTGAGGTCCGTAAACTCTTGTTCCTCGAGTTTTATGACCTGGCCCACAGCAACGTTTTCGGGAATCTGGATATGTAGCTCTTTCAGGCTCACTGAGTTATCAGCGTGTCGGCCTTCAACGTTGTAAACCTTGCGTTCAAAGTTGTGCTTCAAGGTCGTTGTCTGAAAGATAACAGCGGTCAAATCGATTCGCGCATCGAATGTACCTGTCGCCATGAGTCGCTTGGGTCGCAATTTTCTTTGCTGCGCGAACGTGAGTAGTTGCTGTTGGGCGGGCATGATCGCTTCTCCTTCACTGATGATTGTGCGCGGAACAGAGGCATCATCAACTCTGTAGGAGCCATGAAATAGCAGAGGGCTCGCGCTGTATACTGTCAGAACTAACAGTATACGAAGGCCGCGATTCATGACTGATTCAACACCGCAAGCATCGGCTTGACCACTAAAGGTAGTGGTTTCGCTGGCCGGCGGGCTTGACGGTATTAGACGCTTCTTCACGATCATGTCTACTGTGAAGAATGACAGTCTAAGAAAGCGCTTTTAATTCTTTTTTAGACTAATACCGGCAAACCTTTGGTAGTGGCCAGCTTGCTCGCGAACCACTCAAAGGCGCCGCGTTTATTCACAATGCACGCGTAATCGTTGAGGTTCTTCGCGAGCAAGCACGCTCCATTTACTGCGTGGCGCTGGGTTTGCGCACCAGCTTCATCACCACCACAAAAAATACCGGCACAAACACCACCGCGAGTGTCGCGGTGATCATCCCGCCAATCACCCCGGTACCAATCGCTTGCTGGCTGGCCGAACTGGCGCCAGTGGCAATCGCCAACGGCACCACGCCCAGGATAAATGCCAGCGAGGTCATGATGATCGGGCGCAAGCGCAGGCGTGCGGCTTTCAATGTGGCGTCGATCAGGTCTTCGCCCTGGTCATACAGGTCCTTGGCGAACTCGATGATCAGGATCGCGTTTTTCGCCGACAGGCCAATGATGGTGATCAGCCCGACCTTGAAGAACACGTCGTTGGGCATGCCACGCAAGGTCACTGCCAGCACCGCGCCCAACACCCCCAATGGCACCACCAGCAGCACCGAGGTCGGAATCGACCAGCTCTCATACAGCGCCGCCAGGCACAGAAATACGATCAGCAGCGACAACACCAGCAGCAGCGGTGCCTGGGCGCCGGACAAGCGCTCCTGCAACGACAACCCGGTCCACTCCTGGCCCAGGCCGGCCGGTAACTGGCTGACCAGACGCTGGATTTCCTCCATCGCCTCGCCGGTGCTATGGCCCGGGGCCGCCTCACCGGAAATCGCGATGGCCGGATAGCCGTTGTAGCGAGTCAACTGCGCCGGGCCCTGGACCCAACGAGCCTGGACGAAGGCCGACAACGGCAGCATCTTCCCGGCGTTGTTGCGCACATGGATCTTCAGCAGGTCTTCGACCTGGCTGCGCTGATCGCCTTCGGCTTGCACCACTACCCGTTGCATGCGGCCCTGGTTGGGGAAGTCATTGATGTAGGCCGAGCCAATCGCCGAGGACAGAATATTGCCGACATCGGCAAAGGACACACCCAGAGCGTTGGCTTGCTTGCGGTCGACCTCCAGCTGGACTTGCGGGGCCTCGGCCAGGGCACTTTCGCGTACGTTGGCGAGGATCGGGCTCTTTTCAGCCGCTGCCAGCAACTCGTTGCGCGCGGCCATCAGCGCAGCATGGCCGACTCCACCACGGTCCTGCAGGCGGAACTCAAAACCACTCGAGGTGCCCAGGCCGTCCACCGGTGGCGGCAGAACCGCATAGGCCAGCGCATCCTTGAGTTCGCTAAACGCCTGATTGGCGCGCTCGGCAATCGACGCCGCCGAGTCGTCGTTGCCGCGCTCGGACCAGTCCTTGAGCGTGGTAAACGCCAGGGCCGCATTCTGTCCGGAACCGGAAAAGCTGAAACCCATGATCATCGTCGTGTCACCCACGCCCGGTTCACCGGCGTTGTGCGCCTCGATCTGTTCGGCGACCTGCACCGTACGGTTCTTGCTCGCACCCGGCGGCAACTGGATATCGGTGATGGTGTAACCCTGGTCTTCAACCGGCAGGAACGAGGAGGGCAGGCGGCTGAACAGCAGCCCCAACCCCACCAGCAACACCAGATAGATCAGCAAGTAGCGGCCACAACGTTTCAGCGCATACGCGACCCAACCTTCGTAGCGATCGCTGAATCGATCGAAGCGTCGATTGAACCAGCCAAAAAAACCGCCTTTTTCATGGTGTTCGCCCTTGGCGATGGGTTTGAGCAAGGTCGCACACAGCGCCGGGGTCAAGGTCAGGGCGAGAAACGCCGAGAACAGAATCGAGGTGGCCATCGACAGCGAGAATTGCTGATAGATCACACCCACCGAGCCCGACATGAAGGCCATCGGCAGAAACACCGCCACCAGCACCAGGGTAATCCCGACAATCGCACCGGTAATCTGCCCCATGGCCTTGCGTGTCGCTTCTTTGGGCGACAGGCCTTCAGTGACCATGATTCGTTCGACGTTCTCCACCACCACGATGGCATCATCCACCAGAATACCGATGGCCAACACCATGCCGAACATGGTCAGCACGTTGATCGAGAACCCCAGCAGCAACATGGTTGCAAAGGTGCCCATCAACGCAATCGGCACCACCAGCGTCGGAATCAAGGTGTAGCGGATGTTCTGCAGGAACAGGAACATCACCGCAAACACCAGCAACATCGCTTCGCCCAAGGTGTAGACGACCTTGGTGATCGAGACCTTGACGAACGGCGAGGTGTCGTAGGGAATCTTGTACTCCACGTTGGCCGGGAAGTAGCGCGCCAGCTCATCCATCTTCGCCCGCACCAGCGTCGCGGTGTTCAACGCATTGGCCCCCGGCGACAGCTGCACGCTGACCGCGGTGGACGGTTTGCCGTTCAAGCGCGTGGAAAACTGATACTCCTGGCTACCGATCTCGACACGCGCCACATCGCCGATGCGCACGGTGGAGCCGTCCGGGTTGGCCTTGAGCACAATGTCGGCAAACTCGGCAGGCGTCGAGAGCTGGCCCTTGACCAGAATCGAGGCGGTGATTTCCTGGGTCTTGGTGCCCGGCAAGTCACCGATGCTGCCGGCCGCTACCTGGGCGTTCTGCGCCCCAATCGCTGCGTTGACGTCCGCCGGGGTCAGGTTGAAACCGACCAGCTTTTGCGGGTCGATCCAGATCCGCATCGCCCGCTCGGCGCCATACAGCTGCGCCTTGCCCACGCCGTCCAGGCGCTTGAGCTCGTTCATCACGTTGCGCGCCAGGTAATCGCTGAGGGCGACGTCGTCGAGCGCACCGTCACTCGAGGTCAGGGTCACCAGCAACAGGAAGCCGGCGGAGACTTTCTCCACTTGCAGGCCTTGCTGGGTCACCGCTTGCGGCAGGCGCGGCTCAACGGCCTTGAGCCGGTTCTGCACATCGACTTGCGCCATTTCCGGGTTCGTGCCGGGCTGGAACGTCGCGGTGATGGTCGCGCTGCCGAGGCTGCTCTGGGATTCGAAATACAGCAGATTATCGGCACCGTTGAGTTCCTGCTCGATCAGGCTGACCACGCTTTCATCCAGGGTCTGCGCCGAAGCGCCCGGATACGTGGCGTAGATTTCGACTTTCGGCGGTGCGACGTCAGGGTATTGGGCCACCGGCAACTGTGGGATGGCCAACGCCCCCGCCAACAGGATGAACAGGGCCACCACCCAGGCGAAAATCGGGCGGTCAATAAAGAACTGCGGCATTGTTTCTTATCCCTTTGGTGACTGGCCAGGCGTCTGGGCGATGGATTCGGGGCTGGCATCGACCTGTACTTTTTCACCGGGGCGTGCATGTTGCAGGCCTTCGACGACGATGCGGTCGCCAGCCTTGAGGCCACTGTTGACGATCCAGCGATCATTGATCACCGAACCCAGCTCCACCGGTTGCTGAATCACGTTTTGCTCGGCGTCCACCAGCAGCACCATGGGGATACCGGCGCTGTCGCGAGTGATTGCCCGTTGCGGCACGCTGAGACCTTGTGGGTCGACGGCCTGCTCCAGGCGCACCCGGACAAAGCTGCCGGGCAACAGATCGAGGTTCGGGTTGGGAAACTCGCTGCGCAGGATGATTTGCCCGGTGCCGGGGTCCACGGAAATGTCCGCGAACAACAACGTGCCCGGCAGCGGGTAAAGGCTGCCATCATCCTCGATCAACGTGGCCTTGGCCTGGTCCTGGCCGATCTGCTTCAAGTGTCCGGCGCGAAAGGCGCGACGCAGATCATTCAGTTCGCGGGTCGACTGGGTAAGGTCGGCATGGATCGGGTCCAGTTGTTGAATCACCGCCAGTGGCGTGGTCTCGTTCTGACCTACCAGCGCGCCTTCGGTCACCAGCGCCCGGCCGATACGTCCGGAAATGGGCGCGGTCACCGTCGCATAACCGAGGTTGAGTCTGGCCCGCTGCACGGCCGCTTGATTGGCCGCGACGTCGGCGGCGGTCTGTCGGGCGGCGGCGCGGGCGTTGTCGTAATCCTGGGCACTGATGGCGTTGCCTTCCACCAACTGGCTGTAGCGCTGTTCTTGCAGTCTGGCCTGGAACGCATTGGCCTGGGCCTTGCGCAAATTGGCCTCGGCGCTGTCCAGGTCGGCTTTGAAAGGCGCAGGGTCGATACGGAACAACACATCGCCCTGTTTGACGTCGTGTCCTTCCTTGAACACCCGCTCCAACACCACGCCGGCCACCCGCGCACGCACTTCGGCAATGCGTGGGGCGGCGATGCGGCCACTCAGTTCGGTACTGATGGACAGCGGCCTGGCTTCCAGGGTTTCGACGCGGACTTTGACCCGCGGCATTTCCACCGCGTCACCTGCCGAGTTATCACACGCACTCAAGGCCAATGTCAGTGCCAACAGGCAAAACGGCGCAAACAGATTCTTCGACATGCTCATATCCCAATATTGACTGACGCATCCTACGGGCCCCCACGTTCACGTGCTGTGAAGCTGTGTAGCGGGTATGTGAAGAAATGTAAGGTGCGACCCACGCCGTCGCATGGGCGTATATCCTTACCTGCCGCCAAACTGTTACACCTCGAAACCGCACTTTTTGGAAACACCATGCCCAACATCCTCCTGGTCGAAGACGACGCCGCACTTTCCGAGTTGATTGCCAGTTACCTGGAGCGCAACGGCTATCACGTCAGCGTGCTCAGTCGCGGTGATCACGTGCGGGAGCGCGCCAGGCTGAATCCGCCGGACCTGGTGATCCTTGACCTGATGTTGCCGGGCCTCGACGGCCTGCAAGTGTGCCGGTTGCTGCGGGCCGACTCGGCGTGCCTGCCGATCCTGATGCTCACGGCGCGTGATGACAGTCACGATCAGGTGTTGGGCCTGGAAATGGGCGCCGACGACTACGTGACCAAACCCTGTGAGCCGCGGGTCCTGCTGGCACGCGTGCGAACCTTGTTGCGGCGCAGCAGCCTCACCGAACCCCAAGTGGCCAACGACCGGGTCGTGATCGGCAACCTGTGCATCGACTTGTCTGAGCGTTCCGTCACCTGGCGTGAACAGCCCGTGGAGCTGTCCAGCGGCGAATATAATCTGCTGGTGGTCCTGGCGCGCCACGCCGGCGAAGTCCTCAGTCGCGACCAGATCCTGCAGCGCCTGCGCGGCATCGAGTTCAATGGCACCGATCGCTCGGTGGATGTGGCTATTTCAAAGTTGCGCCGCAAGTTCGACGACCATGCCGGCGAGGCGCGTAAAATCAAGACGGTCTGGGGCAAGGGTTACCTGTTCAGCCGCTCCGAGTGGGAATGCTGACAGCATGTTCCGAGTCCTTTTTCGTCTCTATCTGTTGACCATTGTCACCTACAGCGCGGCCACCTTCCTGATTCCCAAGGGCATCATCGAGGTCTTCCAGCATCGCTACATGAACTACAACATCGAACAATCCCGTGGCTTGCAGGCGCTGATCGTCAAGCAGTATCACAGCGTTGCGGTGGAGCAGTGGCCACAGGTCACTGACCAGTTGATCAAGGATTTCGCGCCGTTGAAGGTGCAGTTGTTGCATCGCCCGGAGGCCGGCTATACCCCGGCCGAGGAACAGTTGCTGGCGCAGGGCAAATCGGTAATCCGCCTGGGGGAGTGGGGCTGGATGGAAGAAGTCAGTTCGCCGCTCGACGCGCAGTGGGTGGTGAAACTGACCATCCCGCCGGACCCGATGGACATGAACCTGTTGTACTGGAGCATGAACGTGCTGATCGGTGCGGCGTTGCTGGCCTGCCTGCTGGTCTGGCTCAGGCCGCACTGGCGTGACCTGGAGCGGCTCAAGATGACCGCCGCGCAGTTGGGGCGTGGCAACCTGGATGCGCGCACACAGATTCCTCCCAGTTCCAATATCGGCAGCCTGGCGGCGGTGTTCGACACCATGGCCAACGACATCGAACAGTTACTCACCCAGCAGCGAGACCTGCTCAACGCGGTGTCCCATGAACTGCGCACGCCGTTGACGCGCCTGGACTTCGGCTTGGCCCTGGCGCTGTCCGAAGACCTGCCGGCGGCCAGCCGCGAACGCCTGCAAGGGTTGATTGCGCATATTCGCGAGCTGGATGATCTGGTGCTGGAGTTGCTGTCTTACAGTCGCCTGCAAAATCCGGCGCAACTGCCCGAGCAGGTGGAAGTGGTGCTGGATGAGTTTATCGACAGCGTTTTAGGCAGTGTCGACGATGAGCTGGAGAACCCCGAAATCGTCATCGACGTGGCGTTGGACTGTGCGGTGGAGCGCTTCACCCTCGATCCACGCCTGACCGCCCGAGCCCTGCAAAACCTGCTGCGCAATGCCACGCGTTATTGCGAGCGACGGATTCAGGTGGGCGTCAAGGTGTGTGGCGAGGGGTGTGAGATCTGGGTCGATGACGACGGCATCGGGATCCCGGAGGACCAGCGTGAGCGGATCTTCGAGCCATTCTACCGGCTGGATCGCAGCCGAGACCGTTCCACCGGCGGCTTTGGCCTGGGCCTGGCGATCAGTCGGCGCGCGCTGGAGGCGCAGGGTGGAACCTTGACGGCGCAGGCCTCGCCGTTGGGTGGCGCGCGGTTTCGGTTGTGGTTGCCCAGCCAGAAGCTGTAGCGTGTCGAAGACCTACAGCTCATTCCAGTCCCGCCTTTGGCACAAGCGCAGCCTTACCCCGCGTCATACTCCCTTGGTATAGTTCGGCCCTTATCAGTCGCCAGTCAAGGATCACTGCCATGTCCGAATACCAAGCCTTTGTCGTCGAACTCAACGGCAACGTCGCCCATGTGCAGATCAATCGCCCGGAAAAGATCAACGCCATGAACGCGGCGTTCTGGAGCGAAATCATTGATATCTTCCAATGGATCGAAGACACCGACGCGGTGCGGGCGGTGGTGCTCAGTGGCGCCGGCAAACATTTCTCTTCCGGCATCGACCTGATGATGCTGGCCTCGGTGGCCAATGAGTTAGGCCCGGATGTGGGGCGCAACGCCCGACTGCTGCGGCGCAAGATCCTGCAGCTGCAAGCCTCTTTCAATGCCGTCGACAACTGTCGCAAACCGGTGCTGGCGGCGATCCAGGGCTACTGCATCGGCGGTGCCATCGATCTGATCAGCGCGTGTGACATGCGCTATGCCGCCGCCGACGCGCAGTTCTCGATCAAGGAAATCGACATTGGCATGGCCGCCGATGTGGGCACCCTGCAACGCCTGCCACGCATCATCGGCGATGGCATGTTGCGCGAGCTGGCCTACACCGGGCGTACTTTCGGTGCCGAAGAAGCGCGCAGCATCGGCTTGGTCAACCGCACCTTTGCCGACCACGAAAGCCTGCTGGCCGGGGTGTTGGAGATCGCTGCGCAGATCGCCGCCAAATCGCCGATTGCCGTGACCGGCACCAAGGCCATGATCAGCTACATGCGTGACCATACGATCAATGACGGTCTGGAATACGTTGCCACCTGGAACGCAGCTATGTTGCAATCCAACGACCTGCGCGTGGCCATCGCGGCCCATATGAGCAAGCAGAAACCCGAATTTGTGGATTGATCGAACATGACCCCAGGCTGGATAACCACGACGCTGCTGGATAACGAGGCCCCGGGCGGCTGGGCCGTGGCTCGCAGCCGCGAAGGTTTTTTACTCGATGACAACGGGCCGCTGTTTCCCAGGGAGTGGCTCAAGCGCCAGGACCTTTCGGTAATGGCCGAGCACGGTATCGGCTACTTGGATGGCGAGCCGGTGTATCTGCTGGAGCTGAACCGTGCCAGCGCTGTACAGGGTTGTCGCTGGCAAGGCTTGCGCGGTTTCATGCTGCAGGACGAGCACAAACTGTACAGCGTGCTGGGGTATGCCGCGCAAATCGGCACCTGGGCGCGCGAACATCGTTTTTGTGGCAGTTGCGGCCAGGCCATGGTGCAGATTCCCCGTGAGCGGGCAATGTTTTGCCAGGCCTGCGACTTGCGCAGCTACCCGCGTATTTCACCGAGCATGATTGTGCTGATCACCCGCGGCGACGAGATATTGCTCGCACGCTCGCCACGCTTTGTCAGCGGGGTCTACAGCACCCTGGCGGGATTTGCCGAGCCTGGGGAGTCCGCCGAAGACTGCCTGATTCGCGAGGTGCGCGAGGAGGTGCAGGTGGAGGTGCAGAATATCCAGTACATGGGCAGCCAATGCTGGCCGTTTCCACATTCGATGATGCTGGGGTTTCACGCCGAATATGCGGGTGGCGATATCGTGCCCCAGGCCGACGAGATCGAAGACGCGCAGTGGTTCAACATCCACCAGCTGCCGCCGTTGCCGGCATCACGCTCGATTGCGCGCTACCTGATCGACCTGTATGTAGCGCGGCGCCTAGGCCACGCTGAACCAGTGTTGCCAGGCTAGGCGTACCGTCAGGCCCAGTACCACCGTGATAAACACCGGGCGAATGAACTTGGCGCCGCCGCTGATCGCGCTGCGAGCGCCAAAAAACGCGCCCACCATCACCGAAACGCCCATGCACAAGCCGACAATCCAGTCGACCGAACCGTTGAAGATAAACACCGACAGCGCCGCCGCGTTGCTGACGAAGTTCATGCTGCGCGCCACGCCGCTGGCCTTGACCAGGTCGACGGGGTACATCAACAGTGTGCTGACGGTCCAGAACGCGCCCGTGCCAGGCCCCGCCACACCGTCGTAGAAGCCCAGCCCGAAACCTTGGGTCGACTGCCATTTCTTCTTGATCGGCGCATCGGCATCCAGCGGCGCCTTGGGCGTCCCGCCAAACAACAGGTACAGCCCGCAGCCGAAGACAATCACCGGCAACATCTTGTTCAGCCATTCGGCCGGCAGGTAGTGGGCCACGATGGCCCCGGCCAGGGCGCCAACCAAGGTGCCGACGATGGCGTGCACCCATTGCCGCGGATGGAACAGCTTGCGCCGGTAGAAGGTGAAACTGGCGGTGGCCGAACCGAAGGTCGAACTCAACTTATTGGTGCCCAGCACCATGTGCGGCGGCATGCCGGCGGTCAGCAGTGCCGGGGTGGTCAACAAACCGCCTCCGCCGGCGATGGCATCGATAAAACCGGCGACGAAGGCAACAACGGCCAGAATGGCCAAGGTGGTGAGGTCAACGCTGAGTTCAAAAGGCATGTAGGCGACTTATTTTTCGGCGAGGCGCAGAAAAGGCTGCGCGAAGGACCGATAGCTTACCTATAACCAGATGTTACGGCGACTGTTGCGATGTGCGTTATTCCGCTGACGCTTGCAGGGTCAGCACTTCGTAGCCATCGGCGGTCACCGCCACCGTGTGCTCCCACTGTGCAGACAAGCTGTTGTCGCGGGTCACCACGGTCCAGCCGTCTTTCAGGTTGCGGACCTTGGCGCTGCCCTGATTCAACATCGGCTCAATCGTGAACACCATGCCTTCACGCAATAACATGCCCGTACCGGGCCGGCCGACATGCAGGATTTGCGGTTCCTCGTGCATTTCGCGCCCGATCCCGTGGCCGCAGTACTCACGTACCACGCTGTAGCCATTGGCCTGCGCATGGCTCTGGATGGCATGGCCAATATCCCCCAGGCGGGCACCGGGCTTGACCTGCTGGATCCCGGCCCACATGGCCTCGAAGGTCTTTTCTACCAGGCGCCGGGCTTTGGGCGAGACGCTGCCAATCAGGTACATCTTGCTGGAGTCGGCAATAAAACCGCCTTTCTCCAGCGTGATATCGATGTTGACGATATCACCGTCTTTCAACACCGCCTTGGCGTCCGGCATGCCATGGCAGACCACCTCGTTGATGGAGGTGTTGATCGAGAACGGATAATCGTATTGTCCGAGACTGGCGGGGCGCGATTGCAGGTCGTTGCGGATAAAGGCTTCGACGGCGCGATCCAGTTCAAGGGTTGACTGGCCGGCACTGACTGTACTGTCGAGCATCGTGAAGACCTGCGCCAACAAGCGGCCGGCTTCGCGCATCAGGACGAGGTCTTCGGCACTCTTGATCAACGGCTGCGCCCTCGGATCAGGTCGGCTTTGTCCAACAGCAACTTGTTGATCAGGTCGTTGTAGGCCAGGTGTGGGTTGAGTTCGGCCAAGAGACCGATCTTGATCCAGAACTCGGCCTGGGCGTTGATGGAACGATCCATAGTGGCGCTGGCCAGCCGGAGTTGTTCATGCAGTTGATCGCTGATCTTGACGATGCCCATGAGTTTCACTGTGTGGTTTAATATATGAATCGTATACGTTTCATATGTCCTCCGTAAAGCCTGTTGTTGCCTGCGGCCGTCGCGGTTGCGATTGACTTGCCACGCAACGCTGGTTAATTTTGCCTCATGACATTTCAAACCTTTGCTTTCCAGCCACGCATTATTACCGCCATTCCTCATTTGGCGGGATAGCGCTTGGCTGTACCCAAACCCGCCCTGAAGGCGGGTTTTGTTTTTCCGTCTCCCGGGCTCGGCATCATCCGAGGAGACACCGATGAGTATCTGCCAACGCCACACCGCCGACCCGCATCTGCTCGAACGCTACGTCAAAATGATTCTTGCCGCGCCGGTGTATGACTTGGCGGTGCGTACCCCATTGCAAGCCGCGCCGGCCTTATCGGCGTTGCTTGGCAATCAGATCCTGCTCAAGCGCGAAGATTTGCAGCCGACTTTTTCCTTCAAGATCCGCGGTGCCTACAACACACTGGCGCAACTGGACGACACGCAACGTCGACGAGGTGTGATCACCGCGTCGGCGGGCAATCATGCCCAAGGCGTGGCGCTGGCCGCGCAGGAACTGGGAATCAAGGCCACGATTGTCATGCCGAGTACGACGCCTGCGCTGAAAGTGCTGGGTGTGCGCTCTCGAGGCGCCGAAACGGTGCTGCACGGCGCAAGTTTTCCCTTTGCCCTGGCCCACGCGTTGCAGTTGGCGGAACAGTCGGGCGGTACCTTTGTCTCGCCGTTCGACGACCCGCATGTGATTGCCGGACAGGGCACGGTGGCCATGGAAGTGTTGCGTCAGCAACAGGGCGCGCTGGACGCGATCTTTGTACCGGTCGGTGGCGGTGGCTTGATCGCCGGTATCGCGGCCTACGTCAAATACTTGCGTCCCGAGGTGCGCATCATCGGTGTGGAGCCCGAGGGTTCCAGCTGCCTGCTGGCAGCCTTGCAGGCCGGGGAGCGGGTGGTGTTACCCAGTGTCGACACTTTCGCCGACGGTACCGCCGTCGCGCAGATCGGGGCCTACGGTTTTGCGATCTGTCGGCGGCATGTGGATGAGGTGATCACTGTCAGCAACGATGAGTTGTGCAGCGCCATCAAGTTGATCTACGACGATACCCGCTCGATTACCGAACCGTCCGGTGCCCTCGCTGTTGCCGGCGTTCGCGCCTATGTGGCACGTACCCAGGCCCGGGGGCAGACGCTGGTCGCGATCAACTCCGGGGCCAATATCAATTTTGACAGCTTGCGGCACGTGGCCGAACGCGTGGCCGCTCAGGTGGCGGTCCAGGGTGGGTCATTCGGCGCTGGCTTTACCGACGGTGGTTGACGCCGACCAGATCCGATAGCGAACTTCGACATCTTTTGGAACATATACAACGATGGGCAACTTGCTGTTGTAGCGCAGCATAAAACCATCCCCGACCACGGCAACAAAATCCTCGCGGGTCTGGCCATCCGGACAGCCCATGAGGGTACTCATGGGCCCGCTGACTTTTTCCAGGCGGTAGAACGGGTAGCCCCAGCCGTCGAGGTTCTTTTCTTCGAGCACACCGCCCAGCCGTTGGCGGTTGCAGTCGACAAGCAGCGTCTTGCCGGCCAGGATTTCGACCTTGAAGTCCTGTTCCTGCGGCTGTGCGGGCAGATGGATGACTTGGCGCACGTAGCCGGCATCGGCCTTCGGATAGGGGGCAATGTCTTCCAGCTTCGCCGCATGCGCCTGGGCAGCGCAAGCGGCCAGGCCAAGCAGGCATAGTGTATTGAGCAGAGAGGAGGTCATGCAGGCGTCCTTGTCTTGAAGGAGAAAAAACCTGAATACGATGCCACTCGAGGGCGCGGGCTGCAAATGTGTCAGGCCAGTTGATACAGGTATCGCGCTTGCTTATGAGAAAAGAGTCCAACGCCGCCAGCTCCAGAGAGTAGGCTGAAGAGTCGAGAACGTCTGCCACGGTCGGCGAGGCGTTTCAGGCAGACGGGTTACCACCTGCCTGCTGCGTCAGCATTTACAAAAAACATTGGTGGTCTCAAAAAAGGAGAGGTTGGCCATGCTTTCAGAACTGGAACTGCGCAGTATTATTGAGGGATGTTTCCTGCCTAAACGCTGTGAATGCATCAAGGCCCAGGATGCTTCGCTGACAATCAAGGTGTATGACGACGACGGCACCGACCTGACTGTGACCGGCATCCGCGCCGATAAACTCGACAGCAGCCGGGCGATCTGCAACTTGATCACCGAGTTACGCGAAGACCTCAAGCACGCCCACGCTCCAGCCCCACGCAGAGCCGGAGCACGGTTTCATTAATCAGGGTGAAGTGTGGGACTGAATGAGCACGGATTTCTGGGCCTGGATAAATGCCAGGCCCAGTGTTATTTCGCTGAACACCGCCAACAGAATCCCGGGCCCTGCGTGGCTATTGAGCCACTCGATGACGCCCAGTGCGGCAAGCCCCAGGCATCCGGCGCTAAAGCCGCTGCTCACGGCATTTCGTGTCGGTGAGGGTAACGCATGGCGAAGACGATAAAACATGATGCCGATGGCCAGGAACAACATGGCATTGCGCCGTGCGACGAGGCCGGTGACCTCGGAATACTGGACACTCCAGAGCCACAACAGTAAGTCAGGTCTAAATCCCCAGACGAGTGCCAGGGCGAGGCACAGCAACGCCGTGAAATGGGCAAGCGAGTAAAAGCGCAACTGCATGGTGAATCCTTTCAGCCGTTTCAGAAGCCGAGCAGGATACCTTGTGGCTGTGTGATTGTCCCGGCGCTCGCTCAGGAATGGGCGAATGGGAGGCGTCCGACTACCGTGGGTAATCGAGGCTCTCCATCAAGGCGATACAGCCACTCCTCAATCAGAAAAGTCCGATACTGGCAGGTCACTCACCGTTGCTAACGTCGCCGCCTGGCCTGCTCTGATGGCCGGCGTATGGAGAGTCGACCTTGCAACAAAAAATTGCAGCAGAGTTCCTTGGGACCTTCTGGCTGACCTTTGGCGGCTGCGGCAGCGCGATTCTGATGGCGGTCATTCCGTACCGGGGGCTCGGTTATATCGGTGTAGCCCTGGCGTTTGGCCTCGCGGTGCTGACCATGTCCTATGCCGTGGGCAGTATCAGCGGCGCGCACTTCAACCCGGCCGTGACCATCGGCTTGTGGGTCGGCCGACGGCTACCAGGGGTTGATGTGCTGCCCTACATCATCGCCCAGTTGGCCGGCGCGACGGTCGCCGCCGCGGTGCTGGCGTTGATCGCCAGTGGCCGACCGGGCTTTGAAATAGGCGCTTTCGCGGCCAATGGTTATGGTGAACTGAGCCCGGGAAAGTACAGCCTGCTGGCGGCGCTGGTGGTAGAGGCGGTGGCCACGTTCTTTTTCGTGTTTATTCTCATGCGTGTCACCGCGCCCGGAGCGGCGGCAGGTTTTGCTCCGCTGGCGATTGGCTTGACACTGAGCCTGATTCATTTAGTGACGATTCCAGTCACCAATGCCTCGGTCAACCCGGCGCGCAGTACCGGACCGGCGCTATTTTCCGGTGCTGCGTATCTGGCGCAACTCTGGTTATTCTGGCTGGCTCCGGTGCTGGGCGGCGTGGCGGGGGCGATGGTCGCGAGGGCCGTCAGGGAGCGCTCCCCCTGACGGCTCCGGTGGACTCAATCCAGTTGCGCGCGATAGGGCAAATCCGGTCCGGTCTTGCTGCACGTCAAGGCCGCTGCGCGAATGGCAAACGTAAGCAGCTCGTCGATCTGAGCCCTGGCAAGACGCTGTACACCCTCGACCGAATCCAGCTGATGCTCGGTCAACCAGGTAATCAAGGCCGCCTGGAACGTGTCACCGGCACCGACCGTATCGGCCATGACCACCTTGACCGCCGGTGCTGACCAGCTGCCATGCTGGCGACTGAAGACGGTTGCACCGTCACCGCCCCGAGTCAGGAAAATCAATTGGCAGCGGTGTTGCAACCAGCCCTCGAGCACGCTTTCCGGGGGCTGGCCGGGGTAGAGCAGGTGCAGGTCCTCATCGCTGACCTTGATCAAGTCGGCATGCCGTACCAGTTCAGTCACCCGCTGGCGCCACAAGCCGATATCCGGCTGCGGGTTCAGGCGCACGTTGGGGTCCAGGCTGATCAGGCGCTTGCCACTTTCTCGACGGATCAGTGTCAGGAGTGTGTCGGCAATCGGTTGCACCACCAGGGAGAACGAGCCGAAATGCAGGCCGCGAACCTCATCACCGAGAACGGGCAGGTGTTCGATCTGCAATTGTCGATCGGCACAGCCTTCGCCACGAAAACTGTATTGCGGCGAACCGTTGGCGCCCACCGCGACCATCGCCAGTGTGGTGGGCGCTGAGAACTCTTGCAGATAGCCATCCCGCACACCTTCCTGCTTCAGCACCTGGCGCAGCCGCTGCCCCAGATAATCGCTGGAAAGTCCGCCGAACAGTCCGGCCTCGATCCCCAGGCGACGTAAACCGACCGCCACGTTAAACGGCGAACCGCCGGCAATCGCCTTGAAATTGACGCGCGAAGCCTGCCCGTCGGCATTGTCTTCGCTGAAAAAATCGAACAGTGCTTCGCCACACACCAGATACATAGTTATTCGCTCTTAAAGGGTTGCCACGTGCTGTTGATAGCGCTCATAGGCTTGTTGATAGGCGCTGACGCTGGTTGCCGAGGGTCGGGTCGAGCTGTCTGCATCGAGACTGACGCAGCGCGTGCACAGCGCCTCCAGGCTTTCGCCGGACTCGCACCAGGCCGCCTGTATCGCCGCGCCGAGGGCCGCCGCCTCGCTCTGTTCAGTACAAATCACTTCGGTGTTCATGATGTCGGCGACCATCTGCCGCCATACGGGGCTCTTCGAGCCGCCGCCGGTCAGCCGGATACTGTGGCTCTGCAGGCCGGTCTGGCGCAACAGGTCAAGGCCATAGCGCAAACCGAACGTGGTGCCTTCGACCACCGCGCGACACAGATTGGCGCGGTTCAGGTTGCTCATGTTCAAGCCATGCAGGCTGCCGCTGGCGTGGGGCAGGGCAGGCACGCGCTCGCCGTTGAGGAAAGGCAACATGCTGACGCCTTCGGCGCCGATGGGCGACTGGGCGACCAAGGTGTTGAAAGCGGCCAGATCCAATTCGAACAACTCGCGGACCGCCCCGGTGGCGTTGGTCAGGTTCATGGTGCAAATCAGCGGGAGCCAGCCACCGCTGGAGGAACAAAAGGTCGCCACCGAGGCTTGCGCGCTGACGTTGGGCTGATCGGCGCAGGCATAGATGGTGCCCGAAGACCCCAGGCTCATGGTGATCACGCCCGGGGTGATATTGCCGGTACCGATTGCACCCATCATGTTGTCGCCGCCACCGCTGGACACGATTGCATTAGGGTTGATGCCCAGGCGTTCGGCGATAGCGGGCAGTATGCCGCCCACCGCCTGATCGGCCTCGATCAGTTGTGGCAACGCTGCTTCCAGGCGTCCGCTGGCATCGATATGACGCAACAGCGGCAAGTCCCATTCGCGGGTCCGCACATTGAAATAACCGGTGCCCGACGCATCGCCATACTCGGCGCAGGCGCGGCCCGTCAGCCAGTAGTTGAGATAATCGTGGGGCAAGAGAATATGCGCGATACGCGCAAAGACATCGGGATGCTGCTCAAGGGTCCATAACAGTTTGGACACGGTGTAGCCAGGCGCAATGGCAACGCCGAGGCGTTCCAGGGAACCGCTTTCACCGCCAAGGTAGTCCAGCAGTCGATGGTTTTCGGCGCTGGTTTCGGTGTCGCACCACAGCTTGGCCGGGCGCAGTACCTGGCCCTGGTCATCCAGTAGCACCAGGCCGTGCTGCTGGCCGGAAACGCCGATGGCGAGGATATCCTGGCCATCGACGCCGGCTTGTTGCAAGGCACGATGGGTGGCTTCGGTGAAGGCGTCGAGCCACTCATGAGGGGCTTGCTCGCGCCGGCCATTGGCGCCGCTGATCAACGTGTGGCTGGCGGCACCAAGGCCCAGGACCCTGCCGGTCGCGGCGTCGAGGACGATCGCCTTGGTGCCTTGGGTGCCGCAGTCGATGCCGAGGTAGAGGTTTTGCTGGGTCATGAGGATTCTCACCCTAGCCCTCTCCCCAAAGGGGCGAGGGGACTGATTGGGGGATGTTGGTGGTTTGCATCGACCTGAAAGATTACCTTGGAACCCACAATCGACAGGGTCTTTCAGGTCACACTATTTATCAGCACACTTGGCTCAGTCAATCTCGGCCAACACTCGCTCCAGGGTCTTGGTCACGCCTTGATCCCGCAGGCTTTCGTAGCACCGCTCAAACGCGGCCACAAACCCGGGCGAGTTGGGAATAGCTGTCCCGAAAATCTCTTCCACGCCCAACAACCGCTGGCTGATCAACGCTTCATCGGCCACCAGTTCCTGACAGAACTCGGCACGCGGGTCAGGAATCTTGTAGTTCACACCGTTTTCATCCACGCCTTTCAGGTACAACGCCCAGGCCGCCACGACCAGCGCCGCCCGTTCGGTTTCGCGGCCATCGGCGATCAAGCGGTTGATCGTCGGTACGGTGAACTTTGGAAACTTCGACGAACCATCCGAACAGACACGCTCCAATTGGTCGGCAATCGCCTGGTTGGAGAAGCGCTCCACCAGGCTTTGTTTATAGTCTGTCAGGTCAATACCGGGCACCGGCGCGAGGTTCGGCGTTACGTCGAGGTCCATGTAGGCGCGCATATACGCCACGAACAACGGATCGTTCATGGTTTCGTGGACAAAACGATAGCCCTTGAGAAAACCCAAGTAGGTCAGGGCGAGGTGGCTGCCGTTGAGCAGGCCGATTTTCATCTCCTCGTAGGGTGAAACGTCATCGGTGAATTGCACACCGACCTTTTCCCAGGCGGGACGGCCATTCACAAAATTGTCTTCCAGCACCCATTGCACAAAGGGCTCGCAGACCACCGGCCAGGCATCGTCGATACCGTGTTCGTCATGCAACTGCAGGCGATGCGCGGTACTGGTCATGGGCGTGATGCGATCGACCATGGCGTTGGGGAAGCTGACGTTGGCCTTGATCCAGTCATGCAGGTCGGCGTCATGCAGCGCGGCGAACGCCAACAAGGCCTTGCGGGTGACGGCGCCGTTGTGCGGCAGGTTATCGCAGGACATGACGGTAAACGCTGGCGTGCCGGCCGCGCGGCGCTGGGTCAGGGCAGCACAGATAAAGCCGAATACGGTTGTCGGCGCGTCGGGATGAGCGAGGTCGTACTGGATCTGCGGCAGGTGAGCCATGAATTCGCCGTTGCTGTCGTCGATGCAGTAGCCACCTTCAGTGATGGTCAACGAAACGATGCGAATCTCGGGACTGGCCAGCTTGTCGATCAGTGCCTGGGCGCTGTCTTCGGCCAAGAGCATGTCGCTGATGGAGCCAATCACCCGCACTTCGGTGTCATCTGAGTCACCCAATTCGTACAGGGTAAACAGATAATCCTGACCCGCCAGGTCGTCCCGGGCCTTGCGGTCCTCGGCACGCAGGCCCACGCCACAAATACTCCAGTCCAGATCAGTCCCGGTGTTCATCAACGCATCGGTGTAATACGCCTGGTGCGCACGATGGAAACCGCCGACGCCGATATGCGCGATCCCTTGGCGGGTATCAGCAATGGCATAGCGTGGCAGTTGGACCTCGGGCGCCAGTTGCGTGAGATGTTGTGTGTTCAGTTTCATCGGGCAGTTCTCGCAAGATCAGGCGGCAGCGCGCAATGGACGGGCGACCGCAACACCATCGGTATCAAACAGATGGCAGTGCGCCGGGTCGAGGTGCAGGTTCAGGGTTTCGCCGTACTGGCTGGCCATGTCGCCACGAATACGCATGGTCAATGGCTCAGCGCTGGCAGTGATGACGTGGCAAAAGGTGTCGCTGCCCAGCCGTTCGCCGACATCGGCGGTAACCGTCAAGGTGGTATCACCCGGAGCGGCGATTTCGAGGTGCTCCGGACGAATGCCCAGGGTCACCGCGCTGCCCACGCTCAGGGTGGAACCGCTCAGCGGCAAATTGATCAGCGTGCCAGCATCCAACTGCACTTCGCAGCCCTGGGATTCAAGCCGCGTGACCTTGCCCTTGAGAAAGCCCATCTTCGGCGTCCCCAGAAAGCCTGCGACAAACAGGTTGGCCGGCTGGTGGTACAACTCCAGGGGCGAGCCGACTTGTTCGATGCGACCGCTGTTGAGCACCACCACTTTGTCGGCCAGGGTCATGGCCTCCACTTGGTCGTGGGTCACGTAGATCATGGTCGCTTGCAGTTCTTTGTGCAGGCGCGCCAGCTCCAGGCGCATCTGCACCCGCAATGCCGCGTCGAGGTTGGACAGCGGCTCGTCGAACAGGAAGATCTTCGGGTTGCGCACAATGGCGCGGCCGATGGCGACGCGCTGGCGCTGGCCGCCGGACAGTTGCTTGGGCTTGCGCTCCAGCAATGGGCCCAGCTCGAGAATCCGCGCCGCTTCGCTGACTTTGCTGTCGACCAGTTTTTTGTCGACGCCCGCCAGGTCGAGGGCAAACGACATGTTCTTGCGCACGCTCATGTGCGGGTACAAGGCGTAAGTCTGGAACACCATCGCCAGGTCGCGCTTGGCCGGCGGCACTTCGGTGATGTCGCGGCCATCCAGTTCGATGGTGCCTTCAGTGACTTCTTCGAGGCCGGCGATCAGGCGCAACAGCGTGGACTTACCACAGCCAGACGGACCGACGAACACCACGAACTCCTTGTCGTTCACTTCCAGGTCAATGCCCTTGATGATGGAGAAACCTTCGAAGCCTTTTTGCAGATTGTTGATTTTCAGGTTGGCCATGCTGGGCCTCCACATTGAAATTTTTATAAGGTGGCGTTATTTCACGGCGCCGAAGGACAAACCACGCACCAGCTGTTTCTGGCTGATCCAGCCAAAGATCAGGATCGGCGCACAGGCCAGGGTCGATACGGCGGATAATTTGGCCCAGAACAAGCCTTCGGGACTCGAGTAGGACGCGATCAGCGCGGTCAGCGGCGCCGCCGTGGAGGAGGTCAGGTTCAGCGACCAGAAAGCCTCGTTCCAACACAGGATCAGCGACAGCAATACCGTGGAGGCCAGGCCACCCTTGGCGATAGGCAGCAGCACCCGAACCATTTCCTGCCATAGGGTTGCACCGTCCAGGCGCGCGGCTTCGAGGATGTCCTTGGGAATGTCTTTGAAATAGGTGTAAATCATCCAGACCACAATCGGCAGGTTGATCAGGGTGTAGATGATGATCAGCGCGATCCGCGTATCCAGCAGGCCCATGCTCTTGGCCAGCAGATAGATCGGCATCAGCACGCCCACCGGCGGTAACATCTTGGTCGACAGCATCCACAACAGCGTGCCCTTGGTACGCTGGGTCTCGTAGAACGCCATGGAATAGGCCGCCGGCACCGCAATCAGCAGGCACAAGGCTGTGGCGCTGAAGGAAATCACCACCGAGTTCCAGGCGAAGCTGAAGTAGTTGCTGCGCTCGTTAATGTGCAGGTAGTTCTCCAGCGTCGGCGTGAAGATGAACTGCGGTGGCGTGGCAAATGCATCGATTTCGGTCTTGAAGCTGGTGAGCACCATCCAGAAGATCGGGAAGAAAATCACGATGGCGATGGCCCAGGCCAGGGTGCCGAGCAGCAGGCTTTGCAGGCGACGAGATTGTTGAAGGGTCATGGCGCGGGCCTCAAGGCTTGTCAGTCAGGTTTTTGCCGAGCATTCGGATGAGAATGATCGCCGCGATATTGGCAATGACCACGGCAATCAAACCGCCGGCCGATGCCATGCCGACATCGAATTGCACCAGCGCCTGGTTGTAGATCAGGTAGGCGAGGTTGGTCGAGGCGTAGCCGGGGCCGCCGTTGGTGGTGGTGAAGATTTCCGCGAACACCGAAAGCAGGAAAATGGTCTCGATCATCACCACCACCGCGATAGGCCGGGCCAGGTGGGGCAGGGTCAGGTGCCAGAAGATCGCGATGGGACCGGCACCGTCCAGGCGCGCGGCTTCTTTCTGTTCCTGATCCAGAGACTGCATGGCCGTCATCAGGATCAGGATCGCGAAGGGCAGCCACTGCCAGGACACAATGATGATGATTGACAGCAACGGGTAGTGCGCCAGCCAATCCACCGGCTGCGCGCCAAACACCTTCCAAACCGCCGCGAGCACGCCGGAGACCGGGTGGAAAATCAGGTTCTTCCAGATCAGCGCGCCGACGGTGGGCATGACGAAAAACGGTGAAATCAACAACACTCGCACCAGTCCGCGACCGAAAAACTCGCTGGCCTCAAGCAGGGCGCTGATCAACACCCCCAGCACCACGCTGATCAGCAGCACGCTGCCCACCAGCAACAAGGTATTGGTCGCGCCCGGCAGAAACCCGGAGTCAGTCACGAAGTAGCTGAAGTTTTCCAGGCCGACGAACTGATTTTCGCCTGGATACAGTAGGTTGTAGCGGATCAGCGAGAAGTACAGGGTCATGCCCAGCGGCACGATCATCCACAGCAGCAACAAGGCCACCGAGGGGCTGACAAGGAACCAACCGGGGTTGGCCAGGCGGCTTTTGCGCACCTTTTCCGGAGCAGTTAGCACTTGGGCAGTGTTGGTATTCATAGGATCAGAACCAGTCAGGTACATGCAAAACCAGAGTAGAAGCGCGGTCAGTGTGGGAGGGGGCTTGCTCCCGATAGCGGTGTGTCAGTCACTGAAATATCAACGGGTAGATCGCTATCGGGAGCAAGCCCCCTCCCACATTTGACTGTGGTAAGGCCGGGTTACTTGGGATAGCCCGCCCGCTTCATTTCACGTTCGGTGGTGTTCTGGGCCGCGGCCAACGCCTGGTCAACCGTCTGCTGGCCGGTCAGCGCGCCTGCGAAGAACTTGCCGACTTGCGTGCCAATCGCCTGGAACTCGGGAATGGTCACCAACTGAATGCCGATATACGGCACCGGCTTGAGGGTCGGTTTAGTCGGGTCGGCGACTTTCAGCGATTCCAATGTCACCTTGGCGAACGGCGCAGCCTTCATGTACTCCTCGCTGTAAGTCGAGGTGCGAGTACCCGGCGGCACGTTGGCAATGCCATCGGTCTTGGCCACCAGCGCGCTGTATTCCTTGGACGTAGCCCAGGCGCTGAAGGCCTTGGCGGCATCCTTGGCTTTGGAGCTGGCAGGAATTGCCAGTGACCAGGAGTACATCCAGGACGTGCCTTTGTCAGTTTTTTCGTGTGGGGCGAAGGTGAAGCCGACATGCTCGGCGACCTTGCTCTGGGTCTTGTCGGTGACAAACGAGCCGGCGACGCTGGCATCGACCCAAATCGCACATTTGCCACTGTTGAACAACGCCAGGTTTTCGTTGAAACCATTGCTGGAGGCGCCCGGCGGGCCGGATTTTTTCATGTTGGTGACGTAGAAATTCAGCGCGTCCTTCCATTCAGGCCCGTTGAATTCCGGTTGCCACTTTTCATCGAACCAGCGCGCACCGAAGCCGTTGGCCAAGGTGGTGATCAGCGCCATGTTCTCGCCCCAGCCAGCCTTGCCCCGCAGGCATAGGCCGTATTGTTCCTTGTTCTTGTCAGTCAGCTTCTCGGCGAATTCGCCGATCTGCGTCCAGGTCGGATGCTCGGGCATTGTCAGCCCCGCGTCCTTGAACAGGTCTGTGCGGTAATAGGTGATGGAGCTTTCGGCGTAGAACGGTAGGGCATACAGCGTGCCCTTGACGGAAAGGCCGTCACGTACCGAGGGGAAGACGTCTTCAAGGTCGTAGGAAGCCGGCAGATCTTTCATCGGCTCCAGCCAACCCTTGGCGCCCCAGAGTGCGGCTTCGTACATGCCGATGGTCAGCACGTCGAACTGTCCGCCTTGGGTGGCGATGTCGGTGGTCAGGCGTTGGCGCAGGACATTTTCTTCGAGTACCACCCAGTTCAACTTGATGTCCGGATGCTCGGCCTCGAAGGTTTTCGAGAGCTTTTGCATGCGAATCATATCGCTGTTGTTGACCGTGGCAATGGTCAAGGTTTGCGCGCCGAGGCTGACAGCGCTGAGGGTCATGCAGGTACAGGCAAACAGTGCTTTTACTGGGAAATTCATCGCGCACTCCGTTTCTGCGCCCGGCGGCGACAGAAGGACAGTTATTGTTGTTGTGTCTTCCCCGACGACTGGAAGAGTGTGCGTTGATTACAGCCTTCTAAACACGCGGTGACAAATCCTTGGGAGCACTTGGACTGATACTTTTTTGCACTGCATAGGCCGGGGCTGAATCGTTTCCTTCGTGCGCGATCTTGAATTGCACCCAGCACGCGTAAGGTGCGAACCGTCCCGTAGATACCGTCTTGAACGGGGCCGGGCAAGATTCAAGACGGGGTATCGACGGGGGCGCGATTTCGCGCTTGCTCGGTAAGGTTCAGGCCAGGTTCTGCTCGGTCAGACGTTGCACCGCCAGCCGCCGGTAATGGGAAGGCGTCATGCCTTTAAGCTGCTGAAAGCGTCGATTGAAGTTGGAGATATTGTTGAAGCCTGACTCAAAACACACGTCGGTGACCGCTTTGTCGCCATCGGCCAGCAGCTCACAGGACTTGCTGATCCGCAGCCGATTGACGAATTCGATAAACGTTCTGCCGGTCGCCTGTTTGAATACCCGGGAAAAATAGGTGGGCTTCATGCCCAGGTAATCCGCCACCTCTTCCAGGGGCAGTTCGCGGGCGTAGTGGGCGAAGATGTAATCCACCGCGCGGTTGGTGCGGTCGATACTGTGCTCATCCGCCAGCTGCGGCGTAGTGACGCCGGACAGCAACTGATAATCCTCGCAGGCGCTGAGCACCTCGAGCAGGATCAGGAAATACCCCAGCCGCGCCACGCCCCTGGCGTCTTCGATACGCTGCATCAACGTCATCGCCTGGGCGATGGTGTGCTTGCAACGAAACTCGATGCCGTACTTGGCCCGCTCCAGCAACGGCGCAAGGGCTTTGAGTTCGTTGAACACGGGGATTGCGCTGTCGAACAACTCGTCGGTGAAGTTCACCAGCATGTCGCGCTTGGGCACCACTTCATCCTCGGCCACCTGACTGATCCAGTTATGGGGCAGGTTGGGGCCGGTGAGAAACAGGCTCTCGGGGTAGAAGTTACCGATGTAGTCACCAATGAACACTTTGCCGGAGCTGGCGACGATCAAGTGCAGCTCGTATTCCTTATGGAAATGCCAGCGCACCAGCGGGCAGGGAAAGCCGTGCTGGCGATAGATGATGGACAGACCGTTGTGATCGTCCATCAGCTCGTAGGAAGGGTCGGTGATTCTCGCTGCTCGGGTCATCTTGCCGTCGCTTTTATCAGGGGCGCGCAAGCGATAATGCCCCCTTGCGCGTCGCCTCGCCAGCGCTTGGGATTAAAGCGTGCGGTTTTTCGCCTCGATCCACTGCGCCATGTACTGAGTGCTTTTATGCAGATGGTGGCGCAGCATGCTGCCGGTGAAATTGGCGCGACGCTGTTGACTCAGTTCGCTACGACACTGTGTCAGGCGTTGCACCAACTCAGGCCCATGGAACGCGGGCGCATAGCGCTCGGCAAGCAGTTGGCGTCCGTTTTCCTGGGCCTGGGTCCAGGCTTGCGGGTCTTGATACAAGGTCACAGCGGCATCGGCCAGGGCGCTGGCGCTGTGGCCGATCAGCCCCGGCCAAGGTTGCTCGTCCGCCATGCCTTCGGCACCGATGGGCGTGGTGATATTCGGGGTGCCACACAGCATGGCATCCGCCAGTTTGCCCTTGATCCCGGCGCCAAAGCGCAATGGCGCCAGGCAGATCCTCGCCGCCGTCATTACCTGCAGGGCATCTTCGGCCCAGTTCATCACATGGAATCCTTGGGCAGGATTGTGCAGCGCCGTGGCCTTGGGCGGCGTGTAGGCGCCATAGACATGCAATTGGGCGCCGGGCAAGCGCTGGCGAATTAATGGCCAGAGACTGTTCTTCATCCACAGCACGGCATCCCAGTTCGGCGCGTGGCGGAAATTCCCGATACTCAGGAAGTGCGCCCGCTCTTCATACGGCACGAAGGCTTGTGTGGGCGGCTCGATCAGTAACGGGCACCAGTGGAGCAGGGCGGGCGGCACATGGAACTGTTCGGTGAGCAGTCTGATTTCGACGTCGGAAATCATCAGGCTGATATCGCAACGATAGATTGCCGCAATCTCCCGCTTGGCCAGGTCGGTGTCGGCCATCAACTGGAACTCTTCATCCAGGTCCGGCGCAAACAGGGGCGTGAAGTCATCGGCATCCGGTTGCTGTTTCAGGTAATGCTTGAGGCGCTGCTGACGCGCGTCCCGCAGACTCTGCAGGTCGGACGTTTCCAGCACGCGCAACGCCTGCGGGCAGTGCAGCTCCACGCGCCAGCCAAATTGTTCTTCCATCATGAACCGGTCGAACAGCACGATATCCGGGGCCAGTTCGCGGATAAAATCATCGAAACTGCTGTTATTGAGTTCGATCCCGCACTCGCGGATGCCGAGCGCGGCCAAGTCGGCCTTGTGTTCGCCGATAGCGGCAGGGCTGCTGAAGGTAATGTCCCAATCTTGTGTAAGAAAAGTTTCGAGAATCTGCATCATATGCCCACCCGCGGCTGAGGATCGTGGCTCCGGCCATACATATCCGATGACCAGGACGCGAGTAACAGGTGGATTCTTCAACGACGGATTCCTTCAAGGGCAGGATGAAAACCGCGCAATTAAACCACAGCTGTGAAGCAGCGGCCGTCATGACAATTTATGTCCAGGCGTAGGTGCTCACTCCACTTTGTGGTTAACTTCCGCCTCTCGAATTCGTTTCACTAAACCCAGCATAAGGATTCCTTTCATGGCTCACGTCACCCTCCGTGGTAACCCCGTCCAGGTTGAAGGCCAGTTGCCGCAAACCGGTACGCAGGCTCCCGACTTTTCCCTGACCGCCGGCGATCTGTCGGACGTAACCCTGGCCACTTTCGCCGGCAAGCGCAAAGTGCTGAACATCTTCCCAAGCGTCGACACTCCGACTTGCGCCACCTCGGTTCGCACGTTCAACGCCAAGGCCAATGAGCTGGCCAACACCGTTGTGCTGTGTATCTCCACCGACCTGCCATTTGCCCAGGCGCGCTTTTGCGGTGCCGAAGGCCTGGAAAACGTCAAGAGCCTGTCGGATTTCCGCAGCGCCGGGTTCGCCGTCGACTACGGTGTATCCGTTGCCGATGGTCCACTCAAGGGCCTGACCGCACGCGCCGTGGTCGTGCTGGACGAAAATGACAACGTGCTGCACAGCGAGCTGGTCAAGGAGATCGGTGAAGAGCCGAACTATGAAGCGGCCCTGGCGGTCCTGAAGTAATCATCCAGGCCCGTGGCTGTCGTTTTGCAGTAACACGCGTGATGCATGATTGCGGCCTGGCCTAGTCCAGGCCGTTTTTATTTACGCTTCAGCGGCTTAGCCCAAGGATCCGAAGCTGTTGGTCCGTCGGTGAAGAAGTGTAAGTCCGAAAGTAAATAGCCAGTAAAGGCGCTTTTCTTAAAACGCTCCAGTGCTTATCTTTCAGCCTCCCGAAGAAGAAGCTCTTGTCCCCAATGGTTGATCAATCCATGCAATCCGCTCCCCGCAACTCCCGCCGCTGGCTTTTTGGCCTGCTCGTTCTGTTGGTTATTGCCGGCCTGTGCTGGATATTCTGGCCTACAGGTGCCGAGAATAAAGAAGCCCCGGCGAACCGCACTAGCAAAACCGGGATGATGCGTCCGGGTTTCGGAGGGGCTGCCGGCCCGGTACCGGTGCGTGTAGCGCCTGCGGTGCAGGGAGATTTCCCGGTGTATTACAAGGCATTGGGGACGGTGACGGCATTGAACACCATCAATGTGCGCAGCCGGGTGGGGGGCGAGCTGGTCAAGATTGCCTTTGAGGAAGGGCAAATGGTCAAGGCGGGCGATCTGCTGGCGGAAATTGATCCGCGCAGTTATCAGAATGCCTTGCTCCAGGCGCAGGGCACACTGTTGCAGAACCAGGCCCAACTGAAAAACGCCCAGGTCGACCTTGAGCGCTATCGCGGCCTGTATGCACAAGACAGTATCGCCAAACAAACCCTGGATACCGCCGCCGCGCTGGTCATGCAGTACCAGGGCACGGTCAAGACCAATCAGGGCGCGGTCGACGACGCCAAGCTCAACCTCGAATTCACCCGCATCCGCGCACCGATCAGCGGGCGCGTAGGCCTGCGTCAGATCGACGTCGGCAACCTGGTCGCGGCGAATGACACCACCGCCCTGGCCGTGATCACCCAGACGCAGCCCATCAGCGTCGCGTTTACTCTGCCGGAAACCGCACTGCAGACCGTGCTCGCGCGTTATCGCGGCGGCAATAAGCTGCCGGTGGAAGCCTGGGATCGTGGTGATGTGAAACTGCAAGCACGCGGCGTGCTGCAAAGTCTGGACAACCAGATCGACGTCACCACCGGCACCTTGAAATTCAAGGCCCGCTTCGATAACCAGGATCAAGTGCTGTTCCCCAACCAGTTCGTCAACGTGCGCCTGTTGGCCGACACCTTGAAAAACGTGGTGCTGGCACCCTCGGCGGCCATCCAGTTCGGTAACAACGGTACGTTTGTCTACGCCTTGGACGGCGACAACAAGGTCAAGATTCGTCAACTGGTGATTGGGGACACCGACGGCGAGAACACGGTGATCAAGGAAGGCCTCGCCGCTGGCGACCGCGTCGTGCTGGAAGGCACCGACCGCCTGAAGGATGGGACCGCGGTGGAAGTGGTCAACGACAGCACTGAAGTTCCCACCACACCGACCGAGCACCTGCAGGGCAAGCCCGCGACCAGCGATGACAGCAGCCCGTCGGCCAGCAAGGCGCAAAAGGCCAGCGCATGAATCTCTCAAGGCTGTTCATCCTCAGGCCCGTCGCCACCACCCTGAGCATGCTGGCTATTGTCCTGGCCGGCCTGATCGCCTATCGCTTGCTGCCGGTTTCGGCCTTGCCACAGGTGGACTATCCGACCATTCGGGTCATGACCCTGTACCCCGGCGCCAGCCCGGATGTGATGACCAGTGCGGTGACCGCGCCTCTGGAACGTCAGTTCGGACAAATGCCCGGCTTGACGCAGATGGCGTCCACCAGTTCCGGCGGCGCGTCGGTGTTGACCCTGCGGTTTAATCTGGACGTCAACATGGACGTCGCCGAACAGCAGGTCCAGGCGGCCATCAACGCCGCCAGCAATCTCTTGCCCAATGACCTGCCGGCGCCGCCGGTGTACAACAAGGTCAATCCGGCCGACACGCCGGTTCTGACCCTGGCGATCACGTCCAGGACCATGCTGTTGCCCAAGCTCAACGACTTGGTCGATACGCGCATGGCGCAGAAAATCGCGCAGATCAGCGGCGTCGGCATGGTCAGCATCGCCGGCGGTCAGCGTCAGGCGGTACGCATCAAGGTCAACCCCGAGGCGCTGGCGGCCAATGGTTTGAACCTGTCGGATGTGCGGGCACTGATTGCCGCGTCCAACGTCAACCAGCCCAAGGGCAATTTCGACGGACCGACCCGGGTCTCGATGCTGGATGCCAACGACCAGTTGGTGTCGCCGGAGCAGTACGCCGAACTGATCCTCGCCTACAACAATGGCGCGCCGCTGCGCCTCAAGGATGTCGCGCAGATCGTCGACGGTGCCGAGAATGAACGCCTTGCGGCCTGGGCCAATGAAAATCAGGCGGTGCTGCTGAACATCCAGCGCCAGCCGGGGGCCAACGTGATTGAAGTGGTCGATCGCATCAAGGCGTTGCTGCCCAGTATTACCGACAACCTGCCGGCTGGCCTGGATGTGACGGTGCTCACCGACCGTACCCAGACCATCCGCGCCTCGGTCACCGACGTGCAACACGAGCTGCTGATCGCCATTGCCCTGGTGGTGATGGTGACGTTCCTGTTCCTGCGCCGTTTCAGCGCCACGATCATCCCTTCGATTGCCGTGCCGCTGTCGCTGGTGGGCACCTTTGGCGTGATGTACCTGGCCGGTTTCTCCATTAACAACCTGACGCTCATGGCCTTGACCATCGCCACCGGTTTTGTGGTGGATGACGCCATCGTCATGCTGGAAAACATTTCCCGCTATATCGAGGAAGGCGAGACACCGATGGCCGCGGCGCTCAAGGGCGCCAAGCAGATCGGCTTTACCCTGGTGTCCCTGACGCTGTCGTTGATCGCGGTACTGATTCCGCTGCTGTTCATGGCCGATGTGGTGGGGCGGCTGTTCCGCGAATTCGCCATCACCCTGGCGGTGGCGATCCTGATTTCCCTGGTGGTCTCGTTGACCCTGACGCCGATGATGTGCGCGCGCTTGCTCAAGCGTGAGCCGAAGGAAGCCGAACAGGGACGCTTCTACAAAGCCAGCGGTGCCTGGATCGACTGGCTGATTGCCGCGTACGGTCGCCAGTTGCAATGGGTGCTCAAGCACCAGCCGTTGACCCTGTTGGTGGCCATCGCCACCCTGGGCCTGACCGTGGTGTTGTACATGGTGGTGCCCAAGGGCTTTTTCCCGGTGCAGGACACGGGCGTGATTCAGGGCATTTCCGAAGCGCCACAGTCGATCTCCTTTACGGCGATGAGCCAGCGTCAGCAAGCGCTGGCGAAGATCATTCTCGAAGACCCGGCGGTCGAAAGCCTGTCGTCCTACATCGGCGTGGACGGTGACAACGCCACCCTCAATAGCGGTCGCCTGCTGATCAACCTCAAGCCACACGGGGAGCGGGACTTGAGCGCCACCGAGGTGATCAGTCGCTTGCAACCGGCGGTGGATAAGCTGGTGGGCATTCGCCTGTTCATGCAGCCGGTGCAGGACCTGACCATTGAAGACCGGGTCAGCCGTACTCAGTACCAGTTCAGCATGTCTTCGCCGGATGCCGAGCTGCTGGCGTTGTGGAGCGGCAAGCTGGTACAGGCATTGAGCCAGTTGCCAGAACTCACCGATGTCGCCAGCGACCTGCAGGATAAAGGCTTGCAGGTGTATATGGTGATCGACCGCGACGCCGCCTCGCGCCTGGGCGTGTCGGTGGCGAACATTACCGACGCGCTGTACGACGCCTTTGGCCAACGGCAGATTTCCACCATTTACACCCAGGCCAGCCAATACCGGGTGGTGTTGCAGGCCCAATCCGGGGAAACCCTCGGCCCCGACGCGCTGAACCAGATTCACGTCAAGACCAGCGACGGTGGGCAGGTTCGCTTGTCGAGCCTGGCGCACGTCGAACAACGCCAGGCGCAGTTGGCGATTGCCCATATCGGCCAGTTCCCGGCGGTGATGATGTCGTTCAACCTGGCCCCTGGCGTGGCGCTGGGCAAGGGTGTGGAACTGATCAACCAGACGCAGAAAGACATCGGCATGCCGGTGGGCGTGCAGACTCAGTTCCAGGGCGCTGCCCAGGCATTCGAGGCTTCGTTGTCGAGCACCTTGCTGCTGATCCTGGCGGCAGTGGTGACCATGTACATCGTGCTTGGCGTGCTCTACGAGAGCTACATCCACCCGATTACCATTCTCTCGACCTTGCCCTCGGCAGCGGTGGGGGCGTTGCTCGCGTTGCTGCTTAGCGGCAATGACCTGGGGATGATCGCCATCATCGGCATCATCCTGCTGATTGGTATCGTCAAGAAAAACGCGATCATGATGATCGACTTTGCCCTGGATGCCGAACGCAACCAGGGACTCGATCCGCAGACCGCGATCTATCAAGCGGCCTTGCTGCGCTTCCGGCCAATCCTGATGACTACCCTGGCGGCGCTGTTTGGCGCGATCCCCTTGATGCTCGCCAGTGGTTCCGGTGCCGAGTTGCGTCAACCGCTGGGCCTGGTGATGGTCGGCGGCTTGCTGTTGAGCCAGGTGCTGACGCTGTTTACCACCCCGGTGATCTACCTGTACTTCGATCGCCTTGGCCGCCGCTGGCGCAAGAGTCCGCAAGTGCTGGAGCCGGTTGAGCGATGAACCTGTCCGGACCGTTCATACGCAGGCCGGTAGCGACCATGCTGCTGAGCCTGGCGATCATGCTGCTGGGCGGCGTCAGCTTCAATCTGCTGCCGGTGTCGCCGCTGCCACAGATCGACTTTCCCGTGATCGTGGTGTCCGCCAACCTGCCCGGCGCCAGTCCCGAGGTCATGGCGTCCAGCGTGGCCACGCCGCTGGAGCGCTCGTTTGGCTCGATCGCTGGTGTCACCACCCTCAGCAGTTCCTCCAGCCAGGGCTCGACGCGGGTGATCCTGGCCTTCGACTCCGATCGCGATATCAACGGCGCGGCGCGCGAAGTGCAGGCGGCCATCAACGCCTCGCGCAACCTGTTGCCCAGCGGCATGCGCAGCATGCCCACCTACAAGAAGATCAACCCGTCCCAGGCGCCGATCATGGTGCTGTCGCTGACCTCGGATGTGTTGCCCAAGGGCCAGCTCTACGACCTGGCTTCGACCATCTTGTCCCAGAGCCTGTCCCAGGTACCGGGCGTGGGCGAAGTGCAGATCGGCGGCAGTTCCTTGCCGGCGGTGCGCATCCAGCTTGAACCCAAGGCCCTGGAACACTATGGCGTGGCCCTGGATGACGTGCGCGACACCATTGCGAATGCCAACGTGCGCCGACCCAAGGGTTCGGTAGAGGATGGTCAGCGCCATTGGCAGATCCAGGCCAATGACCAGCTGGAAAAGGCCAAGGACTATGAGCCGCTGCTGATCCGTTACCAGGAGGGCGCCGCCTTGCGCCTCAGTGACGTGGCAAAGATCACCGACGGCGTTGAAGATCGCTACAACAGTGGTTTTTTCAACAACGATTCGGCGGTATTGCTGGTGATCAACCGCCAGTCGGGCGCCAACATCATCGAGACCGTCAAACAGATCAAGGCCCAATTGCCGGCGCTGCAGGCGGTGTTGCCGTCCAGCGTCAAGCTCAATCTGGCCATGGACCGTTCGCCGGTCATCACCGCCACCTTGCATGAAGCCGAAATGACCCTGTTGATCGCCGTGGCCTTGGTGATCCTGGTGGTGTACCTGTTCCTCGGCAACTTTCGCGCCTCGTTGATTCCTACATTGGCGGTGCCGGTGTCGCTGGTGGGCACCTTTGCCATCATGTACCTGTACGGCTTTTCCCTGAACAACCTGTCGCTGATGGCGCTGATCCTCGCGACGGGGCTGGTGGTGGACGATGCCATCGTGGTGCTGGAAAACATTTCCCGGCATATCGACGACGGGATCCCGCCAATGAAAGCGGCTTACCTGGGGGCCAAGGAAGTCGGGTTCACCTTGTTGTCGATGAACGTGTCGCTGGTGGCGGTGTTCCTGTCGATCCTGTTTATGGGCGGGATTGTCACCAGTCTGTTCCGTGAGTTCTCCATCACCCTGGCGGCGGCGATCATTGTGTCGTTGTTAGTCTCGCTGACCCTGACGCCAATGCTCTGTGCTCGCTGGCTCAAGCCCCATGTCAGAGGTCAGGAAAGCGGTTTGCAGCGCTGGAGCCAGAAGATCAATGACCGCATGGTGGCCGGCTATGCGCGCAGTCTCGACTGGGTGCTCAAGCACAAGCGGCTGACCTTGCTCAGCCTGTTGCTGACCATCGGCGTGAATATCGCACTGTATGTGGTGGTGCCAAAAACCTTCATGCCGCAGCAGGACACCGGGCAACTGATCGGTTTTGTGCGCGGGGATGACGGGCTGTCATTCACGGTCATGCAGCCGAAGATGGAAATCTTCCGCAAGGCCGTGCTGCAAGACCCTGCCGTTGAAAGTGTGGCCGGCTTTATCGGTGGCAACAGCGGCACCAACAACGCGGTGATGCTGGTACGCCTCAAGCCGATCAAGGAACGCAAGCTGTCTGCCCAGGCGGTGATCGAGCGCCTGCGCAAGAACGTGCCGCCGGTACCCGGAGGCCGCTTGATGCTGATGGCCGACCAGGACCTGCAATTTGGCGGCGGTCGCGACCAGACGTCTTCGCAGTATTCCTACATTCTGCAAAGCGGTGACCTGACAGCTTTGCGCCTGTGGTACCCGAAAGTGGTCGCCGCCCTGCGTGAACTGCCGGAGCTGACCGCCATCGATGCCCGTGAAGGCCGTGGTGCGCAACAAGTGACGCTGGTGGTCGACCGCGATCAGGCCAAACGCCTCGGGGTCGACATGGACATGGTCACCTCGGTGCTGAACAACGCCTACAGCCAGCGGCAGATTTCCACCATCTACGACAGCCTCAACCAGTATCAGGTGGTGATGGAGGTCAACCCGAAATACGCCCAGGACCCGATCACGCTCAATCAGGTGCAGGTGATTACCGCAGACGGCGCGCGGATTCCACTGTCGACCATCGCGCATTACGAAAACAGCCTGGCGGACGACCGCGTCAGTCACGAAGGGCAGTTCGCCTCGGAAGACATTGCCTTTGACATGGCGCCCGGGGTCACGGTGGAGCAGGGCACGGCCGCGATCGAGCGCGCCATTGCCAAGGTCGGCTTGCCGGAGGACGTGATTGCCAAGATGGCCGGCACCGCCGACGCGTTCGCCGCCACCCAGAAAAGCCAGCCGTTCATGATCCTCGGCGCATTGATGGCGGTGTATCTGGTGTTGGGGATCCTGTATGAAAGCTATATCCACCCGCTGACGATTCTCTCGACGCTGCCTTCGGCCGGGGTCGGCGCGTTGCTGTCGATCTACGTGCTGGGCGGCGAGTTCAGCCTGATCTCGCTGCTGGGACTGTTCCTGCTGATTGGCGTGGTGAAGAAAAACGCCATCCTGATGATCGACCTTGCCTTGCAATTGGAGCGCAAGGAGGGCATGCAGCCGCTGGAGTCGATTCGCAGCGCCTGCCTGCTGCGGTTGCGGCCGATCCTGATGACAACCCTGGCCGCGATCCTCGGTGCCTTGCCGTTGCTGCTGAGTACTGCGGAAGGCGCGGAAATGCGCCAACCCCTGGGCCTGACGATCATCGGCGGGCTGGTGTTCAGCCAGATCCTGACGCTTTACACCACCCCGGTGGTTTACCTTTATCTCGACCGCCTGCGCCACCGTTTCAACGGCTGGCGCGGCGTGCGTACCGATGCTGCCCTGGACACTCCGCTATGACTGATTCAACGTTCCCCCCTGTAGGAGCGAGCTTGCTCGCCAAGGTCGTCAACGATAACGCGGCCGGCCTGACTCAACACGGCGCCCCTGCGGTCTTCGCGAGCAAGTTCGCTCCTACAATGGGTATCGTGCTTATCGGGCTTCTGCTCAGTGCCTGCGCCGTCGGACCGGACTACACACGTCCGCAGGTCAGCGAGCCTGCGCAGTACAAGCAAGCCCAGGGCTGGCGCCCAGCGACGCCCAGCGACGCCTTGGCCCGGGGGGCCTGGTGGGAGCTGTACGGCGACGCACAGCTCAACGAACTGGTGGACAAGCTCAACAATGCCAACCAGACCGTCGCCCAGGCCGAGGCCCGCTATCGCCAGGCCCAGGCCACGGCGCGCAGTGCCCGGGGCGCGTTCTATCCAAGCGTCGACCTGAGTGTCGGAAAAACCCGCGCCAGCCAAGGCACGGGCAGCAGCAATGCCAGCTTGAGCAGTTCCAGCAGTGGTATTCGCGATACCCTCAATGCCCAACTGGGCGTCAGTTGGGAAGCGGATATCTGGGGCAAGTTGCGTAGAGGCCTCGAGGCCAGTGAAGCCAGCGCCGAAGCCAGCGCCGCGGATCTTGCCGCGATGCGCTTGAGCCAGCAGTCGGAACTGGTCCAGAACTACCTGCAATTACGGGTGATGGACGAGCAGACCCGGCTGCTGCAATCCACCGTCGAGGCTTACCAGCGTTCCCTGGAAATGACGCAGAACCAGTACCGTGCGGGGGTGTCCGGCAAGGACGCGGTGGCCCAGGCCCAGACCCAGCTCAAAAGCACCCAGGCCAGCCTGATCGACCTGATCTGGCAGCGCGCGCAATTGGAAAACGCGATAGCCGTGCTGATCGGCATCCCACCGGCACAGTTCGACCTGGCCGTGCGCAAGGACATTCCGACGCTGCCGCAGATCCCGGCCAACCTGCCATCGCAACTGCTGGAGCGACGCCCCGATATCGCTTCGGCAGAGCGCGCGGTGATCGCCGCGAACGCCAACATCGGCGTGGCCAAAACCGCCTATTACCCGGACCTGACCCTGAGCCTGGCCGGCGGTTACTCCAGTAGCACCTATGCCGACTGGATCAGCCTGCCCAACCGTTTCTGGTCGGTGGGGCCCAAACTGGCCATGACCTTGTTCGATGGCGGCCAACGCTCCGCCGAAGTCGACCGGGCCGAGGCGTCCTACGATGAAACCGTGGCCAAGTATCGCCAGACGGTGCTGGACGGCTTCCGCGAAGTGGAAAACTACATGATCCAGCTCAAGGTGCTGGAAGACGAAGCGGTGGTCAGCAATGAAGCCCTGGATTCGGCCCGTGAATCCCTGCGCCTGACCCAGAACCAATACAAGGCCGGGATGATTGCCTACCTCGATGTAGTCAATGTCCAGGCCACCGCGCTGAGCAACGAACGTACCGTGCTGACGCTGTTGCAAACCCGGCTGGTGGCGAGTGTGCAACTGATCGCCGCACTGGGTGGCGGTTGGGATGGACAGATGCGGCCAGACGAAAAACCCTGAGCCTGGCTCGACCGGCAGGGTTAACGGGGTAACTGCAGGGCGGCAGAGATGGCATTCTGATAACTTTTCAGGTGGCCGAGAATTATTCTCGCTACAATCGCCGACTTTTCCCTGGGCATGGATGCTTTTTCGTTCTGTCAGCAACGAGACGTCTCATGCTCACCGGTAGTTACTCACCCACACTGGTTCTTATTTCCCTGTTTGTTGCGATCCTTGCGTCCTACACCGCCCTGGATCTGACCGCGCGCATCGCCACCACAAAAGGCCGTGCGGTGCACCTGTGGATGGTCGGCGGCGCGTTGGCCATGGGAATTGGCGTCTGGTCGATGCACTTTATCGGCATGTTGGCATTCCGCCTGCCGATTGCCCTTGGGTACGACATCGGCATCACCGCGCTGTCGCTATTGATCGCGGTCCTTTCCAGTGGCTTCGCCTTGTGGTTGGTCAGCCAGCCGCGCTTGCCGATCTGGCAACTGGGGTTTGGCGCGCTCGTCATGGGCGCGGGCATCAGTACCATGCACTACACCGGCATGGCAGCCTTGCGCATGATGCCCGGCATCGACTACGACCCGACCTTGTTCGGCGCGTCCTTGTTGATTGCCGTCGGCGCGTCGGCTGCAGCGCTGTGGATTGCCTTCAACCTGCGGCGCAATACCCACCATGTACGCCTGGCCCGATGCGGTGCCGCCGTGGTCATGGGCGTGGCGATTGTCGGCATGCATTACACCGGCATGGCCGCCGCGCGTTTTGCCGACGGCAGTTTCTGCGGCGCGGCGCTGAATGGCTTGAGCGGCAACGGCCTGGACAATCTGGTGTTGATCACCACACTCGCGGTGCTGATCATTGCGTTATTGACCTCGTTGCTGGACGCACGCCTGGAAGCCCGCACCGCGTTGTTGACTGACTCCCTGAGCCAGGCCAACGAGGAACTGACCCACCTGGCCCTGCATGACACCCTGACCGGGCTGCCTAACCGCACATTGCTTTCGGACCGTATCCAGCAAGCGACACAATGGGTCACGGAAAAGGGCGGCTGTTTTGCCCTGATGTTTATTGACCTTGATGGCTTCAAGCCAGTCAACGATGCTTTCGGCCACCATATGGGTGACCAGTTGCTGCGCGAGGTAGGCATGCGCCTGCGCGAAGACCTGCGCAGTCAGGACACCCTGGCCAGAATCGGTGGCGACGAGTTTGTGTTGTTGGTGCAGTTGAACCAGCCCGATGACGCGGTTCGCCTCGCGGAACGTCAGGTCGGCCTGATCAATCAAATGTTCCGGGTCGCCGAGCATGAGTTGCATATTTCCGCCAGCATCGGCATCGCCCTGTTCCCGGGCAATGGCCAGACGCCCCAGGAATTGCTGATGAACGCCGATGCGGCGATGTATCACGCCAAGAGCATGGGCAAGAACGGCTACAGCTTTTTTGACGTCTCGATGAACAACAACGCGCGCAAGCAACTGCAACTGCTGCAAGACTTGCGTAGCGCCCTCAAGCACCAGCAGTTCCGCCTGTATTACCAGCCCAAGTTCGACGCAGGCAGCGGCCAACCGGTAGGCGCCGAAGCGCTGCTGCGTTGGGAACATCCGCAGCACGGGCTGTTGATGCCGGACAAATTCATTGAGCTGGCGGAAAAGACCGGCCTGATCATTCCCATCGGCGAATGGGTGCTCGATGAGGCGTGCCGGCAGATGCAAGTCTGGTATGCCCAGGGCTATAGGGGATGGCGCGTTGCGGTGAATCTCTCGGCCTTGCAGTTTTGCCACGCCGGGCTGGTCAGGAGTGTCGCCAGCGCCCTGGAACGCCATCGATTACCGGCCAACAGCCTGACCCTGGAAATTACCGAAACCACGGCTATGCGCGATGCCGACGCGAGCATGACAGTCCTGCAAAAACTCTCGGACATGGGGGTCGACCTGTCCATCGACGACTTCGGCACCGGCTACTCGAGCCTGATGTACCTCAAGCGCCTGCCGGCCAATGAGCTGAAGATCGACCGCGGGTTTGTCCGCGACCTCGAGCACGACAGCGACGACGCGGCCATCGTCTCGGCCATCGTCGCCTTGGGCCAGGCCCTGGGTTTGCGGATTGTCGCTGAAGGCGTGGAAACCGACGTGCAACAGAGTTTCCTGACGCGCTTGGGCTGCGACTCCCTGCAAGGGTATCTGTTGGGGCACCCGTTACCGGCCGAGGATTTCATGGCCGAGATCGTGCGCGCAGCACCGTTGGCGCACAACCGCTAACCGTCGACACTGACCGTCGTGCCTACGAACGTGCGCCGGTCCATTGATGTGAGTCCATGCAAAACAGGTCTGTGGCAGGTATTCTTGGATCCAACGGTTCCAAGGTCCTACAGGAGACAACACGCATGGACAAAGTCGTCATCATCACCGGCGGTAGTCGTGGGATCGGCGCCGCCACGGCGTTGTTGGCCGCCCGCCAGGGTTATCGCATCTGTATCAACTTCCAGTCTGACGAAGACGCGGCGCTCCAGGTACTGGCACACGTGCGTGCGCTTGGCGCACAAGCCATCGCGGTGCGTGCCGATGTCAGCATCGAAGAGGAAGTGATCAGCCTGTTCCAGCGTGTCGATAGCGAATTGGGCCGAGTCACGGCGCTGGTAAACAATGCGGGCACCGTCGGCCGTAAGTCGCGGGTCGATGAAATGTCCGAAGTGCGCATTCTGAAGATCATCAGAACCAACGTCCTCGGCCCGATTCTCTGTGCCAAGCACGCTGTCCTGCGCATGTCGCCCAGGCATGGCGGACAAGGTGGCAGCATCGTCAATGTCTCGTCGGTGGCGGCGCGTCTCGGCTCCCCGGGTGAATACGTCGACTATGCCGCGTCCAAAGGCGCGCTGGACACTTTTACCATTGGGTTGTCGAAAGAGGTGGCCGGCGAGGGCATTCGTGTGAACGCGGTGCGCCCTGGCTATATATTCACTGACTTTCACGCCTTGAGCGGCGACCCGGAGCGGGTCAGCAAGCTGGAGTCAGGCATTCCCATGGCGCGGGGCGGGCGCCCGGATGAAGTGGCCGAGGCGATTATCTGGTTGTTGTCGGACAAGGCGTCCTACTCCACCGGGACCTTTGTCGATCTGGGCGGTGGTCGCTGAGCCGCATTAGAACGACCGCACGATACGCCCCAGCGTCTCCATCGCCTGCTCACTGGCTTCATTCCAGGGGCTGCCGTAGTTCAAGCGAATACAGTTCCTGAACCTTTGGGTCGGCGAGAAGATGGGCCCCGGTGCGATGCTGATGCCTTGGGCCAGCGCCATCTGGAAGAGTTTCAGTGAGTCGGTTGGCTCCGGCAGTTCCAGCCACAGGAAGTACCCGCCGGCGGGTTGGCTGACCCGGGTTTGCGCGGGAAAGTAACGTGCAATGGCGGCCAGCATCGAGCGTTGTTGTTCTTCCAGGGCATCGCGCAGTCTACGCAGATGCCGGTCGTATCCACCATGTTGCAGGTAGTCGGCAATTGCCGCCTGGGCCGGCATTGACGCGCATAACGAGGTCATCAACTTCAGCCGCTCGATCTTCGTCGCATAGCGTCCCGCCGCGACCCAACCCACGCGGTAGCCGGGCGCCAGGCTCTTGGCGAAGGAGCCACAATGCATCACCAGACCTTCGGTATCAAAGGCCTTGGCCGGCTTGGGTGCTTGTTGACCATAGTACAACTCGGCATACACATCATCCTCGATCAGCGGCACCTGATGAGCCCGTAACAGCTCCACCAGCGCCTGCTTCCTGGCCTCGGGCATGGTCGCGCCCATGGGATTCTGGAAGCTGGTCATGCACCAGCAGGCCTTGATCGGGTATCGCTGCAGGCTGTGCGCCAATACCTTGAGGTCAATGCCATCCCGGGGATGCACCGGGATTTCCACGGCCTTGAGTTTCAAGCGCTCCAGTACTTGCAGGCAGGCATAAAACGCCGGGGCTTCGATGGCCACCAGGTCACCCGGCTCGGTCACGGCTTGCAGGCACAGATTCAGGGCTTCCAGGGCGCCATTGGTGATCAGCAGTTCTTCCATGGGCAGCATCAGCCCACCGACCATATAGCGCAGGGCGATTTGCCGACGCAGTTGTGGGTTGCCCGGCGACATGTCGGTGACCACCAGGCGCGGGTCCATGTCCCGACTCGCACGGGCCAGGGAACGGGCCAGACGCTGCAAGGGGAACAGTGTCGGGCTGGGGAACGCAGAGCCAAACGGTACGGTCTGTGGATCCTTGATCGAATCGAGCACCGAAAACACCAGTTCGCTGACGTCGACTTCAGTGGAGTCATGCACCTGGCTACTCACCACCGGCTCGGAAAACGGGCTCGGCGCATGGGCATTGACGAAATAACCGGAACGCGGCCGGGCGCGAATCAGACCTCGCCGCTCCAACAGGTAATACGCCTGGAACACCGTGGACGGACTGACGCCGTAGGTCTGGCTGGCATAACGCACCGAAGGCACCCGCTGGCCAGGGCCGAGGACGCCGGAGCGGATCAGTTCCGCGATGTCTTCGGCAAATTTTTCGTAGCGTTTCATCGGGGTCCTAGTGCAATGGATTACTGTTTAAAACAAAGCCGTTGATGGCGTCTTGAAGCTTATCGAGCAAACGCCAATTCAGCGATTCAGCGGCGCGACAAAGCGGCTGTTGGCGACGGTGTAGATAGCCGGTTGATCTTCGTCAGTCACCTTGAAACTGATGATTTGCGAGCTGCTCGACGGTTTGTCGGCCGTCAGCGCGACCGACACGGGTACATCGGTTATCTCGCCGGGCGCCAGGCTGATCCGGGTCTTGCCTTGCAACTGGAAGCCATCGGCGCCTACCAGCTCCAGGCGATAATCCTGGTGCTGCTGGGTCTTGTTGATGACCTTGAGGCTATAGATGTTCTCGATCAAGCCGTCACTGTTCTCGCGAAACATCCCGCGATCCTTGGTCACATCCAGAGAAACCATTGGACGCTCGACCAGCGCCGTCACCAACGCGCCGATCATCACCAGCAGCACCGCACTGTAGCCGATCAGGCGTGGCCGGAGCAGATGAGTCTTGCCACCTTGCAGTTGATGCTCGGAGGTGTAGCTGACCAGGCCACGGGCGTAGCCCATTTTGTCCATGATCGAATCACAGGCATCGATACAGGCCGCGCAGCCGATGCACTCCATCTGCAGGCCGTCGCGAATGTCGATGCCGGTCGGGCAGACCTGCACGCAGAGGTAGCAGTCAATGCAGTCACCGAGGCCCGTATCGGCCGCCTTCACCTCGCGTTTACGTGGGCCACGGCGTTCGCCACGGGCGGCGTCGTAGGCAATGGTCAGGGTGTGCTTGTCGAACATCACGCTCTGGAACCGCGCATACGGGCACATGTGCATGCACACCGCTTCGCGCAGCCAGCCGGCGTTGAGGTAGGTGGCACCTGTGAAAAACAGCACCCAGAACAGGCTGGCACCGCCGATTTGCCCGCTCAGCAATGCTTCGCCCAGGGGCCGGATCGGCGTGAAGTAACCGACAAATGTCAGCCCGGTAAGCACGCTGATGGCCAGCCAAAGCGTATGTTTGGCCGAGCGCCGGAGCAGCTTGTTCAGGTTCCACGGCGCAGCCTGCAGCTTGATCCGCTGGTTACGTTCGCCTTCAGTGACTTTCTCGCACCACATGAACAGCCAGGTAAACGAGCTTTGCGGGCAGGTATAGCCGCACCACACCCGGCCGGCAAAGACCGTGATCGCAAACAGGCCAAAGGCACAGATGATCAGCAGCGCCGACAACAAAATGAAATCCTGCGGCCAGAAGGTCGCGCCAAAGATATGAAACTTGCTTGCAGCCAGGTCCCATAACACTGCCTGGCGGCCGCCCCAGTTCAGCCATACGGTGCCGAAGAAGGCCAGGAACAGAACGCCCGCGCCGCTCACGCGCAAGGTGCGGAACAGCCCCGTGAAACTGCGGGTGTGGATCAGGTTGTCGCTGGATTTGGCCTTCATCTTCCGTGGGTGGGCAGGCGCAAATGTCTCTACTAATCGGACGGGGATTCTATCGCTCATGGTCTTTCGCTCATCAGCCTCCATCAGGCGGATGAACTATGCGCGGCGCTCTGTTTGCATAACAGACTCAGGTAAAACGATAAAAAGCGGATCAGATGGAGTTCTGAGCCGCCCCTCCGACGTTCTGCTACACCTCGTGCGCCTTGTAGAGCGGGCCTGGACCAGGCGGTTCTAAACTGCGCTGATCCAGATCAATCAGATCACCGAATCACCATCGGTGGCTCTCAGGTGCTCGCGTCCATCCTTCGCGCCGGCAACGGTCAACGCGTCGGCCTCAGCCTCGGTGATGTAGACCCGCTGGCCGTCGAGGTCGACCGCCGACATGGCCTTCTCGCTGTCAGTGATCACCGTTACCGCGTCGGCCGCACGGCTGGTTTCCTGGCCGGTATCGTCGATCTTGAAGTAACAGGTCTGGTGTTCGATGCGTACGGGCATGACGTTCTCCTTGTAGGTAGGCCTGTAGGTTAGTGAACGCCAGGTCAATGATGGTTCGGGGCAACTGACTGGCGGTCGCCGCTGTCCATCCTTTATCCCCCCTTGAGAAGGAAAGGACCATGGACGCCTGGTGGCATGAAGTCTGGCTCACCCTGCAAACCGAATTCAGCGATATCGGCAATGCGCAACACGTGACGCAAATTACCCTGCGCCTGCTGATCGCGGCCCTGCTCGGCGGCATCCTGGGCTTTGAGCGCGAACACAAAGGCAAGGCCGCCGGGGTCCGCACACATATGTTGGTGGCGATGGGCGCGGCGTTGTTCGTGCTGGTGCCACAGATGTCTGGCGCCGAGGAAGACGCGATGAGCCGCGTGGTACAGGGCGTGATTGCCGGAATCGGCTTTCTGGGGGCCGGGACCATTCTCAAGGGCCGGTCAGAAGAGGATGAACAGGACGTAAAAGGGCTGACGACCGCTGCCGGATTATGGATGACTGCCGCCATCGGCATGGCGGCGGGACTCGGCAAGGAATCGACAGCCGTGCTGAGCACGGTACTCGCCTTGGTGGTGTTCAGCGTAATGCCGAGGATCGTACGGCTTTTCGAAAAGCCCTGATCCTTCGTTCAGACAATCACTGGTGGCATGCTCGCGGGTGGCTCTTCCACCGGTGGCGGCTCGTTCTCCGGTGGTTCCTGCTCAGGAACCGGCTCAGGCTCGGTCGGCGGCAAGGTCGGTTTTTCGATATTGGGATCAGGGGTTTCAGCCGGGATCGGGATATTCATCGGTATGGCCTCCTTTATGCTTTGCTGTAGCGGTGGACAACGACGATGGCCGATTGATTCCCGCCGGATGGCGGCACATTCACCTGAACTTTTCAGCGCCGGGCGGGCTCGGACCTTAAGCGACCCGACTCAGGAACAGCCGGGACCATTGCACCATTACGATCAAGCAAAAGAGCGTCCTTGGGGCGTAGAGGTGATGCTCGATGACTGCTGAATTACTGCAACAGGCACTAACCACACAGAACGATTCAACTTCACCTTTGCCGCTGTCGCAGGCGTTGTTGCTGCCCAGGATCGCCATTGAGGACACCACGCCCGTGATCGACAGCGGTGACTTCGCGGTGAAGGCGGTGGAGGGCGAGCGGATTCATGTCACCAGTAACGTCTTCGCCGACGGGCACGACCAACTGGCGGTACGGATCCGCTGGCGCTGCGCCCACGAAGAACACTGGCACAGCGTGACCATGACTGAATTGGGCAACAACGCCTGGGAAGGCAGCTTTACCGTGCTGGAACAAGGTCCTGTTCATTATTGCATCGAGGCGTGGATCGATCAGTTCGCCAGCTTTTGCTACGAACTGGGCAAAAAACACACGGCCGGCGTGCCGGTCAGCCTGGAATTGCAGGAAGGCCGCAGCCAGGTGCTGCAGGCGGCCGAGCGCAACGAGGGCGAGCTGCACCAGCGCTTGATGCAGTTGCACCAGGAACTCTCGGGGCTGCTGGAGACCGAGCAGGTCGCACGTTTCCTGCACGAAGACAGCGCAGAACTGATGGCCCAGGCTGACTTGCGCCCTTATTTGAGCACCAGCCCGATTTACCCGATTGATGTGGAACGCCGGCAAGCGCTGTTTGCCAGCTGGTACGAACTGTTTCCTCGCTCGATCACCGATGATCCCGCGCGCCACGGCACGTTTAACGACGTGCACTCGCGTCTGCCGATGATCCGTGACATGAGCTTCGATGTGCTGTACTTCCCGCCGATCCACCCCATCGGCCGCAGCCACCGCAAGGGCAAGAACAACTCCCTGACCGCCGGTCCCGATGATCCGGGCAGCCCGTACGCGATTGGCAGCGAGGAGGGCGGCCACGAAGCGATCCACTCGCAACTGGGCAGCCGCGAGGACTTCCGGCGCCTGGTGGCGGCCGCCGCGGAGCATGGCCTGGAAATCGCCCTGGACTTTGCGATCCAGTGCTCCCAGGACCATCCGTGGCTCAAACAACATCCCGGCTGGTTCAACTGGCGTCCCGACGGCACGATCAAATACGCCGAGAACCCGCCGAAGAAATACCAGGACATTGTCAACGTCGACTTCTACGCCGCCGATGCGATCCCGGGCCTGTGGATGGAACTGCGGGACATCGTCGTCGGCTGGGTGCAGGAGGGCGTCAAGACGTTCCGCGTCGATAATCCGCACACCAAGCCGCTGCCGTTCTGGCAATGGTTGATCAGTGACGTGCGGGCCAAGCACCCTGAGGTGATCTTCCTGGCCGAAGCCTTTACCACGCCGGCGATGATGGCCCGCCTGGGTAAGGTCGGTTACTCCCAGAGCTACACCTATTTCACCTGGCGCAATACCAAGGCCGAGTTGAGTGAATACTTCACGCAGTTGAACCAGTCGCCCTGGCGCGAATGTTATCGACCGAACTTTTTCGTCAATACGCCCGACATCAACCCGGGGTTTCTGCACCAGTGCGGACGCGCCGGTTTTCTGATCCGAGCCGCGCTGGCAACCATGGGGTCGGGGCTGTGGGGCATGTATTCGGGCTTTGAACTGTGCGAGTCGGCACCGGTTCCGGGCAAGGAAGAGTACCTGGACTCGGAAAAGTACGAGATCCGCCCACGGGATTTCAGCGCCCCCGGCAACATCATTGCGGAAATCGCGCAACTCAACCGCATTCGTCGGCAAAACCCCGCGCTGCAGACACACCTGGGGCTCACGCTCTACAACGCCTGGAACGACAACATTGTGTATTTCGGCAAGCGCAGCGAGGACGGCAGCAACTTCATCCTCGTCGCCGTGAGCCTTGATCCGTTCAATGCCCAGGAAGCCCACTTTGAGCTGCCGCTATGGGAGCTGGGCCTGCCGGACGACGCCCAGACCCAGGGCGAAGACTTGATGAACGGCCACCGCTGGACCTGGCATGGCAAGACACAGTTCATGCGCATCGAACCCTGGAACCAGCCATTCGGAATCTGGCGGATCACGGTGTCCTGACCAGGCGAATGGTTGCCTGCGTAGCAGCTGTCGAGCCCGAGCGAGGCTGCGTCCGGTGTATCAGAGAGATCAAAGATCGCACCCTCGCCGAGGCTCGACAGTTACTACGAAAATGGCGGGGCAGGCTTTTTTATTCAGACCGGTTTTTTAGAATTTTTCAGGAGTTGACCCATGGCGAAGAAGCCCAAGGCTGCCACTTTTATCAAAGACCCGCTCTGGTACAAGGACGCGGTGATCTATCAAGTACATGTCAAATCCTATTTCGATTCCAACAACGACGGCATCGGTGACTTCCCCGGGCTGATCGCCAAACTCGATTACATTGCCGACCTCGGCGTGAACACCATCTGGCTGCTGCCGTTCTATCCCTCGCCACGGCGCGACGATGGCTACGACATTGCCGAATACCGTGGCGTACACAGCGATTACGGGACGATGGCCGATGCCAAGCGCTTTATCGCCGAGGCGCATAAACGCGGATTGCGGGTCATCACCGAGTTGGTCATCAATCACACCTCCGACCAGCACCCGTGGTTCCAGCGCGCTCGCAAGGCCAAGCCCGGCTCCAGTGCGCGGGATTTCTACGTGTGGTCCGACGACGACCAGAAATACGACGGGACCCGGATCATCTTTCTCGACACGGAAAAATCCAACTGGACCTGGGATCCGGTGGCCGGCCAATACTTCTGGCACCGTTTCTATTCCCACCAGCCGGACCTCAACTTCGACAACCCGCAAGTGATGAAAGCCGTGTTGTCGGTGATGCGCTACTGGTTGGACATGGGCATCGACGGCCTGCGCCTGGACGCCATCCCGTACCTGATCGAACGCGATGGCACCAATAACGAAAACCTGCCGGAAACCCACGACGTCCTCAAGCAGATCCGCGCCGAGATCGACGCCAACTATCCGGACCGCATGTTGCTGGCCGAAGCCAATCAGTGGCCGGAAGACACGCAATTGTATTTTGGTGACAAAAAGGGCGATGACGGCGACGAATGCCACATGGCCTTTCACTTCCCGCTGATGCCGCGCATGTACATGGCCCTGGCCCAGGAAGACCGTTTCCCGATCACCGACATCCTGCGCCAGACCCCGGAAATTCCGGCTAACTGCCAATGGGCGATCTTCCTGCGCAACCACGATGAGTTGACCCTGGAGATGGTCACCGACAAGGAACGGGACTACCTGTGGAACTACTACGCCGCCGACCGCCGCGCACGTATCAACCTGGGTATCCGCCGGCGTCTGGCGCCGTTGATGGAACGCGACCGTCGCCGTATCGAATTGCTCAATAGCCTGCTGCTGTCGATGCCGGGCACGCCGACCTTGTACTACGGCGACGAAATCGGCATGGGTGACAACATTTACCTCGGCGACCGCGACGGCGTGCGCACACCCATGCAGTGGACGATCGACCGCAACGGTGGGTTCTCGCGCGCCGACCCGGCCAGCCTGGTACTGCCGCCGATCATGGACCCACTCTACGGCTACCAATCGGTCAATGTCGAAACCCAGGCCCAGGATCCGCACTCGCTGCTGAACTGGACCCGGCGCATGTTGGCGATCCGCAAGCAATCCAAGGCATTCGGGCGCGGCAGCCTGAAAATGCTGTCGCCGAGCAATCGGCGGATCCTGGCGTATACCCGTGAATACACCGGTGCCGATGGCAAACAGGAAATCATCCTCTGCGTGGCCAACGTATCGCGTACCGCCCAGGCGGCCGAGCTGGACCTGTCAGCGTTTGCCGGCATGGTTCCGGTGGAAATGCTGGGCGGCAATGCATTCCCGCCCATCGGCCAGCTGAATTTCCTGCTGACACTGGCGCCTTACGGTTTCTATTGGTTCGTGCTGGCCGCGGAAAACCAGATGCCGAGCTGGCACGTGGAGCCTGCGCAGAGCATTCCGGACTTCACCACACTGGTCCTGAAAAAACGCCTCGAAGAACTGCTCGAAGCGCCAAGCCGCGCGACACTGGAGCAGACTTCGTTGCCGCAATGGCTGCCCAAGCGCCGCTGGTTTGCCGGCAAGGATTCGGCGATCGACACTGTGCACATCGCGTATGGCGTGCGTTTTGGCGATCCGCAGCATCCGGTGCTGCTCAGTGAAATCGAGGTCAGCAGCGGCGGGCAAGTGAGCCGCTATCAACTGCCGTTCGGTTTGCTCGGTGAAGACCAATTCACCAGTGCCCTGCCTCAACAATTGGCCCTGGCGCGGGTGCGTCGCGTACGGCAGGTCGGGTTGATCACCGACGCCTTCAGCCTCGATACCTTTGTGCGCGCGGTCATCCAGGCGATGCAGGCCAATACCGTGCTCAACGCCAGCGACGGCGAGATCCGCTTCGAACCCACCGCGCAACTGGCCCAGTGGCTACCGGCCGAGGAGCTGGAGGTACGTTACCTGGCGGCCGAGCAGTCCAACAGTTCGGTGGTGGTCGGCGAAAGCCTGGTGCTCAAGCTGATCCGCAAAATCAGCACGGGCGTGCACCCGGAACTGGAAATGAGCGCTTACCTGACCGCAGCCGGCTACGCACATATTTCGCCGCTGCTGGGTTCGGTGATTCGCCGGGATGCCGAAGGGCAGGACAACTTGCTGATGATTGCCCAGGGCTACCTGAGCAACCAGGGCGATGCGTGGGCCTGGACCCAGAACAACCTGGAACGGGCGATCCGCGATGAACTGGCAGAGGCGATTTCGGAACAGGAACAACACTACAACGCCCTCGGCGAGCTGCAGGATTTTGCTGGGTTGCTGGGGCAGCGCCTGGGCGAAATGCACCAAGTGCTGGCCGCGCCTACCGACAACCCGGACTTCGCGCCAGAGGTCACGTCGGTCAAGGACAGTCAAGCCCTGGCCAAGCAGGTCGGGACTCAGCTGGACCAGGCCCTGCACCTGCTCAAGCAACATCAGAGTGAGTTGAGCCCGGCGGATCAAGTGTTGGTAAGTGACTTGCTGGCGCAGAAAAAATCCATCGCCAGCCACGTCCAGGCGCTGGCCAAGGCCACCATCGGCGGCTGGCGCCTTCGCGTGCACGGTGATTTGCACCTGGGCCAGGTCCTGGTGGTCAAGGGCGATGCTTATCTGATCGACTTTGAAGGCGAGCCCGCGCGTCCGTTACACGAGCGCCGTGGCAAACACAGTCCGTATAAAGACGTGACGGGCGTGTTGCGCTCGTTCGATTACGCCGCGGCCCTGGCGTTGAATGTGCAGGGGCAAGGGCTGGATCATTCGCCCGAAACCGATGCCGCGCGGCAACGGGTAGCGGACCGCTACGTGACTGAAGCGCGCCAGGCATTTATCCAGGCGTATCAAGAGGCTACGGCTACACTGGCGCATGATTGGCAGGATGCGAAGGGGGCTGATGCAGCGCTCACGTTGTTCAGCCTCGAGAAGGCAGCCTACGAGGTGGCCTACGAAGCGGAGAATCGTCCTGCTTGGCTGCCGGTGCCCTTGCAGGGTTTGCACGGGTTGCTTGGCGGCTTGAAAGCACTACCTAAAACGGCACGCGGAGGGAAAACGTCATGAGTTTCACGCACAATGAACCGCTGCAGCCAACATTAACTGCAATACCGGCACCCAAGGACGTGGAGGCGCTGGTACGTGCCGAGCATCCTGACCCGTTCTCGATTCTGGGGCCACACGACGACGAGCAGGGCGGCCAGTTCATTCGCGCCTTCCTGCCTGAAGCCTTGAGTGTCGAAGTGCTGGCCCGTGACAGCGGCGAGTTGATCGGCCGCCTGGACACCACGTCGGTGCCGGGGCTGTTTGTCGGGCACTTCACCTCGCGCCAGGATTACCTGTTGAAAATCCAATGGGCCGGTGGCGAACAGATTACCGAAGATCCCTACAGCTTCAGCCAATTGCTGCTGGGGGAAATGGACCTCTACCTGTTTGCCGAAGGCAATCACCGTGACCTGAGCAGTTGCCTGGGGGCACAAGTGACCCATGTCGACGGCGTCCAGGGTGTGCGCTTTGCCGTATGGGCGCCGAATGCCCGGCGCGTCTCGGTGGTCGGCGATTTCAACATTTGGGACGGTCGCCGGCATCCAATGCGCCTGCGTCATCCGGCGGGGGTATGGGAAATCTTTATTCCGCGCCTGCAACCGGGTGCGGCGTATAAATACGAAATCCTCGGCGCCCACGGGATCCTGCCCCTCAAGGCCGACCCCATGGCCCTGGCCACCCAATTGCCACCCGACACCGCCTCGAAAGTCGCCTCGCCGTTGCACGTCGACTGGCAGGACGACGCCTGGATGCAGGCCCGTGGCGAACGCCAGCAATCCAGTGCGCCATTGTCGATCTATGAATTGCATGTCGGTTCATGGCAGTGCGAGCTCGACGAGGCGGGCGAGGTGTCCCGGCAATATGGCTGGCAGGAATTGGCTGAGCGCTTGATTCCCTATGTGCAGCAGCTGGGCTTCACGCACATTGAGCTGATGCCGATCATGGAGCACCCTTTCGGCGGTTCCTGGGGCTATCAGTTGCTCTCGCAATTTGCTCCGAGCGCCCGCTATGGTTCGCCGGAGGACTTTGCCGCCTTCGTCAACGCCTGCCATCAGGCCGACATCGGGGTGATTCTCGACTGGGTACCGGCGCATTTCCCCACCGACACCCACGGCCTGGCGCAATTCGACGGCACCGCACTGTACGAATACGGCAACCCGCTGGAAGGCTTTCACCAGGACTGGGACACGCTGATCTACAACCTGGGACGAACCGAAGTCCATGGGTTCATGCTCGCCTCGGCGTTGCACTGGTTGAAACACTTCCACATTGACGGCCTGCGGGTGGATGCCGTGGCGTCGATGTTGTACCGCGACTATTCGCGCAAGGCCGGCGAATGGGTGCCCAATCGCCACGGTGGTCGGGAGAACCTCGAAGCCATCGACTTCCTGCGCCATCTCAATGACGTGGTTGCCCTGGAGGCGCCTGGCGCGCTGGTGATCGCCGAGGAGTCGACCGCCTGGCCCGGCGTCAGCCAAAGCACCCAGCAGGGCGGACTGGGCTTCAACTACAAGTGGAACATGGGCTGGATGCACGATTCGCTGCACTATATGCAGCAAGACCCGGTGTACCGTGCCCATCATCACAGCGAACTGAGTTTCGGCCTGGTGTATGCCTGGTCAGAACGTTTCATCCTGCCGATTTCCCATGACGAGGTGGTGCATGGCAAGCACTCGCTGATCGACAAGATGCCCGGCGACCGTTGGCAGAAATTCGCCAACCTGCGCGCCTACCTGAGTTTCATGTGGATGCATCCGGGCAAGAAACTGTTGTTCATGGGCTGTGAGTTCGGCCAATGGCGCGAGTGGAATCACGACCAGCAGTTGGATTGGTACTTGCTGCAATACCCTGAACACCAGGGCGTGCAGAAACTGGTGGGTGACCTTAACCGCTTGTACCGCGAAGAGCCGGCGTTGCACGAGCAAGATGATGCGCCGCAAGGCTTCCAGTGGTTGATCGGCGACGACGCGATCAACAGCGTCTACGCCTGGCTGCGCTGGAGCAAGGACGGCAGGCCGGTGCTGGTGGTGGCCAACTTTACGCCGGTGCCGCGTGCAGCCTACAAGGTCGGCGTGCCGTTTGCCGGACGCTGGAGTGAGGTGATCAACAGTGATGCCGACACCTATGCCGGTTCCAACTATGGCAATAGTGGCGGGGCGTTTACCGTCGATGAACCGAACCATGGGCAAGCGGTGTCATTGTCTCTCAACCTGCCACCGCTGGGGGTACTGATCTTGCGACCTGAGTGAAGACCCAGTGGTGGAGGGCACTGTAGGAGCGAGCTTGCTCGCGAAAAACGTCAACGATACCGCGTGCATTCAGGATAAACGCGGTGCCTTTGAGTTCTTCGCGAGCAAGCTCGCGCCTACAAAAAGGCGCCCCCTCACCACGAGGGCTATGTTTAAAACTCGATCCTCACGCCCAAGGTGCCTTCTCGCCCGTTCAGTTGGTTGCTGTCCAGGTTGCGGTTATAACCCACCTCGCCATACACGCTGACCACCTGGGACACCTGCAAGGTGGCGCCGAGGCTCAAGTCCAGCGTGGTGGATTTCTGTTCGGTATCGATATCGGTCAGCTCATTGAACGTCACCCGATTGGTGCCCGCCGAGGCGTGCCAGACATTGCTGCGCACGTAGGGTTGAATCGGCATCCCGGCCATAGTGTAACTGCCTCGCAGGCGTACGCCGAGCCGACTGGTCACGCCGGTGTCCGCCGCAAACGAAACATCGGAAATCCGGTCATTCTCGCTGTCCAGCGAGGTACGCTCGACGATCACCTGTGCCTGGGGTTCTGCAACCCAGTTTTCGGAGACGCGCACCGGCACCCCGACTTCGACCGAACCCAATACGTTGTGACCCTCGGTCTTGAGCTTGATGCCCCGATCAGACTCGCTGCTGCCATTCAGGCGGGTGCCCATCAGCACCGCGTCGACGTACCAGCCTTGGGGATCGATCAGTGTCCAATACACGCCGAGGCTGTCGCCGCGCAACGTGGTTTTGCCGGCGTCGAGATGCTGCCAACCCCGATTGAAACCGTCGACATTGCCCTTCAAGCGACTATGACCGACAAAAAAACCCAGGCGTTGCGTCTGGCCGTTGTCGCTGGTCCACGCGTGCAGATCGCTACCCACCTGGAAACCGCTGAGCGAGCTGTCCAGTCGCGGACTCACCGTGCCGGCGTAAGCCTGACGGCTGCTGTTGCCATACACCCGGCCCCAGCCCGCCGGAAACGAGCCGGTGCGTTGCTGTTGGCTCTGGTCTCCCAAACGCTCGTGATAGGTGCCGAGCATCGCCTTGACCAGTTGCTGGGCGGCGGGAAAGAACGTGGAGTAGTCAGGCACTTCCGGGCGATAGAGGACAATCGGCGGTGCACCGCGAACCGGGGTCGGCAACTCAATCGGCGCGCCCTCGGCGGGAGTCGGTATGAACACCGTAGGGTCCTGAGGGGTGGGCGAGGGAGCCGCTACGATCGTCGAGCGAAGGTACCAGTCTTGTGCACTGCCAGCGCTGACACCGCCCTTGAACAAGAAATACTCGAAAGCGCCTTCGGACAGGGAGCCGCCACGCAGGCTGAATGCCTGGCCGCTACCCGTCGCACCGTTCAGCGCCTCGACCACCTGGATACCATCACTCAGGGTTTCGGCGCCGGGTCCGCCGAGGTTACTGATGTCGAGCGTCGTGTTGCCTTGCAGGGTGCCCCGATTCACCACCAGCTTGTCGCTGGGCGAACCGTCGCTACCCAATACGCTTTGCAAGGCAATCTGGCCATTGTTGCCGATGTAGTTGCCGTCCACCGTCAGGCTGTCGGTGGCACTGGCGCTGCCGGTGGTCATGTCGATCAGGCCGCTGTTGTTCAATTGCGCGGACTGCCCCGGCGTGAAAGGGCTGATGCGGCCCTGGCTGACCCGCAGGGCACTGCTCGGATCAATCGATAGAGTACCGGTGCCCGAGATGTCGTCACCGAGCAGCAGCGCGCCTGCGAGGGTCAGTTCCGATCCATTGTCCAGCCTGACGTTTTCCCAGTTGAGATAACGACTCGGCGAAGCTGATTGAGTGCGGTTGAAGGTCAAGGTGTCATTGCCATTTCCCCCGTCCAGCGTGGGGGAGGCCCCCATGACACCTTCACTGAGCCCCGTCAGCAGCGCCTCGTCATTGCCCGCGGCCATCAGGATGGGGGAGCGAATCGTGCCCGCGGAGTCCCAGACGAACCGGTCATCGCCCGGGCCGGCACGGATCTCGCCAGCGACTTCACCGCCGGTGATGGTGATGCTGTCGTTTCCGCCACTGACGCTGATATTGCCGCCAATCGTGCCGCCTGACAGGGAGATGGTATCGGTATCAAAGCCTGTGACCAGATTGCCCAGAATCTCGCCACCGCTCATTTCGAAGATGTTTTTATCCAGCTTCATATCAACCCGGCCAATGCTGCCGCCGGACATGCGCGCGACGTCGCCGTCCTCGAAGGCGCCAGTGATGGTGCCGGCTTCCATCAAAAACGTATCGCGGTTATCGCCCTGGGCGAGGGACGCTAGGGTACCGCCGCTCATGAAGAAATCGTCGATGCCATTCCCCTGCAAAATCGCGCCGGCGCTGCCGCCGGTGAAGCGCACGGCGTCGTCCCCGTCGCCCAGGTTCACCTCACCGGTGATTTCACCGGAAGCCTGTTCAAGTGTGTCCTGTCCCGCACCGAACGTGACATCGCCATTGATGATTCCGCTGCCTCCGACGGGGAGCGTCAAGCTGTTGTTGCCCTCGGTGTCGATAAGACCGGGACTGCTTTCACTGTCGCAGGTGTAGCTGTCATCTCCTGGCGTGGAGGCCAAGGTGCAAGCGGCTTGAGAGAGAAGGGGCCAACCGGCGAGCAATAGCGCCGATCCCATCCCGATCCCCAGGTACATCAAAGCTGATAACCGTGTGCTCATGATCCTTCCTCCGGGCTAAGGGCCATGGCAACACAACGCGCGATACGGATCAGGGACTACGGGTTTCCTGGCTCGGAAAACATCGGCCAATGCAATGAATTGGCATGGCTTTCGCGACTGCACCTCAAGGTGTGCAGCACCGACGACACGTTAGCAACCGTGCGTAGCGGCCGCTACTGTGAAAAATGACAGGTATGGACGAGTGCGTTCATGTTGCACGAAAACACTGTCCTGGGCTCGCGCATCCGCTCCAGCAGCCTTGGGCGATGCTCAGGAAACCTGTGTCAGACTTTTCAAATAATCGCCAAAGCCACCACGAACGCGGCAATCCAGACGGCCACTGGTCGTTACTTGAGGGTCGTGGCTCCAGGCAATCGTCGCGCCACTGCGCTCCAGTTGCCGTACCAACAGCACATCCTCGTGACAAGCCAAGGGTTCAAAACCGCCGGCGCGCAGGTAGGCACTCGCGCTGAACCCCAGATTGGCACCGTGGATGTGCCGGTGATCGTCACACGCTTGATAGGCTTGCTGGTAGCGCATTTGCGCGTTGCAATCAAAGTCCTCGCTCCAGGCGTCGACGTTGACTGTTCCACAGACCGCATCCACCCCCAGCGCCAATTGCGCCACCAGCCAGTCAGGCGCAACCCGACTGTCGGCATCCGTACAGGAAATCCAGCGCGCGCCGTGGTTGAGCAAGTGACGGGCACCGACGCCGCGCACCTGTCCGACATTGCGCGCCTGTACCGCGAGACTTTCTACTTGATAGCCCTGTGCGATGGCTGCACTGCGATCCGTACAACTGTCGAGGACCACCAGGATCCGCACCTCTTCCCCCAGCAACGCGGGATGGTTTGCCGCAATAATGGCCGCCTTGAGACACTCGGGCAGTAGCGCTTCTTCGTTATGTGCCGGTATCAGAATGCCAATCATCGCAGGCCCTCCAGCGTGGCGACCGAGACGCCTTGGCGCCCCCACAAATCAAGCAAGAAATCGTCGTCCTGCACCTGTGCCTGACGCGGCATACCCAGCCGTTGCTCCAGCAAACCGTGAACCTGTTCAGCGTTGAGCGGACAGCCTTCGATAGACGGGCGCCAGTGACAGGCCACTACCTGGCCGTCATCTGTCAGAGAAGCCACGGCCCGATCGAGCATTGCCCCCAAATCATCGTGGTCCAGGTAATAACACCACTCGCTGAGCACGATCAGCTCAAACGAACCTTCCGGCCATTCTTCCGGCAAGCGTCGTTGTTGCACCTGTACGTGGGGGAACGCCTGCAAACGCGACTCGGCCAGCGCTACCGCTAACGCTGCGGTGTCGCAGCACAGTAGCCGATCACAGCGCATTGCCAGCGCTGCACTCAGTTCGCCATTGGCGCAGCCGGGTTCGAAAATCGAGGCATAGTGGGGGCGTGTCAGCACCGCCAGGGTCAGTGCACGCTTGCGTTGCTCGTACCATCGCTGACGGAATGCCCAAGGATCATCGCTATCGGAAAACAATTGATCGAAGTAGGCAGTGGCGACACTCATACGAAAACCACCTCAAAAGGTTGCAACAGGCGTTCGATCACATAGGGCGCCAATACCGGAGGCAAACCGATCTGTGGATCACCCTCCAACTGACTGGCGAAGGCGTGCATGGCGTGACGCTTGCGGGCGATCGCTTCGGCTGTCAGTGCAATCTTGCGGGCGCGGTGCCAGGGCACCTGTTGATCGTCGGGTGTCGCCCAGTGCCAGGTCCATATGGGCAGCTCGACCAGACTGGCACCCACCGCCAGGGCGGCCCTGGCGCTGGCGCGTCCCACGGCTTCATGGTCGCAATGCCCATCCTCGCGCCACGTGGTGAACACCACATCGCCTGGCTTGAGATGACGCTGGATGAATTCACCCAGTTCATCCTCCCGCGCCGCCACCTGACTGTCGGCAAAACCGGCGCGCAGCCATTTCAGGCTATGCAGTGGCAACCCCAGGCGATGCAGGGCCTGGGCCGACTCTTGAGGGCGGACCACGCTCAGGCGTTGCGCCGGCCACCGGCGTGAACCGGGATGACTGGCGCTGCCATCGGTCACGGAAATCAATTGCAGTGTCCGGTCCAGCGCGGCCAAGCCTTGCAGCAAGCCACCGCAGCCGAGTACTTCATCGTCGGGATGGGGCGCGATGATGACCGCGCGACTGCCTTCCGGCACAAGTTCCGTGACGCTGATCACAGGCAGGTTGGCCAGTCGGGGGGAATCTTGCCACAGGCGCAGCGGGGTGCCTTGGCCGACAATCGGATTGGCTTTCATAGGGGCCACGTCTGGTTGGTTTGGCTGATCAGTTGCTGACCCAGGGCCGCCAGGTCACGTTCGGCATGGCTTTGCCGCAAATACACCGGCAGGTCCGCGATCAGGCGGGCGAAATGCCGATCCTTGCAGTAAGGTCCCGCCCCCAGGGCGCGGCCCGCATGCCCGATAACCTGGTCCGCCGCCGCCTCCACAACGCCGCGCGCGCGCCGCGCCAGCAACTGCGCATTGGCCTGTGGATGCCGGTCAATCTCTTCGGCGCTGCTGCGCAACACGGCGGCCGCGGCAGACAAGGCCACGTCCACAGCGCCCAGGTGAGCCAGCGCATGGGGTTCTTCACGGCGTGCGCAGTGTTCGCGCAAGACCTCTGCCAGACCGCGCGCCGCCCCATACCAACAGGCCGCTATGCCGACTCCGCCATGCCAGAAACCAGGGCGTTGCACGTAGTCGCCGGGGCCGCCCACCGCCACGCCATCGGCGTTGCAGAACAGCACTTGCACACTGGCAGTGGCGCCCATGCCGACCGCTTCCCAGCCTTCACCGGTTACCGTGACGCCGGCCTGGCGCATTGGCACGGCAATCAGTTGCTGGCGGTCCCGTTCATCCCAGGCGGTGAGCAAGCCGTGGCTGACCACGCCGGCGCCTGAACACCAGGCCTTGCGCCCCTCAAGCACCCAGCGCTGCCCCACACGTTTGACTCGAACCCGCTCCGTGGGTGGTTCAGCGGCCCACATGCCCCAGGTGCTGCCAGCAGGTGGAGCAGGGCTGTCGAGTTCCGCCATGATCGCGAGCGCATCGGTGTGCCCTTCAAACAACTTACACAGCCCAAGATCGTGGCCCGCCACGTGCGCCAACTGGTTGAAACGCTGCAGCGTCTGCCCGCCACCGGGCAGCGGCAGCTGGTCCAGCCGCTGCTGGACCATCGCCCTCAGGGTTTGCCCGAGGCCCTCGGCATCGGCAGGTGCCTGGCGATTAAGCTGCAGGAATGCGTCCAGCGCCATTTCACACCTCGTCTTCCTGTTGCAGCTCGAACAACAGTAACGAGCGGTTGGTCACGGCATATTCGTGATCAAAGTCAAAGCGTTCCTGGCCGCGCACTGCGGTTTGGTTTGTATCGACCAGACAGGTCCAGAAGCCGCCATCCGGAACCGGGGGCAGGCGGAAGTTGACGACGTCGTGGTGCGCATTCACCACCAGCAGCAGCGTGGCATCCGCACCCGGGCGGCGGATCCCGGTTTCCTGGGCGCGGCCGTCAAGCAACATGCCCAGGCACCGACCGTGACTGTCATGCCATTGCTCGGTGGTCATCTCGTTGCCATCCGGCGCCAACCAGGTCACATCTTTAACGCCGATGTCTTCGTTGTAATCGCCGACCAGAAAACGCCCACGACGCAGGATCGGGTAAGCCTGGCGCAGCTTGATCAGACGCTTGACGAACTGCAGCAGGGCTTTGCCGTCTGCATCCAGATCCCAATTGACCCAACCGATTTCACTGTCCTGGCAATAGGCATTGTTGTTGCCATGCTGGGTGCGGGCGAACTCATCGCCGGCCACCAGCATCGGCGTGCCTTGCGCCAGCAACAGCGTGGCGAACAGATTGCGCATCTGACGCAGGCGCAGTGCGTTGATTTCAGGATCATCCGTAGGGCCTTCGACCCCGCAGTTCCACGAGAGGTTGTTGTTGCTGCCGTCCTGGTTGTTCTCGTCGTTGGCTTCGTTGTGCTTGTCGTTGTAGGACACCAGGTCGTGGAGGGTGAAACCGTCATGGGCGGTGATGAAATTCACCGAACTGTAAGGACGGCGCCCACGCTGGTTGAACATATCTCCTGACGCGGTCATGCGCCCGGCGAAATCCGCCAGCTGTCCGTCGTCGCCTTTCCAGAACGCACGCACGGTGTCGCGGAAACGGTCGTTCCATTCCACCCAGCCCGGTGGGAAGTTACCCACCTGATAGCCGCCGGGACCACAGTCCCAGGGCTCGGCGATCATTTTCACCTGACGCAGGACCGGGTCCTGGCGGCAGGCGACCAGGAAGCTGTGACGTTCGTCGAACCCCTCGTGATAGCGACCCAGAATGGTCGCCAAATCAAAGCGGAAACCGTCAACGTGCATCTCGCTGGCCCAGTAGCGCAGGGAGTCGGTGACCATCTGCAGCACGCACGGGTGGCTCAGGTCCAGGGTGTTGCCGGTCCCGGAATCGTTGATGTAATAGCGTTTGTCGTCGGGCATCAGCCGGTAGTACGAGGCGTTATCGATGCCGCGCATCGACAGCGTCGGGCCTTGCTCGTTACCCTCGGCGGTGTGGTTGTAGACCACGTCCAGAATAACCTCGAGCTTGGCCTCGTGCAGGTGCGCGACCATCTCCTTGAACTCGGCGATCTTGCCGCTGGCCAGATAACGCGGATCAGGCGCGAAGAAGGCGATGCTGTTGTAGCCCCAATAGTTGGTCATGCCTTTTTCCAGCAGGTGCTGGTCGTTGACAAAGGCATGCACCGGCAACAACTCGACTGACGAAACGCCCAATTGGCGAATGTGCTTGAGCACGTCATCTTCCATCAACCCGGCGCAGGTGCCGCGTGCGGCTTCAGGCACCGAAGGATGGCGCATGCTGATACCACGCAGATGCGTTTCGTAGATGATGGTGCGGTCCCACGGTGTGCGTACCGGCAGGTCATTGCCCCAGGTATGCGCAGGGTCGATGACTTTGCTCTTGGGCACGAAGGGGGCGCTGTCGCGTTCGTCAAAACTGAGGTCGGCATCGGGGTGGCCGATGGTGTAGCCGAACAGCGCTTCAGACCACTTCAGCTCGCCCACCAGTTGCTTGGCGTAGGGATCGATCAGCAGTTTGTTGTGGTTGAAACGATGACCGTTGGCCGGATCATAAGGGCCATATACGCGATACCCGTAGATCAGCCCGGGATGGGCGTCAGGCAGGTAGCCGTGGAAGGTTTCATCGGTGTATTCGGGCAGTTCGATACGTTCCAGCTCGATTTCACCGCTGTCATCGAACAAGCACAGCTCGACTTTGGTGGCGTTGGCCGAGAACAGCGCGAAGTTGACGCCCAGGCCATCCCAGGTGGCGCCCAGAGGGAAGGGCAAACCTTCACGAATCCGCGACGGCTCGCTGGCGGGCGTCGGTTGGGCTTTGTCGGGTTTGCTCATGGTGTTGCTCCTGCAATTTTTCGGGCCAAGAGGCCGTGCCGGCCAAGGGCCAGGTAAGAATCCGGGGTAACAGTCAATACGTCTTGAATCTTGCCGAACGAGAGCCCCGTAGCAGCTGTCGAGCCTTGGCGAGGCTGCGTTGACGGCGTGTCAGGTTCACCGCGGCTGCTACGGGATGTATGGCGTGCGCGGTTCAGTTGGCAGGTTTACGCGGCGCCCTGGGTTTCTTGGTTTCTGCAGGTTTTTCTGCCACTGCGGCGGCTGGTTTGGGCTTGGCCTTGGGCTTGGCTTTGGCCGCCGCCTTAGGCTTGGTCGGGGCCAACGCCTCGGCTTCTACCAACTTGCGCGCCATCTCCCAATGGCGGGCCTCTTGGCCTTCAGGTTTACCTTCAGACTCCCAGATCTGATACGCGAACTCACGAACGCGTTTGTCTTCGGTATTCATCGCAATGCTCCTCGCAGAAAATTTCAGCTTTTTTGGTCATCAGGATTAATCAAGATATTCACCGGGACAACGCCCAGGGCCGCACTGACCATTAGCTCCTTGTTGGGTGTGACTGCGTCGGTTCGCAAAAGTCCCTTCCAGTTTTGCATCGCGGCGGCGAACGGCAGTTGGATCCGGGTATCGCCCCAGACTTGCGCGTCAATCCGTGGGTATGCGCTGTTTTCAAGCAATCCATGGGACCAGCGCGGCACGATCACCAACAGTCTTTTGCCCTGATATTCGCGGCAAAAGGCGACGACCCGCTCGGCGTATTTGCCCACCACCTCGAGCGGTTCATACGTGCCTTTGGCGAACAGCGCCGGATGGGCTTTGCGCAGGTTCAACGCCTCGCTGATCAAGGCCTGCTTGAGGTGCCCGTCACGCCAATGTTCAAGCAAGGCCTCAATTTCGCCCGGCGCTTGCAAGGCACGTTGCCGGGCATTGAAGTCCACCGGCCGACGGTTGTCCGGATCCACCAGGCTCAAGTCCCAGAACTCGGCGCCCTGGTACAGGTCCGGAACGCCTGGCACGCTGATCCGCAGCAAGGATTGCGCCAGCCCGTTCAGGGCGCCGGCGGGTGCGATGGCGTGGGCGGCGCGTCCCAGCGCAGTGCGCAGCGCCGTCCCTGAGTCGTCGAGCAACAAGCGGCCGAGGAACGCCTCGACAGCCTGCTCGTAAACCTCGTTGGGCGCGCTCCAACTGCTGTGCAACTTGGCCTCGCGCAAGGCCTTTTGCTGCCATTGCCAGAGTCGCTGGTGATACTCGCCACGGGCGCCGGCGTCGAGATCCAGGTCGAGCGGCCAACTGCCCAGCAAGACCTGATAGAGAATCAGCTCATCGCCTGCCGACGGTGCGGCCGGATCGCTGCGCAAGGGCGCCGCCAGGGTCCGCCAATGGGTGACTTGCTCGGCGTACCAGCTGGCACACTCGCTGAGCACCGCCAGGCGCGCGCGACTGTCCTCACCGCGCTTGTGGTCGTGGGTGGCGCTGGCCAGCAGGTTGTCCGGGAAGGTGTGCAAGCGTTGCTGATTAACCGCGTGAAAATCCGCCAGGGGCGCACTGAACTGTTCGGTGTTGAACCCCACGTCGTTGCGCGACAGCAACACCGCCGAGCGATAGAACGCGGTGTCTTCCACGGCCTTGGCGGCGGCCGGGGACGTCAGTTGCTGGAAACGCACGCACGCATGCTTGAGCATCTTGCGTTCGCGTCCCACCGCACGCTCACGCCAGGGCTGGCCGCCGAGCCATCGTTCCAGGCAATCGAGCACCGGCCAGTCGCCTTCGCTCAAGGTGCCGCGGGCACCGGCCAGGGCTTGCAGGAAAAACCTGTCGTCACGCTCGCTGCGACCCAAGGCACTGATATAGGTGCGATACACCGGGAAATGCACGATGAGCGCCTGCAAGGCGCGACGAATCGCGCCCAGGGTCAGGTCGCGACTCATCACGTCGTCACGGGCCACCTGCAGTAACGCTTGAGCGACACTTTCAAAGTCACCCGCGAGGGAGCCGTTGAGAATTTGCTGGCGGGCCAGCCAGGCCTCTTCGATAAACCCCGACGGGCGCTCGGTCTGGCTGGACCAGAGTTGCGCCAAGGGTTCAAAGCCCTGCGGGTCATGTTGCAACAGCGACAGTTGGTTCATGAACTCGTAGCCGGTGGTGCCGTCCACGTTCCAGTCTTCACGCAACGTTTCGCCTTCGCCGAGGATTTTCTCCACGAAGATCGGCAGGTGCCGCTGGGGCGACAGCGCGTCAACCCGGCGCCGCAGCTTGCGGCAGTAACCGCGCGGATCGGCGAGGCCGTCGATATGGTCGATGCGCAGGCCATCGATCAAACCTTCGCTGATCAATTGGAAGATCTTGCCGTGGGTCGCTTCGAACACCGCGGCTCGCTCGACCCGCAGACCGCCCAGCTCATTGACGTCGAAAAAGCGTCGCCAGTTGATGTCATCCGCCGCTGTACGCCAGCTGGCCAGGCGGTAGCTTTGTTGCTCCAGCAATTGATGCAAACGCGCAAAACCTTCGGGTTGCCGCGAATCGAACAGTGCCAGACTGGCCTCGATAGCGCCGCGCACCGCCGGATCGCTGGCGTGCTCGGCCAACGCTTGCTTCAGCGCCAGCGCCTGGACATAGGCATCGGCTTGATAGGCCAGGGCGCTGAAACGGTCGGCCAGGTCTTTGAGAGCAGGCTCGGCGCGCAGGATGTCGCCATAGTCGCCGGGGCAGATCGGGAAGCGGTGTTCATAGTGTTCGACAAAAAAACTGCCGTGCTGGGCATCGAAGCGCAGGGGCAGGGCGCCGTTTTGCAAGGCCTCGCCGTAATCGCTGCCCAGAAAAGGCATCAGCAATTGGCCCTTGAGCAACGGGTCGGGTGAATGCCATTGAATATCGAAGAACTCGCTGTAGGGGCTCAGGCGTCCCCACTCCAGCAAGTCCAGCCACCAAGGGTTGTCGCTGCCACCGACGGCCATGTGGTTGGAGACGATATCGAGGATCAGCCCCATGTCGTGCTGGCGCAGCGCCTCGACCAGCCGACGCAACGCGGGTTCACCGCCCAATTCAGGATTGACGGTGGTCGGATCGACAACATCGTAGCCATGCATGGAGCCGGCGCGGGCGCGCAACAGCGGCGAGGCGTACACATGACTGATGCCAAGTGCGGCGAAGTAGGGCACCAGCGGCACCGCATCGTCGAGGGTAAAGCCTTTATGAAATTGCAGGCGCTGGGTGGCGCGCAGAGGTGGTGCGTTCATCGGTCACGCTCACTGGCTTGTTGGCGGGCGACAGCCAGCAATTCAAGACGCCGGGCGGCGTTTTCATCGTCGAGCAAGGTCGCGGCATCGCCCGGCAAACGCCGGCGCCAGTTGGGATGGGTGTCGGTGGTGCCGGGCAGATTGGCTTGCTCTTCAATGCCCAGGGCATCTTCCAGGGGCAACAGCACCAGCGGTGCGCGGGTGTGGCCCAGGTACCGCACGCTGGCGTCGATCATGTGGTCGGTTTCGTTGCGGATTTCATCACTGAAGTTCTGCGGGTCCTGGCTCAAGGCCTGGCGCAGCGCCTGACGCTCACGCAAACGATGCTCGCTCCATTGCTCGACTGTCGGCGCATCGATGAGCCCGAGTTGAATATTCCAGTCGATGTCACGGCTGTGCCACCAGCCATTGAGTGTGGGTAAATCATGGGTACTGCTGGTGGCCAGGGCGTTGTCGGGCCAATCGAGGATCGGCGTGAACTGGCCTGCATGATCTTGTTCGAACAACAGCACGCGCATACCGAGCATCGAGCGGGCGATCAGCTTGTCGCGCAGACCGTCGGGCACGGTGCCCAGGTCCTCACCGAGGACGATGGCCTGATGCCGGCTGGACTCCAGGGCCAACAGTCGCAGCAGGTCGTCTACCGGGTAATACAAATAGGCACCGTCCTTGGGCGAGGCGTCCTTGGGGATCACCCACAGCCGCTGCAGGCCCATGACATGGTCGATGCGCAAGCCGCCGGCATGCGCGAAGTTGGCCCGCAGCATTTCAATAAAGGCCCGAAAGCCATGGCGCTTGAGGCCTTCGGGGGAGAACGCGGAAATCCCCCAGCCTTGCCCGGAACGGTTGAGAATGTCCGGCGGCGCGCCCACGGTCAGCTCAGCCAGCAACTCATCCTGGCGACTCCAGGCCTGACTGCCGGCGCCATCCGCGCCGACGGCCAGATCGGCAATCAACCCCACGCCCATGCCGCCGCCGCGCGCTGCTTGTTGCGCGCGCTCCAGGCAGCGGGCGATCAGCCATTGGTTGAAGGCGTAGAAGGCAATTTCTTCAGCCTGCTCGCGGGCAAACTGCGCCAACTCCGGGCTGCTGGGGTCGCGCCACGCTTGCGGCCAATCGCGCCAGTCGAGGCTTTCGCCGTTGGCGGCGTGCCGGGCCTGTATCGCTTCGAAGCGGCAGTGGTTTTCCAAGGCTTCACCGCCGGCCTGGCGAAAACTCAGGAAGTCGGCGTGTTGTGGGTGCTCCCCGGCGCGAAAGTCATCGAACAGCGCACGCAACAGACGTAGCTTGGTCTTGGCCGCGGCAGGCCAGTCGATCAGGCTTTGCTGCTCGAGTTCTTGCAACTCGTCCGCCAGCCCACTGCTTTCGATCGCGTCGCGCAATGCCCGTTCACCCAGGATACAACCCGGCGAGGCATACAGACTGTTAAGGAACAGGCGACTGGAGGGCGAGTAAGGGCTGTAGCGCTCGGTGTCGGCGCTGAACATCGCGTGCATCGGGCTGATCGCCAGGGCATCGGCGCCACGCTCAGCGGCCGCGCGGGCCAGTTGTTCCAGGGCTTGGGTATCACCGAAACCGCCATCACCGCTGCGGCGCAGGGCATATAACTGGGCGCTCAGGCCCCAGGCCCGAGCGTTCTGGCTGTCAACGGCGTCAGCGACGCTATAGCAACGACTCGGCGCCACGGCTAGCGTGAACTGTTGCTCGGCGATGTGTACGAGGTGGTACCCCACGGGAAGATCACCCGCGAGCGCCGCCTCGGCGTTCAGTTCCAGGGTCAGGGCCTTGCCATCTTCCAGGTCGATCCGGCAAGGCGTGCCCGGCGCGAAATACCGCGCCAGGTCCAGAGACATACCGGCATCCAGGGTAAGCAAGGGGGGCAGGTGCTTGTCTTGCTGCGCTTGCTCCAGGTCTTTCAGGCTGGCGGCGATGGCTTCATCGCTGTCGGCGGGATGGCCCAGGCCTTTCAGGACGGCGCGCAGAGCGTCGGGACTGACATGTTGCATACGGCCGTTCGCGTCGATCCAATCGACCGCCAGCCCGGCGCGGCTGGCCAGTATTTCCAATTGCGCGTCGCTCAAGAGTGCTCTCCAACAGGTGATGAGGTGTCGCCCGGCGTCAAGCTGACGCGGGCGCAGAAAGGCGCGAGCAAGGCATCGTCAGGAGCGCTGGCAAACAGGATGTGCGCGCCGGCCGGGTGCTCGAAGCGGGCCTGGCTGAGGTTCAGGTCGATCTGCAACACCTCGCCATTGCCCAGGCGCCAGCGCGCCGACACCGCGCCCTGGCCCAGTACCTGCGCCCCCAGCGCCATGCAGCCCGGCAAGTGCGGCACGATGTGGCGCTGGCGCAGGCTCAGCAGTTGCCGGTAGAGCCGGGTGTGCTGGTTCTCGGTAAAGCTCGGTATCGACTGGTGGAACGTCGACTCGGCGTTGGGATCCGGAATTCGCTCGCGTCGCTCGGCATCCTGGAACGCGGCAAACTCAGCGAACTCGTTGCGCCGGCCTTCGCGCACTGCCTCGGCCAGTTCGCCGTGGTGATCGGTGAAGAACAGGAAAGGCTCGCTGGCGTTGACTTCGTCGCCCATGAACATCAGGGGGATCATCGGCGACAGCAGTAGCAGGGCGGTCGCTGCCCGCAATGCCTCGGGCGTGCAGAGTTGGTGCAGGCGCTCGCCCAGGGCGCGATTGCCGATCTGGTCATGGTTCTGCAAAAACAGCACGAAGGCACTCGGCGGCAGATGCCCGCTGCGCTCGCCGCGCGTGTGACCGTGGCGCGTGGCGTGTCCCTGATAGATGAAACCTTCGCTCAGGCAACGTGCCAGCTTGGCGGTGGTGTCTTCGGCAAAATCGCTGTAATAGGCATCTGTTTCGCCGGTCAGCAGCACGTGCAGGGCATTGTGGCCATCGTCGTTCCACTGGGCGTCGAAATCCTGCTCCAGCAGGTTGGCCTGGTTGAATTCATTCTCCAGCACCAGCCAGACATGCCGCGCAGGATCGACCTGCTGGCGCACGCGATGTGCCAGCTCCTTGAGGAAGTCGGGGTTGTCGATGGCATGCACGGCATCCAGGCGCAGGCCGTCGAAGCGGTATTCAAGCAGCCACATCAGCGCGTTATCGAGGAAAAAGTCGCGCACCTCGCGGCGATCAAAGTCGATCCCGGCGCCCCACGGCGTATGCACGTCTTCGCGGAAAAAACCTTTGGCGTACTGGCCCAGGTAATTGCCGTCGGGGCCGAAGTGGTTGTAGACCACATCCAGGATAACGGCGAGGCCGTGCTCATGGGCGCGATCGATCAGTTGCTTGAGTTGTTCGGGGGAACCGTAGGTGGATTGCGGCGCATAGGGCAAGACCCCGTCATAGCCCCAATTTCGTTCGCCGGGAAACTGCGCCAGGGGCATCAGTTCAATCGCGGTGATACCCAGTTCGGCCAAGCGCGGCAGGTGTTTTTCGACCTCGGCGTAACCGCCCAGCGCACCGACATGCAATTCGTAGATCACCGCCTGATGCCAGGGACGGCCTTGCCAGTTGCGATGGCGCCATTGATAGGCAAGCGGATCGACTACCAGGCTCCAGCCATGCACGTCGAGCGCCTGTGCTCTCGACGCCGGGTCCGGCACATCGCGTTCGCCATCGATGTTGTAGCGGTAACGTGTGCCCGCCGGGCACTGTAATTCGACAACAAACCAGCCATCCGCCTGGGACAGCATGGCCGACGAGCTTCCATCTTCCAATTCCACGCTGACATAAAATGCATCAGGCGCCCACAAAGCGAAACGGGTATGTTTCGCGTCCAGCATCCTCGCGCCGTGGGGCCATGTTTCCAGAGTCCGTAACGGCATTAAGTGTGACCTCGTCAGTTTTTTCCTGTTTTTACCTGTGCTTTCGCTACCAGGTGCTCATACAGTTCGGCATAGGGTTCGACTGCCTGGCTCCAGTTGAACGGTGCGCTCATGGCCCGGCAACGCATGGCGTTCAACAGACCGGGGAAGGCGAACACCTTGAACGCCCGGGCCAAGGCGGCTTCGTAGCTGGGCACCGTGGATTCGTTGAACAGGAAGCCGGTGACGCCATCCTCAATGGTGTCAGCCAAACCTCCGGTATTGCGCGCCACCGGCAGCGAACCAAAACGCTGGGCGTACATCTGGCTCAAGCCGCAAGGCTCGTAGCGCGACGGCATCAGCAAAAAGTCGCTGCCGGCGAACATCCGACGCGCATCGGTTTCGTTGAAGCCAATGCGTACGCCGATGCGGCCGGGAAAACGCAGGGCCAGGGCGCGCATCGATTGCTCTTCTTCAGGCTCGCCACGGCCGATGATCGCAATCTGACCGCCGTTTTCGACGATATAACTCGACACCGCCTCGGTCAGGTCCAGGCCTTTCTGGTACACCAGGCGCGACACCACGGCAAACAGCGGGCCCGTGGAGGGCTCAAGGCCAAACAACTCGCGCACCTGGGCGGCGTTGACGGCCTTGCCTTCCCAGTCACCGATGTTGAAAGGGTGTTCCAGATGGGGGTCAGTCGACGATTCCCAGCTTTCATCTATGCCGTTGGGAATGCCACTGAGCAGACCTTGCTGAGTCTTGCTGGCGAGAAAACCATCCAGGCCGCAGCCAAATTCGGGGGTGGTGATTTCACGCGCATAGGTGGCGCTGACCGTGGTGATATGGCTGGAATAGGCCATGCCAGCCTTGAGGAACGACATCTTGCCGTAGAACTCCATGCCTTCCTGCTGCAAGGCGTGCTCGGGAATGCCAAGTTCGGGGCACGACGCCAGACTGATCACACCCTGGTAGGCAAGGTTGTGAATGGTAAATAACGTCGGCGTGCGTGAACCACGCCAGTGCATATACGCGGGTGCCAGGCCCGCGGGCCAGTCATGGGCGTGCACCAGGTCAGGGCGCCAGTGGATGTGCGCCAGATTGGCGGCAATATCGGCGGCGGCCAGGCCCAGGCGCGCGAAGCGGATATGGTTGTCCGGCCAGTCACGCCCATTATTCGCACCGTAAGGCGTGCCTTCGCGCTCGTAGAGCTCGGGGCAGATCAAGACATAAATGACCAACCCATCCTTGAGGTCCATGCGCCCGATCTTGCAAGGCGGCAGCGCGGCATGGCCGCCCAGCTCGCCGATGATATGGATGGGGTTGTCGCTATCGAGCACCTGCGGGTAACCGGGGATCAACACCCGTACATCGTGCAAATGGGCCATGGCGCGGGGCAGGGCGGCGGACACATCGCCCAGGCCACCGGTCTTCACCAGGTCGGCCAGTTCCGAGGTCACAAACAGTACTTTTTTACGATTGGGTTTTTGAGACGATACCGGCCGCGTTGTGCCGGAAAGTTCAGCCAACGACGTTGGCCCGCTCACCGGCTGACTAAAACGCTCTCCCTGAGTATCTATAGCGGCACTGATCATAGTTCTCTCCCATGTATTGTTCAGCGGATGACCTGACGCCATCAGCGAAGATTGGCAGCATCCTGCGGCCAGGCGTACAAGCGCTACACAGACTCGCAAGCCTTATGCCAGTTGCGCTGGTGTCATAAATTGAGTGGATAGACGGGCGTCGACGTGGGCCGTCAGCGCGCTTCTCACCCTAAACCTGACCTGTGACAGATGTGGAAAGTTTAGATTTTTTGCGGGGTTTTTGTTCTGAAGGAGACCCATCGGTCATCAGTCTAGGCCAGATACCAGACCCCGTAAGGCGTGTGGGAATTTTTTGTAGGACAAAAAATTTATGCTGAAAGGGAAGCGACAGCGCAAAACGCGAGCGCTGGGGCTGGACCCGCCGTTTCGTCGCTCTTTATCAGGGCCCGCCGCCGAGAGTCGATGCTTGACGGCAGGGCAACGTACGACCCGTGCCCGAAAAGGGTGCGTCGCGATAGCGATGCGACAGTTAAAGTGATTTATCAAGAGATAAAAAATGTTTATAGCCAGTAAGTTACATTGTTAATGTAAAGTGGATTATTGTAATTTTAGACCTTCTATGTAGGAGCGAGCTTGCTCGCGAAACACTCATAGGCGCCGCGTTTATCCAGGACGCACGCGTTATCGTTGAGGTTTTTCGCGAACAAGCTCGTTCCTACAGTTTTTTGGGGAGCCAGCCGTTGCGCTAGCAGCTCCTCGCTATAGGTTTAGAGCTTTTGCAGTTCTCGCAGCAACGTCTGGTGGAACTGTGCCGGCTCTTCCATCTGGGGTGCATGACCCAGGCCGGGGAATTCCACCAGCGTGGAACGGGGAATCAGCTTGGCCACCTGCTTGCCCAAGACGTCGTAATGTCCGACTTTCGCCTTGATCTCCGGCGATGCAATGTCGCTGTTGATCGCGGTGGTATCGCTGGTGCCAATCAGCAACAGGGTCGGGACCTGCAAGTCCTTGAACTCGTAGTACACCGGCTGGGTGAAGATCATGTCGTAGATCAGTGCCGAGTTCCACGCGACCTGTTTCTGTCCAGGCCCTTTGTTCATGCCCACCAGCATCTCGATCCAGCGCTCGTACTCGGGTTTCCAGCGGCCCCCGTAGTAAGTCTTGCGCTGGTAGTTGCGCGCACCTTCGGCCGTCATCTTCAACTCGCGCGCATACCACTGGTCCACGGTGCGATAAGGCACGCCCAAGGCTTTCCAGTCCTCCAGGCCGATGGGGTTGACCATCACCAGTTGTTCCGTCTGATGTGGATAGAGCAGGGCGTAGCGAGTGGCGAGCATGCCTCCGGTGGAATGGCCGAGAATCGTGGCCTTTTGAATGCCGAGTTTTTCCAGCAGTTGGTGCGTGTTGAGCGCCAGTTGCTGGAAACTGTATTGATAATGATCGGGCTTGCTGGAGGTGCAAAAACCAATCTGGTCGGGCGTGATGACGCGGTAACCGGCCTCGCTCAAGGCCTTGATCGAGGCGTCCCAGGTAGCGCCGCAGAAGTTCTTGCCGTGCATCAGCACCACGTTGCGACCGTTGGCTTTGCCCTTGGCAGGCACATCCATATAACCCATCTGCAAGGATTTGCCCTGGGACTGGAAGTTGAAATGTTCAACCGGATAGGGGTATTGAAAACCTTGCAACTCGGGGCCGTAGGTGGGGCTTGCGGTGTCGGCAAGGGTGGGAAAGGCTAGGGTGGCCAGCAGGCCGGTGAGGTAAAACGTGCGAGCTAGAGGCATCGGAAGGCTCCGGAGAGGGTTGATGGTAGACGGTGTGGGATTAGATCCACTGCAGGGTCAACATTGCCAGCACGGCATAACGGGCGGCCTTGGCCAGACTGACGATCAGCAGAAAGCGCCACAACGGTTCACGCATCACCCCCGCCACCAATGTGAGCGGGTCACCGATGACGGGCATCCAACTGAGCCATAACGACCAATGCCCCCAACGCTGATAATGACCGCGGACCTTTTCCAGCTGCGTTGCCCTGAGCGGAAACCAGCGGCGCTCCTTGAAGTGCTCGACGGAGCGGCCCAACAGCCAATTGACCAGTGAACCAAGGACATTGCCCAGCGTCGCGATCGCAAGCAACCATCCCAGTGAATAGTCGCCGCTGAGCAGCAGGGCCACCAGCACCGTCTCCGATTGCAATGGCAACAGGGTTGCCGCGCCAAAAGCGCTGATAAACAGTCCCGCGTAACCGGCCCACATCAATCAGTGAGCCGGATAATCAGCCACCACGACGTCTTTGCCGTCCCGGGTCAAGCCAATGACTTGATAAGCCTCACTCATGCCGTCCATTTCCATCCCGGGCGAGCCCATCGGCATGCCGGGCGCGGCGACGCCCAGCAGGTCATCGCGCTTGCGCAGGGCCAATACCTGGTCGGCCGGAACGTGGCCTTCGACGAACTTGCCGTCAATCACCGCGGTATGGCAGGAGGCCAGCCGCGGGACAACGCCCAGGCGTTGCTTGACCACGCTCATGTCCGCTTCAACATGGTCGTTGACCTTGAATCCGTTGTTTTCCAAATGACTGATCCACTGTTTGCAGCAACCGCAATTGGCATCACGGTGCACATCAATTGGGATCAAGTCGGCGGCCTGGGCCAGCGAGCTGATGAACAGGGCTGACAGGAAAGTCAGGCGCAGAGGGTTTTTCATAGGGATTTCCATCCATTACGGACACTGCAGAGAGCACGCATTCTCCGCGCTTTTGGGCTATCGGTGAGGAGGTTTTGTTTCGAAATTATACGAGAGTGGACAGTCCCAAAACCCGTGCAGCCTAGCCCCTGGCGACTGTCGAGAAACTGAGGTGGAGATGACAATGCTGTCAGGTCAGGACGTTTCCAGACGCTGCTTGAGACGATCCAGCGCCTGATTCGATAGCTCAATCATGCGCGTGTGCAAGCTGGTGAGTTGCAGCTCGGTCTCATAAGTCAGGATCCGCTGGAACAGCGTGCCGCTGCCCTGTGACTGGAGCAGATAGTGAATGCTGCCATCGACGGCCAGCGAGGTGAACACCGCCCGGAACTCCCGTGGCGCAACCGCGACTTGCACCCGGTGACTCATGGGCACGCGTACGCCCAGCAAGTCGATTATTTCGGTGAACCGCTGTCCAGCAGCCAGTGGGCCCGTCGTACCGGTCTCGGCACTCAGGGACGTCGGATGCCACTCATGCCAGCGATCCGGCTGGGTCACATAGTCGTAGACGGCTTCTATAGGGGCCTGGATATAGCGTTCCTGGCTGATCCGCTCAAGGCGAACCGGGTGCTCAACTGAATTCATGACACACCTCCTGTACGGCTAGGAACTTTCAGGATAGACCGACTCCCGCACAACGCACGGGAGTCGGCCGGGTATCTTCAGCGAACCTTGAAGCGGCTCATCAGGGCAATCACTTGGCCGTTGGCCTCCACCAGGGTGTGAGTGTTGTGCTCGGCGGCTTGACCGCTTTGGACCAGCTCGTCGACCATCTGTCGGATCTGCACCATGCTGCGATTGATCTCTTCGGTCACTGCACTTTGTTGCTCGGCCGCGGTGGCGATCTGGGTGCTGAGGTTATTGATGTGGCTGACCGAACCGGCCATCTCATCCAGCCCCGTGTTGACCCTCGCCGTGGCGTCCGCCGCTGACTGACAACTGACTTGGGTGTTTTCCATCGCGGTCACCGAAGAACTGACCCCCAGCGTCAGGCGGCCGAGCATTTCATTGATTTGCGAGGTACTGGCCTGGGTCCGGGCGGCGAGGGCGCGCACTTCATCGGCAACCACCGCAAAGCCTCGTCCCTGCTCGCCGGCCCGCGCCGCTTCAATCGCTGCGTTAAGTGCCAACAGGTTGGTCTGGCCGGCGATCGCGCCTATCACGTCCAGGGTTTCAGTGATGCGCTGGGCGTCCTGGCGCATGTTTTCCACGGTCTGGGTGGCACTGGACACTTCACCGATCAGGGCTCCGACACTGCGCGAGGCCTCATCCACCACCAGCCGCGAACGGTCAGCGTGTTCATTGGCGCGCTGAGTGAAGGCAGCGGTCTCGGCGGCGTTTTCAGCCACCGTATCCGCGGTCGAGCTCATCTCGTTGATAGCGGTCACGGTCTGATCGGTCTCCGAGGCGTGGCGCACCAGGATCTGATTGGTCTGGACCGAGGCCTGCTGCAATTGCGCCAGGCTCGAGGACATGGCCCCCGTGGCCTGGGTCACTTCACCGATCATGTTTTGCAGGTAGACGATAAAACGATTGACTGAATGCCCGATGGCGCCCAGCTCATCTTCGGCGCGGATGGTGATCCGTCGGGTCAGGTCGGCATCCCCCGTAGACAGCGCGTCAATGTTGGTCTTCAGGGCTTTCATCCGCTGCACCAACTGACGGATGGCGTAGACCTGCAGCAGCACCAGCAACAAGACCATGGGGATTTGCAGCAAGCTCAGGGTTCCCAGCACATCATCGCGCTGGGCGGTGATCAGTGAGGTGGGCAGGGCGGTGGCCAGGAACCAGGGCGTGCCTTCAATGGGGCGCATGAAAAACGTGCTGGCTACGCCTTGATTATCGAATTCACTGCGTTGCAACGGTTGATCACGATGGGCCAGTCCGGCGCTGACCTGCGCGGCGAAAGCCGAGGTGGCCGTCAGTTCGCTGATGTTTTTCAACACCAGCGGGCCGCTGATCCGCGAGCTGTTGCTAATGATTTTGCCGTCACCCTCGACGATCAGCATCTGCCCGCCGATGTCGTTCTCTTTGCTGGCCACCAGGTCGTTGAAGAATCCCAGCGTCACATCAATGGTGGCGACGCCGTAAGGCACGCCATCGCGCGCAATGGCCATGGCGCAATTGGTGCGTGGCTGGGCGCTGGCGTCATCCTTGTAAGCCGCAGCCCAGGCACACTGGCCCGCGGGCGATTGCAGGCCGCCCTTGTACCAGGTCTGGTCGTAATAGTTGGGGGCCGCGTCGCTGTTCCAGAAAGTATTGACTATCAGCTTGCCCGAGGCATCGCGGTGCCAGAACGTACTGTGTTTATTTCGCCCCGGGGTGCGCTGGTCGGGCAGGGGCCAGATGCCGCCACCAAATACCTTCTGTTCGCCGTACTGATCCACCAGCCCCGGCAGGACCTTGTCGATGGCATCGCTGTCGAGCAGGGGGATGGTCTGGGTGATGCTACGTTGCTGAGACTGGACCTTGTTCAATTCGCCCTGAATCTGTTCGGCCACTTCGGCAATGCGGTTGAGGGCGACCTGTTCTTCGGTGTGACGCAACTTGGGGGCCACAAGTTGGCCGATGCCAACCACGGTCAAGATGAATAACAGCAGGACGAACAGTACGAGAAACAAGGTGTAGCGAGCTTGGATGGAGCGTAGTGAGGGCATGGGGCGGTCCTTGCGAAGCGTTTATTATCGACGCAGCTTTTTAAGAGCTTCGTAGAAAGTATCGGCTTGGGGGCAAGGAGCTTTAGGTACGATCGTGCAAGAAAAAAACGCGGGCCGAGCCAGGCATTGAATCGCGGACCTGTGCGCCCGCGATTCAATGGCAGTGGGTTAAATCTGATAGTGCTTCAGTTCCCTGGCGATCACCATCCGCTGAATCTCGCTGGTGCCTTCATAAATCTGGGTGATGCGCGCATCGCGGTAGTAGCGCTCAACCGGGTAATCCTCCAGGTAGCCGTACCCGCCATGGATCTGCATCGCTGAAGAACAGACTTTTTCAGCCATCTCGGAAGCGAACAGCTTGGCCTGGGAGGCTTCCGACAGGCAGGGTTTGCCGGCACTGCGCAGACGCGCGGCATGCAGGATCAGCAGGCGTGCGGCATTCAGGCGGGTCTGCATGTCGGCCAGCAGGTTGGCAACGCTTTGGTGCTCGATGATTGCCTTGTCAAATTGCACCCGGTCACGGGCATAGGCCAGCGCCGCTTCAAAGGCTGCGCGAGCGATACCCAGCGCCTGCGCGGCAATCCCGATGCGGCCACCTTCCAGATTGGACAAGGCGATCGCCAGGCCCTTGCCGCGTTCGCCCAACAGGTTGGCTTCGGGTACCGTGCATTGATTGAGGGTGACGGCGCAGGTGTCCGAGGCGCGGATGCCCATTTTGTGCTCCGTGCGGTCCACGGTGAAGCCCGGTGTGTCGGTCGGTACCAGGAAGGCGGAGAGACCTTTTTTACCCAGCTCTGGGTCGGTCACGGCAAACACAATTGCCAATTTGGCCCGCTTGCCATTGCTGACAAACTGCTTGGCGCCGTTGATCACCCACTGGCCGTCGCGCAGTTCAGCGCGGGTCCGCAGGTTATGGGCTTCGGAACCCGCCTGGGGTTCGGTCAGGCAAAAGCAACCGATGGCCTGGCCGCTGGCAAGTTCGGCCAGCCAGGTTTCTTTCTGCGTTTGTGTGCCGTAGTTGAGGAGTGGGCCGCAACCCACTGAATTATGGATACTCATCAATGCGCCCGTGGCGCCATCACCGGCGGAAATTTCTTCCACGGCCAGCGCGTAGGCCACATAGTCAACATAGGTGCCGCCCCATTCCTCCGGCACCACCATGCCCAGCAGGCCCAGTTCGCCCATCTTTGCCACCAAGGCATCGTCGATCCAGCCGGCTTTTTCCCAGGCTTGGGCATGGGGCGCGATTTCGCCACGGGCGAAGTCACGGGCCATGTCGCGGATCATGATTTGTTCTTCTGTAAATTCAATGTCTTGCATTACATAGTTCCCGTCTTACTGGAAGTCGCTGAAGAAACTGTCGACGTGCTCGGCACTGAGTGCCCGCACGCTCGACGGGTTCCAGCGTGGGGATTTGTCCTTATCGATCAACAAGGCACGCACGCCTTCGATCAGATCGCCACGGGTGAACCACTGGCGGTCCAGGTGCAGTTCCAGGGCAAAGCACGCTTCCAGCGCCAGATGGCGCCCACGGCGCAGCATGTCGAGGGTGACAGCCATGGCCAGCGGTGAACGGGTCTGCATCAGCTGTGCGGTGCTCAACGCCCATTCATGGCTGTCGGCCACGGTCACCGCCTGCAGTTGTTCGACAATGCTCGGCACATCGGGCAGCGCAAAGAAGTGATCGATCGCCGGACGCAACAGGGCCAACGGTGCATCGGGTAACTGCTGCTGTCCGAGCTTGGCCAGGACGCCCTGAAGGTCCTTGAGGGGCGAGTCCTGCCATTGCAGGCGATCGAGTTTCTGGTCCAGATGCACGAGCTTGGCGCTGTCCAGATACCAGTCGGCCAGCCCGCAATACAAGGCGTCGGCGGCACGAATCTGTACCCCGGTGACGCCCAGGTAGGTGCCCAGCTCGCCGGGAATCCGCGACAGGAAATAACTGCCTCCCACGTCTGGGAAATAGCCAATCGCCACTTCCGGCATCGCCAGACGGCTGCGCTCGGTAACGACTCGCAGGTCCGCGCCCTGGACCAATCCCATGCCGCCACCGAGAACAAATCCGTCCATCAGCGCAAGCACGGGTTTACGGTAATGATGAATCAGCAAGTCGAGGGCATATTCCTCGACGAAAAAATCCTCGTGCAGGGTGTCGCCATTTTTGAAACTGTCGTACAGCGAGCGGATATCGCCACCGGCGCAGAACGCCTTTTCGCCCGCGCCGCGCAGCACCACGGCATGCACCTGCGAATCCTCGGCCCAGGCACGAAGATGCCCGGTGAGGCTGCGAACCATGTCCAGGGTGAGGGCATTGAGGCCGGCGGGGCGATTGAGGGTGAGGTGGCCGATGTGGTTGCGCACTTCGGCGAGGACGTCGTCTTGAACGGATTCGGCGCTGCACGTCGCCTGTGATGGAGCCTGAGCAGTCATCTGTAACTCCCTGCTTTTATTGTTCTATAGCCAAATGTTCGGGGACGAACCATCTGTCGATCCTACCAGTGCAAATTTGCCCGGTACAAGTCGGAATCCTGCAGGTCGTCTTTGCATTTATGCAGTGTAGCGATCGCTGGACCCACGCTCTAGACGCGTTCCGCCAGGACTTCGCCAATGCTGCGGCGGCGCGCATGATCTTCGGCGATATGGATCAGCTGTTCCAGTTCAGTGGGGGTGACGTCGAAAAACTGCTCCATCTGCGCCAGGGCTTGCTCCAGATCGATCGCGGTGATCTTCGGGTCGACTTCCCGGGGACGTGTTTCCAGCACTGGCGCGGGTTCGCTGGCGCCCTTGGGATAACGGGTGCGGGTCAGGTTGTTATAAGCCAGTGCCGTGAGCAGTAACGTACCGGCACCGAGCATGACCGGGCCGACTTCCAGCCAACCCAGGGCGATGGACGCCGGATCGGCCAGCACCAGGGTCATGGCCAGGCCACCGGAGGGCGGGTGCAGGCAGCGCAGCCAGCACATCAGGATCAACGCCATCCCCGCAGCGAGGCAAGCACTGCCCAAGGTACGCCCCAGCACCCGGGCCACCAGCAAGGCGACCACACTGGCACACAGGTAACTGCCGACAATCGACCATGGCTGGGCCAAAGCCCCCGAGGACACGGCAAACAACAGCACCGCCGATGCGCCCAACGGCCCCAGCAAGTGCAGGGCGACCTCGGGACCGAACACCTGGGCGCATACCCAGATACTGAACAGGGTGCCAAGTGCCATGCCAATTGCGGCACGGCTCCATTCGGCGGGACGGGTATTGATGGCAGCGGGTAACCAGCGAGCGAGCATTGCTAAAACATCCAATCTAAACAGCGGGCGAAAAAAAAGGGCCTTTCGGTTTCCCGTAAAGCCCTTCGAACGTTCCTGCATTTGGGGGAGGAACCGAGGCAGTGTGCCGATCTGACTGGCTCATTTCCAATGCATATTAATGCAGGTCAAGTGCAGTAATTTTGCTTGATCGATCCCTTCATTCCCCCATCGGTATCCGTGGCCCGGCTGGCACGCTGACCTTGCCCAGCACCCGTTCGTGATTCTCGGCATTGATCAACAGTTTGTGGACATTTTCCCGCAACTGCGGGTCATTGGCTAACGGCCCCTTGAGCGCGACGAGGGCATCGCGCAATTCCATCAATCGATTCAGGGAAGGAACCTGTATATAACCGACATTCACACGCTCACCAGACAAGGTTGCGGGGAATGCGGAGACACGCGATTGCTTATCAGACACAGGGGTAGTCCTCTGAAAAATAGATGTGCCCTGGATAGCTCGGCTTGAGTCGCTTTCAGCTGTTTGCAGGCGCTGAACGAAAGTAGGCAGGGGGTGGTAATTAAGTAACTCACATTGCACAGTGAGTTTACCGTTGGCCTATAGACGCCGGAAGGGGCGCTCATACAGGCCGTTACGGATACAGGTGTAGGACTCTTCTCGATAATGGCGTCACTGAAGTGTGGACGCCAACGCAGTCGCCCGGCCTAAGCTTCCAGCAAACGCGGTATCCATTGCTGTTGCGGCATCGGCAAGGTGCACGACGCGCCACGCCCCATGGGGAAATAGTGGAAACCCTTGCGTGCCAGTCGCTCGGCGTCGTAAAGGTTGCGTCCGTCGAAAATCACCGGGGCCTTGAGGCGCTGTTGCAGCAGGTCAAAATCCGGCGCCTTGAACTGCTGCCACTCGGTGCAGATGATCAACGCGTCGGAGCCGCCGAGTGTCGATTCCGGCGTGCCCATCAACATCAGGCGCGGATCATCGCCGTACAGGCGCTGGGTTTCCTGCATGGCTTCCGGGTCGAAGGCGCGTACGTTGGCGCCGGCGGCCCACAGCGATTCCATCAGCACCCGGCTGGGTGCGTCGCGCATGTCATCGGTATTGGGCTTGAACGCCAAGCCCCACAAGGCAAATGTCTTGCCGCGTAGCTCACCCTTGTAGAACGCCTTGACCCGCTCGAACAGTTTGCTTTTCTGCCGCTGGTTGATGGCTTCCACCGCCTCCAGCAAATCACTGGAGCAATGCGCTTGTTTGGCGCTGTGAATCAGCGCACGCATGTCCTTGGGGAAACACGAGCCACCATAACCGCAGCCCGGGTAGATGAAGTGGTAGCCGATCCGGGAGTCGGCGCCGATGCCCAGGCGCACCGACTCGACATCCGCCCCCAAGTGTTCGGCCAGTTCGGCGATCTGGTTGATAAAGCTGATCTTGGTCGCCAGCATGCAGTTGGCGGCATACTTGGTCAGTTCGGCGCTGCGCAGGTCCATGAAGATAATGCGGTCATGGTTACGGTTGAACGGCGCGTACAGATCACGCATCACATCGCGGACCTCCTCACGTTCGCAGCCGATGATGATCCGGTCCGGACGACGGCAGTCGGCCACCGCCGATCCTTCCTTGAGGAATTCCGGGTTGGACACGATATCGAACGCCAGGCTGCGCCCGGACAGACGCAAGGCGTCTTCGATATGGGCACGCAAGGTATCGCCGGTGCCCACCGGCACGGTGGACTTCTCGACCAGGATCACCGGCTGGACCCGGTGACGGGCCACCGCATCGCCCACCGAGAAGACATATTTCAAGTCAGCCGAGCCGTCTTCGCGCGAGGGTGTGCCGACGGCGATAAACAGCACGTCGCCATGTTCCACCGCGAGTTTTTCGTCAGCGGTGAACGTCAGCCGCGCGCTTTCCAGGTTTTCCTTGACCAGGCTGGCGAGCCCCGGCTCGAAAATGCTCACGTGTCCTTGCTGCAACAAGCGTACTTTGTCTTCATCGACGTCCATGCAAATGACATCGTGGCCGACCTCGGCCAGTACGGTGGCCTGTACCAGGCCGACATAACCACTACCAAATACGCTGATTTTCATGGGGTATTCCTAGGGCTTGTGGCGCTGCTGCGACGGGAGTTGATGATCACGACGCCAAGGATGACCAACGCCACCCCCAACGTCCTGGACACGGAAAAGTGCTCGTTGAACACCGGCAGGCTGGCGGCCAGCAGATACACCAGCGCATAACTGATGCTCAGCAGGGAATAAGCACGGCCAAGCGGTAGATGCCGCAAGGCGCCCAGCCAGCAGAGCATCGACAAAGCGTAGGCGAGAATCGCCAGGCTCACGACGCCCAGCGCGGCGAGATCCAGAGCGCCGCTGTTGAAGGTGCTCAGCCATTGGCTGGGCAGCGGCAAGCGGGTCATGCTCCAACGCATGCCCAGTTGCGCGGCGCTGACCAACGTCACGCTGCCCAGCGCCAGGGCAAAGCCGCGCACCCGGCTCATACGTCGGCCCCCAGCAATGCCACGCCCGCGATGACCAGTGCGACACCCCACCAGTGGCGGTGATCCACCGGCTCATGGAACACAAAACGCGCCACCAGGGTGATCAGGACAAAGTTCAGGCTGAGCATCGGATAGGCGATGCCGACCTCCAGGCGTTGCAGCACCAGCAGCCATACCAGCAGGCCCAGGCCAAGGCATAGCAGCGCCGACCACAGCCAGGGCGAAGCCACTTTTGTGCGCCAACCGTGTGACCGGTCGCGCCAGCTGTCGACGGCAAATTTCTGCGAGACCTGCCCCAGGCAGGTCAACAGGCACGTGGTCAGCAGCAAAAGCAGGGTGGTGATCATGGCACTACCTGCGGGAAGATCAGGATGACCATATTGCCTTGTTCATAACGCTTGGCATCCTTGGGCAGCAGATTCAGCTCCATGCGCGCATAGTCGCCCTTGACCCGCATCACCACGCCCACCGAACCTTTTTGGCGCGCCTTGGCCAGCCACTTCAGGACTTGCGGGATATCCACGCGCCGATAAGCGGTGTCCGCAAAGGCGATACCGTACTTCACTTCGCCGACCGTGTTGTACAAGGTGATTTCCGGACGCCCCAGGCGCCAGGACAAGGCCGAAGCAGCCCCCAGGTCATTACTCAACAACGCCGAGGCCTGCTGCAATTCAGGAACGTGATCAATGATCAGTTGGTCCGGCGTCTTGTTATACACCACCGAATGGGGCAGGGCCGCGGGTACCAATGCCACCAGCAGCCAACTGCCGATGGCCGGGGCAGCCCACAGGCGCAGAGGGCGTGTGGCCTGCAACAGGTTGGATAGAATCCAGCCCGCCAGCACGATAACCACCAGCACCAGGCTCAGCGCTTCCTCATGAAGGTCATACAAGGGCTTCTTTATCTGGAAGTAGACCAAGGCCAGCAAGCCCAGTACGCCGAGGATCAGGTTGAGCCACCCGTTGACTTGCAATGTACGCCCACGGGCTGCGGCCAGTTTGTCGGCCAACGTGTTACCCATCAACAGTGCCAGCGGCAACAGGCACGGCAGGATGTACGCCGGCAGCTTGCCCTTGCTCAGGCTGAAGAACGCCAGCGGCATCAGCAGCCACAACAGCAGGAACCCGCTTTTTTGCGTGCGCCTTGCCTGCCAGGCCTGTTTCAGGGTCGCAGGCAGCAACACCACCCACGGCAGGCTGAAGGCCACCAGCAAGGGCAGGTAGTACCACCAGGCTGCATCGTGCTGGGCATCCGCGCCGGCAAACCGCTGGATGTGTTCATGCCAGAAAAAGAAGCGCCAGTAATCCGGTTCCTGGGCATGCACCGTCAAGGCCCACGGGAGGCTGGCGACAATCGCCACGGCAATCGCCACACCGCCGTAGGTCAGTAGTTCGCGCGTGCGCTTTTGCCAGACCATATAGGGCAGGGCAATCAATATCGGCAGCAACCACGCCAGAAATCCCTTGGTCATGAACCCCATGGCGCACGCCAGGCCGAGCAAGGTCCAGGCCCCCAACCGGGCGCGCCGACTGCTGCTGTCCAGGCACAGCCACAAGGCCACGCCGCTGAGGTTGACCCAAAAGGTGAACTGCGGGTCGAGATTGGCATAGCCACCCGACGCGGCGATGCTGACAAAACTCATGTACAGCAGACTGCTGGCCAGGCTCTTGCGCGGATCGTTCCACAAGCGCCGGGACATGAAATAAACCAGCAGGATGCTCAGGCCCGTCGCCAGCGCCGACGCAAAACGCACACCGAACAGGTTCTGGCCGAAAATGGCCTGGCCCAGGGCGATCATCCAGTAACCGGCCACCGGTTTCTCGAAATAGCGGATCCCCATAAAGTGCGGGGACGCCCATTTGCCGGTCAGCAGCATTTCCTGGCTGATCTGCGCGTAACGGGTTTCATCGGGTATCCACAAGCCATGAGTCGCCATCGGCGCCAGGTAGCACACACCAAAGACCAACAGGAGCAGGGGCAGGGTCCAACGGCGAATCATGCCTTTTGCACTCCCAGCCAGCCTTCGCGACCGCTGAGCACGCCGCGAGTCAGGTGCGCCTGGGGCAAGGTTGCCGGTTGCGTCGGCAACAGATTACCCAGAGGCTGAAACTCAATGCCACGCTGCCCGGCCTGGGCGAGCAACTGGCGAAAATCATTGGCCATCAGAATCCCTTCCACTTCTGCGTGGATCGTATAGACGTTGAATGTCGATTCGGTGAATCGCTCGAGAATGAAGCGGTTGAAGTCCCTGGCCGCCACGTGCGGGCCGACGACTTCGTCGAAGGTCGGCAGATTGACCGGTATCTGCGGCGTGCCGGCGCTGCCATCGGCGAGGATCGGACGGAACGGGCTAGCGCCCCGGCAATCACTGTTGTAACGAAAGTTGAAGGCTTGCTTGGCGTGCACCACGCGCTCGTCCGCGCGCCAACCGGCGGCCGCGGAACAGTCGACCGGCTCGCCGAGGATCTCGCTCAAGGTCTCGACCCCGCGGCGGATCTGCTCCACCAACTGGACATCGCTCCAACGTCCGGCGTTGGCTTGCCAGCCATGGTGGTCCCATGCGTGCAGCCCCACCTCATGTCCAGCGGCCTTGGCCCGACGCATCAGGTGCCCCAGATCGCGACCGATCGGTTTACCTGGCCACGCAGTGCCCGCCAGCAGAATGTCCCAGCCGTACAACCCGGCCGCGTTGGAACGCAGCATCTTCCACAGGAACCGTGGACGCATCAGGCGCCACAGGTGACGCCCCATGTTGTCCGGACCGACGCTGAAAAAGAACGTGGCCTTGATTCCGGCTTCATCCAGCAGCTCCAGCAACCGTGGCACACCTTCACGGGTGCCCCGATAGGTGTCGACGTCAATGCGCAAACCTGCCTTCATTAACGGGCTTCTTCGGTGGATTGAGCGATTTCCAGCATCGCTTCGCGCAGGAAGAAATCCAGGGTGTTGCCGATGGTTTCGTGCATTGGCACCGTGGGCTCCCAGTTCAGCAGGCGCTTGGCATTGGCGATACTCGGTTTGCGGTGTGCCACGTCCTGGTAGCCGTTACCGTAGAACGCCTTGCTTTCCACCTCACGGAAACCGGCGAACGGTGGGAAGTTGGCGCGCAGTGGATGGGCTTCGAACTGGCGCAGCAGCTCTTCGCCCAACTGGCGGATGCTCGCTTCGTTCTCCGGGTTGCCGATGTTGATGATCTGACCGTCACACGCGTCATTTTCGTTATCAATGATCCGCGCCAGGGCCTCGATGCCATCGGCAATGTCGGTAAAACAGCGTTTCTGTTCACCCCCGTCGAACAGGCGGATCGGCGTGCCTTCCACCAGGTTGAGGATCAACTGGGTAATGGCCCGGGAGCTGCCGATACGCGCCGAATCCAGGCGATCCAGACGCGGGCCCATCCAGTTGAAAGGGCGGAACAGGGTGAATTTCAGGCCCTTGACGCCGTAGGCCCAGATCACCCGGTCGAGCAATTGCTTGGAGACCGAATAGATCCAACGCTGCTTGTTGATCGGCCCGACCACCAGGTTGGAGGTGTCTTCATCGAAATTCTGGTCCTGGCACATGCCATAGACTTCGGAGGTCGAGGGGAAGATCACGCGCTTGTCGTATTTGACGCAGTAGCGCACCAGCTTCAGGTTTTCTTCGAAGTCCAGTTCGAACACGCGCAGCGGGTTACGGGTGTATTCGATAGGGGTGGCGATGGCCACCAGCGGCAGGACCACGTCACATTTCTTGATGTGGTACTCGATCCACTCGGAGTGAATGCTGATATCGCCTTCCACATAGTGGAAGTGAGGGTGGCTGCGCAGACGCTCGATGGCGTCGGAGCCGATGTCCAGCCCGTAGACTTCGTAGCGGTCATCGCGCAGCAGGCGTTCGGACAGGTGATTGCCGATAAAACCGTTCACGCCCAGGATCAACACCCGGGTACGGCGCGGCTTGCGGCCGGACTCGGCGCCGCGCAGCACGGAACCTTCCACCAGCCCCAACTCGTCGGCCAGCGCCGGACCGGCCAGGTACAGGCCGTTATCACCGCGCTGACCGGACCTGATGAGCAGGGAATCCTCGCCGCACGCAATGCGCAGGGGATCAACGCTGATCACACGGCCCGGCGCCAGGCCGTGGTTACCTTTGACGACTTCGGCGCTCCAGACAATCAGCTTGTGCTCGCCAACCGCGCAAAAGGCACCCGGGTAAGGCTGGGTCACGGCACGGACCAGGTTGAACAGTTCTTCAGCCGGTTTTTTCCACTCCAGCTTGCCGTCGGCGGCGGTGCGACGACCGAAACAGCTGGCCTGGCGCTCGTCCTGGGCGGTTTCCGTCAGCGTGCCCTTGGCCAGTTGCGGCAGCGCGTCGTTCAGCAGGCTACGCGCGGCATCACGCAACTTGGCGTGCAGGCTCAGGGCGGTGTCGCTGCGTTCGATGCTGACCTTTTGCTGAGCCACAATTGCCCCGGCATCGGCACGCTTGACCATACGGTGCAGCGTCACGCCGGTTTCATGCTCTCCGTTGACCAGCACCCAGTTCGCCGGTGCGCGCCCGCGGTACTTGGGCAATAACGAACCATGCAGATTGAACCCGCCTTTACCCGCGGTGGCCAGCAGGGCCTCGCTCAGCAGGTTGCGGTAGTAGAACGAGAAAATGAAATCCGGCTTGAGCTTGGCAACACGCTCGACCCACAGCGGATGGTTGGCATCTTCCGGCGCATGCACCGCAATGCCCTTGCGCGCGCACAGTTGGGCTACAGAAGCGTAGAAGGCGTTTTCCTTGGGGTCGTCGGCATGGGTGAACACAGCAGCAATGTCATAGCCAGCGGCAAGCAGGGCTTCGATGCCAGCACAGCCGATATCGTGATAAGCAAAGACAACAACGTTGGGATTCATGACGAAACCTGATCGGAAGATGAAGTGGAAGTACGCGAGGAGGGCAGGCCATCGACGATGACCACCGGCGCGGGCGCGACGGGATCGTTACGCAGCACCTTTTCAATAAAGAACCGTGGGCGCGCGCGCACATCGCTGTACATGCGTCCCAGGTATTCGCCCAACAGCCCCATGCCGATGAATTGGCCACCGGTGAACACAAACAGCACGGCGAACAGCACAAACAGGCCGTCACCGGCCCAGTCGGCGCCGAAGGCCAGGCGCAGGATAATCAGTGACAAAGCGAAGAGCATGCCCAACGCGGCAAGACTGAAGCCGACAATGCTCAACAATCGCAACGGTGTGGTGGTCATGCAGGTGAGCAGGTCGAACATCAGGCTGATCAGGCGCATGGCACTGTATTTGGACTCGCCGTGCTCCCGTTCGGCATGGTGCACGGGAATTTCCGTGGTGTGGCGGGCGAAGCCGTTGGCGAGGATCGGAATAAAGGTACTGCGCTCACGACAGGCCAGCATCGCGTCGACGATGGTGCGCCGATACGCGCGCAGCATGCAGCCGTAGTCACTCATCGCCACGCCCGTGGAGCGCTGTACGGCCAGATTGATCAAGCGTGACGGCCAGCGGCGAAAGGCTGAATCCTGGCGGTTGTTGCGCACCGTGGCGACCACGTCGTAGCCCAGGGCGGCTTGTTCCACCAGGCGTGGGATCTCTTCCGGCGGGTTCTGCAGGTCGGCGTCGAGGGTAATCACCACATCGCCCCGGCATTGTTCGAAACCGGCCATGATTGCCGCATGTTGGCCGTAGTTGCGGTTGAGGATCACCGCCACCACATGGCTCCCGGGCACCAGCGCAGCGTCTTCCAGCAATTGCGCCGAGCCGTCGCGGCTGCCGTCATCCACCAGGATGATTTCGTATTCATACGCCAGCTGCTTGCACGCCGCCCTAGTGCGACGCAACAGTTCTGGCAGGCTCTGTTCTTCGTTGTAGACCGGGATAACGATCGACACACAATGAATAGGGTAGGGTTTCAAAGATTCATGCCTCGGGTTAGAGCAACTTGGCGCGTGGAAACGACAACCTTCAATGATTGAAAGTGCGAGCGCCCGAATAAAAAACAACCGCTGTACTGCTATTTCTCGACAGCGCCGATGACACGCGAGCGAGCCGGACGTCGATGTCTTGAGTAAACGCTGGAGTGGTCAAAGGTAAAGCATAATCAAAGGGTTAGTCTGCCAATCGTGATGTATGTTCAAGCCGTACGTTGAAGATTAAGCGCAAAAATGTCGAACGAATATGAAAGGCCGATGAAAAACCCGTTTATTTGGCGGGCAGACAGCAAGTGTTCAGATAAACACTTGGGAGGATAACCGCTTCTTTATGTAGCCCTCATCAGTAAGTCATTTATCGCGACAATTAGACGTATCGCGACCCTGATTTGGTACGAATGCCCGACCTGCGTTAGACTCGGGATTCACTGAACGACAAATACCCAAGCTAAACAGAGGCTTAGTCCAGATATTTAATCTGAAGGCTGATCTATTTTGACCGAGATTTCCCGTAATCCCCTGACGCTCTATCTTTCACGCCTTGCGCCTTCCAGCCAATTGACCATGCGCTACGTGCTGCAAGACGCCGCCGACCGCCTGGGTTACGAAGAAATAAACCTGGAAGACATCGACTGGCACCTGTTGCAGCCAGAACACGTGATGGCGTTGGTGGCGGTGTTGCGCGAAGACGGCTATGCGCCGAACACATCGTCGCTCTACGTCAACGCTGTGCGCGGCGTGATGAACGAAGCCTGGCGCATGAGTTTGATCAGCCAGGATCATCTGTTGAAGATGCGTTCGGTCAAGGCTGCGCCGGGCACGCGCTTGAGCCAGGGTCGCAACCTGCGGCGCAGCCTGATCCGGGAGTTGATGGAAGTCTGCGCCGCCGACCCGCGTCCTCAAGGCCTGCGTGATGCAGCGGTGATTGGCATTCTGTATGGCTCGGGGATGCGCAAATCGGAGTCGGTCAACCTTGAACTGGCGCAGGTCAACTTCCAGGAGCGCAGCCTGAATGTCATCGGCAAGGGCAACAAGCAACTGATCAAGTACGCTCCAGCCTGGGCCTTTGCCAAGTTAGAGGCGTGGCTGGCGTTTCGCCGCGAACAGTTGAAAGAGGGCGAGGTGGACGACAGCTTCCTGTTCAACCGCATTCGGCGGGGCAGCCACATCACCCGTGAGCGCATCACCAAGCACGCGATCTACTACATTGCGCGTCAGCGCGGCGCGCAGGTAGGGGTGAAGATCATGCCGCATGATTTCCGCCGCTCGTTTATTACCCGGGTAATCGAGGAACATGATTTGTCGATTGCGCAGAAGCTGGCGCATCACACCAATATCCAGACCACGGTCAGTTATGACGTGCGTGATGACAATGAGCGGCGACGGGCAGTGGATCGGTTTGATCTTTGACGCACAGGATCGGCGTGGATCCCGCCCTCACCCCAGCCCTCTCCCGGAGGGAGAGGGGGCCGATTGGGGGATATTGACGAGTTACATAGACCTGGGCCAGCAGCCGGGAATCCACAATTGACCCAGCGTCCCAGGTCGTGGACTTTCTCGGCATACCTCGCTCGGTTCGCAACGATTGGGGATATTGACGAGTTACAGCGACCTGGGCCTGCAGCCGAGCATCCAAAATTGACCCAGTGTCCCAGGTCGTGGACTTTCTCGGCATACCTCGCTCGGTTCGCAACGATTGGGGGATATTGGCGAGTGACAGCGGCCTCGGTCTCGCTTGATATCCATAATCGACGCGGTGCTGCAAGTCGCTGATTTTCTGCGCACACTTCGCTCAGTTCCCTCTCCCTTTGGGAGAGGGCTAGGGTGAGGGGCGGATTCAAGCCTTAAAGAATCGGCTTGCCGCCGGTCACCGAATACCGCGCACCCGAGATGTAGCTGCCTTCATCCGAGGCCAGCAGCACATAAATCGGCGCCACTTCCACCGGTTGTCCCGGACGGCCCAGCGGTGTCTGGCTGCCGAAGTTCTGCACCTCTTCATCCGGCATGGTCGAAACGATCAACGGAGTCCAGATCGGTCCCGGCGCCACGCTGTTGACCCGGATCCCCTGGCTGCCGAGCATCTGCGCCAGCCCGCCGGTGAAGTTGGCGATGGCGCCCTTGGTGGTCGCATAGGCCAGCAGTGTCGGCTTGGGCATGTCCGAATTCACCGAACTGGTGTTGATGATCGATCCTCCGGCTTTCATATGCGGCAGCGCGGCCTTGCAAATGCGAAACATCGCGGTGATGTTGATATCGAAGGTCTTGACCCATTCCTCGTCGGAAATCTCCTCGAAAGTTTCGTGACTCATCTGAAAGGCCGCGTTGTTCACCAGCACGTCGATACGCCCAAACTGCTCCACAGTCTTGTCGACCAGCGCCTGGCACGTGGCTTTTTCGGCGATATCCCCCGGCAGCAGCAGGCACTGGCGGCCGGCTTCTTCCACCCAGCGAGCGGTCTCGCGCGCGTCGTCGTGTTCATCCAGGTAGGCGATGGCCACATCGGCGCCTTCGCGGGCAAAGGCAATGGCCACCGCACGCCCGATGCCGCTGTCGGCGCCGGTAATCAGCGCAATCTTGTTTGCCAGTCGTCCAGATCCGCGATAACTCTGCTCGCCGCAGTCCGGGTAGGGCTCCATCTTTTTTTGCGAACCGGGAACGGTCTGGGCCTGGGCGGGGAAGGGAGGGCGTGGGTAGTCAGTCATCTGAAGTCTCCATCGATCACAGTGGGTTTAGGAATTAGTAATTTTCCCGGCAGCGATAGTTGGAAAGGATTGCCCTTCACTCCGACGAATGGTGTTCCGGGGGTTTTGCGTTCCCCTCATCAAAAAAAGATTGAGTATTCACACAAAATGTTATTTAAATAACAAAACAATAGCGTCACGCGCCGTCCGGCCGTGCCTGCAACAAGGTGGATAGCAATGAGCAAGATCGCAGTCATCGGCAGCAATATGGTGGACCTGATCACCTACATCGAGCGCATGCCGGCCCAGGGTGAAACCCTTGAAGCGCCGGGCTTTGCCCTTGGTTGTGGCGGCAAGGGCGCCAATCAGGCGGTGGCTGCGGCCAAGCTGGGCGGCGACGTGCTGATGCTGAGCAAAATCGGTGACGACATGTTCGCCGACAACACCCTGGCCAATTTCCAGCGCTTCGGCATCGACACCCGTTATGTGCAGCGGGTGCCCGGCGTTTCCAGTGGTGTGGCGCCGATTTTCGTCCAGGCGGACTCCCACAACAGCATTCTGATTGTCAAAGGCGCCAACGCGCATTTGCTGCCGGCCGATATCGACGCCGCAACCGCCGATCTGCGCGATTGTTCGCTGATCGTGCTGCAACTTGAGATCAACCTGGCCACGGTCTATTACGCCATCGAGTTTGGCCGCACGCATGGCATCCCGGTCTTGCTCAATCCCGCCCCGGCCCTGTCCGGCCTGAGTGCCGAGCACTTGGCGCAACTGGATTTCCTGGTCCCCAACGAATCGGAGCTGGCGCTGATCACCGGGCAGGTCGTCGACTCGGTGCAAGCGGCCCGCGCGGCGGCACGCACGCTGGTGGCCAGCGGAGTTCGCCACGTCATCGTCACCCTCGGCCAGGCAGGCGCGCTGTACGTGGGCGAGGAGGGCGAGTTCCAGGTCGACGGCCTGTGCGTAGAGGCCCGGGATACCACCGGCGCCGGGGATGCGTTTATCGGTTGCTTTGTCCGGCACTGGAGCCGTGACGGCGACATTCGCCAGGCCATGCAACAAGCGGTGGCCTATTCCGCGTACTCGGTCACGGGCCTCGGCACACAGACGTCTTACCCCGACCTCGAAACCTTCGTGCGTTTCCAGCAACAGTCGTAACACCCCAACCCAGCCCGGAGAACAATAATGAACAAACCTGCGCTGCAACAGACACCCGATGGCTTCTACCTGAACCGCACGCCCTGGTTCGCCTTTATCCTGCTGTGCAGCATTTTTGCGCTGTGGGCCGCGGCGGCGAGCATGAATGACGTGTTGATCGCGCATTTCAAGAAAGCCTTCATGCTCAGCGATTTCCAGACAGCATTCGTGCAGTCGGCGTTTTACCTGGGCTACTTTTTCGTGGCGATTCCGGCGGCGATGGTGGTGCGACGGTTCAGCTACAAAAGCACCATCCTGATTGGCCTGTTGCTGTACATGCTGGGTTGCCTGCTGTTTTTTCCGGCGGCTTCCACGGCCAAGTACGGCATGTTTCTATTGGCGCTTTTCGTGATCGCCGCGGGCCTGTCGTTCCTGGAGACCGCGTGTAATACCTACTCGACGTTGATGGGCCCACGGGAAACCGGGACCCGGCGCCTGAATATCTCCCAGACCTTCCACCCGTTCGGGGCGATGGCCGGGGTGTATGTCGGCAGCTTCGTGATGTTCAAGGAGACCGACGCTACCACCGAACAACTGGCCCAAATGAGCGCCTCCGAAGCGGCCGTGCAGCAACTGCAGATGATCCAGTCGACGTTATTGCCCTATAAATGGATGATCGCGGTACTGATATTGATGTTCATCCTGATCGCCATCACGCGCTTCCCGGCCTGCAAGGGCAACCAGAAAGTCGACCAAAAGCGCGGCAGCCTGGGGCAAAGCCTCGGCCGGCTGTGGCGTAACCCGCGTTTCACCTTTGGCGTGCTGGCGCAGTTTCTCTATGTCGGCGCCCAGGTCGGCGTGTGGAGTTTCACCATCCGCCTGGCGATGCAAATGGGCGGCATGAATGAGCGCAGTGCTTCCTGGTTCCTGTTGACCACCTTCGCTGCCTACTTTGTCGGCAAGTTGATCGCCAACCTGCTGATGCGTCGGCTGCACCCGGCCAAGGTCCTGGCGATTTACGGGGTGCTGTGCATTGTGTTGCTGGCCTACACCATCCTGGTGCCGAATATCTCGGCGGTGTACGCGGCGGTCGGGGTGAGCATTTTCCTCGGGCCGTGCTGGCCAACCATCTACGGCCTGACGATCGACGGCCTGGGTGAGGACACCGGCGTGGGTGGCTCGCTGTTGGTGATGAGCATTGTCGGCGGCGGGGTGATTCCGATCTTCCAGGGGCTGCTGTCGGATGCCACGGGCGGCAACATGCAGTTGGCGTATAGCGTGCCGCTGCTGTGCTTTATCGTGATCGTGATGTATGCCCTCAAATGCCTGCGTCATTCCAGCACAATGCCCGCAGGCGCGGCGGCGGTCGCCTCATGACTACGCGTATCCCGCTGTATCGAGCGCTGTTCGGCGAACAGGAAAAGCTCGTGTTGCAGTCGGCGGACTTCAAGGTCAGCGCCTGGACCTATACGTCCGGCGTATTGGCCCTGAGCCTGGAAAACAGCCGGGGCCGGCTGGTGGTGTTGCCGTATCAGGGGCAGATGATCTGGTCGGCGGTATTCGACGGTTGCGACCTGACCATGACCAACCTGTTTGATCAGCCCAGGCCGAGCCCAACGGTGATCGGCACCTACGGCTGTTTCATGTTCCACAGCGGCCTGCTGCGTAACGGCTGCCCGGCGCCCGCGGATGATCACGCCTTGCACGGAGAGATGCCGTGCGCGGCAATGGACAGTGCCTGGCTGGAGGTCGGTGAAGGTTTCCTGCGCCTGGGCGGTGAATATGAATATGCCCAGGGTTTCGGCGATCGCTATCGGGCGCAACCCAGCGTGACGCTGCGCACGGGTTGCGCGCTGTTCGATATCGGCATGAAGGTGACCAATCTCGCCGGCAAGCCCATGGACCTGATGTACATGGCCCACATGAATTACGCATACGTCGAGGGCGCTCGTTTCGTCGAACCGTTTGGCATGCAGCGTCTGCGCTTGCGCAGCAGTGTGCCGGACCATGTCAAGCCGACCCCGGCGTGGAGCGCTTATATGGCGCAACTGGCCGAGCACCCAGCGCAGTTGGCGAGGCTCGAACAGCCGGCGTTGTATAACCCGGAGATTGTGTTTTTCTTCGACGAGGTGGGCACGGACGCCGAGGGCCAGGCCCATTTCCTGCTGGATCATCCCGACGGGACCGCGTTCTATACGCGCTATCGGCCCGAACAGTTCGAGCATGCGGCACGCTGGATCCTGCATAACCCCGATCAACAGGTGGCGGCGTTTGTCTTGCCGGCCACCTGTGAACCGGAGGGTTACAGCGCCGAGAAGGCCAAGGGCAATCTGCGCTCGCTGGCGGCCGGAGCCAGCACCGCGTTCAGCGTGACCACTGGCTACCTGAGTGCCCGGGAGCGCCAGGCATTACCGGGCTAAACCAGCAATTGTGCGCCGTTGGCCTTGATCGCGTCCTGGTACAGGCGCGGGATTTTTTTGTCGCTGACCACGTACTGGAAGTCTTCCAGCGCGGCGAAGTGAGCGGTGCGCACCGTGTCGAACTTGCTGAAATCGGCCAGCAACACCCGCTGGCGGGCCTGGCGCAGGACCTTTTGCTTGACCTCGACTTCATTGAAATTGAAGCAGGTCACGCCCAACGCCTGGCTGACCCCGGCGGCGGAGACGAAGGCCCAGGTCAGCCGCACACTGTCGAGGATGGCGCTTTCGGCACCGCTTTCAAACACTTGGTTCTGGCGGTGAAAGGTGCCGCCACACATCACGATGTGACAGTTGGGTTTGTTGTACAGCTTGAGCAATACGTTCAACGAACTGCACACGGCGGTGAATTCCAGCTCGTCGGGGAGGAAATCAATCACAAACGGCGTGGTGGTGCCGCAGTCGAAAAAAACCGTGTCACCGGGCTGGATCAGGCGCGCGGCGAGCTTGCCGATGCGGCGTTTCTCTTCGACATGCCGGGTGTCTTGATCGGCCACGCGATAATCGCCAGCGTCACTGCCTACACGCGTGATATAGCCGCCTAAAAGGCGCAGATGCTCACTGAAGTGGTTCAGGTCGCGGCGCAAGGTCATCTCGGAAACATCCAGCAGGGCCGCCATTTCCCGCAGGTGAATGGCGCTCTGGTCCTGCAGGGCTTGCTGGATAAGCTTGAGTCGCTCGGCTTTTTTACTGTCCACGGGCATTCCAGGGCTTGATTAATGATGTTATGCAAGTAACATTAATTGTGATTATTGTAACGTATCTGTGCGCTCACCCGGTAGGGTGACGCATGACCATTGGCAACATACAGGCAAGGGCACGCTAAATGAAGAATCTTCAACCCACAGCATTGGCCAGCTACATCGATCACACCCTGCTGGCACCGGATGCTTCCCGTCGGCAAGTGCGCGCGCTGTGTGAAGAAGCCGTGGAACATGGCTTCTATTCGGTGTGCCTGAACTCGGCGCAGGTGCCGTATGCGGCGACCTGCCTGACCGACGCCGCAGTAGTGATTTGCGCAGTGGTCGGCTTCCCGCTCGGCGCCGGTTTGAGCGACAGCAAGGCTTTTGAAGCCCGGCGCGCAATCGAAGCCGGGGCACGGGAGATCGACATGGTGCTCAATATCGGCTGGCTGAAAGACGCTCTGCTGGAAATGGTCCGGGACGACATTGCGTTGGTGCAGCAGGCCTGTGGCAGCGTGCCTTTGAAGGTCATCCTGGAAACCTGCCTGCTTACCGATGAACAGAAGATCCAGGCCTGTGAAATCTGCCGTGAACTGGGGGTGGCCTTCGTCAAGACGTCCACCGGATTCAGCCACCGTGGAGCAACGCTCGAGGACGTGGCGCTGATGCGCAAAGTGGTGGGCGAGGGCGTCGGGGTCAAGGCCTCGGGCGGAGTGCGTGACTATCCGACGGCAGTCGCGATGATTGAGGCCGGCGCGACGCGGCTGGGCAGCAGCTCCGGGATCGCGATTGTGGGAGCTGGGGCGACTGTCGCCAATGGCTATTAACCCGACCCCTTCAAACCATTCATCCTCGCCATAACGCCTATTGGAACGCCGCCAGTTCCTCTTCGGCGAGGATGCTGATGTGGCGTCGCTCCATGGCGATCAGGCCGCTGTCCACCAGGCGATGCAGAATCCGCGAAAAGGTTTCCGGCTGAATCCCCAGCTTCGACGCCACCAATCGCTTGGAGGTCTGCAAGACAATCTGGCCGGTGACCGGATGGCGCTCCTGGAACAGAAAATGGATCACCCGACGGCTTGCGCTCGCCATGGTCAAGGTGTCGATGTCGCGCAGCCGCAGGTGCAAGTGAACGCTCATGTTCGCCAGAATCGCCAGGCAGACTTTCGGCTGGTCCTCTAGCGCATTGCGATAATGGTTGCCCTCGATGCTGACGAGCACGCTGTCTTTCAAGGCGGTGGCGCTCACCGGGTACAGGCGGGCCTGGCTGAACAGCAGGGCTTCGGCGAAGGTTTGCCCGGGCTGGATGATTTCCACCAGGTTTTCCTGACCTTCGCCCGTCAGCCGGTACAACTTGACTTGGCCGCTGACCAGCAGGAAAAAGCGCTTGGCGGGGTCGCCCTGATGCAGGAGCGTCCGGTGACAGGGCAGGCGCTTGAGCACGGCCAGCGCGCAGACTTCCTCGAAGACTTTCTCCGGCAACTGGCTGAACAGATGATGACCGCGCAGCGTTAAAACGATGGAAGGGTGAGTCAGCATGGGTACCTCCGCTGACGGTCATAGTAGACAGCAGCGGCCGGTTGACCTATGCCTCTGCCGGCCTACCTCCAAGGAGGCATGCTCGTCAGCCGGTACTGCGCATGTGTTCCATGGCCCACACGGCGGCCTCGACCCGCGAACGCAGGCCAAGTTTGTGCAGCAGGTTCTTGACGTGCACCTTGACCGTCCCTTCGGTGATGCCCAGCTTGTGCCCGATAACCTTGTTGCTGAAGCCGCCGGCGATGGTCTTCAACACTTGGCGCTCGCGTTCGGTCAACTCCACCACGGCCTGGCGCGGCGGCGAACGCAACGCCTGGGCCATGACCTGGGTCAGGCCGGGGCTGATGACCAGCGCGCCGTCCAGGGCATCGCGGATGTACTGGATCAACAGTTCCGGTTCCATATCCTTGAGCAGATAACCGTCGGCATCCAGGCGCAGGGCGTCGCGAATATCGTCTTCAGCATCGGACACCGTGAACAGCAGCACTTTACCGGTGTAGTGCATCGCGCGTAATCGGCGCAGGGTTTCAATGCCATTCATCTGCGGCATGTTGTTGTCGAGCAATACCAGGTCCGGTTGCAGCGGCTCGATGAGCTTGAGCGCTTCTTCGCCATGATTGGCTTCGCCGACGATCAGGAAGTCAGCCTCGAGTTCGAGCATCTGGCGGATGCCGCGGCGCATCATCGGATGGTCATCGACCAGCAGGATTCTACGGTGGGGGGCGGGAGTCATGTGACGCTACCTTCTGTGTGCTGTCCGAGAAACTCCGGATGGAATTCCAGCTGGATGCGGGTGCCTTGCGGCGCCCTGGAAAAAATCTGCAAGTGCCCGCGCAAGCTGCGTGCCCGTTCATCCATGATGTTCAGGCCGTGGTGTTCGCGCTGATCGACATCGCCGCTGAAACCGCGTCCGTCGTCTTCGACCGAGAGCCGCACGGTTTCACCGTCCTGGCGCAATTCCAGCCAGGCATTTTGCGCATGGGCATGGCGCAGGCAGTTGGAGAGTGCCTCGCGAGTAATCTGCAAAATGTGGATCTGTTCGCTGGCCGAGAGTTGAAAAGCCAGCGCATCGACGTGCAAGTGCACCTGGAATTCGCCACGGCGGGAAAACTCCTCGGCGGTGTCCTTGAGTTCCTGCACCAACCCGGCTTCATGAATCTGTAAACGAAAGGTGGTGAGCAATTCACGCAACTGGCGATAGGCAGTGTTCAGCCCTTCGCGCAATTCGGCGGTGACGGTTTCCAGGGTCTGCACCGGTTCACCGCGACGCATCAGAGTCTGCATGCGGCTGACCTGCAGTTTCATATAGGACAAGGCCTGGGCCAGTGAATCATGCAGCTCGCGGGCGATGATGGTGCGCTCTTCCAGCAGCAGCAGGCGATGATCCTGTTCCCGTTGGCGCTTGAGCGAGAGCGAAGTGCCGATCAGGTTGGCCAGCGCCTGGATCAGTTGCGTCTCCCAGGCTTGCGCGGCGTGGCCGTCGACAAAGTGTGCCTTGAGTTCTCCCAGTTCGCTGCCCTGATTGCTGATGCTGAACGTTTGCGGCGGCGCATCCTGGTGTCTGCGGCACGTGGCGCAATCGCTGCTGGCGCAGACTTGACGAATGTTTGCGCCATGCAGGGCAATCAATTGCTGGGCCGGCGCCTGCGTCTCGCCTTGCAGGCACAGCGACAGGCGCAGGCCAGGCAGACGTTGCTGGAAGCGCCGGATCAATTCACCCAGTCCTTCGGCATTCGCCAGGCGCGTAGCCAGGCTGCGGCTGCTTTGATACAGCAACTCCAGGGCAGCGTTGGCCTGTTGCAGGTTCAGGGTCTTTTGCCGGACCTGACGCTCAAGGGTGCGATGGGACTCTTCAATCGTCTCGGCCATCGCGTTGAAGCTCGTGGCCAACTGGCCCAGTTCATCCTGGGACTGATGGTTGACCCGGACCTTGAAATCCCCGCGTCGAAAACGCTGGGTCGCATCCACCAACTCTTTAAGGGGCGTGACGACACCGTACTGCAACTCGTACAAGCCAAGCAGCAGAACAATCATCGTGGTAAACAGCGCCATGCCCTGGATCACCTGTTGCCAGCTTTGTTTCTGTTCGCTCTGGCGTTGCAGCAGGCTGACGAACTGGTTCAGTTGTTCAACGAACGGCCGGGCTTGAGCCTGAAAGGCCTGGGCATCGCCGCGCTCCAGGGCCGGACGCAATGCCTCGTTCCATTGTTGCTGGATTTGCCCGTAGCTGATCTGCAGCGCGGTGGTCGGGCCATCTTCAAGCACGGCCTTGAGTGACCGGCTGTTGAGTCGCCGTTGCAGGCTGTCGGTGATGTCGCTGATTTCTTCCCTGGCGGCCCCGGTGGCGAGTTTCCAGCTCAGGTGGTAGGTCTCCATGCGCACGGAGCCTGCGGTGTTGATGGCGGCGGCATCACCCTGGCTGAACCAGGCGATCAGGCCAGCGCTCAACGAGCTGGCGAGGGCGAGCACGGCGATCAGGATCACCGCCAGCCCGGCGCGCGCGGGCAAGGAACTGCGCAACCAGCGAATCATCGGCGCAGGTCCGTACAAAAGACAGGAAAGCAGAGCATGCACAGCTCCAGTGGGAGGTTTGCCACCGATCCTCGGCGCGCTACCTCTAAAGAGTTGTCGAGGCTTCCCTGTCGACAGAACGCTGACCAGAAAAAGCTAATACGCTGATAAACAAAGGGTTTCAGGCTTTTTTTGGGCTACCTCCTTGGAGGTAGGCAGTACAAGCATAGGCCTATGCCCCCAGGGGCTTCGTTGACATGGATCAAGTTTTTGCGGGGTTGCTCTCTCTAGTCTGCCGCCACGGCTAACTGACTGGAGAGCATTGTGACCCAACCCCGTGTGCGACAAGGCTTGGTGCTGGGCATGAGCACCCTGGCCTTCACTGTCTGTTTTATGGTCTGGATGCTGTTTGCCGTGCTCGGGGTACCGATCAAGGAACTGCTCCAACTCAACGAGACCCAGTTCGGTCTGTTGGCCGCCACGCCGGTCTTGACGGGTTCACTGGTGCGCCTGCCGTTGGGATTGCTGACCGACCGTTTTGGCGGGCGCAGTGTGTTCTTCCTGCTGATGCTGTCCTGCGTGGCGCCGCTGTACCTGATCAGCCACGCCACCGCTTATTGGCAGTTCCTGGTCCTGGGCCTGTTCGTCGGCCTGGCCGGCGGCTCGTTCTCGGTGGGGATTGCCTACGTCGCCAAATGGTTCGACAAGGAGAACCAGGGCTTCGCCATGGGGATCTTCGGTGCCGGCAATGCCGGTGCGGCCGTGACCAAGTTTCTCGCGCCTGCATTGATCGCCGCCGGCAGTTGGCAGCTGGTGCCGAAAGTCTTCAGCGCGATTCTGTTCATTACCGCGCTGTTGTTCTGGTTCCTCAGCGCCGAAAACAAAGACCACCGCAGTGCCGCGGGCGCCACGTTGCGTGAGCAACTGCACGCGCTGAAGGATCCTGCGGTGTGGCGTTACTGCCAGTACTACTCGATTGTCTTCGGCGGCTACGTGGCGCTGGCGCTGTGGATGACCCAGTACTACGTGCAGGAATACGGTTTCAACCTGCAAAGCGCGGCGCTGCTGGCGGCGTGTTTCTCACTGCCGGGTGGTGTGCTGCGTGCCGTCGGCGGCTGGATGTCGGACCGCTGGGGCGCACAAAGCGTGACCTGGTGGGTGCTGTGGGTCAGCTGGATGTGCCTGTTCCTGCTGTCGTACCCACAGACCCAGTTGCAAGTGCAGACCATCAACGGCCCGCTGGACTTGCACATCGGCCTCAATCCCGTGCTGTTCACCGTGTTGCTGTTCGTCATGGGCATCGCCTTCGCGTTCGGCAAGGCCTCGGTCTTCAAATACATCGCCAATGACTACCCGCACAACATGGGCGCGGTGTCCGGCATCGTCGGCCTGGCCGGTGGCCTGGGAGGTTTCGTGCTGCCGATCATGTTTGGCGCCCTGGTGGACCTCACCGGCGTGCGCTCTTCCTGCTTCATGTTGATGTACGGCGTGGTCTGGGTCTCCCTCACCTGGATGTACTTCAGCGAAATTCGCAAAAAACCGCTGCTCGGTAAAAAGCCACCGCGGACCTTGCCCCCGATTTCCAGCATTGCCCAAGGAGAAGAACATGTCCGTTCTACAAAAGCCTGACAAGGGCCCGGTCATTCATGACTGGCGCCCCGAGGACCCCGTGTTTTGGGGCAGTAGCGGCAAACAGACCGCCACGCGTAACTTGTGGATCTCGATTCCCGCGCTGCTGTTGGCCTTTGCGGTGTGGATGGTCTGGAGCACGGTGATCGTGCGCCTGAACGCTATCGGTTTCACCTTCAGTACCGACCAGTTGTTCTGGCTCGCGGCGTTGCCGGGGCTGTCCGGCGCGACCTTGCGCGTTTTCTACTCCTTTATGGTGCCGATCTTCGGCGGTCGTCGCTGGACCGCGCTGAGCACCGCGTCACTGCTGTTGCCCTCGATCTGGATGGGCTTTGCCGTGCAGGACACCAGCACCTCGTACGGTGTGTTCGTGTTCATTGCCTTGCTCTGCGGGTTTGGTGGCGGCAACTTTGCTTCGAGCATGTCCAACATCAGCTTCTTTTATCCCAAGTCCCAGCAGGGGACAGCCCTCGGCCTCAACGCCGGACTGGGCAACCTGGGCGTGTCGGTGATGCAATTCTGTGTGCCGCTGGTGATCACGTTCGGCGTGTTCGGCTTTATTGGCGGCCATCCGCAGGTGCTGCCGGATGGCGATCAATTGTGGTTGCAAAACGCCGGGTTCATCTGGGTACCGTTCATTGTCCTGGTGACGCTGCTGGCCTGGTTCGGCATGAATGACCTGTCCAGCGCCCGGGCCTCGTTCAGCGAGCAGGCGGTCATCTTCAAACGCAAGCACAACTGGCTGATGTGCTGGTTGTACCTGGCCACATTCGGCTCCTTTATCGGTTTCTCCGCCGCGTTTCCGCTGCTGATCAAAACCTCATTCCCGGATGTCATTGCCTTGAAATTCGCCTTTCTCGGCCCGCTGGTCGGCGCCCTGGTGCGTCCATTGGGAGGATGGCTGGCCGACAAGCTCGGCGGCGCGAAGGTCACCCTGTGGAACTTCGTGCTGATGATCGCGATGGTCTTCGGCGTCTTGCACTTCCTGCCGCAAAACGGTTCAGGCGGCAACTTCTACGGTTTCCTCGGCATGTTCATGCTGCTGTTCATCACCACCGGTATCGGCAACGGTTCCACCTTCCGGATGATTCCGGTGATCTTCCGCACCCTGCATGAAAAAGCCGCGGCCGGAAAACCACCGGCGGTGCGCGAACAGGCGTTCAAGGCTGCCGGCAAGGAGTCGGCCGCGGTCCTGGGCTTCAGTTCGGCGATCGGCGCCTTTGGTGCGTTCTTCATCCCCAAATCCTTCGGCACTTCGATGGCCCAGACCGGCGGCCCGGAGATGGCGTTCTACATGTTTGTCGGTTTTTACCTGAGCTGCATCGTCGTGACCTGGTGGTGGTACGCGCGCAAAGGCGCGGCGACACCCTGCTGAGACGCCCCCGAATCCAACCATTGCGTGGGCGGGGCACAGAACCCCGCAGCAAGCCTGAGAGGACTACAACGTGAGTCATTTACTGGATCAACTACGGTTCTTCAATCGTAAGCAAAACGAGTTTTCCGACGGTCATGGAGAGACCCGCAAGGAGTCTCGCGACTGGGAGAACGTCTACCGTTCGCGCTGGCAGTACGACAAGATCGTGCGCTCCACCCACGGGGTGAACTGCACCGGGTCTTGCTCGTGGAAAATCTACGTGAAGAACGGCCTGATCACCTGGGAAACCCAACAGACCGACTATCCGCGCACCCGCAACGATCTGCCCAACCATGAACCGCGTGGCTGTCCGCGTGGCGCCAGCTACAGCTGGTACATCTACAGCGCCAACCGTCTCAAGTACCCGAAAATCCGCAAGCCGCTGCTCAAATTGTGGCGTGAAGCGCGCCTGACCCTGCCGCCAGTAGAAGCCTGGGCCAGTATCGTCGAGGACAAGGTCAAGGCCGACGCCTACAAGAGCAAGCGCGGCATGGGCGGCTTCATCCGTTCCAACTGGGACGAAGTCAACGAAATCATCGCCGCTTCCAACGTCTACACCATCAAGCAGTACGGCCCGGACCGCATTGTCGGTTTCTCGCCGATCCCGGCCATGTCGATGGTCAGCTACGCGGCCGGTTCGCGTTACCTGTCATTGATCGGCGGCGTGTGCCTGAGCTTCTATGACTGGTACTGCGACCTGCCACCGGCTTCGCCAATGGTCTGGGGCGAGCAGACCGATGTGCCGGAATCGGCCGACTGGTACAACTCCAACTACATCATCGCCTGGGGTTCCAACGTCCCGCAGACCCGCACCCCGGATGCGCACTTCTTTACCGAAGTGCGCTACAAGGGCACCAAGACCGTGGCCATCACCCCCGACTATTCGGAAGTGGCCAAGCTCACCGACCTGTGGCTCAACCCCAAGCAGGGCACAGACGCCGCGCTGGCCCAGGCCTTCAACCATGTGATCTTCAAGGAATTTCACCTGGACAAGCCGAGTGCCTATTTCACCGAATACGCCAAGCGTTTCACCGACTTGCCGGTGCTGGTAATGCTCAAGCCGATGCTCGGCACCGCGCCAGGCGCAGGCTTTCAGCCTGATCGCTTCCTGCGCGCTTGCGACCTGACCGGCAACCTCGGCCAGGACAACAATCCGGAATGGAAAACCATCGCTCTCGACGAGCGCGGTGAGCTGGTCTCGCCACAAGGTTCAATCGGTTATCGCTGGGGCGAGAAGGGCAAGTGGAACATTTTGCCGAAGGAGGGCGGTGAAGGGCGCACGATCGACCTCAAGCTCAGCCTGATCGGCGACGACGTCGCCGAAGTGGCGTTCCCGTATTTTGCCGGCGAAGCCCACGAGCATTTCCAGCACGTGGCGGGCGATGCCGTGCAGTTCCGCCGGGTGCCGGTGCACAGCGTGACCCTGGCTGACGGCAGCGTGGCCAAGGTCGCCACGGTGTTTGACCTGTCGGCGGCCAACCTGGCCATCGACCGTGGCCTGGGTGGCGGCAACGTAGCCAAGGACTACGACGACGCCGGCGTACCGGGCACCCCGGCCTGGCAGGAAGCGATCACCGGCGTCAGCCGCGAGAAAGCCATCCAGATTGCCCGTGAGTTTGCCGACAACGCCGACAAGACCAAGGGGCGCTCGATGATCATCGTCGGCGCGGCGATGAACCATTGGTACCACATGGACATGAACTACCGTGGGCTGATCAATATGCTCATGCTCTGCGGTTGCGTGGGCCAGACCGGCGGCGGTTGGGCGCATTACGTGGGCCAGGAAAAACTGCGCCCCCAGTGCGGCTGGTTGCCTTTGGCCTTCGGCCTCGACTGGAACCGTCCGCCACGCCAGATGAACGGCACCAGCTTCTTTTACGGGCACAGTTCGCAATGGCGTCACGAAAAGATGAGCATGCACGACGTGCTCTCGCCACTGGCCGACAAGTCACAATTCCCGGAACACGCACTGGACTACAACATCCGCGCCGAACGCGCCGGCTGGTTACCGAGCGCACCACAGCTGAACACCAACCCGCTGCACATTTGCCGCGACGCCGCAGCGGCCGGCATGGACCCCAAGGACTACGTGGTCAAGTCCTGGCAGGACGGCAGCCTGCGCTTCGCCTGCGAGCAACCGGACAGCCCGGTGAACTTCCCGCGCAACATGTTCATCTGGCGCTCCAACCTGCTGGGTTCTTCCGGCAAAGGGCATGAGTACATGCTCAAGTACCTGCTCGGCACCAAGAACGGGGTCATGAACGAAGACATCGGCCACAGCACCGAATGCAAGCCTACCGAGGCCGAATGGGTCGAGGATGGCGCCATCGGCAAGCTGGATCTGGTGACCACCCTGGACTTCCGCATGTCCTCGACCTGCGTGTATTCCGACATCGTCTTGCCGACCGCCACCTGGTACGAAAAAGACGACATGAACACCTCGGACATGCACCCGTTCATTCACCCGCTGTCGGCGGCGATTGACCCGGCGTGGGAATCGCGGTCCGACTGGGAAATCTACAAGGGCATCGCCAAGGCCTTCTCGGCCATGTCGGTCGGCCACTTGGGTGTCGAAAAAGACCTGGTCACCGTACCGCTGATGCATGACAGCGTCGGCGAACTGGCCCAGCCGTTTGGCGGCACCGATTGGAAAAGTGCCGGCGTGGCACCGCAACCGGGCAAGAATGCGCCAAACATGGCGGTGGTGGAACGCGACTATCCGAACATCTACAAGCAGTTCACGTCCCTCGGCCCAATGCTGGAAAAACTCGGCAATGGCGGCAAGGGCATCAACTGGAACACCGACGAGGAGGTCGAGTTTCTCGGTGAGCTCAATCACCACGAAGGCGACGCCGGCATCAGCCAGGGTCGGCCAAAGATCGACACGGCAATCGACGCGGCCGAGGTAATCCTGTCCCTGGCCCCGGAAACCAACGGCAAGGTTGCGCTCAAAGCCTGGGCGGCGCTGTCCGAGTTCACCGGTATCGACCACAGCCACCTGGCCATTTCCAAGGCCCATGAAGCGATCCGCTTTCGCGATATCCAGGCGCAGCCGCGCAAGATCATTTCCAGCCCGACCTGGTCCGGCCTCGAGGACGAACACGTCAGCTACAACGCCGGCTACACCAACGTTCACGAAAACATCCCGTGGCGCACCATTACCGGCCGCCAGCAGTTCTACCAGGATCACCCGTGGATGCAGGCCTTCGGCGAGCAGTTGATGAGCTACCGGCCGCCGGTCAACACCCGCACCATCGAAGGCGTCAAGGGCAAACGCAGCAATGGCGAAACCGAGATCGTCCTGAACTGGATCACCCCGCACCAGAAGTGGGGCATTCACAGCACCTACAGCGACAACCTGCTGATGCTCACCCTGAGCCGTGGCGGACCGATTGTGTGGCTCTCGGAAATCGACGCCAAGCGCGCCGGGATCGAGGACAACGACTGGATCGAGTGCTTCAACGTCAACGGCGCCCTGACCGCACGTGCGGTGGTCAGCCAGCGGGTCAAGGAAGGCATGGTGATGATGTATCACGCCCAGGAACGCATCGTGAACGTGCCGGGGTCGGAAACCACCAAGACCCGTGGCGGGCACCACAACTCGGTGACCCGCGTGGTCCTCAAGCCGACCCACATGATCGGCGGGTATGCCCAGCAGGCCTACGGTTTCAACTATTACGGCACGGTCGGTTGCAACCGCGATGAGTTCGTCGTGGTGCGCAAGATGGCCAACGTCGACTGGCTCGATGGTTCCACCGGCGATGACCTGCCGCGTCCACTGCCGACCGATATCGAGGAGAACTGAGATGAAGATTCGCTCACAAATCGGCATGGTCCTGAACCTGGACAAGTGCATTGGCTGCCACACCTGTTCGATCACTTGCAAAAACGTCTGGACCAGTCGCGAAGGCATGGAGTACGCCTGGTTCAACAACGTCGAAAGCAAGCCCGGGATCGGCTACCCGAAAGAATGGGAAAACCAGGACAAATGGAAGGGTGGCTGGATCCGCAACGCCAACGGCACGATCAATCCGCGTATCGGCGGCAAGTTCCGCGTGCTCGCCAACCTCTTCGCCAACCCCGACCTGCCGAGCCTGGACGATTACTACGAGCCGTTCGACTTCGATTACCAGCACCTGCACACCGCGCCCCTGGGCGAGCATCAACCGACCGCACGCCCGCGTTCGGTGGTGTCCGGCAAGCGCATGGAAAAAATCGAGTGGGGCCCGAACTGGGAAGAAATCCTTGGCACCGAATTCGCCAAGCGCCGCAAGGACAAGAACTTCGACAAGATTCAGGCAGACATTTACGGCGAGTACGAAAACACCTTCATGATGTATTTGCCGCGCCTGTGCGAACACTGCCTCAACCCGACGTGCGCGGCGTCATGCCCAAGCGGGGCGATCTACAAGCGCGAGGAAGACGGCATCGTCCTGATTGACCAGGAAAAGTGCCGGGGCTGGCGCATGTGCATCAGCGGCTGCCCCTACAAGAAAATCTACTTCAACTGGAAGAGCGGCAAATCCGAGAAGTGCATTTTCTGCTACCCGCGTATCGAAGCCGGGATGCCGACCGTTTGCGCCGAAACCTGCGTCGGGCGTATCCGCTACCTCGGTGTGCTGCTGTATGACGCCGATCGCATCAGCGAAGTGGCGAGCACCGCCGATGAACAGGACCTGTACGAGAAACAACTGGAGCTATTCCTCGATCCAAACGACCCAGCGGTCATTCGCCAGGCCCTGGAAGACGGTGTACCGCAATCGGTGATCGATTCCGCCCAGCGTTCGCCGGTCTACAAGATGGCCGTGGACTGGAAACTCGCGCTGCCGCTGCACCCGGAATACCGCACCTTGCCGATGGTCTGGTACGTACCGCCGCTGTCGCCGATCCAGAACGCCGCGACTGCCGGCACCGTCGGGATGAACGGGGTCATTCCCGACGTCGACAGCCTGCGCATTCCCTTGAAGTACCTGGCCAACCTGCTGACGGCGGGCGATGAAAAACCGGTGAAGCGTGCGCTGAAACGTTTGCTGGCGATGCGCGCCTACAAGCGCTCCGAGCAGGTCGATGGGGTTCAGGACCTGCAAGTGCTGGCGGATGTCGGCCTGAGCGTGGCGCAGGTGGAAGAAATGTATCGCTACCTGGCGATCGCCAATTATGAAGACCGCTTTGTCGTACCGAGCGCCCACCGTGAAGACGCCATGAGCGACGCCTTCGCCGAACGTTCCGGTTGCGGTTTCAGCTTCGGCAGCGGTTGCAGCGGCAGTTCCGACACCAACATGTTCGGGGCCAAGAAAGCCAACCGCCGCGACATCCTGAAAACCGTCCAGCTGTGGGAGGACTAGGCATGCAAATTCTCAAAGTGATTTCACTGCTGCTCGATTACCCGACCGAAACACTGGTCAACGGTCGCGAAGAACTGGAGCAGGCGATCATCCAGTCCCGGGAAATCAGCCCGAAACAGCGCGGTGCGCTGTTCGAGCTGATGGCGCTGATATGCGCCCATGACCTGATGGACGGGCAGGAACACTACGGTGCACTGTTCGGTCGCGGCCGCTCGCTGTCGCTGCTGTTGTTCGAGCATGTGCACGGCGAGTCCCGCGATCGAGGCCAGGCCATGGTCGACATGATGGCGCAGTACGAAGAGGCCGGTTTTGCCATCGGCGTCAAGGAACTGCCGGACTACATCCCGCTGTACCTGGAGTTCCTGTCCACCCGCGAAGACATCGAGGCCCGCGAGGGCCTGGCGGATGTTGCGCATCTGCTGGCGTTGCTCGCGGCGCGCCTGGAAGAGCGTGAAAGTGCCTACGCCAGTTGCTTCCGGGCACTCCTGCAAATTGCCGGGGCCGAGCCCCATCAGGCCGTGGCCGAACTGCGCGCGCAGGTCGCCGCGGAACCACGCGATGACTCCCTCGAAGCCCTCGACAAGGTCTGGGAAGAGGAGGCCGTGGACTTCCTCCAGGCCGAGCAGCAGGACCGTTGCGGTTCGCTGCCAAGCGCACCGGGCAAGGCCCGGGAAGAAAGCGCGGTGCCATTGCACTGGGTCGATTTTCAGCATGAAGGGCCGGCCGCCGTGCCAGCCAAGGAGGTAGGCAATGTCTAAATGGGATCTGTTGTTGTTCGGGATCTATCCCTATGTCGCCTTGGCGATCTGCCTGATCGGCAGCTGGGCCCGCTTCGATCTGTCGCAATACAGCTGGAAGGCAGGTTCGAGCCAGATGCTCAACCCGCGCGGCATGCGTGTGGCGAGCAATTTGTTCCACGTAGGCGTGCTGTTCGTGCTGGCCGGGCACTTCGTCGGGCTGCTGACGCCCGCGTCGGTGTACCACCATGTGATCAGCACTGAGAACAAGCAACTGCTGGCGATGGTGTCTGGCGGGTTCTTCGGCCTGTTGTGCCTGATCGGCCTGCTGATGCTGATCAATCGGCGGCTGACCGACCCTCGGGTCCGCGCCACGTCCAGCCCATCCGACATCCTGATTCTGCTGGTGTTACTGGCGCAGTTGCTACTCGGCCTGCTGACCATCGTGGCGTCCACCGGGCACATGGATGGTTCGGTGATGGTGATGCTCGCCGACTGGGCGCAGAACACCGTGTTGTTGCGGCCGATGGAAGCGGCGGCCTCGATCGCCCCGGTCGGGCTGACCTACAAGCTGCACGTGTTCCTCGGCCTGAGCCTGTTTGTGCTGTTCCCGTTCACTCGCCTGGTACACATGATCAGCGCACCGATCTGGTACCTGGGACGCCGTTATCAAATCGTTCGGCAGAAATTCTGAGGAGACACGCATGTCAAGTGGATGTGGATGTGGCGGCGGTACTGGGGGCAGCGGTGGCTGCGGTTCTTCAAAAACAACCGAGGATGTCCCACGCATCAAACCGGTCGTGGAGGCCCAGTTTGAAGCCCTCCCGGCCGAACCCGCGGCGGCCGCTGACGCCCCGGCGCAGTTGATCGCCAGCAGCGAACAAGAGTGGCCGGTCATCAGTGTCAACGAGGTGCTGATCACGCCGGAGGCGATGGCGCAGGAGCTGCAATATCACCCCGCCGAAAGCCGTGAAGAAGCGGTATTTCTGGCGGCCAGGGCGCTGGTGATCCGCGAGCTGTTGCAGCAGCGCATCACCGAACTTGGGGTGTCGATGGAGGTCGGCGCGGGTGAGAACGAAGAAGAGGCCGCCACACGCCTGCTGCTCGAACGTGAGGTGCACGTGCCGCAGTGCGACGAACACACCTGTCTTCGTTACTACGAAAACAATCGCGGACGTTTCCACAGCGCACCGTTGCTGGCGGTGCGGCATATCCTGCTTGAATGCGCGCCGGACGATGCCGAGGCCCGCGAGCTGGCGCAACAACAGGCGCAAATCCTGCTGCAGCGCCTGGGTGAGTTCCCCGGCAGCTTTGCTGAACTGGCGGTTAAATATTCGGCCTGTCCGTCCAAGGCTCAGGGCGGTTCTTTAGGACAGATCAGTAAAGGCCAGACCGTGCCTGAACTGGAGCGCCAGCTGTTCAACCTGACACCGGGGCTGGCCAGTAAGCCCTTGGAAAGCCGCTATGGCTGGCATGTGGTCAGTGTCGATCAGCGGATCGAAGGCATGCCATTGCCTTATGAAGTGGTGTCGACGGCGATCCGCACGCAGTTGCAACAAGGCGTCTGGCAAAAAGCCTTGGTGCAGTACCTGCAAACCTTGATCGGTGCGGCGGATATTCGCGGTATCCATTTGCAGGGCGCCGACTCACCGCTGGTGCAGTGAGTCCTAAACGGGGAGGTGTGATGAACGCAGTCTTGCAGGATGGTTTTGGACGGCAGATCGACTATCTGCGGCTGTCGGTGACGGACCGGTGTGATTTTCGCTGTGTGTATTGCATGGCGAAGAACATGACCTTCCTGCCGCGCCAACAGGTCTTGACGCTGGAGGAGTTGCAGCGCCTGGCGAGGCTGTTCGTTGGCCAAGGTGTACGCAAAATCCGCCTTACCGGCGGCGAGCCGCTGATCCGTCCCGGCATTCTCGGACTGTGCCGCGACATCGCCGCCTTACCCGGTTTGCGCGAACTGGTGATGACTAGCAACGGCTCGCAATTGAGCCGCTTGGCCGGACCGTTGGCGGAGGCGGGGGTCAAGCGGATGAACATCAGCCTCGATAGCTTGGATGCGCGAAAATTTCGGGCAATCACCCGCAATGGCGATCTCGATCAGGTGCTCGGCGGTATAGAGGCGGCGCGGAACGCGGGGTTCGAGCGGGTCAAGCTCAACTGTGTGGTGATGAAGGGGCGCAACTTCGATGAAGTCCCGGCGCTGGTGCAATACGCCATTGATCAGCGCATCGACATCAGTTTTATCGAAGAAATGCCCTTGGGCGACGTCGGCCGTTCACGGGGCGAAGCGTTTTGTTCCAGCGAAGAAGTGCGGGCACTGATAGCAAAGAGCTATCCACTGCTCGACAGCACCGAAAACAGCGGGGGGCCGGCACGGTATGTGCGCCTGGAACAGCATCCCGAGACGCGGATCGGTTTTATTTCACCCAATAGCCACAACTTCTGTGGCAGCTGCAATCGGGTGCGGATGACGGTCGAAGGCAAGCTGCTGCTGTGCCTGGGGCAGGACGATGCGCTGGATTTGAGACGGTTGCTGCGGCGCTACCCGCTGGATGACCAGCCGGTGATCGGCGCGGTGCAAAAAGCACTGCTGGGCAAGCCAATGCGTCACGACTTCACCCCGAACGCAGAGGTGAAAATCGTCAGATTCATGAACATGAGTGGTGGTTGATCCGCGTTTTACTGGCAGGCGCCCAGACAGTTTTTTCATCGTCCAATCTTGATGCCGGTCAATTGCAGAACCACGTTTTGTCCGTAGCCTTTACTGCATGTTGTGTTTTTACCTTGATAAAAATCTATATGTAGTATCTGGAGGCCAAATGCAGGGCACGTTGATCGCAACAGGATGTACCCGTTTGTACAAACGCAATGGCGATCTTGTCGCCTTTGATGCCGACAAGATCCGTCAGGCATTGATCGCTGCTGGCAAGGCAACCGGCGAGTACACCGAGGCTGAGGTCGAAAGCTTGCTCGAGACGGTACTCGCGCGCTTGGCCGGGCTGCCCAGACTGCATGTCGAGCAGATCCAGGACCGTGTCGAACGGGTGTTGATGGATGCGGGGTTTTTCTTCGCCATGCGTGCCTACATCGTCTACCGCGAACAGCACGGACGCTTGCGCCGCGACCGTCGGACCATGGTCGAGGTCGCCACGTCAATGAACGAATACCTGGACCGTGAAGACTGGCGGGTTCAGGCCAACGCCAACCAAGGCTACTCCCTCGGCGGACTGGTGTTGAATGTATCGGGCAAGGTGACCGCCAACTACTGGCTCGACGAGGTCTACAGCGAAGCGATCGGGCAGGCCCACCGCGAGGCCGATTTGCATGTGCACGACCTCGACATGCTCGCCGGTTACTGCGCCGGCTGGTCGTTGCGTACCTTGTTGCACGAAGGGCTGAATGGTGTGCCAGGGCGTGTCGAAGCCGGGCCGCCGAAGCACTTGAGCAGCGCCCTGGGGCAAATGGTGAACTTCCTCGGCACCCTGCAAAACGAATGGGCCGGCGCCCAGGCGTTCAGCTCGTTCGACACCTACCTGGCGCCCTATGTACGCAAGGACCAGCTGGGTTTCGAGCAGGTTCGCCAGGCGCTCCAGGAGTTCATCTACAACCTCAACGTGCCGTCGCGCTGGGGCACCCAGACGCCGTTCACCAACCTCACGTTCGACTGGGTTTGCCCGCAGGATCTGTGTGAGCAGATCCCCGTCATCGGCGGTGAGGAAATGCCGTTTGCCTATGGTGACCTGCAAGTCGAAATGGACCTGATCAACCGCGCTTATATCGAGGTGATGCAGGCCGGCGATGCAAAAGGGCGAGTGTTCACCTTTCCGATCCCGACCTACAACATCACCCATGACTTTCCCTGGGACAGTGAAAACGCCGACCGTCTGTTTGAGATGACCGCGCGTTACGGCCTGCCGTACTTCCAGAACTTCCTCAATTCGGACATGCAGCCCAATCAGGTGCGATCGATGTGCTGCCGCTTGCAGTTGGATGTGCGCGAGTTGCTCAAGCGCGGCGGCGGCTTGTTCGGTTCGGCCGAGCAGACCGGATCACTCGGCGTGGTGACCATCAACTGCGCGCGCCTGGGCTATGTGTTCAAGGGCGACACCAGCGGTTTGCTCAAGCGCCTGGACACGCTGATGGAATTGGCGATGGAGAGCCTGGAGGTCAAGCGCAAAGTCATTCAGCGCCACATGGATGCCGGACTGTATCCGTACACCAAGCGTTACCTCGGCACCTTGCGCAATCATTTCTCGACCATCGGACTCAACGGCCTGCATGAAATGTTGCGTAACTTCAGCGGTGACGAGGAGGGCATGCACACCGAACCTGGCCGGCAATTTGCCCTGAAAATGCTCGATCATGTGCGCGCCACCTTACTGCGCTTCCAGGAAGAAACGGGCCATCTGTATAACCTCGAAGCGACGCCGGCCGAGGGCACCACCTACCGCTTCGCCAAGGAAGACCTCAAGCGCTATCCCGAGATTCTCCAGGCCGGCAATCCCCAGGCGCCGTACTACACCAACTCCTCGCAACTGCCCGTGGGCTATACCGAAGATCCTTTCGAAGCGCTGGAGCTGCAAGACGAACTGCAATGCAAGTACACCGGCGGCACGGTGCTGCATCTGTACATGGCCGAGCGGATTTCCTCGACCCAGGCCTGCAAGCAACTGGTACGCAAGGCCCTCGGGCGTTTCCGCTTGCCCTACCTGACGGTAACCCCGACGTTCTCCATTTGCCCGGTGCACGGTTACCTCGATGGCGAGCATGAGTTCTGCCCCAAATGCGACGAGGTGCTTCTGTTGAAAGAACAGGCATCCGCCACCGTCGGTTAATTTCGTTCCACTCAATCCCAAGGAGCTTCATCATGAATGCATCGCAAACACTGCCACAGGCGCAACGTCAACGCTGCGAAGTCTGGACCCGGGTGATGGGGTATCACCGCCCGGTATCGGCGTTCAACCCGGGCAAACAGTCGGAGCATCGCGAACGGCTCCACTTCAGCGAAAGCGCGGCAGCGGCAGGGCGCCAATGAGTCGAATGCTTCGGGTTGGGGGCATGGTGCCCCTGACCACTATCGACTATCCGGGACAGCTCGCGTGCGTGTTGTTCTGCCAGGGTTGCGCCTGGCGTTGTCGCTACTGCCACAACCCGCAGTTGATCCCGCCTCGCGGTACTGAGGAAGTGGACTGGCGGCGGGTAACGGCGTTTTTGCAACGGCGTCAGGACCTGCTGGATGCCGTGGTGTTCAGCGGTGGCGAGCCGACCCTGCAGGACGGCCTGGCCAGCGCCATGGATGAGGTGCGGGAGATGGGCTTTCGCATCGGCCTGCACAGCGCCGGCATCAAGCCGGGCGCGTTCGCCAAGGCGCTGACCGGGGCTGACTGGGTCGGTTTCGACGTCAAGGCGCTGCCGGAGGATTGCCAGGCCATCACCCGTGTCGAAGGCAGCGGAAACGCCAACTGGCATAGCCTTGAACACCTGCTGAACAGCGGCGTCGACTATGAATGTCGCACCACCGTGCATTGGCATCTTATTGAACCGACACGCTTGTTGAGCCTGGCGCAGCGCTTGAGCGACCTGGGCGTCAAGCGCTTTGCCGTGCAACTGGTACGTACCGAACGAATGCTTGATCCGCTGTTGCCAGCCGTTTCAGTCCAGACCTTGCTGGCCGAAACCTGGGCCGCCATGCGCGAGTTGTTTCCAACGTTCGTGCTGCGCGGCTGAACGACCCAGGATCATGCGGGGAGGAGGGCAGTCGTTGAATGTCGATCTCTTGACATCCATCAAGGCTGGCGTTGCACAGCGGATGTAGGTTGGAACAACGCCTCTCAATGATCGGAGATCGGCATGGCCAAGAACTTCCCCATCAACCCGAAACACCCAGAGCGGATCTGCTGGGGATGTGACCGCTATTGCCCGAGCAAATCCCTGGCGTGCGGCAACGGCTCCGAACGCACGATGCATCCGGCCGAGCTGTTTGGAGAAGAGTGGAGCGTACCGGGCGATTGGGGGATCGACTCTCTTATTGCCACAGACAAGAAGGTGGATGAGGGTAACTAGCGTAAAACGCTCGACAGGCATTCGCTGACGGCATTGCGCGACGGATCTATCTGCGATAACTCAACTAAAGAGTCATTTAGTTGAGTTATAACAACGGAAATGAAAAATCTGGCAGGAGGATAGGGCTGTCAGTTCGATAGACAACCCCAGATCGCCTGGATCAGGTACGGCTCCAGGCCATCAGGTACTCGAGATGACCAGTCTGTTCGTCCGTTTGTTGTTGAATCACCTTAAAGCCTTGCGCTTGGTAAAACGCGCAGCCGGCAGCGTTTTCTTTATAGACCGCCAGTGTCAAACGCTCGCGCAAGCTCTTGGCGTACTCAAGTAATCGCGCACCAAGTCCTGAGCGTTGGTACTCAGGGGCGATGAACAAGGCCGCGAGCTGATCGTCATGCAGCGAGCAGAAACCGACCACACGCGATTCGCGTTCCAGCACAAAAGTCTGCGACGCAGGTAGGTACAGATTGCGCATATCCTCGACGTGACGCAGCCAAAACGCGGGCTCAATGAAGTCGTGGGCCTGGAGTGAAGCTTCCAGCCAGATGTCCAGAACGCGGTCCATGTCTTGTTGGGTAAAGGGTCTTGGGATTGCGGGTGTTGTCATTTCCTTATGAGACTCCATTGGTGAGCGGTATCTGTACCTGACCACCTCATGACCAGGTTGAAAAGCCAGGGGCTGACGCTTGTGCATTGCGCAAAACTGGGAGGACAAGGTAATCGCGCCTATAATTCGCAACTTTGCACGATCCTTCAGGAGCAACGTCGTCATGGAAGCAAACACACCCCAGCCTTGGTACACCAAACGCCCAGCCCCGGTCTTCATGATTGTTTTTTACTGCTTCATTTTGCTGGTTCAGTCAGGTCTTTGGCTAGTCAACGAAGGGCTTGAGCAAGCCTGGCAAGGGGATATTTCACTGCTGGTGCTGCTCTGTGCCTGTTCCGTAACGCTGCTGATGTTCGTGGGCGCATTGATGCTAGCTGGGAAAAAACAGAGCAACTCGTGGTGTTTTATTCTGGCCTTGGCATTGGGCGTAACCTTATCCATTACTCAGATGCGCAGCGACTCCATCGTGCACATGCTGACGATGCCGATGTTCAAGGAGTACGCATTGGTCTTCGGCATCTGGATATACAGCCTGCAACTGCGTGCGAACGGTTATTACAGTCCAATACGGTCTGCCGATTAATCGCCGAACAGTAGGCACAGGCATTGATTGAACTCGAAACGTCGCCAGAGGCTATGCGAGGGAACGCTCATGACAACGTGCCCGTTAAGAAACACCGAGCTGGCTATGCCAGGCTTGAAATCTGAGCGAGACCAGCCTTCATCGATCATTCAATTGGTTCGCATAATGTATATTATGTTAAATCATATGTTATGTCAGATATGCTCATAAGCCACGTAAGGCTCTGATTCGACAAATCTGCTTTTGACGTCCAGGCTCTCAACGGGCCATGTATTTTGTGTTCATGGCAAGTCATTGAATGAGGTGGCGGCCGATGAAACTGATTCAGCGCCGTTTCTCTTCAGGTCAGCGGCTAGCAAGCTGGTAATGCGGCGCGGTTGCCCCAACTTGTCCCGTTCATCTACGTCCAATTTAAACTTAGGCACCGTGCTTACAACACGGCTGCGGCACATCTGCGCGCTATCCTGGCTTTCTACACCTATGCCAACCCGAGATCTGGATATCGATGAGGCTATCTTGGCCTGCCACTTTGAGGCGATTGAGGCCGCCCGTTGTCGATCCGCGCATTGTCTAAAGTCCTCGATCGGCTATTTCTGACCATTGAACTGGCTCATCCAGGGTTGTTGACACGCGGCTTGAGACGGCACTCGTTCCTTTTACGATATTGCGTAATGAATCAGTCGTACGCCCGGCAATGATCATACCCCGCTGAGTCTTGAGCGAAGAGTCGGCAATTAAGGCTGCCGTTTGCTGCGCCGCCTCAGCACTGCGAGCTGCAGCTGGTTCGGTGTTCAGCGCTTATTCTGCGGCGCATCAAGGGGGATATCGAGGGTGAAGGTTGCGCCCTGCCCCACCCCGTCGCTGTGCACGCTCAAGCTGCCGCCCATTTCCTGCGCGGCTAGCGCGCAGCTGTGCAGGCCAAAACCGTGACCCTCTTTGCGAGTAGTGAAGCCATGCGAAAAGATACGCGGCAGGTGCTCTGGCGCAATCCCATTGCCGTTGTCGGCCACCGCGATACGCAATATTGGCCCGTCAGCAAGGGAGGCGCTGAACGTGATGCACGGGCTGCGATCGATCACGGCGCCCAACGCCTGCTTGGCATTCCTGATCAGGTTCACCAGAATCAGCAGCACCCGATGCCGGTCCAGCGCCAGCAGGGGCAAGTCGGCCACTACCTTGACCACCCTCACCTCTTGGCGCGCCAGTGATCCGGCACTCATGCGCAAGGCATCGTCGATTAACTCTGAGACCGGCACTGTCTCGACAACACTGACGGCAACGGCATAGGACTGCTGGGCAGCGACAATGGTTTTGATGTGGTCAACGCCCTTGGTGAGTCGTTCGAGTTCTTCGATGATGCCCTGTTGCTCTGCCGTCACCACCTCCGCCAGCTTGAGTAGGTAGCCGGGCAGCATCTTTCCTTTGTGGTCTGTGCTGAGAAAATCGCCCAGGTCATTGACGTGCTCGTTCATCACCTGAGCCACCTTGCCCAGCCCATGGACTTTTGAAGTGCGCATCTGACTGCTGACCCATTCTGCCGATACGTTCACGCTGTTGAGGACGTTGCCGACGTTGTGCAGCACAGTCGTGGCGATTTCAGCCATGCCCGCCTGCCGGGATTTCGCATGCAGTTCGGTTTGCACCTGGCTCATGCGTATCGCCGCGCGTACGCGAGCCTTCAGCTCCAGCGGCGAGAAGGGTTTGGCGATATAGTCATCGGCGCCACTCTCCAGCCCGGAGACGCAAGCCTCACTGCCGCCGCGGGCGGTCAACAGGATCACGGGCAAATGGGCGAAACCGGCGCTGGCTTTGATTCTGGCTGTCAGGCCAAAGCCGTCGAGCTCCGGCATCATCACGTCCGAGATGACGACATCGATGGGTCGATGCTGCAGGAGTGCCCAGGCCTGCTCTCCATCAGCTGCGGTGGCGACGATGTAGTCGTTGTGCAAAAGTTCGCTGAGGTAGCTCAGCATTTCCGGGCTGTCGTCGACCACTAGCACCCTGGATTGCGAGACGTGCTCCGGGTGCTGCTCGTCATCTGCGCCTGCCGTCGAAGCGCGGTCGTTGCTACTGCCATGGCGGCCGTCGTCGAAACGCAGGTGGCGCTGCTCGGTTGTGCTCGTTGCGCTCGGTGATGATCGCTCGTACAGAGTGCTGGCTTCGGCCGGCGCGGTGTTTTGCTCAGCCCCCAGCGGAAGTCGAACAAAGAAGCACGAACCTCGTCCTGGCTCGCTGTTGACGCCGACTTCGCCGCCCATCAGTTCGACCAGATCCTTGACCAGGGCGAGACCGATGCCTGTACCGCTGTAGTGGCGCGTGGCGGAATTGTCGATCTGGGAAAAACGCTGGAACAGCAACGGCAGTTTGTCAGGCGCAATGCCAATGCCCGAGTCTTGCACCGCGAGTTCAAATCGCTCGCCATCCAGCGCAGTGACTGCCAGGTGCACGGTGCCGCCAGCGGGCGTGAACTTGATGGCATTGCTCACCAGGTTGAGAAGAATCTTCTCGAAGTGTCGCGGGTCCAGGAACACCGTGCCAAGCGCGGGATCGATGCTGCAGGTCAAGGTGCAGCCTTTGCCCTCGGCCACCATCGCGGCATCCTCGGCCAGCACACCCACCGCCTGGTCCAAGTCAATGGGCGCCGGACACAACTCAAACTTGCCCGCTTCGGCCTTGGAGAAATCGAGGATGTCGTTCACCCGGTTCATCAAGCGCAGCGCGTTGCGTTGGGCGCGGTCAATTTGCACACGCCAGTCCGCCGGCGGGGTGGTCGCCGCCGAGAGCTGCTCCAGGGGGGCGAGAATGAGCGTCAGGGGGGTGCGCAATTCGTGGCTGACCGTAGCGACGAAATCGCTCTTTGCCTGGTTAGCCGTCTCGGCCTGGTTGCGCGCCTGAATGAGTTCGACAGCCTGTGCCTCCAGCACCTCGGTCTGCTGGTGCAACGTGTCGGTCCGTTCAGCGACCATTTTTTCCAGAGAGGCCTGGACTTGCTGTCGTTCGGCTTCGGCCTCGGCCTCCAGCACTCGGATGCGCAGGGCATTCTCCTGGAACACCCGTACGGCGCGGGTCATGATCCCAATCTCGTCGCCGCGTCCGGCGCTGGCGATTTTGGCGTTCAAGTCGCCGGCCGCAAGCCGGCGCATGACCGAGGTCAGGGCCACGATGGGCTGCGCGATAAACCGCGACGTGCTCCAGGCGATGGCGCCGGCCAGCAGGATGGCGACGGTACCCGCGACTATCGTCGCAAGCATGCCGCGATCATTGTGGACCAAGGCGTCGGAGCGCGCTTCGCCAGCGAAGCGCGCAACCAACAGGCCGGCGCTGCGCGCCTCGTTGCGAACTTGGTCGCGCGCGGCGCCCAATGCGTTGCTCGCCTGATGGAACCTGGCGAATGCCGCCCGGTAGCCGGCAATCTGATCGTTGACAGTCAAGGGCGTAGCCGCGTTGGCTTGCTGCCCCACGGTCGAAGGGAGAACGCGCGAGAGACGGGAGAGCTCATCCAGGAGATCGCCAACAGAACCGGCGACCTCGGCCGACGGTGACAGGCGAAACGACAAGGTCTGTGCCTCCAGGGTAGCAACGCGCTCGGCGAAACGCTTGGACAACGCGGCTGCATTGTGCAGCAAACCGGTTGCTGCCTGAATGTCGCTCGCGTCATGGGCAACGTGCTCGTCCACTTCACCCAACATCGCCTCGAGGCGCTCGGCCTCCTCCCCGACGCTGGCGAGATGCAGCAAAGCCTCGCCTCCCCGGTGTTTGGGTGCCTCGCCAAGGTGCTCGACCGCCTGGCAGGCAGCAGCGACCGCCGTCGCCAACGGGTCCAGGGTCTCTGCCGCCTGCTGCGTCCCTATCACCTCGCGCAATTGCTCGACCACGGGCGGGAGTGCCGCGCAGGCAGTGCGCGCTGCGGTGGCGGCCGCCCCATCACCGGTCACCAGTATCTTGGCCACATTGGCGGTGATGATCCGTTCGCCGTTGCGCAGGATATCCAGGATGCGATGGGCGCTTTCGATGTCGCTCACCCGAGCCTCGTGGTCAGCGGCGCGCGAGTCAAGCCTCTTCAGCCCATCAGCGATACCCTGTTCGACGAGGATCGTCGCCTCTCGCATCCGGCCGTAGTGGGCTGTCATGTTCTCCGTTTCGCCATCCATGGTCAGGGTCGCCACCCGCAAGGCGGCGATCGCCGCGGCGAGCCTCTCCAGGCTGCCCTTGAGCGATTGCTCCTCTGCCACCGCAATGGCGGAGAGGCCGGCGATAGCCGTCGCCACCATGCCTTCTGCCTGGGACAGGCTTTGCTGGTCGCGGGTGGCGATGAAGTTTTCCACCCGCTCGGTAGCCCCGTTGACCGACGCCAGAATTTCCGCGGAATGGCTGGCAGAATCCACTGCACGTACCATGCCGCGCAGGCCGTAGAGGTTCACGAGCGATACCGCCAGCATCAGGAACACCAGTGCGGCGACCGCCAGGCCAATTTTGACGGCAATGGGCCTGTCCCTGACGGGTTTGAATGTCAACATAGCGCCTCGCATCCTCACCCGCCGCTACTGCTTCGTAACCTCCGGCAAAGGCGCTGGCGGCGCCGTATTGTTGTTAGCCGCGTCGATCATCGCCGCAACGGAAGCCTGGCTGTAGAAAGGATTGGCGGCGCCGCCCACCGGCATAGTGGCGAGCCAGGTGTCCAGGTCTTCCGCATCGATGCGTACCAGCGGCACCTCGACGAACTTCGGCACCTGCTTGCCCGCCAGAATCTGCTGGGCCACCCAGAAACCCACTTGGGAGACGCTCGGGGAGGCGGAGACCGAGACGGTCTCGTAGCCATTGGCATCACGTTCCTGTTTCCACAGGGCGAGTTCGTCCTGACGGTTGCCCATCACGATGATCGGCAAAGGGCGTCCCGCCGCCTTGAACGCCATGGCCGCGCCATAACCGTCGCCTCCCTGCGTAGCGACGGCATCAATGCTGGGCAGCGAAGGCAGCGCCAGCGCCACCTCCTTGCGTGCGACGGAAGTCGTCCAGTTTCCGTACACGGTCTTGGCGAACTTCAGGCCCGGATGGTCGCTGGCAGCCTTGCGAATGCCGTCGCTGATGTTTTTATCGGTGGCGTCGCCGGCAATGCCACGAATCTCTAGCAGCGTTCCGTTCCCCTTGAGGCGCCCGGCGATATAGTCCATTTCCACACGACCCATGGCGGCCCAGTTGTAGTCCACGGTATAGACGCAGCGTTCGGTGACCAGGCTGGCCATGACGACCACCACGATGCCGGCGTTGCAGGCATCCCGAATCACCCCGTTGAGGGCCGTGTCGGACGCGGCCAGGATGACGATGGCGTTGACGCCCTTGACGATCATGTCCTGGATATGGGCTGCCTGTTCCGACGCAGAGTTATTGGCGCTGACCACCGGGGCCTCTCGGATCAAGCCATCCTTTTGCGCTTGGGCGGCAATCTCCTGCCAGTTGCGTACCATCACCTTGCGAAAATCGCTCCCCGCGTAGGAGTTGCTGAAGGCAATGCTATGGCTTGCGGTAGCGCCTTGGGCGATGCCGCCATCGGCAGCCTGGGCTGGATTGGCGGCAATCATTGCCAGCCCGGTCAAGCAGCCGGCGAAGCGCCACAAGATTTTGTGGGTCGGTTTGGTGTTCATGCTGTTCTCCGTCGTGCTTGGAATTTACCAACAGTACTCCACCTGCCGAGAGCCGGGACTGACTGCCTGATCTGGTTGAGGCAATTGGCCGGGCGGCATACGGACGTCTGTGAATACCATGACGTAGGGCCGCGCCCCGTTTCAGGGCCTCCGGCCCTGCTAAGTCAAGTCGGGGCTGAGGTTCCTGAAAACGTTTCCGTGGATCGAAAGCGTGTCGTCAATAATCAGACACGAAGCTACCGGCCATTACCATCAAGAGATATGCCGCGCGCTGGTCGCTAACCGTGTTGAAACACTAGTCAGACTGCTCATCCGAGCCTTCCAATAATAGAACCGGGCATGAAAAACAAAACACATACAGACTCCTTTCCTGGCGGCCGACAATTGAAACCCACATATTGCCCGCAATAGCGATGAGCATAGTCTCAACATGCCAGCTTCGCGCGCGGCATGGAGGATTGCCTTGGATCGCGGTGACTAAATCAGTCGGCCAAGATCACGCTTCACCCTCCTCCTCTAGTACAGCGATGCACTGGGGGTACATGACGGCAATGATCAAAAGCCAGAAACATGCCACCGAAGCCCTGCGCCAAACCCAGGTTCCAGCCCGAATAAGCTAATAAGGTTCGCACGCCATGCGACTTCATTAAGAAATGGCTCGGATACTCCACTCTTGGGCCCTGCTCAAACGGCGATCGCACAAGTGCTCGGGCACGAAACCTCCTCAGGCAGTGAGTTTCAACTCGACACACAAACCACCGCCCTCGCGATTACTTAGAATCAGCCGACCACCCAGTGCGATCGCCAATTGCTGGGCGATCGCTAACCCCAGGCCAGTACCACCGGTACTGCGATTGCGCGAATTCTCTACCCGGTAGAAAGGCTGCATTACTCGCTCTAACTCTTCTTCAGAGATGCCCGGACCGCGATCCATGACTTTTATTGACAACCCACCACGTGCATCTTGCCCTACCCATAGCTCGGCGGCGCCGGCAAATTTCAAGGCGTTGTCGATCAGATTAACCACGACCCGCCGCAAGGCATGGGGACGGGTATTGATCACCACTGCACACTTTCCGCTGAGTTCAACGCGCTTGCCCATGTCTTGATAATCGAACACCAGGCTGTCGAGAAATGAATCGAGATCAATGCGTCGATTTTCTTCGGTAGCACCGTGAATGCTTCGGGCATAAGCCACCCCTTCACGCACCAAATGCTCCATTTCGCCTAAGTCATTGCAGAGTTTTTCTCTTTCGCTGGAGTCAGGCATGAACTCGGCGCGCAATTTCATGCGGGTAATAGGTGTTTGCAGATCATGAGAAATAGCGGCCAGCAAATGCATGCGCTCTTTGAGGTAGGCGCTAATGCGGGCCTGCATCGAATTGAACGCTTTGGCCGCATGGGCGACTTCGGTCGGCCCTTCTTCATTCAGCAATACCGGGTGGGTATTGGGATCAAGGTTGCCGACGGCGTTGGCCAAGCGCGTAAGCGGGCCAATAGCCACTCGCACGGCCAGCAAGGTGCATACAAGCGTCAATGCCAACTGTCCCAACAGCACCGCTGGCAACCAGGGTGACAACGGCACCATTGCGGGTCGAACGTCAATGGTCAAGGGGCTGCCATCGGCCAGTTTGAGGTGCGCTTGAAAATGCTTCACCGGCCCTGGAATGTCGCTAAAGCTCAGCGGGTAATCACCACCAATAGCTTCCTTGATTGAAGCAATGGCGATGGGTGTATCAGCCATGCTCACATCTATTGGAACGCCTGCGGTTCCCTCATCAAGCAGGTATTTGTAGTTTCGCCGTTCAAGCTGTCTCAGCCAACTGGCCCGCTCGCTCGCGGGCAGGCGATCAAGAATGGCAACGGAGGTTGAGACGTCGGTTTGCAGATTGCCGAGCATGGTGTCTTTGGCCGATTGGTAGCGCTCGTAATACTGAGCACCGAATGACAACGCATGGGCGAGCAGCAAGCCGACAATAAATATCAGCGACAATCGCGAAGCCAGGGTACGGGGCCAGTGCAGGGTGTAGCTCATACTGAGTCACCCAATATTTCCACTGGCAGGGAAAACACATAGCCCTCGCTGCGCACGGTTTTGATATAGGCCGGTTCGCGAGCATCGTCCAAAAGGCGCTGGCGCAGCCGGCTGACCAGTAAATCGATGGAGCGGTCGAACAGGTCGGCATCTCGGCCCTGGGTCAGGTTGAGCAACTGATCGCGACTCAGTACCCGCTGTGGGTGATCCACAAATACCCGCAGCAGCCGGTATTCAGCGCCGCTCAAGGCAACCATGGTGCCGTCCTCATCGAGCAGGTGCCTGGCTGAGGTGTCCAGGCGCCAGCGCCCAAACCCGAGCAAGCGACCACTCTCGGTGATGATCAGGTTCGGTGGCAACATACGCGTGCGGCGTAATACGGCATTGATACGTGCCAGCAATTCACGCGCGGCGAAGGGTTTGACCAGGTAATCATCGGCGCCCATTTCCAAGCCGATGATGCGATCGGTTTCATCATTGCGCGCGGTCAGCATCAACACTGGCGTGGCTTTATGCTTGCCGGCACGCAGCTCCCGGCAGAGCATCAGGCCATCATCTCCCGGCATCATGATATCGAGCACGATCAAATCCACTTTGGTGGTCTCCAGAAAGGCCCTCATCTGCCGCCCCTCCCCCACAACAGTGGTACGCAGGCCGTTTTTCTTCAAGTAATTGCCCACCAGCTCACGAATCTCGCGATCATCGTCAACGATAAGGATGTGATCGACGTGTTCCATTGCGCTTGCCTCAGGAGTGTGGGGATGTCGCTCAGTTTATCGGGTCATTGGCGCGCCCGCATTTACCCCTTTGTATTGCAGTGTATCTAGTCTCGTGCTGGATACACCCAGAAGCCAGACGCTATATTTCTCAGCACCTTGTATCGCTGTGTATCGAGCCTGGGCTGAGATACCTAAAGAGTTATCCGTGCTGTTTTGCGACACATAAGCGATAAATCCAGCATTTTAAATAGGCTCCATCGAGGCCAAGCCCAGCGCCCCGAGCTAATCAACTATTGATTTAAGGAGCCGTCATGAACCCTAAAGCCATCGTTACCGCCTGCCTGTTTGCAGCCCTGAACATCTGCACGCTGTCTGCGCACGCAGAGAGCAACATCACGCCGCAAACCTACACCTACGGCACTCACCTGGACATTCACAAAGTGCTATCGCTGACCGAAGACAGCGCACCGCAGTGCGGCACCGTCAATGCCCAGATGACCTACCTCGACTCGCACAACAAAACCCATGTTCTGGACTACCTCAAGGTTGCCGATAACTGCAGTTCGGAAAGCTGAGTGGTGCGACCCTTCATTTAAGTTGAAACAGGACAAACGCATGAACAAGTTAAGCCGTTGTTTATCCGTCATTGCCTTTGCCGTGGCAGGTGTTGCGAGCCATGCCAACGCCGCTGTCGAGCAAAATGTGTGCGGCAGCGCCAGCTGCTTTCAATTGACGCCTGTCATCAAGCAATCAACTTCAAGGTGACCCCATGATCCTTATCGCTTTCCTGGGCGGCATATTGACCGTCCTGAGTCCGTGCATCCTGCCTGTCGTACCCTTCCTGTTTGCCGGGGCCGACCGCACGCGTGCTTCAATCCTGTTAAGCCTCGCTGGCATGGCGCTTACATTTGCCCTGATCTCCAGCCTGGCCGTGGTCAGCAGTGCCTGGGTAATTCAGGCCAGCAATAGCGGACGCTATGTCGCACTTGGAGTGATGGCGCTGTTCGCCATTTCGCTGATTTCCTCGCGGATCGGTGAGTGGCTGACGCGACCATTCGTACGATTGGGTAACCGTCTCGACCCGGCGACTCGGCAAATATCCGGCCCGCTGCCGTCAATCATGCTCGGCGTCGCCACGGGCCTGCTTTGGGCACCCTGCGCCGGGCCGATACTCGGGGTGATACTCAGCAGCGCCATGCTGCAAGGTGCCAACGCAAACACCAGCTTGTTGCTGCTGGCTTATGGTGTGGGCAGCGCCTTTTCTCTCGGTATCTTGATTTTCGCCGGGCGTAGCTTGATCAATCGCCTCAAACCCTCGATTCCGGTTACCGCCTGGTTGCGCAGAGGCGTCGGCGTCGTGGTACTGGCCAGCGCCGCGGCGATCGCTACGGGAGCCGATGACAGCCTGTTGGCGGGAACCTCTTCAGCAGGAATAGGAAAAGTCGAAACCAGTGTGCTGCAGAAAGTGCCAAGGATTGTCGATTACCTGGTGAGCAAAGTCAGGGCAGATGGTCTCAGTGATCAATCCAAGCGTGCCATGCCATCACTGGATGGCGCGGTGCAATGGCTCAATTCACCGCCACTGAGCAAGGATCAATTAAAAGGCAAAGTGGTGCTGGTGGACTTCTGGACTTTTGACTGCATCAACTGCCGTCACACCTTGCCCTATGTGAAGGACTGGGCACAGAAATACAGCAAGGACGGGCTGCTGGTCATTGGCGTGCACACCCCGGAATACGGCTTCGAGCGCATCATTGATAACGTCAAGGCCAAAGTCAAAGAGTACGGCATTACCTACCCGGTCGCCATCGACAACAACTATGCCATTTGGCGCAACTTTGATAACCAGTACTGGCCGGCGCATTACCTCATCGATGCCAAAGGTCAGGTGCGTTACAGCCATTTCGGTGAAGGCGGCTATGAGGCCCAGGAAAAAATAATCCAGCAATTGCTCAAGGAGGCTAAGGCAACACCTGCGGCCTGATTCTGAAAAAGTCCTGCTAACCCATCAGGATGCAAACCAAAGCTGCCACATTGAGCGCTTGCTTTGCGCCCAATGTTGCAGTCCCCGGTTAGCACAACAACGCCCGGCTAAGCCGGTAATAAGGTTTTTGTAGGAGCGAGCTTGCTCGCGAAAAACTCATAAGCGCCGCGTTTACTCAGGAAACACGCGTTATCGTTGACGTTTTTCGCGAGCAAGCTCGCTCCTACAGTAACGGTTAGCTCGTATTGCGCGCGCCAATACCCGACGCCCGCGCTTGGCGAACCTCAGGATTCAAGCCAGATAGCCGCCATCGACAGTCAGGCTCGCACCGGTCACAAACGATGCGTCATCACTGGCAAGATAAATCGCCATGCCCGCAATCTCATCTGGTGTGCCGAGGCGCCCCAATGGTACTAGGCCAACAGCCTTGTCCAGATGTGGCGCATCAGGCGGGTTCATATCGGTGGCCGTTGGACCCGGTTGAATATTGTTGACGGTGATGCCGCGAGGCGCGAAATCCAGAGCAAGCCCACGAACCAGACCAATCAGAGCAGCCTTGCTCATTGAATATGCGCTCGAGCCGGGGAAGCCGGAGCGCTCGCCCGCGACACTGCCGATCATGATGATCCGATCACCACGATTCATCACCTTCGAGCCCACCTGGGCGACGATATAAGCGGCCCGCACATTGATCGCGTACATGTCGTCAAACTGCTCGACACTGAAGTCGTCGACCGATCCAAGCCCGAGAATACCGGCATTGTTAACCAGGATATTCAAGCCACCAAACTGCTCTATGGTGACGGCAACGGCGCGTTCTATATCGGCAGCAAAGCGGCTATCCGCCTTGATCGCCAGTGCCCTGCCACCCTCTGACTGAATGCTGCTGGCAAGCGCCTCGGCTTTTGCGTCGGAGGCAGAATAGGTAAAGGCTACGGCTGCGTCTTCCTTGGCCAGGCGGCGGACAATGGCGGCGCCAATGCCACGAGAGCCGCCGGTGACCAAGGCAACTTTACCGGTAAACCGTTGTTCAGGAATGGACATAACTTAAATCCTCAGTTGATTTGCGTCTTGACTAAGCCCGTTACCCAGGCAGTGAAAATCACTTGGCTTGAGCGGCCGTTTCAATCAGACGAGCGACCGGGCCCGGGTTGGAAACCATCACCACATGGGAGGCACCCTTGACCACGATTTCAGCTTTGGCCTTGGCGCGCTTGGCCATAAAATCCATGGTTTGCGCAGGGATGTTCTTGTCCTTGTCACCGTAAATAAACCAAGACGGAATATGCTTCCAGGCAGCTTCAGCAGTCTCTTCGTTAAGCGCCGCATCAGTGACGGGCCGTTGCTCCGCTGCCATCAATGCGACCTGCGCGGCGGGCACATCAGCGGCGAACTGATCACGAAACTTGGCCTGCTTGATGTACAAATCCTTACCGCCATTTGCCAGCGCAACAGGTTCCGCCAGTGTTGGCCCAAGCGTGCTGCCCGGAAACTTACCGGCCAGCTCAGCTGCGCTCTCACCTTTGTCTGGAGCAAATGCACTGACATAAACCAGCGCCTTTACATTCGCGTGGTCGTTGGCCGCTTCAGTGATGACGTTGCCACCATAGGAATGCCCCACCAAAACCACCGGCGACTTGATGCTCGTCAGTAGCGCCGAGACCGACGCACCGTCACTTTTCACACTGCGCAAAGGGTTAGCCGCGGCAATGACCGGGTAACCGTCTTTCTCGAGAATTTTCACCACGCCGTTCCAACTGGATGAATCGGCGAATGCGCCATGTACCAGCACCACAGTTGGCTTGCCGGTTTGAGCAAATGCACTGGCCGACAACACCAAGCTGGCAGCAAGGGCCAGCGCAACAGATGATTTTTTCATTTGAAGTTCCTTTCGAGAGTGGAATTAGGGAGCGAAACGGGTGAACACAAAATCGTGATCGCGTACCAATGCCTGATGGCAGGCAAAGCAAGTCTTGTGCTGCGCCTCGTCAGTTGGCTGACCGTTTATAAACCGACCAAAGCCCCATCCTCCGCTGGACGCATACTTCTTTGCGTCCTTGACCATCACTTGAACGGTGGTGGCAGCACCGGGAATCGAGGCGGGTTCGAACTCGGGGGACTGGACGTGTTTCCAGGCCAACTTGACCAACACAGTGCCGTCGGGAAACGGCAGCTTGTTGGCCTCATAAGCCTTGATTGCCGGCTCATTGCCGAGCACCGCACGCAGCTCATTAAGGGGTGCGGCTTCCTGGGCAGGTGCAATCAGGGGCCATTTGCGGTAGCCCTCAGGGAGCGTCACACCGTAAATGGGTGATGCCTGACTATTCGCCGGCTGCCCCTCTGCAAACCCGGTCAGGCTAAGTGCGGCGGTTGTTGCTCCAAAGAGCAAAATTGCCAGATGCTTAAGCGTCATGTTTACCTCCTGTGCGCAATTCGCCTGATCAAAGATGATCAGCGTCTATCACCGCTTGAGCGAAGGCTTGCGGTGCTTCTTGCGGCAGATTGTGGCCGACACCCCCTCCAATCAGGCGGTATTCATATTTGCCTGTGTAGCGCTTGGCATAGGCTTCGGCGGGTGGATGTGGCGCGCCATTGGCGTCACCCTCCATGGTGATGGTCGGCACCGATATCGAAGGAAAAGTCGCCAGCTTCTTCTCGAGGGGGTCATACTTGGCTTCGCCCTCGATCAACCCTTGGCGCCAGCGGTAGTTGAAAATCGTGATGGCCACATGGTCTGGATTCTCCAGAGCCGCAGCACTGCGATCAAAGGTGGCATCGTCGAACGCCCATTTGGGCGAGGCTAATTTCCAGATCAGCTTGGCGAAGTCATGGGTGTTTTTTTCATAGCCGGCACGGCCACGCTCAGTCGCAAAATAGAACTGATACCACCACTGCAATTCGGCAGCAGGCGGTAACGGCGCTTTACCTGCTTCTTGACTGCCAATGAGATAACCACTCACAGCAACCAGCGCCTTGACCCGCTCAGGCCACAGTGCAGCGACAATATCAGCGGTGCGTGCGCCCCAGTCATAGCCACCAAGCACGGCGCGTTTAACCTTCAGCGCATTCATGAAATCAATTACATCAGTGGCAAGCGCAGCAGGTTGACCATTGCGCAGAGTCTTGTCGGACAGGAAGCGGGTCTTGCCATAACCACGAGCCTCAGGGATCAACACCCGGTAGCCCTTCTCTGCCAGTGCTGGAGCCACATCGGCATAGCTATGAATATCGTATGGCCAGCCGTGCAGCAATATCACCACAGGGCCGTCGGCTGGACCGAGTTCGGCATAGGAAACGTCCAGCAGACCGGCCTTGATATGCTTGAGTTCACCCAGGGACGTGTGGCTGCCCGCCGTGATCGGGCCGACAGTGGTCGCGGGCGTTGCGGCGAGCGCCTGGCTCGCGCCAAGGGTCAAAGCACCGAACTGCAACAGGGCCAGAGCCAGCAGCGACGGTGCGCGTAAGCGACGATGAGGTTTGGCTTGCTGACTGAGCAACGTCATCTTCATGGCGATTCTCCAATGTGTAGGTTGAGTTGTGGTTATTACCGGTCGTCGCGGACGCTCTATTGGCTGGTCTTGTGGCTGGCGGTATTTGCAGCCGCGCGCAACGGTCGGAACGCATTACGAAGCTCTTCAGAGAACAACTGCGGCTGCTCCCAGGCGGCAAAGTGGCCACCTTTGCTGACTTCACTGAAATAGGTAAGCGTCGGATAGGCACGTTGCGCCCAGCTTTTTGGTGCGCGGTAAATTTCGTGTGGAAACACCGTGATTGCCACCGGGACCTTGATCTCTGAGGTCCGTTGCGCGGCTGCGCTGAAGTTGTTGTTGTTATTTTCCCAATAGAAGCGCGAAGAGGACGCCCCCGAATTGGTTAGCCAGTAGAGGCTGATGTCGTCGAGCATTTCATCGCGAGTCAATACGCGCTCTGGCTTGCCGTCGCTGTCTGTCCAGGCGGCGAACTTCTCGTACATCCAAGCAGCGGTTCCAGCGGGTGAGTCGGCCAGTAGATAGCCAATCGTTTGAGGCCGAGTCACCATCATTGCGCCGTATGCTGCATTGCGCGCAAAGAAGGTGCTCAGTGCGTCATATGCAGCATGTTCCGATGCTGTAAGCCCGGCAGGCGCGGGTTTTGCGCTATTGATCGACGCCACCAACTCCGGCGGCACACTGGCTGGCATGTTCAGATGGATGCCCAGCAAGCCTGGAGGTGCCAGACGACCAAGGGCATCGGAAATCACCGAGCCATGATCCCCGCCCTGTGACACGTAATGGTCGTAGCCCAGGCGTTTCATCAAGACATCCCAGGCCTTGGCAACACGCTCAGGGCCCCAGCCCAGCGCTGTCGGTTTACCAGAGAAGCCGTGGCCGGGAATCGATGGAATCACCAGGTCAAAGGAATCTTCGGCACGGCCGCCGAATGCTATGGGGTTGGTAAGCGGGCCAATCGTCTTGAGAAACTCAAACTGCGACCCTGGCCAGCCGTGAGTGAGGATCAAGGGCATGGCATTGGGGTTGGGAGAGCGAACATGGATGAACTGGATGTCGACACCGTCGATGGTGGTGACAAATTCCGGCAGCGCATTTAGCTTTGCCTCTGCCTTACGCCAGTCATAATCCTTGCCCCAATACTCGACCAATGCCTGAATCGACTTCAATTGCACCCCTTGTGAAGGGTCACTGACGGTTTCCTTGTCTGGCCAGCGAGTCGCCGCCAGTCGCTGGCGCAGATCAATCAGTTGTGCTTCATCAACATGCACTTGATACGGACGTATTGCCTGCGAGCTGGTGTCTTGGGCTCGAACCGCCTGGCCATCAGCGACACTGGTTGCCGCCCATGCTCCACTGCTGCCTCCCAGCAATACACAACTGACTGCACTAATCTTGGCTGTTGAAGCCAGCCAGCGTTGCCACGTCGTGGCGGACAAAACTGCAAGCATGGTGTATCTCCTTGATAAAGATGGCTGGCATGCGCGACGGTTGTTATCGAGCGGGCCACTGACGGTCACGGTGAATACTCGGGTACAGCTATCTGGCGACACCCATGATCAAGCCATGTGACGTTTGCACCGGCGATTACACGATGGTGTCGGTCAATACCCAGGTATTACTGGCAAGAGAAAACTGCTGTTTACGCACCCTGCAGAACACACAGGGCTGCAGTGATACTGCTCAAGGCTTGTATCTGCCATGTGTCGCCGACAAGGTTGATTGAATGTTTGTGTAGCCCGAGCGGGGCTGGATACACTGGCTTACAAAGTTCTGAGAACGTGCCAGGTATGAGTCGGGCCTGAGCGCCTTGCCCTGCCCGATCGATGGGACTGTAGTGATCTGACACGTCCTAAAAGGCGCGTGCTCATAGAGAGACGCCGGCCGAAAAACGAGAGCCGACATACCCACTGAACTCGAGCGCATCCTCAAGACTCGGTGACAGAGGGTCAGCGCTTTTCTCCGGCTGACCCACACCGCCACTCAACAGCCGGCGATGATTGAGCACGCTATTCAAGTGAACGTGCTGTTCATTACCTCCTCTAACCCTGACGGGTTGCTTATCGCTACCCGCACCGCGTGCGTCACGTCGCACCTCACTCTCTCTTCACCTTGCGAGAGGTATCCACGCTAAGGGGGTCATCTCGCGGATTAAACTGAGGGTCATATGTTTCAGGAGTTTTTGAATTTTTTCGTCGTTCATGAGTTTTTGGGGATATCGCTAGCCAACTGGATATTCGCGGCTTCAGCGGCAACGCTCAGCTTCATTCTGGCCAGGGCTGCGATTAGTTTCTTTCTGAAGAAGCTTCGAAAAACCTCAGCGTTACCCAAAGCCCCTATCAGTCATATCGCGGTCGAGGTCCTTTCAGGCACCAGCAATACGCTTCTGCTGCTGGCCTCGATACTGATTGGTGTTGGCGTGCTGGACCTGCCCGAACGCTGGTTGGGACGCGTCAGCAGCCTGTGGTTCGTGGTGGCGGCCTTGCAGGTCGGGTTGTGGGCAAACCGGGCTCTGGCACTGGCTCTGTCTCGCTATTTTCGCCGGCACAGCACCCCTGAAACCTACCAGGGAAGCGCCCTGGCAACGCTGAGCCTATGGGGCGCGAAAGTATTCCTGTGGGTCGTAGTGGTGCTGGCCATGCTGTCGAATGTTGGCGTGAACATCACCGCTTTTGTCGCCAGTCTTGGCGTCGGCGGCATCGCGATTGCCCTGGCCGTGCAAAACATTTTGGGCGACGTCTTCGCGTCGCTGTCGATCGCAGTGGACAAACCCTTTGAAGTGGGCGACTTCATTGTGGTCGGCTCACTCTCCGGCACCGTAGAGCATGTCGGCTTGAAAACCACCAGGATACGCAGCCTGGGCGGCGAACAGATCGTCATGGCCAACGCCGACATGATCGGCAGCACCATACAAAACTATAAGCGCCTACAAGAGCGCCGGATCGTGTTCGAGATTCGGTTGACCTACGCGTGTACGCCCCAACAGATAAAGGACGTTGCGCAACGGATTGAGCAGATCATCCGGCAGCAGAAAATGGCCCGGTTTGATCGATGCCATTTCCGCAGTTTTGGTGACAGCGCCCTGGAGTTCGAAACCGTTTATATCGTGCTCGACCCCAGCTACAACATCTATATGGACGTCCAGCAGGAGATCAACCTGCAGATAATCGATGCCTTCAACGAATTGGGCGTCAGCTTTGCGTTCCCCTCGCGCACCGTTTACGTTGCGCCCCGCTCCGTGGCCTCAGCCGAAAATCGTTAACCGGTGATGAAAGGTTGTACGATTCTCCCCTTCAACCAACTCAGTAGACCCTCATGGCCAATCAAGACCTCAGCTTCACCCCGGACCTTGACCCGGATTCCATTTCTTCCGACGTCATCGGCTTCAACGGCATTCTTGTCTCCACGCAGATCCCCACGCGGGCCGATGGCAGCCTGGAACTGGGTGATATCACCCTGCAAAGCGAATGCACCCTGCAGGCCCTCAAAGTTGCCCTTGAACGCGCCGGCAGCTCCCTGGACCGGGTGATGCACCTGACCATTTATCTGACCGACATGGCCGACCGCGCGGCTTTTAACGAAGTCTACAAACGCTTCTTCGCCAAACCCTGGCCCGTACGCGCGGCCGTTGGCGTGGCGGCGCTGGCGGTCGAGGGCATGCGCGTCGAAGTCACGGCGATGGCGGCCAAGGGATGAGCTTGAAGGGATAAGCTCAGCGGTTTTTTCAGGCGGGCTGCGGGTCTTGGACGGCCATTGGGCATCCAGCGGGTGCCGGTCAAGCCATTCACGGCTACAATGCGCGCCTCGACCGTGACAAGCCTGACTAAAAAAACTATGTCCTTGCCCAAGCATCATCTGGAATTGCTCAGCCCTGCCCGCGATGTCGCCATCGCGCGCGAGGCTATTCTTCATGGCGCCGATGCCGTGTACATCGGTGGCCCGAGCTTTGGTGCGCGCCACAACGCCTGCAACGAAGTCAGCGATATCGCACAGTTGGTGGAGTTCGCCCGGCGCTACCACGCCCGGGTCTTCACCACCATCAACACGATCCTGCACGACAACGAGCTGGAGCCGGCCCGCAAGCTGATCCACCAGCTCTACGACGCGGGTGTCGATGCGCTGATCGTCCAGGACCTGGGGGTGATGGAGCTGGACATTCCGCCCATCGAGTTGCACGCCAGTACCCAGACCGACATCCGCACCCTGGCCCGGGCCAAGTTCCTCGACCAGGCCGGGTTCTCCCAACTGGTGCTGGCCCGCGAGCTGAACCTGCAGGAAATCCGCGCGATTGCCGATGAAACCGATGCCGCCATCGAGTTTTTCATCCATGGCGCGCTGTGCGTGGCGTTTTCCGGCCAGTGCAATATCTCCCACGCGCAGAACGGCCGCAGCGCTAACCGTGGCGATTGCTCACAGGCCTGCCGCCTGCCCTACACCCTCAAGGATGACCAGGGTCGTGTAGTCGCGTTCGAAAAACACTTGCTGTCGATGAAAGACAACAACCAGAGCGCCAACCTGCGCGCCCTGGTGGACGCCGGCGTGCGCTCGTTCAAGATCGAGGGCCGCTACAAGGACATGGGCTACGTCAAGAACATCACGGCCTATTACCGTCAGCGCCTGGACGAAATCCTTGAGGATCGCCCAGACCTGGCCCGTGCTTCCAGCGGCCGCACCGCGCATTTTTTCCTGCCGGACCCGGAAAAAACCTTCCACCGAGGCAGTACCGATTACTTTGTCAGTGACCGCAAAATCGACATTGGTGCCTTCGATACGCCGACGTTCACCGGTTTACCGGTCGGCGTGGTGGAAAAAGTCGGCAAGCGTGACATGCAAGTCGTCACTCACGAGCCGCTGTCCAACGGCGATGGCCTGAATGTGCTGGTCAAGCGTGAAGTGGTCGGCTTTCGCGCGAACATCGCCGAAGCCAAGGGTGAGTTCGAAGAGGACGGCGAAAAACGTTACCGCTATCGCGTCGAACCCAATGAGATGCCGGGCGGGTTGTATAACCTCAAGCCGAGCCATCCGCTGAATCGCAACCTGGACCATAACTGGCAGCAAGCGCTGCTCAAGACCTCGGCCGAACGTCGGATCGGCCTGTCCTGGCTCGCCCGTCTGCGGGAGGATGGCCTGGAGTTGAGCGCCACCAGTGAAGAGGGCGTGAGTGTCAGCACCACCCTGCCCGGCCCGTTCGGGATCGCCAACAAACCGCAACAGGCCCTGGAACAATTGCACGATCTGCTTGGCCAACTGGGCACCACCCAGTATCACGCCACCGCGATCGAACTGGATGCGCCGCAGGCCTATTTCATCCCCAATTCGCAGCTCAAGGCGTTGCGCCGCGACGTGATCGAAGCGCTGAGCGTCGCGCGTGTCAAGGCGCATCCTCGTGGCGGGCGCAAGGCTGAAACCACGCCGCCGCCGGTCTATCCGGAGTCACACCTGTCGTTCCTGGCCAACGTTTACAACCAGAAGGCCCGCGACTTTTATCACCGCCATGGGGTCAAGCTGATCGATGCGGCCTACGAGGCCCACGAGGAAACCGGCGAAGTACCGGTGATGATCACCAAGCACTGCCTGCGTTTCTCCTTCAACCTGTGCCCGAAACAGGCGAAAGGCGTCACTGGCGTACGTACCAAGGTCGCACCGATGCAGTTGATTCAGGGTGACGAAGTCCTCACCCTCAAGTTCGACTGCAAACCCTGCGAGATGCACGTGATTGGCAAGATCAAGGGCCACATCCTCGATCTGCCGCAACCTGGCAGTGGCGTACAGCAAGTGGTGGGTCACATCAGCCCGGCCGACTTGCTCAAGACCATTCCTCGCGGCGCCCACTAGCCGTGAGTCTGCCGTAGATACCGTCTTGAACTTGGTGGCCGGGCAAGCTCGACAGCTGCGGGGTAATTTAGGGCTCGAGATTTGCGCTTGCTCGGCAAAAGTCAAGGCGGTATCTACCTAGTACTTGGGCCGGACGGTATCCGAAGTTATACGCCTTGAGTCCGGCCATCGGGTTTGAGGCGCCACCACCATCCGCGCTGCAACCCCGCCGCTGCCAGTAGAATCGCCGCCACACCCAGCCATTGTGCCCAGCCCAAACGATGCCCGTAGGCAATCCAGTCGACCAGAATGGCCGCGATCGGATAAATGAAAGACAGCGCGCCGGTCATGGCGGTGGGTAATTTTTGTATCGCACCGTAGAGCAACACATACATCAATCCGGTATGTACCACCCCCAAGGTCAACAAGGCTGCCCAGGCCTCGAAGGGCGCAGACAAACTCTGCGACGAGACCAGTGGTGCCAGCAGCACGGCGCCGGTAGTCACCTGGATCAACGCCATCAGGTGCGGTGGCACCGCTTTCAAGCGTTTGATAATCAGCGCAGCGATCGCATACAAAAAGGCCGCGCCCATCGCCAGCGCGACCCCGAGCAGGTATTGCTCGCCGCCGGTTGCCTGGTTACCGTGGGCCGTAACGATCGCCAGCATCCCCAGAAAAGCCACGCTCAGCCAGGCGAGCTTCTGCACGGTGATCTTTTCACCGAGAAACAGCGCCGCGAGCATCACCAGCATGAACGGCTGGACGTTATAGACCGCGGTGCTGATAGCAATGGACGCCTTGGCATAGGAGGCGAACAGCAGCAGCCAATTGCCCACGATGGCCACGCCACTGAGCATCGCCCAGCCGAGTGTCGAATAACTCAACAAGTCGACCCGCAAATACCCCAGCAACCCGCACACCAGTAACAGCGCCAAGGCACCGATAACGCAGCGCCAGAACACCACCTCGATTACCGGCACGCCTGATACCAGTACAAACCAGCCGATCGTGCCTGAGATCAGCATGGCGGCAATCATTTCCCAGGTTCCGCGACGCATGGATGTGTCCATAGTTTGTGCTCCTCGAATGAAGCTAAATTATGGCAATCTGCGTCACACAGGCTCCAGCGCCTAAAAAAGGCAAAGGTCGTTCATGACCTTTTCTTGTTAGGCAAAAAGGCGAATTCACTTCAGGAGACAGGCATGATTGATCTTATCGACCAGCAACTGATTGCGGCCTTGATGGAAGATTCGCGACGTTCGCTGAAAACCCTGGCGGGCATCACCGGGCTGTCCTCGCCCAGCGTGAGCGAACGACTACGACGCCTGGAAGAACGCGGGGTGTTGAAAGGCTACACGGTCAATATCGACCCGAAACACTTTGGCTATCTGCTGCAAGCCATTGTTCGGATCCGCCCTCTCCCCGGCCAATTGCAGGAAGTGGAGCGTCAGATCCAGGCGATCCCGGAGTTCACCGAGTGCGACAAGGTCACCGGCGACGACTGTTTTATCGCACGGCTGCATGTGCGCACCATGGATCAACTGGATACGCTGCTCGACCGGCTCAATGGCTACGCCGAAACCAACACCGCGATCGTCAAGAAAACTCCGGTCAAGCGCCGGTTGCCGCCGTTGGCCGAATAACCTGCAATCGAAGGCTCAAGGCTCGGGATCCTCCGGCGCGGTAAGCGGTACCTCGGCGTCGTCCATCAACGAACCCGGATCTTCGTTGCCGGGGTCATTGATGGGTTCCTCTTCTGGCGGAGTGTGCATGCTCGCCTCCTCTAGCCGCCCTGGGTATCGATGTCGGCATCTGTTTCGGGCTTGGGTTCGGGTTCCGGCTTGAAGTCAGGGCTGAACTCATTCTCCTTGTCGACCGGGTCCGCGGGCGGTTTGCGGTCCTTGGGGGCGGTCGCGCCGGTGTCGGCCGCTGGGACATCCTCACGACCACCGTCAATGGCCGGATCGTTCCTGTCGCTGACTTGTGGGTCTGGGTCGTCGGTCGCGTTCATCTCTACCTCTTTACCGGTTCATCAATACGTCTATGCGTAAGGTTAAGGTCTTGTCGGCCTGGATGAAGTTCCGTCAAATCGTCCGCGGCTGATCAGTGGTCACGCACCGGGGTTGTCCACCTGGATATAAAACGAAAACGCCCCCAGCACGATCCAGAACACCATGAACAACCAAGGCGTGCGCACTGAAAACAGCAGCGACTTGCGATAACCCTTGTGGGTCGATTCCATTTCGCTGAACAACGGTGATTCATCGTAGGCCAGGCCCATCATCGGCTCGCTGCGCAGCAACTCGCTTTGTTTGAAGTGCCAGTGATCAATGATGTCGTAGGCCGCCCGGATACCCGGCCAGGCGTTGAGCGAACTGAGCACCCCGAGCAGCGCCAGGAACAGCGGCACCACCAATGTGAAGAGTTTGCTCCACTCCGGATTGAGATTGCCCATGCCGGAGACAAAAGCAATCACCAGAAACGATTGCGCCGTGAGATAGGCGTCGGTGCGGTTGGCCAGAATACTGGTTTCGTATTGGATTTCCCGACGATAGAAGTCCAGTCGGTCCTTGGGCGAACCAAATATCCTGGCGTTGTATTCGTCGTGGTCGCTCAGCGCCGATTCCGGGTTTTGCGGGTGAATGATCCTAGGCACAAACGGTGATCCTCGCAGTACTTGTTTGTCTTAGAAGAGCCGGCGCAGCCCTTAGTTCAAGTGGATCATGCGCACCGTCCTGGAGCATTCATTGCGACTCCCGCGCACCGGCGTTGAGCATGCCGGGCGAATCAGGCGGCGGCCGAGGGGATTTAGGCGGCAAAACGCGGTTTAGGCACAGGCATTGCTTTAATCCTGCAAGGCCCAGCCTGCCACAGATGAATACAGGAGCAATTGTTACCCCCTGACTCAGAGCCGACTCCAAAAGAAAGTAAGGACCAGGCCTGGTGGCGCCAAACGCCACGGGCTCATAAAAAATGCGTTTTCTAAAGCGGCAGTGCCACCCCCAGGTTTTCGCCTGGCACTGACAAGGTAATTGGAATGGCTCGATCTTTCTTTGATGAAATGAATGACGCACATGGCGTCTGCCGTGCGCACTATCAGGATTTCTCCCGCTGGCTGGCCAATACCCCGCCAGAGCTGCTGGCACAGCGCCGCCGCGAAGCCGATCTACTGTTTCACCGCGCGGGAATCACCTTCACCCTGTACGGTGACGAACAAGACACCGAGCGCCTGATCCCGTTTGACATCATCCCGCGCAGCATCCCCGCCAGTGAGTGGAGCGTCATCGAGCGGGGTTGCATCCAGCGGGTCAACGCACTGAACATGTTTCTGGCCGACATTTACCACGACCAACGCATTATCAAGGCCGGGATCGTTCCCGCCGATCAGGTCCTGGGCAATGAGGGCTATCAGAAATCCATGATTGGGCTGGACCTGCACCGCGATATTTATTCCCACATCTCCGGCGTCGATCTCGTACGGGATGGCGATGGCACTTACTACGTTCTGGAAGACAACCTGCGCACGCCCAGCGGCGTCAGCTATATGCTCGAAGACCGCAAGATGATGATGCGCCTGTTCCCCGAGGTGTTTGCCAAACAGCGCATCGCCCCGGTGGACCACTACCCCAATCTCCTGCTCAAGACCCTGAAAAGCGCCAGCCGCCTGGATAACCCCAATGTCGTGGTGCTGACACCGGGGCGCTTTAACAGTGCGTTCTTTGAGCACGCGTTCCTGGCCCGGGAAATGGGCGTGGAACTGGTGGAAGGCGCCGACCTGTTCGTCCAGGACCTCAAGGTATTCATGCGCACCACTGACGGCCCGAAAGCCGTGGACGTGATCTATCGTCGTATCGACGACGCTTTCCTCGATCCCAAGGTGTTCAATCCCGAATCGATGCTCGGCGTTCCTGGCCTGGTGGCGGCCTATTGCGCCGGCAACGTGGTGCTGGCCAATGCCATCGGCACGGGTGTGGCCGACGATAAATCCATCTATCCCTATGTGCCGGAGATGATCCGGTTCTATCTGGATGAAGAACCTGTGCTGCACAACGTGCCTACCTTCCAGTGCCGCAAGCCGGAAGAGCTGTCGCACGTACTGGCGCATCTGCCGGACCTGGTGGTCAAGGAAACCCAAGGCTCCGGCGGCTACGGCATGCTGGTGGGCCCGGCGGCCTCTGCCGCCGAAATCGAAGACTTCCGCCAACGCATCAAGGCGCGTCCCCACGCCTACATCGCTCAGCCGACCTTGAGCCTGTCGACCTGCCCGACCTTTGTCGAAAACGGCATCGCGCCCCGGCACATTGATCTGCGGCCGTTCGTGCTCTCGGGCAAGGAAACCCGCTTGGTCCCCGGCGGACTGACCCGGGTTGCGTTGCGCGAAGGTTCGTTGATCGTCAACTCGTCGCAAGGCGGCGGAACCAAGGACACCTGGGTGGTGGAGGGCTGAGTATGCTGAGTAGAACCGCCGCGGATTTGTATTGGATGTCGCGCTACCTGGAACGCGCGGAAAACCTCGCCCGAATGCTCGAAGTCAGTTATTCGCTGTCACTGATGCCCCAGGCCGGACGCAGTGATGGCCTGGACGAACTGGCGATGTCGCTGCTCAGCAGTGGCACCCTGGACAGCTATCTGGAGCGCCATCAGCAACTGGACGCCGAGCGTATGTTGCACTTCTTCGCGCTCGACGAAGCAAACCCGGCGAGCATCTACAACTGCCTGCGCGCCGCTCGCGGCAATGCCCATGCAGTCCGTGGACGCATCACCGCCGACATGTGGGAAAACCTCAATGCCACCTGGCTGGAGATGCGCAGCATTGCCGCCGGTGGCCTGGCGCGGCATGGCATCAGCCACTTCTGTGACTGGGTCAAGCAGCGTTCACACCTGTTCCGTGGTGCTACCGCGGGCACCATCATGCGCAACGACGCCTATCGTTTCATTCGCCTGGGCACCTTTGTCGAACGGGCTGACAACACCTTGCGCCTGCTGGATGCGCGCTACGAGATGTTCGGCGAAGAATCAGAAGAAGTCAGCGACCTCTCGGCCCGGGGCTACTACCAATGGAGCGCCCTGCTCCGCGCCTTGTCTTCATTTGAAGCCTATACCGAGCTGTATCCCAATGCGCTGAATGCCCGCTCGGTGTCAGAACTGCTGCTGTTGCGCAGCGATGTGCCACGCTCGCTGCACGCCTGTATCGAGGAATTGAGTCATATCCTGGGCGACCTTCCCGGCAGCTACGGGCGTACCGCCCAACGCCTGGCCGCCGAGTTTGAAGCCCGCCTGCGCTATACCGGGATTGACGAGATCCTTGAGGAAGGCCTGCATACCCGGCTGACCGCGTTCATCGACACCGTGCGTGAGCTTGCGCAGGCAATTCACAGCTCTTACCTGGAAGTGGTTTAAGGCGGGGACACAGGGTTGTGGACGGTTTCTACCATGCCCCCCGGTGTTCACCCCGATCATATAACCGTCAGTTTCGATCATTGACCCCGCTTCGGTACTGCTCTTAACGTTGCTCACCCCTCATAAAAATAGGCACAGACCATGTCCGACGCGCCGAAACTCAGCCCTCACGCCGCCCACACCCTGCAACGCTGGCACGCCATGCTGGCCGCCGCCGACTTGAAAGCCCTGCCCGAACTGCTGGCCCCGGATGCCGTCTTCCGTTCGCCCATGGCCCACACGCCTTATCCAGGCGCGCCCGTGGTATCGAGGATCCTCAACACTGTGTTCACGGTGTTTGAAGACTTCAAATATCATCGCGAATTAGCCACGGCGGATGGTCAGAACGTGGTGCTGGAGTTCAGTGCACGGGTGGGCGACAAGCAGCTCAAGGGTATCGACCTGATTCGCTTCAACGAACAAGGGCAAATTATCGAGTTCGAAGTGATGGTCCGCCCAATGAGTGGCTTGCAGGCCCTGGGCGAAGAAATGGGCCGACGCCTGGCCTGATACCGGTCAGTCAAGCCCCCTTGCAGGAGCGAGCTCGCTCCTGCAAGGGCCCGAAATAACTGCCTGGTTGAGATGTGCGCTTTGCTCGGCACGGTTCAGGACGGTGTTCTCATGAGAAAGTCGATCAACAGTGCGTTGACCTGCTGCGCCTGTTCAACCTGAATCCAGTGCCCACAATTCGCCAGCACGTGAGGTTCCAGCCTCGGCACCACCTCGGGCATGCGTTTGAGGGTATGGGCTTCAAACACGCCCACCGGATCCCGGTCACCGATCAGGAACAGCGTCGGTTGCAGGACTTTTCTGCCGACGAGGAACTCGGTGCGCTGCCAGTTGCGCTCAAAATTACGGTACCAGTTCAACGGCCCGCGAAAGCCTTCAGCAAACGTCTGCAGGTAAATCTGCAGATCTTGCTGACTGCACCAATGGGGCAAGGCAGCGGGTTGCGCCACGCCGTCGAACAACCTGGCCGTGGCGGGCTTTTTCTGCAGAAACACATCCTGGTCCTGCATGAACAGCCGCAAAGTGCGCTCGACATCAGCGTCCAGTTCCTCTTCCGCCACACCCGGCTCCTGGAAATACAGGATGTAGTTGAACCGATCCGCATACAGCTCGCGCATGATCTCGATCACCGGCCTGCGTGCGCGACCGGCAAACGGGACTGACATCGTCACCAGCGCCGCGACACGCTCAGGCTCCAGCAATGCCAGGTGCCAGGCCACCACCGCGCCCCAGTCATGGCCGACCATCGACACCTGCCGATGGCCGAAAAAATCCATGCCCGCCTGGATATCCGCGCACAGGGTCAGCAGGTCATAGTCGGCAATCCCGGCCGGTGCGCTGCTGCGCCCGTAACCGCGCATTTGCGGGGCAAATACCCGGTATCCAGCCGCCACCAGCGCCGGTATCTGCTCACGCCAGGAATGCCAGCACTCAGGGAAACCGTGGAGCAGCCAGACAGGCGGACCGCTCTCGGGACCTGTGATATGCAGGCTCAGTTGAATGCCGTTGACCTGGATCGTCTGTTGTTCGGGGGTATACATCACGCGGCTCCTTGAGGCATAGGCATCTACACAACTTATTTCCTTGTGGCGAGCGGGCTTGTCGGAACGCCGCATCGCCCGTGTTGGGCTGCGAAGCAGCCCCAGTTAGCCGAATGCGGTGTATCAGATACTCCGTAGCGGAGGGTTCTGGGGCTGCTTCGCAACCCAACACGGGCGATGCGGCGTTCCGACAAGCCCGTTCGCCACACAACAGCCCTATCTACTGGGATTTAAGTGTTAAGGCAAAATTGTGCAGATGAAGGGACGGGACAGACCTGAGACTGACGCACCCCTGCAGCCTTCGCCAGCATCATTGATGCCGGGAATGGCGCATCTTACGCGTCAGCTCAGCGACCACCAGCGCGGCAACAACTGCCTGACCTTGGGCTCGGCGAAGCGATCATCGATCAGCATCACTGTTCCCTGGTCTTGTTGGGTGCGAATCACCCGGCCCGCCGCCTGTACGACCTTCTGGATCCCGGGATACAGGTAGGTATAGTCATACCCGGCACCAAAAATCGCCGCCATGCGCTGCTTCATCTGCTCGTTGATCGGGTTCAACTGCGCCAGGCCCAGGGTGGCGATGAACGCGCCGATCAGGCGCGCGCCCGGCAAGTCGATGCCTTCACCAAACACTCCGCCCAACACCGCAAAGCCTACGCCCTGGCTGTGCTGGGTGAACTGATCGAGAAAGGCCTGGCGTTCGGCTTCAGCCATCCCGCGCGCTTGATGCCACAGCGCAATGTGGGGATAGCGTTCGGCCAACAGCTGCGCCACTTGTTGCAAGTAATCGAAGCTGCTGAAAAACGCCAGGTAATTGCCCGGCTGACGCTGGAACTGTTCGGCGATCAACTCGACGATGGGCGCCAGGGAAGCCTGGCGATGAACAAAGCGGGTGGAGATCCGCTCGACGATATGCACTTGCAACTGTTGCGCCTGGAACGGCGATTCGACGTCGACCCATGCGGTATTGGCCGGCAGGCCGAGCAAGTCGGTGTAGTAATGCCTAGGGCTCAAGGTCGCGGAAAACAACACGCTGCTGCGAGCCGCCGTCAGCCGTGGGCGAAGAAACTCGGCGGGCACCACATTGCGCAGGCACAGTCGTGACAGCGTGCGTTTGGCCTGCGGCTCGCGCTGGGTGATGTCAAAAATGAACTGCTCGTTGAACAGCTCCGCCACCTTGGAAAACTGCAGCGCATCGAAGTAGAAACGTTGCAGATCGCCGCCCAGCGCCTGTGGATGGTCATTGAAATACTCGCCCATGGCGCGGGTGCATAACGCCAGGGCCTGCAGCAGCTTTTCCGGTTTGGCGGCATACGCCTGATACGGCGCAATCTGTTCCTTGTGCAGCGCATTCCACTCGCGGTTCAGACGCTGCAAGGGCCTTTTCAACGGCTCCGGCGCCGTAGTACGTAATGCCTTGAGGGTGTACTGATCCAGCTCGGCGCTGTACATCGAACGACCACGCTCCACCAGGTTATGCGCTTCATCCACCAGCACCGCGACACGCCACTGGTTGAGCTGGGCCAAGCCAAACAGCATCGCGCCGAAATCAAAATAATAGTTGTAGTCGGCGACCACCATATCGGCCCAGCGCGCCATTTCCTGGCTCAGGTAGTACGGGCACACCTGGTGGTCCAGGGCCACTTCCCGCAGCTGGCGCTGATCCAGCAGGCGCACTTTGGCCGCAGCTTCCCGCGCCGCCGGCAGGCGATCATAGAAGCCTTTGGCCAATGGACAGGAGTCACCGTGACACGCCTTATCGAGATGTTCACAGGCTTTATCCCGGGCCACCAGCTCCAGGACCCGCAGCGGCAAATCCGGACTGCTGTCGTACAGCACTTGCGCGGCATCCAGCGCCAGCTTGCGGCCGGGGGTTTTCGCCGTGAGAAAGAACACCTTGTCCAACTGCTGGGGCGCCAGGGCCTTGAGCAGGGGGAAAATCGTGCCGAGGGTTTTACCGATGCCGGTGGGCGCCTGCGCCATCAGGCAGCGCCCGGTGCTGACCGCCTTGTACACCGACTCGGCAAGGACGCGCTGGCCGGGTCGAAAGTCGTGGTGGGGAAACCCCAGAACCCGGGCCGCGGCATCCCGGGCCTGGCGTCGCTGCATTTGCTGCTCGGCCCAGCCGAGAAACAACGCGCATTGGCGGTTGAAAAACTGTTCCAGCTCAGCCGCCCGGCAGGTCTGGCGGACCAGGGTTTCACGCTCGCTGACGATGTCGAAATACACCAACGCCAGGACAACCTCGGCAAGGCCCAGCTTCTGGCACAGCAACCAGCCATACACCTTGACCTGTGCCCAGTGCAATTGCCGATGATTGGCGGGTTGGGCCTCAAGGTCGCCACGGTAGGTCTTGACCTCCTCCAATTGATTGCGGTCAGGGTCATAACCATCCGCGCGGCCCCTGACAGTCAACTGTTGATAGTTACCCTCCAGCGCCACTTCGTTCTGGTAATGGGCGCTACGCCGGGAGGCCACGGTGCGGTGGCCGACAATCCCCTCCTGGGCGCTGGGAGACGGTGTGAAACGCAAGTCGAGGTCACCGACCTTGGCGGTGAACTCACACAATGCACGTACCGCAACGGTGTAGCTCAAGCCCCCTGCTCCGCCCACCGCACATAACAGACCGTGACCGGCATCTGATGCTCGTCACAGAACTCCAGCCAGCGCAGTTGGTTGTCTTGCAAGCGGTCGCCGGGGCCTTTGACTTCGATCATGCGATAGGTCTTTTGCGCCGGCCAGAACTGGATCAGGTCCGGCATCCCGCTGCGATTGGCGCGAATATCCAGCAACAGGCGGGCGAACCACTGTCGCAAGTGTTCGGCGGGCAGGCAGTCAAGGGCCTGGTCGAGCAGTTCTTCGCTCAGCGCGCCCCAGAACACGAACGGTGACTGGATCCCCCATTTGTCGAAGTAACGCTGGCGAATGGTGCTTTTGTAGCGCTCGTCCTGCAGTTCATCCAGGCAGGCGGCGAACAGTTCGGCACGACGCTGATGAAAGTCTTCGCTGTGCAGGTCCACCGGACCCCGCTGGAACGGATGGAAAAACGCGCCCGGCAACGGCGCGAAAATCGCCGGCCAGCACAACAGCCCGAACAGCGAATTGATCAGGCTGTTCTCGACGTAATGCACCGGCGCCGCTTCATCGTTCAGGTGGGTCTGGACGCAATACTCCACCGCCGCCAGCGGTTGCGGAAAGGGCAGTTCCAGATCCAGGCGCAGAATCTCCCGTGGCGTTGGTTTGGGCAGTGCCGGCTCGCCCAACTTGCGTCGCAGCCGTGGCAGAACCCGCAACAGATGCTGCTGCTCGGCCGCACTGTGGGGGGCGGCGTGTGCCTGCACCGCCAGCGCCATCGCCGCGCCAATGTGTTCCTGGCGCTCCAGTACCCGGATCAATCGCGCCCGCGCACCAGGATGCGCGCAACCCCGATAAATCACCTCGGCCAAGGCCAGCTCGGCGCGCCGCTCGCATTGTTGACCGAGTTGAAACAACAGCTTGGCCCGACGCTTTTCCAGCCACGGGTTGTCGGTGTCCAGGGTGGCGATTTGTTCCAGCACGCTTTCCAGTGCGTCGCCGGCCTCAAGGGCCTGCTGGCATTGGTGAAGGAACAGAAATCCGTAGACATCGTCGCGGCTGCGCAATCCACGGGACTCGGCGCAGAATTCGACTTTTTCGTAGGTATAGATACCCAGGTCCGCCAGCACGAATTCCGACCAGTCCTGGTACAGATTGCCGAAGAACATCAGACGCAGGCGATCGCAGAGGTCCATGACCGTCAGGCTGTAGAGCGGCTCCGCGATCTGCGGACACCATTGCTGGAAGCTCCGGGTTTGCGGGAACCGCGCTGCCAGCATCGGTAGCCAATCGGCCTTCTTGCCCCGGGGCTGCTCGATCCAGGGTGCGAAAGCCGCAAGCACTTCACCTTTGTGCAACAACCCAAACAGCTCGCTAAACGTCAGCAGGCCCCGGCTGTCCACCCAGCCTTGTTCCAGCAAGGGCGCGATCGCCGCGCAGGTCGAGCCGATCTCGACATAATCCAGCTTGTTGGCGCGAAAGTGCCGACCTTTACGCATGACCATACGCACCAGCAAGGCCTGGGAGGCTTGCGGCAAGCGGTCAAATTGCTCAATGAAATGTCGTTCCTCGCGATCCAGCAAATCGGCATAGCGTTGCTCCAGCCAATCGAGCACTTGGCGGAAGTTATGCAGGTAATAGAAAGGATCTTGCAGGGGATTGGACATTGCAGGCACTTGATCGAACACTGTTTATACATACAGATTGCCGTTCATGGCCCGCTGTTGCAATCAGTAATAGATCAGCGGCTCACGCAACTTTTTGCATAAAAGTGATCAGATGCTGGGGAATGGCGTAACATTTACGGTCCGACGCCGCTCAGGCACGGGCTTTTGAAGAGTGAAGGTAAGGGTAAATGAACATGAAGCACTTGGGGCTGCCGCTGGTTGCACTCACTTTTCTGGTGTTGGCCGGTTGCTCGACACCCACCGTCGTGACGTTACAGAACGGCACCCAGTACTTGACCAAGGACACGCCGAACGCCAAGACCCCGGACGGTTTCTACGAATTCACCGATATCGCCGGCAAGCGAGTACGGGTCAAGGCCGCGGATGTCGCGACCGTGATCAAGGAAGAGTAAACCGCTCACCTGACAGCGGGCCGAATCAGCGAAGCTTCTGCACTTCGACAATTCAGCCCGCTGCGTATCACGCGATGATAATGGCGTCTGCCGACAGGCTATCCAGCCCTACCCCCACCAGCGTCACCGAATCGGCGCCAAAGCTCAGCACCGTATCGCTCCCCACCGCCTTGGCATGCTCAAGGTAGTCGTACTGCCCGTTCACCCCGTCTACTCCCATGAACACCAAGGTGTCCGTCGATTGGTAGCCGACGACCCGGTCCTGGCCAAAGTGCCCGTCGAACAGCAAGGTATTGCCACCGCCGCCCACTTGCAGCAAGTCATTGCCGCCACCGCCGACCAACACATCGTTGCCTTTGCCACCGATCAGATGATCGTTGCCCGCCAGGCCAAACAACCATTGACCGCTATCGTTGGCCTTGAGCAGGTTGTCGCTGGCATCGCCCTTGACCGACGAGGCATAGGCGGTGAGGTCGCTGCCCGCCCGCAAGCCTTGATCCGTGACGGTGTGGGTCACATTCTTGGAGAAGAAAAACAGGCTGCTTTCCTTGCTCACCAACGCGCCTATATCGCGGGTCACGCTGATGCCGCCATGGTCGTCACGGATGTACAGAGTGCCTGCACCGTCATTGGCAACCTCGACACGTTTCAACGACTGCTGCATGTCCAGGGTGTTGAAGCCCGCCCCCCCGAGCAGCATGTTGTAGCCGCCGCTGTCACGGAAGGTGTCGTTGCCCGCGCGCCCTTCCAGATAATCGTTGCCCTTGCCGCCCTGGATCAGGTCGCTGGCGTCGCTGCCGATGATGAATGTGCTGCCCTGGTGAGTCTCCGCGTTGCGGTTGAGGTCCTGCACCCAGGTAGTGGCTCGGGCCGGGTCGGACAGGTCGGCAACGATGATGGTCGAGTCACGCGTGGTCAGGTCATAGAACCCGGACTCAAGAATGCGCGTCATGCCATCACCGTAGCCGGTGGGCAAATGCGAGACCCAGGTCGACAGGTTGACGATGGAAAACGGCAGTGCGTTCCACAACGACGAAGCGTAGTGATCGTTGAAACTGACGATGTTATCCGTACTGGACGCATGCCCCTGATCGTGTACGCCAAGGGACGACAGAGTGAAGGATGAGCCGTCAAGGACACGAAACACCGGGTCGTTTTCATAACCGATGTTCAACACCTTGTCGCCGGCACTCTGGGTCGGTGAGGCATAGGCCACGTAGTTGGCATCCTGGTAGAACCCTGACCAGGTGCTGTCGCTCAGGTCCGCCATGCTGTTCACGGCGAGACCACCCAGGCTATGGCCGCTGACCAGTACGTCCTGGCCGCTCAGCCCCTGGGCACTGGCATACTCGGCAACCTTGCCAAGCAAGGTGCCGAAGGCTTCACCCGAGTAGTTCTTTGCATAGTCCTGCGGACCGAAGGCCGCCAACAGGTCGCTGATCGCGTCACCAATGGAGTCCGTGATCAGGGTTTCCCTCGGGCCCGATGTCCCCCGAAACGCAATGCCGATTTCCAGTAGTTTGCCGGCATCGTCGTACTTGCCCAGGACCTCTACCTGAGCGCTGGTATAGCCCGGCTTTTCGCCAAAAAATGTGCCCCGAGCGTCGACCTTCCCCGCGTAGTCAAGGGTGCTGGCGCTGATCGGCGTCCAGCCGGCCTTTTGCACCGCTTCCAGGGCGGCTTTTTCCGAGTCGGGGTTCCAGGGAATTCCCGGGATCACACCTTGCGAGTCAGTGCTGCCAAGCAGCGCCTGTACCAGGGTGGCAGGCAACCCGATGCCCATGCCGTGTTGCTGATAGCCCTCGGCAAAGCCGTTGTCCAGGTTGTGATAGGAGTACAGCGTGATCGCCATGGCATCGGCGAACAGTGCTTTGGAGTCCTCGGTTGCGAGGTTTTTGTAGTCATAGACACCCATGGTATTGCCTCTCTTTTGTTGGAATTGTCGAGAAAGCTAAAACGATTGGAATGCTGAATGTGGGAGCACCGGCTCCCACATTGTCCTTCATGTACTAAAAATCGGGCATCAGAACGCCCAATCCAGGCTCAAGCCCACGCCGTGAGTTTTCTCCTTGCTGGCCAACAGTCCGTTGTAGTCAAAGTTCACCCGTGCGTCCTTGGTCAGCGCCAGGCTGACCCGAGCGCCCACGAGGGCCGCATCGCGTACCATCGGCGCACTTTCTACTGCGAAGGAACTGCCGCCAGAGGCAAAGGCCAGGTGTTGCTCGGCGTCGGTCGAGCTGAGGTTGTGCTGCCAGCCCAAGGTGCCGGAAACATCCAGTTGTTGATGATCCGTGACATTGAAGGTTTTCAACGCCCGCACGCCCAGCGTGCTCAGGACCAGATCGCGGGTGTCATCACCACTTCGCAATGCGGCAGCGTCGCCCTTCTCGGTGAAACCGTCGGTAGCCAGATGGATGTAGGCCAGATTGGCGAAAGGCTCAAGCGCCAGTGGTTGCAGATTCACCCGGTAGGCTGCTTCGGTGAACACTTGGGTCGTGCCGGCGTCGACTTTGGCTTTCTGCTTGCCGGACACGTTGCCGTACTGCAGGTCGCGTTTTACATCGGCGCGATGCCAGCTGTAGCTGGCCCCGCCGCTCAAGCGCCAGGCGCCGATCTCATGCCCGGCATAAGCGCCGAAGTGGTAACTGTCCACCGCTGCCCGGGAGTGCGTGCCACTGCCCATGTTCAGCGAGGTGTCGCTATAACCGGCCACCAGGCCCAGGCGCGTGTCCTCGTCCAGCGCGCCGTCGACGCCTGCCAGCATGCCGCCGATGGACGTGGTGTAGCCCGCCGTATCGCTGCGGCTATCAGTCTTGCCCCAGGCCCCCAGCGCCTTGACCCAAACATTGCCACGGCTGTCGATGGTTTGAGTGGTCGTGCCCATTTCACCTTGCTGCAAGCGCTCGCCCACCGCTTCGCGCAAGTAGCGGCTGTCATTGATCAGCGCGGTTTCCAGGGCCGGGTAGATTTCTCCGCTCAACTGTTGAAATGCCCCTTGGGCCGAGGCCGCGTCGGGGGCCAGCAGCAGGCTTTCATAGACGCCATTACCGGCCCCCAATTGCTCGGCGGCAGCCGCCACGGAGCGCTGGTTGTCGGTGGTCGCGACACTGGCGAAACTGTTGGCGTTGCGCCCGACGTCCAACTGCACGCCGTTGGCCGCATAGTTGAGCGTGCCACCCAGAAACAGATAGTTGGGCAACACGGCGCCGAAGCTGCCCGTAATGCCACCAGCGGCCTGCAGAATGTTGTATTGGCGACCGATCAGGCTGTGCGCTTCGCTCTGGCTGAGCAATGTCGCGCTGTTTTCCAGCGCCAGGGTCACGTTGCCGCCGTTGAGCGTGGCCGTGCCGCCGGCAACGATTCGGTCGCTGGCGCTGTTCGACAGTTCCACCGCATACGTGGAACCGGCATCGAAACGCACATCCCCGGCCACGTTCAAGGTGCCGATGGAATTGCCCGGCGCCACCGTGCCGCCCCTGCTCGCGGTCAACGCGCCCACCGTCCCGGAACCGCCGAGCACGCCGCTGTTGCCGACCGTGACCGCCGAGGTCAGCGAACCCGTGACCGCCAACAGACCTTGGTTGACCAGGGTCGGCCCGCTGTAGGTGTTGCTGCCGCTCAGTACCAGCGCACCGATGCCTTGCTTGGTCAAGCCGCCGTGACCGGAAATATCATTGCTCCACACATCCAGGCCGCAATGCACATCGGTACACCGGCGTTGGGTCGGTTTGCCCGCGTCGACCACGGCGCCAATCCCTGGCAAGTCCGCGACGAACTGGCCGCTGCCATAGGCACCGTCGATACGCAACTCGAGCGGAATATCCTCTGCGGTGACCAACATTCCAGGTCCGTTTACCGCCTTGCCCAGGTTGATCATGCCCCAGCCGTACAATGCGTCGATGCCCGGCGCGCCGAGGTCGGTGGCGGTGGTTTTCAGCAGCGTCGAAATATGCTCGCCACTCATGTACGGAAAACGCTCCATCAGCACCGCGGCACTCCCGGCAACATGCGGCGCGGCCATGGAGGTGCCGTTGAAGTTGGCGTAATCCGTGGTGAGGTTTTCCAGGGAAGTGCCGTTGATCACCGAACTGTAGATTTTTGTTCCCGGCGCCGCCACGCAGAAGCTTGCGGCGTAACCACAGCGCGACGAAAAAGTGCTGATCACATACGGGTCGCTGCTGGTGGTGTCCGGGTTCTGCTGCAAGGCTGCTACCGAAAGCCAGTTGGGGGCGATTTCCGGCACGAAATACGCCAGGCCCGAAATGGCATCGGGGTTATTGCGGTTGTAGTCGTTACCGGCAGCAAAAATCGTCAGCACACCGCTGCGAGCAGCATCGATAGCGCCTTGATAAGCGCCGCCGGCAAGGGTCCCGAGGATCGGCCGAATGTTATCGAACTGCGCCTGGGCTTCAACCACCGTGAAATTGGGGAATGCCGGATCCCGCCCGCCCTTGGCGTACTGATCACCGATGCCGATGCCCCAACTGTTATTGATGATCCTCGCGCCGCTGGCCACCAAGGCATCCCAACCGGCCTTGTACACCGCGCCATCATTGCCGAGGATGATCCCGTCTTCCGGACCCGGGTCACCGTTTTCAGCCGTGATGATCTGCGCATCGAAGGCCACGCCATGCATCGGCCCGCCGTCACGGTTGCCCGCTGCGATCCCGCCGACGTGTGTACCGTGGTTACCCAGCTTGCCGTTGGACCCCAGGGACGGCGTGCCGTCGTAGCGAAACGCATCGCCGGCCTTCACCGGAATGTAGGGGTCGGTGTATTGGCGGATGCCTTCAGTGACGAGCGTCACTACTTTGCCGGGGCTGGCGAACTCGGGGTGCTGGGCGTAGACCGGCTGGTCGAAAATCCCCAGCTTCACGCCTTTGCCGGTATAGCCGGCGGCGTAGGCCACATCGGCATTCACCGCGCCCAATCCCCAATCGGCCTTGAACTCATCGCTGCGCCAACTGGCGACATCGCCCAGCTTGCCGGTTTCCACGTAGGGTGCGGCCTGGGCGGTTCCCAGGCTGGCCAGGCAACACAGCAACGCGCCGTATGGCACGCAGCTCAAAGCCTTGAGCGGGTAGCCCGGGCCTGTTGGGATGGCGGATTGAAACCCTCGTCGTTTTGCGTTCACGGTTACCTTCCTTAGTTTTGTCGCGTTTGTTGTTCTTGTGGGCATCTACACCCCCCCGGCGTAGCAGCTGGCATCCAGCCAACCATTAACGCTGCGCATGGCCAAAAGCCTCGTCCACCTTGGCCAGGTCGGTGTCGCGCAAGTTGCCGGCGTAGTAATGCAATTTGGTCCAGGCCATCAGGTAGTCGTAACGGGCCCGGGCCAGGTCGCGACGGGTGCTGTACAACTGCTGCTCGGCGTTGAGGGCATCGAGGTTGACCCGCTCGCCCCCGAGGATGCTGTGCTTGGTCGAGACCACCAGCGCTTCGGCCGACGCCAGGGCTTTCTGATAGGCGCGCAGCTTGCTCACGCCCGACAGGCACGCGCTGAACTGACGGCGCAGTTCGATCAGGGTCGCGCGGGTCTTGCCTTCCAGCTCATATTCGGCCTGCTCCATTGCACGGCTGGCCTGGCGAGTGGACGCTGATACGCCACCTCCGGCATACAGCGGCAGGCTGACCTCGATCCCGATGGTGTTGGTGTCGTAGCGCTGGTTGTAGGTATTCCCGCTGTCGGATTCCTGCTGTCGCGAACTGGCGTAGGCCGTGACCGTCGGCAAATGCCCGGCACGGTTGCGCGCCACTTCCTGGCGCGCGATTTCCACGGCCTGGCGCTGGGAGGCCAGTGTCGGGTTGTTGGTGATTGCCAGCTCGTGCCAGGTGTCATAGTTGGCCGGCGTCAGGCTAAAAGCGGCAAAATCCTCGTTCAGCGGCGCCAGGTCGGCGATATCGACACTGCGTACACCGAGCAACGCGCCCAACTCCCTGAGGGCGGCATCCTGTTCATCGAGCGCCTGGATTTCCTCGGCGATCGCCAGTTCATAGCGTGATTCCGCTTCAAGAATATCGGTGCGCGTGCCCTCGCCTTGCTCGAACAGATGCCGGTTCTGCTGGAACTGCTGCTCAAAGGCGTTTTTCTTGGCCCGCGCAATATCGATCTGATCCTGGGCGAACAGCGCCTCGGTGTAATAGGTCAGCACGCGCACCAGCAGCGCCTGGCTTTTGTCGCGGAAACTTTCATCGGCAAACAGCGCCTGGGCCACGCCCTTGCGGTAGTTGGCATAGGCTTCGTAGTCGAACAACGGTTGTTGCAGGGTGAACGTGGAGCCGTAGCTGTTGTAGTTGCGATCGTCGTGATAATTGCCACCCCGTCCATCGGGCAAGGTGGCCTGGGAGTTGTTGCGGCCCTTGTTGTAGTTGTACGACAGCCTGGGCAATAGCCCGGCGCGGCCAATCAGGCGGTTTTCCAGGCCGGCGTCACGTTCCTTGACGGCGCCGAGGAACACCGGGTCGTTACGCAGGGCTTGTTCGTAGACATCGAACGGCCCCATGGCCGCCTGGGCGCTGCTACATCCCAGCAGCAAGGCCGTGAGCAGCTGTTTTGGATACCTGAAAGCCATGCTCATTCCTCGGTCAATGCGGAGCCGGCACGATCCAGCAGCGGCTTGAACAAGTAATTGAGCAGCGAACGCTCGCCAGTACGCACAAACATTTCGGCTGGCATCCCTGGCTTGATCACCAGCCCATGGAGTTTCTCCAGGGCTTCGTCACTGACCGCGGTGCGCAGCACGTAATACGGCGCGCCGGTTTTCTCGTCGAGCATCTGGTCTGCGGAAATCAGGCTCACCTCCCCCGGCACCCGTGGCGTGCGGCTCTGGTTGAAGGCGGTGAAAAGAATGTCCACCGGCAGGTGGGTGCCGACCTTATCCACCAGATTGACCGGCAGATGCCCTTCCACTTCGAGGCGCGTGCCCTGGGGCACGATTTCCAGCAGGGTTTCACCGGCACGCACCACCGCGCCCTCGGTGTGAACACTGAGGTTGACTGCAATACCGTCCGCCGGAGCGTTGATTTCGCTGTGCTGCAGGTCGAAGCCGGCGGACGTCAGTTGCTGCTCCAGGGTCAGGCTACGCAGTTGCGCATCGGCCAACTGGCTGCGAACTTCCTTCTGGTACTCCTCACTGTGCTGCTGCAACTTCAGGCGGGATTCGAGGATGCTTTGCTCGATGCGCCCGCTTTCGCCGCTGTTCTGCGCCAGATCCTGTTGCACTTGGGACAGCTGGCGCTGGTACTCGAGCAAGCGATTGCGCGGGATGTAGCCGTTGTCAGCCAAGGGTTGCAGGTTGTTCAACTGATCGCGCAGGGATTGTGCCTGGGCGTTCAAATCACTGCGGGCACGGCGCATGCCGCTCAGCTGAGCATTGGCGCCCTCGATACTGGCGCGAATCCCCGCCTGTTCGCGGGCAAAGGCCTGGCGACGACTGCTGAACAGTTGGCGCTGGCCTTCAAGCACCAGCGCCAGTGCCGGATCGGGGTTGCTGCTCAGTTCAGAAGGAAAGGTGATACCCGGCAGGTTATCGCGCTCGCTCTGCCAGCGCGCGACGCTGGCCCAGGCCATGCGGTACTGGGCTTGCAGCGAATGGACATCGGCCTGGTTTTGCGTCTGGTCGAGTCGAAACAAGGGCTGGCCTTGCTTCACCACCTCGCCTTCGCGCACCAGGATCCGGCTGACCACGCCGGGGCTCAGGGTTTGTACCGCTTTGCGCTTGCCGGACACCACCACCGTGCCCTGCACGGCAACCCCTTGGTCCAGCGGCGCGAGGCTGGCCCACAGGAAAAACCCACCGGCGCCGACCACGCTCAACAGCCAGCCCATCCGGGCAAAGAAGCGTGCATCACGTTCGGGGCGAACCGAGTCGAGTTGAAGGCTGCTATCGACGCTCATTGGCCTGGATTCCTTGCGGCTTGATACTGACGACTCAGGCTGACACCGGCTTTCTCGCGGGGCGGTTCCTGCTGGCCGGACAACGCGCGCAGGACTTCCTGACTGGGGCCAAACGCCTGCAGGCGGCCTTCGTTGAGCACCAGCAACTTGTCGGCCTGGGCCAGCGCTGAAGAGCGGTGTGTCACCAGAATCACGCTGCTGCCCTGGGCCTTCATTTGCATGATGGCGCTGGCCAACGCGGCCTCGCCGACGGTGTCGAGGTTGGAGTTAGGCTCATCGAGCACGATCAGGCGCGGCCCGCCGTACAGCGCGCGCGCCAGGGCGACGCGTTGTTTCTGGCCGCCGGACAGGCCGCTGCCGTCGTCTCCCAGCACCGTGTCGTAGCCCTGGGGCAAACGCAGGATCAGCTCATGCACACCGGCTTGTTGCGCGGCCCGCACCACGAGTTCGGGGTCGGCCTCGCGAAAGCGCGCGATGTTGTCGGCGATGCTGCCGCTGAACAGTTCGATGTCCTGCGGCAAATAGCCGATGTGCGGGCCGAGTTCGTCGCGGTCCCAACGATGAATATCCGCACCGTCCAGGCGCACCGTGCCAGCCAGCGTCGGCCACACGCCCACCAGCACCCGCGCGAGGGTCGACTTGCCGGAACCGGAGGCACCCAGCACGCCGAGCACTTCGCCCGCTCCCAGGTTGAAGCTGACCTGATGCAAGGTCGCAGCCCGCCGACCGGGCGGCCCCGCGCTGACCTGTTCGAAACTCACTTGGCCCTTCGGCGCCGGCAACGCCATGGCCTCGGCTTCTGGCGGGAACTCCTGCAACAGCCCATCCAGGCGTTGATAGGCGAGCTTGGCGGAACTCCACTGCTTCCACACCGCGATCAACTGATCGATAGGGCTGAGCACCCGCCCCATCAGGATCGTGCCGGCAATCATCATCCCGGCAGTCATTTGGCCCTTGATCACCAACAAGGCCCCCAACCCCAGCACCAGCGATTGCAGACACAGGCGCAGGGATTTACTCAGGGAACTGATCACCGAACCGGTGTCACTGGCCTGGTTCTGCAGGCCGAGAAATCGCGAATGCACCGCAAACCAGCGATTGCGCAGCGCCCCCAGCATGCCCATGGCCTGGATGGTCTCGGCGTTGTGCAGATGGCTGGTGGCCAATTGCGTCGACTGCTGGGAATAACCACCGGCTTCGCGCAAGGGTTTCCTGGTCAGGTACTCGTTCAGACACGCCAGGCCGATCAACAACACGGCGCCCGCACTGGCCAGTACGCCGAGCCAGACGTTGAACAGGAAAATCACCGCCAGATAGATCGGAAACCACGGCGCATCAAAAAACGCGAACAGCGCGGGCCCGGTGAGAAACTGCCGTATGTGGGTCAAGTCCCCCAGGGATTGCCCGGCATGTCCTTCGCCGCGTTGCAGATTGCGCTCGAACGCGGCCTTGTAGACCTTGAGGTTGAAACGACGCTCCAACTGGCTGCCGATGCGGATCACGATGAAACTGCGCACCACTTCCAGTGCGCCGATAAACGCAAAGAAGCCCACCACCATCAGCGTCAACATCACCAGCGTGGTTTCGTTCTGCGACGACAGCACTCGATCGTAAACTTGCAGCATGTAGATAGAGGGCACCAGCATCAGCAAATTGATCAGTGCGGTGAAAAAACCGACGCTGATCAGAATGCTTTTATATTCACCAAGCGTCTTGAACAAGGGTGCAGCGGGAGTGGTCTTCGCCATGTTGCTTAATCATCCCTAAGCTGAATGCACACAATAGTCTACCGGACGCCCACATAATGGACCGGCAACTACTACAATTGCTTAATACTGACCGACTTATACTGAAAGTGACTCTCCGGTCACCATTTATAACGAGATAGCCGTTTTATATATTCAAGGTGCCTGCTGCAATAAAAGTTCAGCGCCTGAACGGCTGCGTCCTTTATATTCACCCACTTTAAGGCGATTCAAATGGATAATGCCAGTGCCTTCTGCATTCATCAACCATATACCGTCCGGCGTGGGCGACCAGGTAATAGGTTTATCCCCCAACCACTGTTCGGCGCAATCGACATCCCCACCCAGTGCGTTGGAATCGGCAATCAGGTCCAGTGCGCAGATCTGCTCTTGCTGATGCAATTGCCAATGCCCGGCCAATTCTGCGGCGCTGGGTAAAACAAGACTGCTTGCCATTGCGTTGGCTCCTGCCGACACGAGCAACGCCTGAATCAGACAGGCGATTGCATTGCGATAGTTGTTCATCACCATTACCCGTTTACGGGGTTGTTGCAAGGAGAGAGCAGCGCCGGGGCGCTGCTCTCCTCAGGCCTGGATCAAGCCACGATGTCGCTGAACGCCGCCTGGCCGACAGTGGTAACGAGGAAGTCCGCCACGCCGTGCCCGGAGAAGTCCACCGCCAAGGTGCCCAGGTTGGTGCCCGAGGCATAACTGAGCACTGCATCGCCGGCCGCGCCGGTGAAGGCATTGACGAAGTGCAGGCCGTTACCGTTGGTAATTCCGGTCAGGTCGATCTTGTCCGATCCCGAGATGAAATCGAGGATCTGATCAGCCGCGCCGGGCTTGGAGTCCGAACTGGCGCCGAACACAAAGGTGTCCGCCCCCGCCCCACCCCACAGCTTGTCAGCACCGCCGCCGCCGTAGATCAGATCGTTGCCGGCGCCGCCCTTGAGGGTGTTGGCCGCAGCGTTACCGATCAGCAGGTCATTGCCGGCACCACCGAAGGCATTTTCGACCGTCACGCCCTGGGCGATGGAAACGTTGCCCACCAGCCCGCCCACATCAGAGAGCGAGGTCTCATTGAGGTTGATTTTCTGGTTCTGGGTGAAACCGGAGAAATCCAGGGTGTCATTGCCGCCACCGTCCCATACCGAGAACACCAGTTTGTCGGCGTTCGAATGGGCACTGAGGAAATCACGCCCGGTGTTGGAGTTGAAACCGTAGGTGGTGTCGCCCGCACGGGTGTTGTAGTTGGCGCCGTAAAGCTTCTGGATCGCGGCGATATCGTCAATCAGCGGCCCGGATGCATAGGCTTCTACCCCACCCTTGGTGAAGTTCTGGTTGGTGTTGCTTTCACTCCAGTAACTCATGACGCTGTAGCCGCGCGTGTCCTGTCCATAGTCCGCGTCGTAGTAGGACGGGTTACCGGTCCCGGCGTTATAATCGCCAGGGTGAGCCAGGCCCAGGGTATGCCCGATCTCATGGGTCAGGGTCTGGCGGCCGTAGTTATTGAGCCCGGGATTGACGTTGGCCGTGTAGCTTCTGTTGGTCAAGTACCAGGAGGAGCCGTCCAGGCCACTCATGTTGTACTGCTCATCGGTCCCCGGCAGGTAGGCAAAGGCCGCCGCCCCGTCCTGGCCCCCGCTGTAGTTGCCGAAGGTCATGTGCGCGTCACCGCCATAGGCTCGCTCGGTGAAGGTTACATTGGCCACATCGGCCCAGGACTGCATGGCGAGCACCGCCTGGCCTTTTTGCAGGTTACTGAACTGGCTGAACCCGGAGATGCCATGTTTGTTCATGGTCGCCGAGGAGGCCGAGGTCAGGAAGGTGTAGGTAAGATCAATCCTGCCGTTACCATCGACATCCCGATACGCCGCGTTATCGCGCAGTAAATGTTCAGCTGCCTGATCGACGGAAAAGGACGGTTTGCCATTGACCGTGAGATTGCCGCCGCGGTCATACAAATGGCTAAAGCTATCGATCTGCGCATAAGCGGTACTTGCTTGAGCCGCCGATACAATAGCTTTTTCTTTAACTTTCGACATAAACGTACTTCCTTGTTTGCAAGTGGAACAGTTTTTGTCCGATAGCGACGCGCTCTGGCGAGATCGTCCTATCACTCGCCTCTTATGAAGGCGAAATAAAACTGACACAATTTGAAATCAGCCGTCCAGCATTTTTTTGCACTAAAAAGTGCAAAAAACGAATAACGCCCGCAAACAGTGGTGAATAAGCCGATGCATTCCTTGGGATTAGCCTGCGCCAGGACAAACCTCTATTTAAATATTAAATACTGCTAAACACTTAAATGCTAAAACGCTCACACTTTGCAGTGAAATGGATCCGTTATATTGAGTGGGCCTCACTTGTAAAGTGCCACCGTGTCATTAATATCATTGGCTAAATATTTTATTATTAATGACAGCTACCCGATCATGCGTTATCTACGCGATGTTATGTTGATGTGGCGGTGCCAGGCCGTCCGGCGCAGCGCCTCAAGCAAAGCTACGTCCAACCGCGCCGCCTCTGCAAAGCCAACCCCTTGCGCCCTAAAGCCAGAACACATCCCAAAGCGAATAGTCATGCACCCGGTTCACCCATCCTGCAGGAACGGGGTTATGCACCCCATAACGGGCAAAATCCTTAAGATCTTCTTCCCGGCGCATAGCACGGTCGTGATACCCCTTTTTCCAGAGCGCCCCTTGCGGCCCAATGCCCAAGTCACTCGCCCAACTTTGCCAACCGCTTCAATGCCGACCTGGCGATGGCGCTAATGGCCTTTTGCCCAAATCCAGGTAGGACATGACGCACGTCAAATTAATCGAAAAGAACTGCCGAACGGATAGGAAAACCCTGATGAGGGCTGCGAATGAGTGCTATTTTTAACCTTCAACGGCCAGGAACATAGATGGACCTGGCACCCTTGCCGCGAGCTAAAGGAAGCGCTCAATGATCAAGGAGGGCATATGAACAAGGTGACATTCCCGAATGCATGCCAGCTGATGCGCTGGCATTTTCACCCGATAGGCTTTGAAGGGAGCATGGATGCTCCAGCCAGCATGGTCGCGCGATTGTTTGACCGGGAAAGCGGCGCCACCCTGATCGCCATCGCCGGGATTCCCTGCGCCACGGTGATGAACGCAAGCGACGTCGAGCGGATCATCGAGGCCATCGAGGACGAACTCGAGTCCTTTATACCGCCTCTGTTGCTGCGGGCCTGAGTCCTGTCGCTGTAGGAGCGAACTCGCAGGCTCGCTCCTACTCCTTCACTCCCCTTTCACGCCACGCTGATCGTCAAAGAACGGCCTGTCCCCAGCAATACGGTCAGACGCCTTGTGTCCCTTGACACCGGCTTCTTGCTTTTCGACATACCAGTAGCAATGACTCACCGCTCGAGTGATGCCCACATACGCGAGGCGCAAGGCTTCGTCCCGTTGGGCACTGTCATAAGGTTCGGCGTCCGCCTCCTTGCCAAGGCCCGCCATGCGGTAAACCTGATTCTTGTAGGGCGAACGGGTCAAATGCTGGCAATCCCCCAACAGGAATACCGCATCGGCCTGCAGGCCCTTGGCGCTGTGATAGGTCAGCTGCTTCAAGCGTCGCGCTGCGGGCGGCAAGCTAGAATCAAGATTAACCACAGACTGAATATGCTGCAAAATCAAAGATTTATCGCTGCTTTTTCGATAGAGCATTAACACGGATTCGCCATTGTTATAGTGCAGCAGCAGCTGTTGCGCCAAGCCTGCATCATCCCGATCTCGCACGGCGACCGGCACCAGTGCCTTTGCGCCCCCGCTGGCCTTGGCCTTCTTGCCGGGGATCGCCGGAGCGGATTTAACGATGTGTTCGGCAGCATCGATGATGTGTTGATGACTGCGGTAGTTTTCACCCAGCATGACCCGCGTGGTGGCTGGCGACGGGAACTCCTTGTTGAACGCCATGAAGTACTTGGGCGAACTGCCGCGCCAGCCATAAATCGATTGCCAATCATCTCCGACACACAACAGCGAGGAATGCTGCGCGCCCCGCCCCACATGCATCGCCGGTCCACGGCTGCGGATTTCGCGCAGGCTGGCGCGGATCCACGAGACGATCTGTGGCGAGACATCCTGGAACTCATCGATCATCAGGTGCGACATCGGCCGCAGTAATCCATCGTCGAGCAGCTTGAGGTTTTCCGGAGTATTTTCGCCGAACAACGAAAACATGCGGTTATACGTCATGATCGGCGGCGACTGGTCCAGCAGGTGATCTTCCAGGGCTTTCCAGAAAATACTCAGGGCCTCGAAGAACGAACGGTCCGGGTCGTCCTCGGCAAAACTCATTTGGCCTACGGCGTTCGTGACGTCCAGGCCGAGATTTTCGATAAACCCCGCAGCGGAGACAAAACAGTCCAGCAACGGCGACGAAGCCAGTTCGCCCTTGACCTTGTAATCGAAGCCTGGCCCGGCTGTGGCGTCCTTCGCAAGGCTGCTTGATACGCGCTTGGATTCCTCATAGCTATCTAGCCATATCAAAGGCTTGCGACAGAAAGCTTGAAAGAGTGTGCGCTTAACCGCGCACTCTGCGCGCACCGAGAGTTTGGCCCCGGAACGCACCATCTGCGGATTTTCACGGGGGTCAAAGCCCAGCACGACCCACGCGCCCAATTCGGCGATGTAACCATGGCAATGGAATTGCGCACCGTTGATTTCGACCGTCTGGCGATTGGGCTCAATGCCCTTGATCGGCCACGCACCGGCACGGAACCACAGGTCTTCGACCACATCACACAGGTCTTCGTCACGCTTGGCCGCCAGCTCGGTCACTGCCACGCGCTTCTGCACATCGGGATGGTCGCGCTCCAGCTCCTTGAGTTGCAGGGCGTGGCGCGCCAGAGGCGCGATCAGCTCGCGAAAGCGTGCGTGGCGGGCGTACAGTCGGTGATAGCACGCGTTGAGCTGCTGGCGCTGGGCATCATTGATACGCAGTTCAAACGGGTTGCTGTCACCCTCATCATCGCCTTGAGCAGTACGCGCATTAAGATTCTCAAAGGCTTGCAGACGCTCGAAACCCGGCAGACTGCGCACCATCGGCAGAATGCGCGAATGAAAGGTGCGCACCACCGCTTGTGCTTCTTTCAAACCAAGAGGTTGCCCCCACAGGTTGAGAATTTCCATGAGCTTGTTGATGAAGTCCTTGCGCGACTCACGGGTGAAGGTCACCACCGTCATTGAGCTCAGTTCAAACCCCAGGTAATGGGTGAGCAGCAGGATACGCAGGACCAAAGAGGTCGATTTGCCTGCACCGGCCCCGGCGATGACCGAGGTCGAGGGCGTGTCGCTGAAGATCATCTTCCACTGCGCCGCACTCGGCTGCGAGTGGGCCGGCAGCAGACGTGCCACATCGGCCTTGATACGTTTCTTCAACTCGGCGGTCAGTGGCAGGCGCCAGTCGTCGAACAGACTGGCGTCGATAGCCGGCGCGCGGTGTTCATCAGGTCGAAAGTCTCGAATCAACAGGACTTGGCGCCCTTCTTCAATGCCGTCCGCCTTGCCTTCCCGATAGCCATATTCCACGCCCGCCTCATGGCCACTGCGAAAGCCGTCCGCCTGGCCGTGCAACCAGGAAAAACGGTGCTGGGCGCGCAAACGCGTCAAGCCGTGGCCGAACAAGCGTGCGGCGAGTCGTTTCAATAGCGGCATTTCGGCCATAGGCCGCAGTTCGGGGGGCAGATCGGGGGTGTGTTGCGGCACGCGGACTCCTGCGATGCTTGGCTCGGACAAGGAGCGCTATGGTCGCCGGAATCTTCCGTCAGTTCCAGCCAATTGCTTTAGGTTCATGCAGTTAGGCGATGAAGTGAAGATGTGGTCTAGGTTTTGTATAGGTCGAGGAACACCCTGTGGCGAGGCGACGAGCCCCCCGCCACAGTTGCGTACCGAGCCTGGTGGAGTTATTCAGCGGCGATTGCGCCATCCACCAGCACTTGAGCTTCTTCCACCAGACGCTTGAGGTGATCCTCGCCGATAAAGCTCTCGGCATAGATCTTGTAGATGTCTTCGGTGCCCGAGGGTCGCGCGGCAAACCAGCCATTTTCGGTCATGACCTTCAGCCCGCCTATCGCTTGATCGTTACCCGGTGCGTGGCTGAGGATCTGCTGAATACGCTCCCCGGCCAATTGCGTGGAGGTGACCTGCTCCGGCGCCAGCTTGCCCAGCAAGGCCTTCTGCGCAGGCGTGGCCTTGGCATCGACGCGGATGGCAAACGGCTCGCCCAGGGCATCCGTCAGCCCGCGATAGATCTGGCTCGGATCCTGGCCTTTGCGCGAGGTCATTTCCGCAGCCAGCAGCGCCGGGATCAAGCCATCCTTGTCGGTACTCCAGACGCTGCCGTCCTTGCGCAGGAACGAGGCGCCGGCACTTTCTTCGCCACCAAAACCCAGGGAACCGTCGAACAGCCCGTCGGCAAACCACTTGAAGCCCACCGGTACTTCGTAAAGTCTGCGGCCGATACGGGCAGCGACCCGATCGATCAGGCCACTGCTGACCACGGTTTTACCCACGGCGGCATCGGTGCGCCAATCAGGCCGATTCTGAAACAGGTAATCGATGCACACCGCCAGGTAGTTGTTCGGCGCCAACAACCCACCGGATGGCGTGACAATGCCGTGGCGATCATGGTCCGGGTCGCAGGCAAACGCGACGTCGAAACGTTCTTTGAGTCCGATCAGGCCTTGCATGGCATGACTGGACGAAGGGTCCATGCGAATCTGCCCGTCCCAGTCGACACTCATGAAGCGGAAGGTCGCGTCGACCTCGGTGTTCACCACTTCCAGATTAAGACGGTAATGCTCGGCAATCGCCGACCAATAGCGCACCCCCGCTCCGCCCAGCGGATCAACGCCCAGACGCAGATCCGCGCCGCGAATGACGTCCATGTCGATGACGTTGATCAGGTCCGCGACATAACTGTTGAGGTAGTCATGGCGATGAGTGGTGTCGGCTTTCAACGCCTGTGCGTGGGTCATGCGCTTGACCCCCGCGAGTCTCGCGGCAAGCAGCTCGTTGGCCTTGGCTTCGATCCATTTGGTGACATGCGTGTCCGCCGGGCCACCGTTTGGCGGGTTGTACTTATACCCGCCACTCTGGGGCGGGTTGTGCGACGGGGTAATCACAATACCGTCCGCCAGACCGCTGGTACGCCCACGGTTGTAGCAAATGATGGCGTGGGAAATTGCCGGTGTCGGGGTGTATTCGTCGCCCTGCGCGAGCATCACGTGAACCCCGTTGGCAGCCAGTACTTCCAGGGCACTGGCGCCCGCCGGGGTCGACAGCGCGTGGGTGTCCAGGCCAACGAACAGCGGGCCATTGATGCCTTGGGCCTCACGGTACAGGCAAATGGCCTGGCTGATTGCCAACACGTGCCATTCATTGAAACTCAAGTCAAAGGAGCTGCCACGGTGCCCGGAAGTACCAAAGGCCACACGCTGGGTGGAGATCGCTGCATCAGGCTGGCCGGTGTAATAGGCCGTCACCAGTCGCGGGATGTCCACCAACAACTGAGCTGGCGCCGGTTTGCCCGCAAAAGGACTGAGAGTCATGCAAAAACCTCTGAAAAGAAGGATTCGTAAAAGAAATGCAGTTTACTGAGAGTTCGACCACGGCGCGATGTTATATATCCCACAACTAGATGTTATCTATTCCGCAATAAGTTGCGATAAATCCTATACAACTCGGTTCAGCCGATCTGCCCGTGCCTGAGCGCTTGAGCCAGCGCTTCCATCACCTGATCAAGGGGAATATGCCCACTGAAGGTATGACTCAACCGCAGGTGTTGCTGGTAGAGTCCGCTGACACTGAACAACTCTCCCGGGGCAATCACCACCTGTTGGGCCAGCATGTGCTGGAATACCCGGCGCATATCGACAGCCTGTGTGGAGCGCAGCCAAAAGGTGGCCCCGGCCTGTGGCATGCGATAGCTCACACGGGCGCCCAAGTGCTGCCTCAAGTGCGCATTCATTGACGTCGCATGCATCTTGAGCAATCCGCGCAATGCCTGCAGGTGCTGGTCAAAACGACCGTTTTGATAGAGCCGGGCAATGGCGCGCTGGCGAATCGACGATAAACGAAACGCCCGCAACACGAACTGGCGCTGCAAAGCAGCGCTCAAGTGGCGCGATAGCAAATATCCGTAAGGCGCCTCTGGCCCAATGATTTTCTCGAAGGTGGAAAACACCAGTAACCGACCGGGGTTCACCAAATCCCGCAGATGGCAGGTGGATGGTTCGTACTCCAGTTCGCCGTGGATATCATTTTCCAGTACCCAACAGCCATAGCGCTCCAGCAACCGCGCTGCGTGCACGCGTTCTTGCGGTGGCAAGCTGGCCGTCGACGAGAGCAATGCCAGTTGCACCGTTTCGGTATGCAACAGGTGCTCCAGGCGCATCAGGTCCAGGCTGCCGCTCTCATTACAGGGCGCCTCGATCACGCGCACGCCAGCGTCTTGCAACAAGCGCAGAATGATCCAGTCACAGGGTGACTCCACCAGTACGCCTGCGCCCTTGAGACCAAGCGCTTCAATCAGGATTTCCAGAACGCCGCGCAGGTCGGCACCGATATAAACGTCATCCGCCTGCCAGTAGCGCGTCGGTGACTGGGTGTAACGTGCCGCAAGCGCCGCACGCAACTCCCAGATACCGCACGGCTGGAAATAAGGTTCCAGTTGACGTGGATATTGGCGCACCACTTCGCGCTCCAGTTGCAACAAGGCTGCATCCAGCGACAGCAGCAGCGCCGGCTCATCGGCGCTGAGCACCCGCATCCCGGGCCTTCTGGTACCGGCATAGAGACGCTCCAGCAAATCACCAGCGGTGTTCCACGGCGCATTTGTGGAGGCAGGCAAGGCGTAGTAACCCGACTTGGCCACCGAGTAGACCCTGCCCTCCTTTTCCAACAACGAGTAAGCGTATTGAATGGTCGAAATCGATACATTCAAACGCTCTGCCAAATGCCGCAGGGAAGGCAACTTGATCCGTGCATCAGGACTGACCTCGTTGATCAGATTGATCATGTAGCGATAGACCGCCTGATAGGCAAAATCTGCCTGCTTGCCAGACCTCATGAGCGTTTATGTCTGAGCAGCAATCCCTTAGCGCCCTTGCCCCAGGGGTGGGTCGCCAGGAGGACACGACGCGCTGGCCGCCGGTTGGGTACGATAGATATGTTGCAAAAGCTCCAGAGGCAAACCGCTGGTATCGACAAGCCAATGCTGGATCAACTCTGCACAAGACTTGCCCTGAAGTACTTTATGCACCTCGGGCAACGCCACCAACATGCCGGGATGGCAACGGCGCAAGAAAGCTTCGAGTTTTTGCCCTTGCTGAACAAAGGGTGAAAACAACATGCACACCAACTGGTTTTCTTCCAGGCTGAAGAACTCTCGGGCATAAGTAGCCGCCAGCATTCGCCCCTCCCGGGTTCCGGCCTGGGCCCGCAACAGTTCAGGGATCTGTTGGCGACGCATGAAAGCCGTAGCCCGCTGAACAAAACCCGTGGCTCCCTGATAGTAGTCCAGCGCCAACAACACCTCGGCTTGCAGACCGTGCACGTGCGCCATCAAGAGCGGGTTGGCGTAGGCGGGATTGCTGAATTGAAAGGCAAATTCATCAAGCCGGTGCCCCATGAAGTCGTTTAGCAACCAGGTAAAATCAGTGTTGGTTTCAGCCAGCAGATCAGCTACACCGATATAGGCCAGGGGGCGATGATCATGCTTGGATGAGGAATCGTGCGCCAACGCGCAATGATCACCGTAAATATCGCGGTAATACATCGTACTCCGCTCGTCCATGTCGGTGAATAACGCGTTAAGCGTCAATGGCCGGCGGGCTCGCTCCCTGCTCTTCGCCGCCCTGGTGGTTTTCGTCAGCCACGCCAGGTAGCGATTTTGCTTGCGCGAGGGATCGCCGCTGAGCAAGGCATGCACCCCGCCCTTCCAGGAGATGATGCGCCGGTAGAAATCCCCAAGAGATAAATAGCCGTCATTGTGCAGGCTGGCGCGAATATCCCCGCCAGTCACATGACCGATCATCAGCATGTTGCGTCGACTGGCGTACTGGCCCGCAGTGGACACCAGGCGCAAGTGATTGAATGGCAGCACCTCCTGATTTTCCACCATCAGCAATTCGACCCTGGGGTCATCATGAAAAAACAACGCACTGTAACCACGCTGAATGTTGTCCAGGGTGGTTTGTGTCATGCCGGCATGACGCAAGGTCGCGACTCGCAGTTGGAAACTCTTCGGTGCACGGCCGGCGATGGTCAACTGAGCAGCTCTAAGAAAAGCCAGGGCGCAGCTACTTCCTTTGCCGCCCCCATGGGCGATCAATACTTTATAGTCGCCTATTTGATCAATACCGCCTGCCGCAACAATCACCCGCTGAACCAATAGTTGAAGCGCTGTCCGTTCTGCCCTGGAAAATTTTCCCAGTAACCGCTGCAAAACTTGTTGATAGACATAGTTCATGGCTTGTTCGTGAATAGCGCTCATAGTCTTACTACCTGAGATTGACGATCCGTTTCCGCTAAACGTACCTGTACGATTAGCGGACTTATTGCGTATACAGAGGTGAGGTCTTTTTGCGGCACAGATAAATCCCCAAATGTAAGCACCGCTTAACAAGACGATAGTTAGAATGTCCGACGATGGCTTCAACGAAACGAGGATAAAGGTGCCTATCCTGTAGCCTTCCAGCCATCTCTCGCAACCCTAGGAATACTCCTACAGCGTCCTACTTACTCTTAATTCAGAAAACAAAGAACGTTCCGACACATATAAAACCAAAGATAAAAGATCACGTTCGGCTCCCGAAGCGCCCAACGAAATATTCCTCGGTATCGACTTTTGCAGGTACTCGCTAGTTGCAGTTGATTTATGGGTGGGCACACGTCTCCCCCATCATTGCTCCGCACCTGAGAGGAAAGCGATCGGGTAATTATCAGTACTTGAATAATGATTAAAAGATACAGAGGCCGTGCAAAAACCAGTGCAGATAGTTAACCACCGGCCAAAACTTGCACCCATGCAAAACGCCGCCGCCCGAAATTCAGGGCGACGGCGGCGTCAAGAGCACGTTGGGAGAGGTGAGCGCCGAGATAATATCTCGGCGCCCAAGTAGATAGAGTCCTTCTAAATGGCGTATTTGCCACATGGGCAGTTCAGGAAACATACCCGTTTGCGAACACTCCTACAGATCAAGCCAGCTCGATCTGCAACGCAACCCGCTCACGGCATGGGCATTCGTCCATATACCGATGGGCTTCAACGAACTGGCTGAACGGAAACACTGTGGTTTTCAGCGGCACCAGCACACGGTCGGCGGTCAACTGGTTGATATCACGCAAGGCTCGCTGCAACGCCACCTGGTCCTGGATGATGCCCAGCTCCGGTTTGCCGGTGAAGTTGCCGATGCAGTGCACAAAGAACTGAATGTTCTTCTGGAACGCCGCACACGCCGGGAACGGGGTTTGGTTACCGCCCTGCAGACCGTAAAGCACCAGGCTGCCACGCGGCGCCAGGACATCTCCCAACAGCGACATCTGCGGGCCACCCAAACCGTCAAACACCACGTCAACGCCGCGATTGTCAGTGAACTTGTTGATTTGCATCAGCAGGTCCTGCTCTTCGGTGACGATGACCTTTTCCGCCCCGAGGGACAACAGGTACTCACGCTCCGCGCTGTCCTTGGTTGCGGCAATCACCCTGACACCCAAGGCCTTGCCCAGTTGCACGAAGGAAGGGCCGGCGCAGTGGCTGGCGTCAGTCACCAGGGCGAATTGTCCTGGTTTGACCCGCGCCAGGTCCATGTACGCAAAATAGGCAATCAACAACGGCGTGTAGTGCACGCTGGCCTCGATCGGACTCAACACGTCAGGGTATCGGGTCAGGGCCGAACGGGGCAGGACGATCTGTTCGCCATACACCGGGTAATCGTTGGGGCTCTCGGCCGGAAAACTGGCCACTTTATCGCCCACCGCCAAGTCATCCACGCCATCGCCAAGGGCGACCACCACCCCGGCCATCTCATGGCCAAGGCCGGACGGCAAGCGAGCGTGAGACGACGCCAGGTTCTGGCGCCATAAAATGTCATACCAGCTGATGCCAATCGCTTCGACACGCACCTGCACTTCGCCCGGTGCAGGCAGCGTGGCTTCATGCTCTTCGCATTTGAGCACCTCGGCCGGACCAAACTTGTGAAAACGAATCGTGCGGGACATCGCAAACCTCGCCAAAATAACCTCTATTACCCTGAACTCTATCTGGGCTTTCCGGGCAAGACCACCGGTCACCATTAATAGTCGACATGTCTGTCATTGATTCGCACCTTCGGAAAACACCTCAGGCCACGTAGGAAAATTGAATAATCCTGTGCAGAGTACCAGTCTTTCCCCGTAAGATTCATGCTGGCCATCGTTCTTATGGGGCCACTCTCGTCAAGTTTGCTGACGCCGCCTGGGACACAAGATGAACCGTAACGACCTGCGACGTGTCGACCTCAATCTGCTGATCGTATTCGAAACCTTGATGCATGAACGCAGTGTGACCCGCGCCGCCGAGAAATTGTTCCTCGGCCAACCGGCCATCAGCGCCGCGCTGTCACGCCTGCGCGGGCTGTTCGATGACCCATTGTTCGTGCGCACCGGACGCAGCATGGAGCCTTCCGCGCGGGCGGTGGAAATCTTCGCCCTGCTCTCGCCGGCCCTGGACTCGATTTCCACGGCGGTCAGCCGTGCCGCCGAGTTCGACCCGGCCACCAGCACCGCGGTGTTTCGCATCGGCCTTTCCGACGATGTGGAATTCGCCCTGCTGCCCCAGTTGCTCAAACGCTTGCGCGCCGAAGCGCCGGGCATCGTGCTAGTCATACGTCGCGTCAACTACATCCTGATGCCCAGCCTGCTGGCCTCCGGGGAAATATCCATCGGCGTCAGCTACACCACCGACCTGCCGGCCAACGCCAAGCGCAAAGTCCTGCGTCGCAGCTTGCCCAAACTGCTGCGTGCCGACAGCGTGCCCGGCGCCCTGAGCCTGGACGACTTTTGCGCCCGCCCCCACGCGCTGGTCTCGTTTGCCGGCGACCTGAGCGGATTCATCGATGAAGAACTGGAAAAGCTCGACCGCAAACGCCATGTAGTACTGGCCGTCCCGCAGTTCAATGGACTGGGGACACTGCTGGCAGGCACCGACATCCTCGCCACCGTCCCGGACTACACCGCCGAAGCCCTGACCGCCGCCGGCGGCCTGCGCGCCGAAGACCCACCCTTGCCGGTGCGCACTTTTGAGCTGCATATGGCGTGGCGTGGCTCCCAGGACAATGATCCAGGGGAACGTTGGTTGCGGTCGCGGATTCAGATGTTTTTCGGCGATCCTGAGAGTCTTTAGGCGTTGTCGGGCAGGCTGTTTAGCTGATCATTTCTGGCTTTCCACAAACCATGGAGCGCCATTCACTTCCAGTGGATTGCTACATTGGGGGCATATTTGAGGGCATGCTTTGGATGGTTTGAAAAGGATGCACCCAGTCTCACGCCACAACAAGACCTCCCCCCCCGACGTAGTTAAGCGCCACCTGAGTCGCACTCCAGCGCACCCGGAAAGCAGTCAACGCTCTGGTCGCTTTGGCACAGCAACACCAAATCGCGCGAAGATATTCTGGGGCAGCTAACCGGTAATTTGTCTGTCGACCTCAAGCCCCTTAGAAAGCAGCATGTCTGAACTCCAAAGGGAAAAAAGATACGGTTCGTCTGGTACCGAAAAGAAGCGTCCGTCGACGTGATTAAGCCCCCAACTCCTCGTGTCTCTCCATGGGGTCAACCGCACCCTGCCCTTCAATTTCCTGTGCCAAAAACGGCGCGCGCCGCCGCAAATAGTCCAATTTGATGTCGCCATCGAAAAATGCTGTTGCGTACTCTTCACGGACCTTCGGGCAATCATGGTCGTTCAGTTTCAGGCGTGTAATGGTAGCGAGCACCCGCGCCTGAATCGCGGAATCAAGACCCTCACCGGGAATAACCTGGTAGCTGACCAGTTCAAGACGCCCCCCCATCCTCGACCTCAAAAGGGTCTAGGACATCCTGATAGCTGTTCTTGCAGGTTCTCCGTCACCATTAGCATTCTGCTAACTGCAATGAAGCTGCTCCTGTAATAAGACAGCAGACCGCAGCGCCCCTATTGGGCTGCTGTGGCACCATTTATCTAGCATGTGCTCGAATTCGCCTGCTGGACAAAGAGACGAGCGGTGCGCGTCAAAGCAAGATCGGCGCGAGTATCTTCAGTTGCTGGAGGACAAACCACAGAAAACATGCCCCACCGGCTGAAAACAGGCCGAGTAGGACGAGTCGGCTCAAAGGGCGCATGGAGTTCTGCCACTGGGCGACAATTCGAGTGAACGTCAGCGCCGATGAGTCGGTGCGAAAAAGATAGACCAAGCCTTCGGTATAGGCTGATACGGTCAGGTTTCGATGGGTCGACAGCTCTGTGATGAAGGTCAAAGGCGTGTCGAACCAGCGGATCGCCAAATCCCCCTCCTTTCCAACCTTGGCTGTCTTCACCGTGCTCTCATCGATGATCGACAAATACAGGCTACGCAGAGGCATATTCAATGGGGATAGGCGGTAACTTGGTGAGAACCTGTGCAACTCCTCTGGCCGCCCCTCGTCTCGCCAAATAATGGTAGACGTCAGTTGGGCATATTCATCAAGGGCGTGTTCGATCCGAGCTGCTGCGAAATCGTAGAAACCGCCGTAAGCGGGAACGTTCCCGTACTGAACGATTCCGAGAGCAACCTGGTAGGTATCAGCACTTCCCTGGGCCCTCCCCGCCTTAAGGTCATAAGTTTTGATGCCCCACCATCTTCGCAATTCATCTTCGACTAGCGCGAGCAGCCAGCGTCGACCTTCAATTCCCAGGTACTCCTGTTTCCCTGCAAGAGTTCGCTTAAGCAGAACGGGGCACCTCCACTCGAACCAGAGCACAGCGAGCACATAGAAACTACCGCTGACCAGCAACCAGCCGAAGGGCCCGACAGCAACCTCGGCCCCTTTCAGTAATGGCGCGGCTTGTAGAAAACCAGCTACCAAGCCTGCGACCGCTGCGAGCTTGATGCCGGTGGACGATTTGATGCCAGACCAGAACGACCAGCTCATCATCTGCCTGAAGCGGTGATACGCCATTTCTTGACGCGTGTTGCGTCGCTCCCCAAGTGGAGGCCTGTACATTTCATCACTTGGGAACTCGTCGAAAAGCCAAGAGAGCCAGCTAAATTCGATCCGCCGCTCTAGACGCTTGCGGCGACGGTATTTTTTTTGCGCGTCCAGTATCAGCCGACGGTTACGTTCATTCAGTGCGAACGGCTTAGCCTCTGGATCGCCACACTCGGGTACCGCTATGGGTTCTGCAGCTGAATTCTCGATGGACAATGTGATGCCTCTAGTCTTCCCGTCAGACCCGGAGTTTACTGTCTCTCGAAGCTTGGTGCACAACGAGGCTTTCATCGGAATAGCCATGGCTTACTTTGGTAAGAACTCAAATGGATGTCCTGTACCCAGAACCGCGCTCACTATAATCACCCCGTCCCCACTTCAAGGCTTGCCGTGTATGTTTAACGGGTTCCGACGAAAGAAAACCCCCGCTGTGATACCCCTATATATGCCGGGTACAGATTACAAGGATCTGCCGGGCAGTTTGGGGCCTTCGGTAGATGATATTCGCTACGAAGCCCTTGAGTTCGAGAAAATGGTCAAGGGCTACATCGAGCGAAAAACCGGCAAATGGCCCAAGCGTCAAAGCCTTGCGTCATTGATCAAGAACGAGCTGCCCAAATTCGACATGTACCCAGAAAGACCTGAACTCTGGCCTGAGTTTTTAGACCGAGCGGAAAAGCTCAACACCATGCGGAACAAAATCGTTCACTCCGACCTCTCCAACCTTTCGGACTTGCCTGAGTTGCCCGAGCTTTACGAGCGCTTTCGTAACGTAAACACGATGCTCCGACCGTTCGGATTGGTGAGCAGCGCATCGCGGGACAGATTCTCGGGCATGCACTGGAAAGGCACTCACCTTCACTTCAAGATAGATGAGACCCTCTACATCCTCGATGCGCAGGACATCGGCAACCTACTCAGTGAGCTTCATCTATCTAGCCGTGGCAAAGTACATTTTCAGAAAGGAAAGCTTGTGGGAAGCAAGATGCAGGACTATCGCTACGAGCGTTACACCTACTACATCGAAGACAGCGATCCGTTCGAACTAACTGAAGAGGAATCCATGGCGCTACAAGATCTGCTGACTTGCTTTCTCAGCAACCATGAACTGAGGTATCGAGTTTGATCGAGAACCATGGAGGTCAATCGGGGAAGCGTCGCCCAAGCTGCTGTCAATTGGCTTCACATGCTCAGACGCTGGTGCGTGGCCAAGGGGAGCTATCAACAGCATGCCAGTTCATGGGGGGTATCGAACCTGGCCTACCATCTGACAACGGCAGGCTGACAGTCAGGGTTCCAGCCTCGCGTTCTGGCTGTACCAACCGGCAGGCTGCGACCACCTAATCCTGGGAGCCGTTGCACAGCGATAACCGATCAACCTCTGCTCACCCGACGACACATACCAGGAAAACCCCGTCCACAACCAAATGCGGATCGAAGCGTGGGTTACTCACCATGTTGGAGCATCTCAAAAGCAACGATGAAATCGTGACCGCAACGCCGCAAAGTGAAGCTCCAAGCGTCATTCACCAGCTGCGGAAAAGTAGGCGGCCTTTCGCTCCGGCGTGACGTTCGGCAACAGCTCTTCGACGGGCGAGAATTTGGCACTGAAAACCCCGTTGACCATCACGAGCTCGGACGGCCTGTTGGCGCTGATGCGATTTTGACCCAGGTTACTGATTTTATCTGACCCATGTGCAACCTCTGGAATCCCACGCAAGGTCATGTAGCAGCTACGACTGACAGCTTTCGGCCAGAAGCGGACGGTGAGAAGCATCAATATCGTGGTCCGCCCCCGATTTCCCCTCTATTACAGAGGTCAGAACCAACAGGCATGCGACATCAGGAATTCACTTCGTCAGTGCCCCGTCTACGCCGATATGTCGCAACGTGACCGCTGCCAGCGCAGCCAGGACGGCGATGCAGATAGCGCTGGTTACCGCCGCCGCGTGGAAGCCCATCATGAACGCGGCTTGCGCCTGTTCCAGTACGCCAGCAGGCAGTTCCTGCGACACCGTTTTGGCACCGGCAAGACTGTCCGATATTGCGCGTTGAATGTCCTGAGCTATGAAGGCGCCGACTTGATCGGTCATTCTGGTGCGATAGATAGTGGTCGTGAGGCTGCCCAGCGTGGCGATGCCCACAGCCAGGCCAAGCTCCTGCACCGTCTCCGATATGGCCGAGGCTGCTCCTGCTTTTTCGGCTGGCGCGGTGCCCACCACCAGATCCGTTCCCAGCGCGGCAATGGTGCCCAAGCCGAGATACACCAGCGAGAATGATGCAGTCACCAATGCAATTCCGTGAGGCGTGTGATCGAGTTGGGTCAACATCAGGTAGCCCGCTACGGATAGTCCCAGCGCGCCTGCAATCACATAGCCCGGCTGAATTCTCCTTGCAAGCAGTGGTGCCGTAATTCCTGCCACCAGCATGGCGAGTGCCGGAGGCCCCATCCACAGCCCTGCCGCCAAAGGTGACAACCCCACCACCAGTTGCAGGTACTGGTTCACCAGTAGCATCGTCCCACCGACACCGATCAGGCCAACCAGGAGTACCACCAAGGCGACGCTGAATGCCCGGCTGGAGAACAGACCGAGGTCGATCAATGGACTGCTCAATCGGCGTTGCCGTCGGATGAACAGAAGCATGAAGGCCAGCCCAGCCACGATAGCCAGTGTGGCATTGGCCACTAACCCATCCTTAGCCAGTTGCTTGATGCCATAGACGATCGGCAGCAAGGCAAGCAGCGACAGCGCAACACTGGACAGATCCAGCCGCCCTTGTTGCGGAGCGCGGTACTCCGGCAGGAGAAACGGCGCGGCAACCAGCAAAAGCACGACGACCGGCAGCGCCACGAGAAATGCTGCTCCCCACCAGTAATGCTCCAGCAAGATGCCGCCTACCACTGGGCCGGCCGCCATGCCCAGTGCAAACATGGTCGCCCACACCCCGATGGCCAAGGCCCTCTGGTGGGGATGGATAAACATGTTGCTGATCAGCGCCAGCGTTGATGGCATCAGCGTCGCGCCCGCCACACCCAGCACGGCACGCGCCGCAATCAGCATGGTGGCACTGGTCGAATAGGCCGCCATCACGGAGGCAACCCCGAAAGCGGCCGCGCCGACCATGAGCAGCTTGCGCCGCCCGATGCGATCCCCCAGCGTTCCCATCGTGATAAGAAAGCCGGCAATCATGAAGCCATAGGCATCGACGATCCAGAGCGCCTGCGCACTGGTCGCGCGCAGATCCACTGACAGCGCGGGCAACGCCAGGTGCAGCAGCGTCAGATCAAGCCCGAGCAGGATGGTCGGCAGCGCAAGCAGTGCCAGCCCGATCCACTCACGGGCCCCCGCGCGTCTTTCGACCGAATCACCGCGTGTCTGACGACTTTCTGGAATGGAAGATGAATCGCCAAGTGCTGTCAAAGTGGCCTCCGGGTTCGCTCGGATTGGTTGTGGAAGCCACATCTTCAGGGCAGCATCATTACATTACAATTTAACTGTTTATCCTATTACTGGGGACAATAGCCATGATTGGGCGAAGCCTGAGCCGCACCAAGAACGAATTATCGGAGTTTCTGACCCGACACCGTCGGAAACTGACACCAGCCGATGTCGGGATGCCGTCCCACGGGCGGCGCCGAACGCCGGGCCTGCGCAGGGAAGAAGTCGCCGCGCTGGCTGGCGTGGGACTCACCTGGTACACCTGGTTCGAACAGGGGCGAGACATCCAGGTATCGGAGAAATTCCTGCTGAGCGTGGCGTATGCCCTCAAGCTTGATGACGCAGAATGCAGCCATCTGTTTCTTCTGGCCCACAGGCGGCCCCCTCCACCGGAGGCTCATCAATGGGTTTCGGTCACGCCACTTATTCAACAGTTGATGGACGATCTGGTGACAAGACCGGCTTATGTGCTCAACCTGCGTTGGGATGTCATTGCCTGGAATACCGCGGCCGATAATTTGTTCGGCTTCAGTGCCCGGGAACATGAGATACGCAACATCCTGCGTATGGTGTTTTCCGATCCCGACATGCGACGGCGTCTGCCTGCGTGGCGCGACGATGCACCCAAATTACTGGCACAGTTCCGTTATGACTTCGCTGTAGCGCCGGACGACCCGCCCATGCTGACGTTGGTCGAGGACCTGAAGGATCTATCGGCCGACTTTCGGCGCTGGTGGGAGACACCGGATCGCGAGGAAGCTCAGCGCGGAATTGGCTCTCTCATGACAACCGATACCGAACGCCAGAGTTTTCGCCATGAGACGCTGGTGGTGGATGAACACCGGCATCTCAGGATGGTGGTGTATTTCGGTGAATAGATGAATCACTGAAGAACGTACCGCAATCAACTTTTGCAAGGACAGATTTATGCATAGGACAGACCGTCCGCTTCTGGCCGAAAAGCTGCCTGTCTCCACCTGCTCTAATCGAGCCAGTGCCGTACGCAGCCACAGTCAGTAGCGAAGCCTCGCGCCGTATGCGTACTGAGACCTGGCTCCTGCACGACGGAACAGGGTCGCTCTTCGTGGCTCGCGCAGTTGTTCTTCCGCGCCGCGAAGATTAACGTCATCCGACGCGCGAATTTACTTCAACGCAGCGACCACGGCATCGAAGAATACCATCGGGTCGATCGGCTCTTTGTCAACCGGCTTGGGCTGGGCACCGAAGGTGACAATCACCACGTTATTGGCAGGGTTGACGTAGATGTTCTGGCCCTGGATACCGACCGCCGAATAGGCGCCGTCTTTCACCGACGGTTCGGTCCACGCCGTCCACCACATGTGACCGTAGTCCAGGGGCTTGCCGCCTTTGAGGGTAGTCGGCAGCGTCGCTTCCTTGACCCAGCCTTCGGGCAGAATCGACGTGCCATTGATCTTGCCGCCGTTCATGAAAAACAGCCCGAAGCGTCCATAATCGCGCAGCGTGGCGCTGATACCGCTGCCACCGATTTCCACGCCGTCAGGCGAATCGAGCCACCACCGGGCATCACTCTCCATACCGAACGGCTGCCAGATCTTCTGCGATAGATAATCGGCCAGCGGCATCTTCACAGCGCCACGGACGATCTCGCCAAGTACCTGCGTTTCGCCAGTGCTGTAAGTGTTGGCCGTGCCGGGCTCGGCCGCTCGCGGCAAACTTGCCATCAAGGCCATGGCCGAACGCGGTTTCTGAGATATCTGCGCTTTGAGTAGCGCGCGACGATCGGACGCCGGATCGGTGTAGGTCTCGTTCCACTTCACGCCCGAAGACATCATCAGCACGTTGCGCACGGTCACGCCTTCGTAGGCGCTGCCCTTGAGCTCGGGAACGTAATCCACCACGTGCGCATCAAGGCCCTTGATAAGGCCGTCTTTGATCGCTGCAGCCGCCAGCGTGGAGGTGATGGACTTGGCTATCGACATCGACATCCATCGGGTTTTCTCGGTGTTGCCACGCTGGTAGGTCTCGAACACGATCTTGCCGTCCTTGAGCACGAGCATCGCCGTAATGCTGTCCAGTGCGACGAAGTCATACAGGTCGTACTTTTTGTCCCCGACAGTGAAGCGAACGTTGGTCAACTGTTTGTCTGATTTCGGCAGCGCATACCGGTGATCGCCGGCTTTAATCCTGTGGGTGGGGAACAGCCGGTCGATGTTGCGGTAGGTACTGACCGCCAGATCGGGGAGCATGGCGCCGTCATAGATCTGCTCCACGGTGCCAATCGGTTCCTGGGCGTGGGGGTAATCCTCAGCCCATGCGCCCGAGGTGATACCCGCAGCGAGCAGACCGAGCGAGAGAAGCAGCGAACGACCAGGCGCAGCCGCACGAAAAATAGCGGATGAGTGCATAACCTATCCTTTTTTGTTTTGCTATTCACGCACGTTCAGACACGCGCCCGCTTGAACCATAGCCTACGCATTGGAATCGCGCCCGAGCTGAAGGACGATGCTGTTTGCGTCTTGTCAGGGACAAAGAATTGCGAGCAACTCAACCTCACCTACAGACAGACACGAGTCCGCCTATCTCATGTGAGCTGTCACGGATGCTGTCAGTGCATGGCTACGTGCTGTTCGGCGCAAAGGGTGACCCCGTATGACACAGTTCGTCAGATTCAAATCCCAAACCATGTGCCTTTAGCCAAAATGGCATAATATGCCAATGACTAAAAACAGACTGTTTACCGAACGCTGGAGCTCATTATGGCGACGCGAAACGTGGTGCTCACTCCTCACCAGGAACAGCTCATCCATGACCTGGTTCAGTCTGGCCGCTATCAAAATGCCAGCGAAGTGATGCGAGAAGGTTTGCGGCTATTGGAACAACGTGTCGCCGAAGACACCGCCAAAATTGAGGCCCTGCGGCAGGCCACCTCGATCGGCATCATGGATCTTGAGCAGGGGCACTTCACTCAGTTCAACGAAGGGGATCTGGCGCACTACCTCGAGAGCTTGAGCCTGGAGGCAACGATCCCGGCGAGAGAGAAACCCTGAGCATGTCGCAGTATCGGATGTCCAACGCGGCGCGCGCCGACATTGTCGACATCCTCAGGCTCTCCCAGACGCGGTTCGGCGATCAAGCACGCCAGTGCTACCAGGCGCTGATCCTTTCCGCGCTGCACGCGATTGCCGATACGCCTTATCGCATTGGCAGCCACGACCGCGATGAGCTTGCACCGGGTCTTCGCAGCTATCACCTCGTCTATTCACGCCAGCAAGCCAACCCCCCTCATGGGACGGTCAAAAACCCACGCCATATCGTCTTCTATCGGGTGGCAAACGACGACGTGATCGAGGTCGTTCGACTTCTTCATGACGCCATGGACGTGCAGTTGCACTTGCCTAATGACTGATCAGCGACCTGGCCCAACGCCCTAACTGGCCATGAAAAGCGAATCAGATCCATGGCGCATCCGCCTATGCGTCAAACGGAATCAGAACGCTCAGGCACAACTTCGTTTATGAAGCACTAATACCAAATGATTTGCTTCTCCCGCCGTTCTTGAGCGTCGACGGGTTGATTCCGAACTGCTTACGAAACGCCGTGGCGAAATGACTAGCATTGGCGTAGCCCAGGTCCGAGGCAATGCGCATCACGGATTCATCGCCGCTCATCAACCGGCTGCGCGCCTGGATCATCCGTGCTTGCTGGAATACGCCGTAGACACTGTTGAAGAACAGTTGGCGAAACCCGCGTGTCAGCTTGGGTTGGCTCAACCCAGACTCACGCGCCAGCTCCGACAGGCTCGGTGCCTTGCCCAGGTCCTCGAGCAGACGATCACGGGCACGCACCAGCCGTTGGCGGTCGATGTTACTCACGCGGCATGTGCATTCGGCGTCCTGGCGTGCTTCCAGGAACAGACTCACCAGCGTGACGCTTTGCCCGTATAGCCATAGGCTGCTGCGCGGCTGGGCCGGCGACAGGCCGGCGCCTTGGTCCATAGCGGTGCCGAGCATGTGCGCAGTCGCGCTCATTTCGCCACTGCGGTGGCCGTCGAGAAAGCAATGGTCACAGGCCAGCGCTTTGTTCAGCAGTGGGTCGAGTTTCAACTCCCACTGCTCAAGCACTTCAGGACGAATCATCACGGTGATGTTATCGATCTCGCCGTGCTGGTAATAGAGACCATGGCGGCAACGACCATAGCTGATGCTGCCGGCGCCCTCGTCAATCGCATAGCGCCGTTGCCGACGACCTTCTTGAAAGCTGCAGGCGGCCTTGCCCTTGAGCAGGTTGGTGAAACTGAAGTGGATGCACTCGCTGTCGTCTTGCAAGGGTAACTCGATCGGCTGTTCGAACGTGCTTTGCCAACGCACGATGTCCAGCCCGTCCTGCAGTGTCACGCGAGTGACGCGACAGTGCGCTCCTGGCCCAAGATCGCTTCCATATCCTCCCGTAATGATTCGCGAGACCGGCATCGGCTCCCCTGCGCCTCCTTGAACGGCTGACATCGTAAATCTCCTGGCTGATCGGATACGGCTCGAATCAGATCACATCGGGGTGGAAGTTCGCAATTGATAATTATTAGCATCTGGCGCGCTACAAAGGCTCCGCCAAATCGCCGCTGCCACCCCGCAACGCGCGTCGACCAGAATCCTCAGTCAAGGTCCCATCATGTCTGCACGATGCAACACGACGGCTACCCGCCAATCTTGCTACAAACGTAATACTATAACAATAGTTATGAGTTTGACACTGGCCAATTTGGCGCTCGCCACCAGCGAGCCCCTGCAACTGCCGGCCTCGACTGTGACCGCACGCATGGAGCAGGAAGACCCGAAGGAAGTGCCCATCAGCCTCAGCGTGATCAGCGGCGAGCAACTGCGTACCCAACGTCTCGACACCCTGGAAAGCGCGCTGCGCAATACTTCCGGGGTGAGCGTCAACTCCTCCGGAGGACCGAATGACTTCAACGTGCTGATCCGCGGCGTCGGCTCGCTGTACCAGATGTCGATGGATGACAGCTCAGTGGCGTTCAATATCGACGGTGTGCCGGTGTCGTCGCGCAGCCTCGGTTTCGGCACCCTCGACGTTGATCGCATCGAAGTGCTCAAGGGCCCGCAGGGCACGTTGTCCGGTGCGATCGGCCAGGCGGGTGCGGTGAATATCACTACGCGCCAACCCACCCGAGAACTCGAGGGGTACGTGCGCGGCGAAGTCGGCCAGGAAGGCCAGTTCCTTACCGAAGGCGCCATCGGCGGGCCGATCAGCGACAGCCTCAGCGGTCGTCTGGCCGTGCGCCGTGCCGGCTATGACAGCTGGATCGACAACGACCAGACCAACCACCCCATCACCAAGCCGCGTAACGAAGCCTACCGAGGCAGCCTGCTCTGGGACCTCAACGATGACACCCTTGTGCTGGTCAGCGCCGAACGCCAGAAAACCGAGCGCGCCACCAACTCCCTGGTGTTGCGCCCCTACGGCAGCGATCCGAGCCTGGACCTGACCCCCGGTCTGTTCGACGACAACTACAAGACCACAGAACGCTATACGCTCAAGGTCGATCACGACTTAGCCAACAGTCGCCTGACCTCCACCACCGCGACTTCCACCACCGACTTCGAAGGCCTGATCGCCTACGACAGCAAACTAATGGGTGCCCTGTACGGCACCCCCAGCGAGTTCTGGGTGGTGGACAAATCCTTCGAGCGCAGCTGGAGCCAGGACCTGCACCTGAGTTCGCTACCCGAATCCGGGGTGTTCTGGGTGGCCGGGCTCGCCGCCAGTCGCAACGAGCGCAGCTACGACACGCCACGCAATACCTACGGCACCTCCGGCGCCAAGTACCGCGACTTCACCACGACCACCTACGCCGGCTACGGCGAGGTCACCTTCCCCCTCACCGAGCGCCTGAAGCTCACCACCGGTTACCGCCATTCCTGGGACCGCAAGACCTACGACGGCGAGTACTTCTCCGGCAGCAGTGCGGTGGAAGACTCGCGCAAGCTGAGCGTCGACTACGGCACCGGCCGCGTGGCGCTGAGCTACGTCCTCACCCCGCAAACCAACGTCTACGTGCAACTGGCGCGAGGTTATAAATCCGGTGGGTTCAATGACTATGCATCGCAAGTCACCGACAGCGAACCCTACAAGGCCGCCGTCAGCAAAGCCGTGGAACTGGGGTTCAAGAGTGAAACCGAAGACCGCCGCGGCAGCCTCAACGGTGCGCTGTTCTTCACCCGCGTGCACGACGACCACCTGCTCGGCTACGATGCGGCGACCTTCGCCACCAATGCCTTCAATGCCGACACCCGCACCCGAGGCGCCGAACTGGAAGGCAGTTGGCGCTTCGACCACGGTCTGACCCTGGCCGCCAGTGCCACCTACCTCGATGCCAAGATCACCAGCGGCGTGCAAGGCATCCAGGCCGGTGACGTCGCCGCCGACAGTCGCACCCCGGATGTCCCGCGCTGGAGCGGCAACTTCAACGCCAGCTGGAAACACCCACTGGGTACGGTCGCCAACCTCGGCGAAACCACCCTCAACACCCACCTCAACTACCACTTGGTGGGCGAGCGCGCGGCCGACCCGCAAAACCACTTCAACTTGGACAACTACGAAAAACTCGACCTGCGCGCGGGCCTGGAAAGCCAGTTCGGCGAAGTCTATGCCTTCGCCGACAACCTGCTGAACCAGACCTACGACACCTACGGTTTCTACAGTGACCCGGTGGCCTACGGTGCACCGGCACGCCGCCGTACCTTGGGCGTGGGCTACACCTATCAGTTCTGACCTGACGCGCCCCTCCTGTAGGAGCGAGCTTGCTCGCGAAGAACCTCAACGATAACGCGGGGGCTGATTTATCGCGGTGCCTGGAGCTTCTTTCGCGAGCAAGCTCGCTCCTACAGTGGGGTGATGTGGATCAGAACTGGTAGCTATACCCCACACCCGCCGAACGCCCGCGACCCGGCATGCCGGTCAGCACTTGGTCGGTGGAGTACGAGCCGTACAGGTCGTAGCGCGCATCCAGCAGGTTGTCGCCCCACAGGTATACCTCTGAACCACCGCTCTCCAGGCCCAGGTGCAAGTCGAGCTTGGCGTAGCCCTTGAGGTCATAGTGGTTCTGCGGGTCGGCCGGGCGGTTTTTCTGTACGCGGTAATTGAGCAAGGTATTCAGGCGTGGCGCCGGCAACCCGAGCAAGGCCCCCAGGTTCTTTTGCCAGGCAATGCTGAAATTGCCGCTCCACAGCGGCACATCCGGTACCCGACTGCCCGCCGCCACGTCGCCACCGGACACACCCGGCGCATCCGACGTCACCACCGCATTGGTGTAGCTTACGGCACTGCCCAAGGTCAGCTCATCGGTGACGTACCAGGTACTCGACAGCTCGGCGCCCTTGCTGCGGGTGTCGGCGTTCACGGCGCTGACCGCCAGGGTGTTGAAGTCGTAGCCCAGCAAATGGTCGTCCTGCACCCGGGTAATGAACAACGCCCCTTCCAGGCTCAGGTCGCCCCCGGCACTTTCATGCTTGAAACCCAGTTCGGCGGAGCTGACCTTGGCTGCCTTGTAGGGCTCGCTGTCCTTGATCGACGTGGCGTAATCGTTGAACCCCGCGGACTTGTAGCCCCGTGATAGCACCGCATACACATTGGTCTGCGGCGTCAGCGCGTAGCTCAGCGCCACGCGCCCGGTGCTGTAGTTGTCCTGCAAGCGCCGGCTGTCGCTGACCTGCGCGCCGCCCCTGGAATAATCACCACCATAGGTCTTGCGGTCCCAGGTGTGGCGCAGGCCGGTGGTGAGTTTCCAGTCTTCGGCAATCGGGTACGTCACTTCGCCATAGGCCGCGTAACTGTTGGTGCTGAAGTCTCGCATCTGCTGCGCGCCGTTGGTGAAGTCATTGGAATCAAAACTGCGCTCGGAGCGCGACAGGTTGACCCCCGTCACCCAAAACACATCGGCATCCACCAGCGATCCCAGACGCAGGTCTTGGCTCCACACCCGTTCATGGGCCGAGTCTTCGATCAGGTATTCGAACGGGGAACCGTACAACGCCCGGGTGATGTTGCGATCGTAGCCCTTGACCGCATTGAAGTCGGTGCTGGTGTAGGCGCTGATCGAGGTGATCCGCGACTGTGCCAGGTCGTGGTTGAGTTCGAAAGAGTAACGCTCATTGGTCTTCTGGTTGCCATCGAATGTGCCTGGCGTGTAGTCCAGGCTCGGGCGATTGCCAAACGGGCGCAGCAGTTCCAGGCCGGCATAGTGCTCGGCGCGCTGGCGCTCGGCAGTCAAAAGTCCGGTGGTGCCCTGGTCGTTGTCCCACAGCAGGCTGCCGCGCAGGGCCAGGTCCCGGGGTTTGGTCAACGGGTCGCCGTCCTGTTGGTCATCGACCCAGTTATCAAAGCCGCTGCGACGCACCGCGATACGCCCGGCCAGCGAGTCGGTCAACGGCCCGCCCACGGCGCCCTCGGTCATGAACTGGCCCTGGTTGCCCACTTCACCACGCACATAACCCTCCAACTCCCGCGTCGGCTTGCGGGTAGTAACATTGATCGCCCCCGCCTCGCTGTTGCGCCCCAGCAACGTGCCCTGGGGGCCTTTGAGCACCTCCACCTGCTGCACATCGAGGGTCGCCAGCGCTGCATTGCGCACCGACATCGGCACCCCGTCCACATTCAGCACCACCGAGCCGTCATCCATGCTCATCTGGTTCAGCGACCCAACGCCGCGGATACGCACATTGGCGTCATTGGCGCCGCCCCATGAGTTCACATCAACCCCCGGCGTGGTGCGCAGCGCGTCCTCCAGGGTCCGCAGGCGCCGGGTCTCCAGGGTTTTCCCATCGATCACCGAGAGGCCAAAGGGAATGTCCTTGGCACTCTCCTGGTTCAACCGCGCGCTGACCGTCAGCGGTGCCAGTTCGATGGCCTCCGCGAGGCTCTCCGGTTCATAGTCAGCGGCATAGGCCGTGCACATCTGGCTGGACAAGCCCAGCGCCATGGCTTGGGTCAAGACGTTGGTCCGCCAGCCGAGGGGACGGCGCAGCGGCTGGATAAACAGTGCAGATGACATGGGGAAACTCCAAAAGGCAAGGATGGTTCGAATTCATGGCGCAGGCCCCCAGCGCGTGAGCGCGACGGCGATCGTTTGCAGATCAGGCGCACCCATCAGGGGCTGGATCGCGGCGGGCCATCCCTGGCCGTTTCGGATGGCGGCGGTCATTGCCGTCAGTTGTTCGGGGCTTTGTTCGGTGGTCCACGCCAGGCTCGCCAGCGCTGCATAAGGAGCGGCCCAGCCGTGTTCGCGAGCATCGGCCAGGGTGCCGACGGGTTCGCCGTCATTGCCCAAGGCGCGGGTCAGGTCATCGGCCATGAGTTTCACCAGTGCCGCGCGAGCCTCAGGGCCATCCACATCCGCGACACACAGCAAACCGATCGCCCCCGCCACGCCCTGGCTCAGCCATAGATAACCCGGGACCTGACGCAGGTCGCTGGCGTCAATCAACACTCGCCGCGCCAGCAGTTCGGCGATATGCGCACGGCGTGCCGAGCGCCCGACACCGACCGCGGCCACGTCCCAATCCGGCGATTGGCCGAGCAACAGGTGGCCGTGGCTCAAGCGACTGGCGCCCATACCGGTCGGCCACTGGCTCACGCCATCCACCACCGGGCGACTGCCCAGGCGTCGCGCCACGCAGGCGCTCATCACGTCCAGGTCTTCGCGCACGTCAACGGCAGTTTGCTGGCGACTGGCATCCGCCTGTGCCTGCGGGCCGTAGGCAAAATCCAAGGGCGTCGAGCTGTTACCGCTAAAGGACTGCCCATCGATCGCGACGTGCCATTGCCAATCACCCGCCGGCGCGATGGCCTCCACGGCGACTGCAGAACCCGCCGCCAAGGTGGGCACTTCAAGCGCCAGACCGGCTTCGCTGCGCTGCACCGGCGCACGCAGCAGCCGCTCGCTGTCGAGCCCCAGGCGCGGCATCACGCGGCGTGCTTCCAGCCACACACCATGTGGCCCCAGCCAGAACGCTTCGCCTTCCGCCGGCCAGCCGCGGGCGCTGACGCTCCAGTTCAATTCCACACTGCAAGCGTTCGCCACGCACTGGCCCAGGGGCACGCGCAGGTGCTCGTTGGCCTGTTCGAATGTGACGGGTTGCCCCATCACGCTGACCGCCGTCACCTGCAAGCCTGACGGCAATTCGGCATCCAGTTGGCTGGCGACCACGGCGTCCAGCGTCCACTGGCCCTCGACCTGACGCGCGCGGGTATTGACGCGTAACTGCAAGCGCCCGCCCGCCACCCGCCAGGCAGCGGCGCCGGCCAGCCAGCGCTGTTCCCAGGCGGCGCGTTCGGCACGGCCCTCGGCCACCGACTGGTAATCGCCCTGCTCCACCAGGTAATGATGCAAGGCCACGCCACTGCCCAGCAAACCCACGGCGCCCAAGGCCACCACGGCCCCCGGCAAAGGCTGGCGCAAGTCGGCGAAACGGCGTCGCTCCGGACCGCGTGGCAACACCAGTGCCGCCACGCCGACCATCACCACGCAACTCGCGAGTTTCCAGCCCGCCAGGGTGCCGAGATACGGCAACCAGGGCGCCCAGCCGGTGAGCTGGGACAACGCCACATGGGCCGGTATCGCCATCGCATAGGCGGGGTAGCTGACCAGCCCCAGTTCGTGGTTGAGCACCAGGAAAAACGTCAGCAGCATCGACGTGGCGTACGCCAGCCCCGAGCGACGTATCAACGCGTGCACCAGCACCGTCAGCGTCGCCAGTTCTAACAGCGGCGGCGCGAACACCAGCGCCTGGTAGACAAGCACAAACCCCGGCGCCAGGCTTTCGGGCGCAGCGATGGCGCTGATCAGCAGGCTGGCAATGCCCGGCACCAGCGCCAACGTCAAGGTGGCCAACAGCACACAGGCCGTGCGGCCGAACAGCCGCAGCCAGGTCGGCGCGGGGGTCGCCTGCAACATGGCACCCAGGCCATCGACGTCATCGCGACGACACACCATGCCCACCAGCGCCGCGACGATAAACGCGATCACCAGGAACAACGCGCTCGACAACAACGGCAGGGTCAGATCCGCCCGTGGCACCATCGGCCCACGCGCATGCCACACGCCGTGGACAAAACCGCTGAGCACGCCCATCACCAGCAGCAAGCCGAGCGCCACCCACCAGATCCGCCGCGCAAACAACTGGCGTACCTGCCAGCGCACTTCATGCCACAACGCGTGCGCCCAACGACTGGCCGCCAACGGGCCCGGCAATTGCATGTCGCGGCTACGCAGCAGCGGTGGTTCCGCCAGCACCGCACCGCTGCGCCGGCCCATCAAGCCCTGGCGGGTGGTGCGCGCCAATACAACGGCCAGCACCAGCAACGGCAACACACACCACACTGCGCGGTTGAGCCAAAACCCCGGTGTCAGCGCCAGCAGCGACTGCGACTTCTGCGCCGCGCTCCAGGTTTCGACTTGGGCCTGGGCAAAGGTAAACAGTGACGGGTCCAGGCTGGCCGCCAACAACGGGTTGATATGCCCGCCCTTGAGCACCACCACCGCAAACATCCACAGCAGCATCAATACCGTCGCCAGGCCGAATGGTGCAGCCAGGCCACGGCTGCGCAACGCCAGCAGGTAATACAACGCGCCGATCCCGGTGCTCACCGGCAACAGCAAGGCGACCCAGGCAAATGCCAGCGCCGACCACACTGGCGCCCCGATACTGACCGCCGGCACCCAACCGAGCCAGCCCAATACCGGGCTGATCAGGAACCCGACAATCAACGCACTGGCGAGCAACCCGCCCACCAGCGCCGCGCCGATAAAACGCCCCCACAGCAGGGTCGGCAGCGACAGCGGCAAGGCCAGCAGGACCTCTTCCAACTGCGCCTTGCGATCACGCAGGGCCGGCTGCGCAAACACCCAAGCCCAGGCAAAAAACAGGAAGAACATGCAACCGCACGACATCAGGTAAATCAGGCTCGGCGCATTGCGGGCGATGTCGCTGGCGCCCATTTTCTGCACGTAGTCGGCATTCGTCAGGGACATCAGCAGGTAGGCGGTGAGACCCAGAAACACCAGCAAGGGAATGCCGCTGCGCAGCCCGGCGCGGACTTCCACCCAGGCTTCACGCATCAGCAACGCGAAGGTATTCATGCGTCCACCACCTCGCCGGCCTGGGCCAGCGCCAGGTAATAGATATCTTCCAGGCGCGGCGCATGGGGGATGAAGCGCGGGTTTGCGGGCCGCTCGCCGTGCACGATGACGCGACTGCCTTCGGGGCTGGCTGCCACATGCAAGGCCGCGGGCAACGTTTCGCCACGGCTGAACGGTGCTTCCCACAAGCGGCCCTGCTCGGCACCGAGCAAGTCGGCCGGGCGACCTTCGACAATAATCTGCCCGCCGGCCAACACCGCCAGGCGGCTGCACAGGTTCTCGACGTCTTCGACGATATGGGTCGAGAGCAGCACGATGGACTCGGCGGCGACGTCCGCCAGCACCCGATGAAAACGGTTGCGTTCGGCCGGGTCGAGGCCCGCCGTGGGCTCGTCGACAATCAGCAAGCGCGGCGAGCCGACCAGCGCCATGGCGATACCGAACCGGCGCAACATCCCGCCCGAATAGCTCGCCAACGCACGGTGGGCGGCCTGCTGCAGGTTGACCTTGTCCAGCAGGGCCTCGACTTCCTCGCGACGCTGACGGTTGTCGGTGCGGCCCTTGAGCCAGGCGAAACGGTCGAGTAAATCCCGCGCACTCACGCCCGGGTACGCGCCCAGTTGCTGCGGCAGGTAGCCCAGGCGGCGACGCAGATGGTCGGGGCCTCGCAGTACATCCACACCGTCCAGGTGAATGCTGCCGGCGTCCGGCTGCTGCAGGGTCGCCAGGGTGCGCATCAGGCTGCTTTTGCCGGCGCCGTTGGGGCCGAGCAAGCCATACATGCCGGGGCCAACACTCAGGTCCACGCCGCGCAGCGCTTCGACGCCGTTGTTGTAGCGCTTGCGCAGGCCGCGCACTTGTAAACCCGAATCGACTGACATCCGCAACTCCATGAAGAGGCCCTGCAAAAGGGCGGCGAGCGACGGTAGTCAAGGCCGCGGGCCGGGCTCTACCCGATTCAAGTCATTTTCCAACCGTATCGCGCGGCGTATCGGCGTCATGCCCCGCGGCGGCGCCCGTGCACTCCGCACTGGGCAAACGGATACGAGGCAAAAACGATTCGATCCGGGTAGTCGCAAAAATGAGAATGACTAGCATCTTCTTCCATGCTTTTGCCTGCCCTCAGCGCCTGGGCCAACCCCGGCCCGGGCCCTAGCGATGAGAAGACGTTGAGCCATGGCCACTCCCAGCACCTCAACCGCAACACTGCTGCGCCAATCCCTGTCCGACGTTCTTGGACTGCCCGCCGACCAGGTGCCCCTGGAGGCCAACCTGATCGAATGGGGGCTGGATTCCGTCACCCTGATCCGCCTCGCCGGCCAATGGCGACGCCAGGGCCTGGCCGCGCGTTTCGCCGACCTGGTGGCGGACCCGCGCCTGTGTGCCTGGCTGGCCCTGCTTGATACGGCGTCCGCAGCCCCTGCGCCCGTCAGCACCTTTACCGATGACAGCCTGCCGTTCGAACTGGCGCCGATGCAGCATGCCTACTGGATCGGTCGCGCCCCCGGCCAACAGTTGGGTGGCGTGGCCGCGCACTTTTATAACGAGTTTGATGGCCACGACGTTGACCCGCGACGGTTGGAAGCGGCCGTGCGGGCCCTGTTCGCGCGGCACCCGATGTTGCGTGCGCAGTTTCTCGATGACGGCCGCCAGCAGATCCTCGCGCACAGCCCTTGGCCGGGGCTGACGGTGCATGACCTGCGCCAGGCCAGCGCCGAACAGGTGCAGCAACGGTTGGCGGCCTTGCGTGCCGAACTGTCCCACCGTCAGTTGGCCGTGGAACAAGGTCAGGTGCTGGATATCCAGCTCTCGCTGTTGCCCGACGGCACCCGCCTGCACCTGAACCTCGACATGCTCGCCGCCGATGCCCTGAGCCTGCGTACCCTGCTCGGCGACCTGGTGCAGTTGTACCGCCAACAACCCCTGCCCGCGCTGGATTACAGTTTTGTCCGCTACCTGGCCGACCTGCGCCAGGACCAGGCCAGCGCCGAACAGCGTGATCGCCGCCAACAGGCGCGCGACTACTGGTTACGGCGCCTCGATCAATTACCCGGCGCTCCGAGCCTGCCGATCAAGCCCCAGGGCGATGACCGCCAGGTCCGCCGTCGTCACCATTGGCTGCCTCCGTCCGAACGCCAGGCATTCGAACGCCAGGCACGGGAGCACGGGCTCACACCGGCCATGGCGTTGGCGGCAGTGTTCAGTGAAGCCCTTGGTGCCTGGTGCGACACACCTGAGTTGTTGCTCAACCTGCCATTGTTCAACCGCACCCCGCTGCATGCCGACGTCGATCGCCTGGTCGGGGACTTCACTTCATCCATCCTGCTGGCCTGGGACGGCCGGGTCGCCGGCACGTTTGCCGCACGCGCCACGGCCCTCCAACGCCGCTTCCACAGCGATGTAGCGCACAGTGCGTTTTCCGGCCTGGAAGTATTGCGCGAACTGTCCCGCCAACGCGGTGAACAGGTGCTGGCACCGGTGGTGTACACCAGCGCGCTAGGACTGGGAGAGCTGTTCGCCGAGGGCGTACAGGCCAGTTTCGGCCAGCCGGCATGGATCATTTCCCAAGGCCCGCAGGTGTGGCTCGATGCGCAAGTTACCGAGCTGGACGGCGGCATCCTGGTCAACCTCGATGCGCGTGAAGGGCTGTTCGCCCGCGGTGCGCTGGATGGTTTGTTCGAAGCCTATACCGGCCTGCTGCAACGCCTGTGTTTTGACCCCGAGGCCTGGCATCAGGCCCCCCCTGCGCTGATTCCCGCCGAGCAACTGGCAGTGCGCCGAACCGTGCAAGGCCAGCGTGCCGCCCTGCCCGTCAAGCGCCTGCATGAAGCGTTTTTTGCCCAGGCACGCCTGAGGCCCACTTTGCCCGCGCTGCTGCATGGCAATCATCAAGTCATCGGCTATGGCGAGCTGGCCGAGCGTGCCCTGCAACTGGCGGCGTACCTGGAAGACCAAGGCATTCAGCGCGGCGATGTGGTGGCGCTGCAACTGCCCAAGGGGCCCGAACAGGTCGTCGCGGTGCTGGGCATTCTCGCGTGCAGCGCCACGTACCTGCCGATCGGCATCGACCAGCCCGAAGCGCGTTGTCATAAAATCTGTGACGGGTCGGGCGCGCGGTTGCTGCTAAGAGCCCTGCCGCCGGCCGGTCCCGCGCTGGACTTCCCGCGACCCGGCGCGGTCAGCGACCTGGCCTACATCCTCTATACCTCCGGCTCCACCGGCGAACCCAAGGGCGTGGAAATCAGCCATCTGTCCTCCGCCAACACCGTGGAAGACCTGCAACGGCGCCTTCAGTTGACCCCCGATGATCGCATCCTCGCGCTCTCCGCACTGGAGTTCGACCTGTCGGTGTTCGACCTGTTTGCCGCGCTGTCCACCGGCGCGGCGGTGATTGGCATCGAGCCCGAAGCGCAGCGGGATGCCCAGCGCTGGCGTGAACTGGCCTTGCAGCACCGCGCCAGCGTGCTCAACTGCGTGCCGGCGCTGCTCGACATGTTGCTCGGGTGCGCACCGGTCGACGCCCGTCTGCCGCTGCGTGCGGTGTTGTTGGGCGGTGACAAAGTCGCCCCGGACCTGGCACCACGGTTGTGGGCCCAGGCGCCGGGCTGTCGCTTCATGGCCTTAGGCGGCGCCACCGAAGCGGCGATCCACTCGACGCTGTTCGAAGCCCTCCCCGGCCAGCCGTTGCATTGGCACTGCCTGCCCTACGGTAGGCCGCTGGACAATGTCAGCCTGCGCATTGTCGACCACCAGGGCCATGACTGCCCGGACTGGGTGGCCGGTGAACTGTGGATCGGCGGCGCCGGGGTTGCCGAGGGTTATCGCGGCGACCGCGTACGCAGCGCCGAGCGTTTTGTCGACTATCAAGGCCTACGCTGGTACCGCACCGGCGACCGTGCGCGCTACCACCCTGACGGCAATGTGGAATTCCTCGGGCGTACCGACTTCCAGCTCAAGCTGCACGGCTACCGCATCGAAGCCGGCGAAGTCGAACAGGCACTGCTGGCCTGCCCAGGCGTGGAGCACGCCGTGGCGTTGCTGAGCGGTCAGCAATTGGCGGCAGTGGTACGCCTGGCGCACGGCGGCGCGCAGCCCGCGCCAATCGACCTGCCGGGCCTGGCCGAACGCTTGCCGGCGTACATGATTCCCTCGTTCATCCTCGGCTGCGCGCAGCTGCCCTTGACCGGCAATGGCAAGGTTGACCGCAAGGCCCTGCACGCCTGGCTCGCCCAGCACGGCCCCGCGCAGCAGGCCAACCTGACGCCGCCCTGCGGAGTCATCGAACAGCAGGTGGCCCGCGCCTGGCAGCAGTTGCTCGGCTGTGGCGAGGTCTACCGCGAGCACAACTTCTTTGCCTTGGGCGGTGACTCCCTGAGTGCCACCCGCTTGGCGCGCCTGCTCGCCGAGCAGGGGCTGGGCGGCGCACGCATCGCCCAGGTATTTGCCAAACCGGTGCTGGCGCAGTTTTGTGCCGTCTTGCATCACCAGGCCCAGGCCGAACCACGGCGCACCCTTGTTCCAGACCTGGCGCAACGCCACGCGCCTTTCCCCATGACCGAGGTACAACAGGCGTACTGGCTGGGCCGCGACCCCAGCTTGGTGCTGGGGGGCGTGAGCTGCCACTTCTACCGTGAATATGATGTCGAGGACCTCGACCTGCCGCGCCTGCAACGCGCAGTGCAGCGCCTGATCGAGCGCCACGAAATGCTACGCGCTGTGTTCGATCACACCGGCCAGGCGCGCATCCTGCAACAGGTACCCGCCTTCGTGATCGGCCAGGACCACGCCAGTCTCGACGACCTGCGCGAGCACTGTGCCCATCGCGTGTTCGCCCCAGACCAATGGCCGCTGTTCGATGTGCAAGCGGTGAGTCACGGCCAGCATACACGCCTGGCGATCAGCCTGGACAACCTGATCCTCGATGCCCTGAGCATCCTGCGCTTCTACGCCGAACTCGATGCCCTGTACCGTGAGCCCGACCTGGCGCTGGCACCGTTGGATCTGTCGTTCCGCGATTACCAAGTGCAGTGCGTCGCAGCACCTGCCGAGCTGCACGCCGCGCAGCGCTTCTGGCAGGAACGCCTGCCCGAATTGCCGCCCCACCCGCAATTGCCGCTGGCCGCCGACCCCGCCAGCCTGGGCCGGCCACGCTTTGAACGCCTGCAAGGGCAGATCGACGCCAGCGCCTGGCAGGCCATTCTGGCCAAGGCCCAGCAACATGGGCTGACCGCCTCGGCGGTGCTGCTCTGCGCCTTCGCCGAAACCCTCGGCCGCTGGAGCGCACGCCCGGACCTGAGCCTCAACCTCACGCTGTTCGATCGCCGTCCCCTGCACCCACAGATCGACCAGGTGATGGGTGACTTCACGTCGCTGACCCTGCTCGGTTATGTGCCGGTGGCGGGTGAACGTTGGGTCGACCGCGCACGGCGTACCCAGCACTCCCTGGGCGAGGCGCTGGAGCACCGTTGCCTGGGTTCGGTGAGTCTGCTGCGCCAACTGGCCCGGGGCAATGGCGAACAACAGGTGAGCATGCCGGTGGTGTTCACCAGTGCCCTGGGCGTGCCGGATGGCACGGCGGCGCCGGTAGACGGCCCGTTTGCCCACCAGGTGTTCGGCCTGACACAGACCCCGCAAGTATGGCTCGATCATCAGGTCGTCGAAGCCAATGGCGGCATCGCCCTGAACTGGGACCATGTGGTCGGCCTGTTTCCCGAAGGCCTGGTCGAAGCGATGTTCGACACTTACCTGCATAGCCTCAACTGGCTGGCCGAGCACGTCTGGGACAGCGCTCCACCTGACCTGCTGCCCCAGGTCCAGGTGCGTCGGCGTGCCCAGCTCAATGCCCCGGTCGACCGCGTGCCGGGCGACCCGACGCTGCACAAAGGCTTCTTCGAACAGGCGCGCCATACTCCGCAGCGCACGGCGCTGTTATGGGGTGAACACGGCACGCTGAAGTATGGCGAACTGGCCGACCGTGCGCTGCGTATTGCCCGCAGCCTGATGGACGCAGGTGTCGCACCCGGCGACCTGGTGGCCGTGTCCCTGGCCAAGGGGCCGCAGCAGGTCGCCAGTGTGCTGGGCATTCTGGCGGCTGGCGCCGCGTACCTGCCGGTGGGTGTCGAGCAGCCGTTGCAACGCTGCCAGCGCATCTTGCAACAGGCAGGCGTGACCCTGATGCTCGCCGAGCACGACCCGCAACTGCCCGGCGTCAAACACCTCAAGCCGTCCACCGCGCTGAAGGCCGATCCGCTGGCGGCACCACGGCCCCTCGCGGCGGATGAACTGGCGTATGTGATCTACACCTCAGGCTCCACCGGCCAGCCCAAGGGCGTGGAAATCACCCACCGCGCCGCGATGAATACTGTGGCCGAGATCAACCGTTGTTATGGCATCCAGGCCACCGACCGGGGCCTAGCCCTGTCGGCGCTGGACTTTGACTTGTCGGTGTATGACCTGTTCGGCCTGCTCTCGGTGGGCGGCGCCCTGGTGCTGATCGACGAAGACCAGCGCCGCGATGCACGCGCCTGGCTCAAGGCATTGCAACAGCACCGCGTGACCCTGTGGAACAGCGTGCCGGCGCTGCTCGACATGCTATTGGAAGCCAACGCCCAAGACCGCCAGCCCCTGGATCTGAAGGTCGCGCTGCTGTCCGGCGACTGGATCGGCCTCGACCTGCCGCAACGCCTGCAACGCCAGGCCCCCGGTTGCCGCTTTATCGCCCTCGGCGGCGCGACTGAAGCGGCGATCTGGTCGAACCACTTCGAGGTGCAACAGCCGCTGCGGGGCTGGCGTTCGATCCCTTACGGCGTGCCGTTGGCCAACCAGGCCTACCGGGTGGTCGATGCTCTGGGCCGTGACTGCCCGGACTGGGTCACGGGGGAATTGTGGATCGGTGGCGCCGGCGTCGCGCGCGGTTATCGCAACGCGCCGCAGTTGAATGCCGAACGTTTTGTCGACGGTTGGTACCGCACCGGTGATCTCGGCCGCTACCGCCCCGATGGCCTGCTGGAGTTTCTCGGGCGCGCCGACAGCCAGGTGAAGATCCGTGGTCATCGCATCGAACTGGGCGAAATCGAAGCCGCACTGGTCCGCCACCCCTGCGTGTGCAGCGCTGTGGCGCTGGTCGCCGAAAATCGACTGATGGCCGCCGTTACTGCCAGCACCTGCGCCGATGTGCTGGCGCAACACCTGGAGCAATGCCTGCCGGCCTACATGCGCCCGGAACGGATTCTGGTTCTGGAACGCCTGCCATTGAGCAGCAACGGCAAGGTCGATCGCCGTGCACTGCTTGCGCCCTTGACCGCCGCTGCTCAGCCAAGGGTGGCGGTGGATGAACAACCACTGAGCGCCGGCGAGCAAGTGATCGCCGAGCTCTGGCAGCACTTGCTCAAGGTGCCGAGCGTCTCGCGCCACGACAACTTTTTCCGCCTGGGCGGCGACAGCCTGCTGGCCACGCGTTTTCTCGAAATGCTGCGCAGCCGCCTTGGTGTGGAACTGCCCATGGGCCAGTTGTTCGGTGCCGCCAGCCTGCTGGAAGTGGCGCAGACCCTCGAACGCCTGCCCGCCCCGCACACCGTTGAAGAAGGCGTTATCTGATGCCCGCGCAATCTCCTTTTTTCCCAGGAGCTGTACCCATGCCAGCCGCCAAACTGCTAAGCGAACTCAAGTCCCTGGGTGTCGAACTCTGGCCCCAGGATGGACAACTGAAATTCCGCGCGCCCCAGGGGTTGCTCGACACCGAGCGCCTGGCGCAACTACGCGAACACAAGCAACAGATCCTGCACCTGCTTGAGACACAGGAACGCCCGCTCGTGGAGGCCGACCCGGCGCAGCGTCACGCCCCCTTCCCCCTCACCGATGTGCAGAACGCCTACCTGCTGGGCCGCCAATCGTCCTTCGGCTACGGCAATGTCGCCTGCCATGGCTACCTGGAATTGAGCTGGCCGACACTGGCCCCGCAACAGGTGGAACAGGCCTGGAACCGCCTGATCGCCCGCCACGACATGCTGCGCGCAGTGATCGCCAGTGAAGGCTCGCAGCGCGTGCTGGCCGACGTCGCCCACTATTCGCTGGCCATCACCGACCTGCGTGGCGTCACTCCCGAGCAGCACCAGCACGCGGTGCAACAGATTCGCCAGGCCATGGAGCAGCAGCTCTACCCTACCGAGGTCTGGCCGCTGTTCGAGCTGCGCCTGAGCCGCAGCGACAACGGCGACACGCTGCACTTTTCCATGGACTCACTGATCGCCGATTGGGCCAGCGCGCAGCTGCTGTTCAATGAACTGGAGCAGTTGCTGCAGGATCCCCTGGCAACCTTGCCGGCCTTGGACATCACCTTCCGCGACTATCTGTTGGCCGAACGCAGTTTGCTCGAAGGCAGCCGCCACCAACGCGACCGTGACTACTGGCTGGCACGCATCGATACCTTGCCCGCCGCCCCACAACTGCCGGCCCCCCTGAATGGCGAGGACACCCGCGTGCCACGTTTTCAACGGCACTCGGCGCAGCTCGGCCCACAGCCATGGGCTGCCCTGAAAACCGCTGCCAGCGAACGCGGCCTCACCCCATCGATCGTGGTGCTGGCGGCCTATGCCGCCACCTTGCAGCGCTGGAGCCAACAGCCCGCTTTCAGCCTCAACCTGACGTTGCTCAACCGCCTGCCGCTGCACCCGCAGGTGGATCGCCTGGTGGGCGATTTCACCTCGGTCAGCCTGTTGCAGGTCAACGATCCCGAGGGCCAGGACTTCACCGCCCAGGCCCGCCAGTTGGGCAGCCAATTGTTTGCCGACCTGGAACATCGTTTGTTCTCGGGCATCCAGGTGATGCGCGAAATCGGTCGCCGCCGCGGGCGTGAAGCTGCCGCCATGCCGGTGGTATTCACCAGCGCCATCGGCCTGGGGATTGAGGCACCGCCGGCCAGTCAACGCCGGGTTGGCCACGGCATCACCCAGACTCCGCAAGTCATCCTCGACTGCCAGGTGCTGGATGACGCCAACGGCCTGCACATTCACTGGGACGTGCGTCAGGGCGTGTTCCCCAACGGCCTGGTGGACGACATGCATCAGACCTTCGTCGCCCAATTGCAGTTGCTGGCCCTGGACCCGGCAGCCTGGGACCATCCGGTGCAAGTGCCGCTGCCGACCTGGCAACAACGCGAGCGCCTGGCGGCGAATGCCACTGCCGGCCCCTTGCCCGCCGGCCGCCTGCACGACGGCCTGCTGGCCATGGCCCGGGAACATCCCCACGCCCTGGCGGTAATCGACGCCAGTGGCAGCCTGACCTACGCCGCCCTTGCCAAACGCGCACTGGCCGTGGCCGCAACCCTGCGTGAGGCAGGGTGCGACGCGCAGGAACCGGTGGCGATCCTGATGCCCAAGGGCCTCGACCAGGTGGTAGCGGCCTACGGCGTGTTGCTGGCCGGAGCGGCCTACCTGCCCCTGGACAGCAATGCCCCGGCCGCACGCCGCGACCGCGTGCTGCGTAATGCCAAGGTGCGGCATGTGCTGGGCCACTCCCTGGCACAGCCACACACGCCGTTGCCCGAGGCATTGCAGTGGCATGCAGTGGACCGGCTACCCCCGGCAGGTGCGGATTTCGCGCGGTTCGAGGGCAGCCCCGATGACCTCGCCTACGTGATCTACACCTCCGGCTCCACCGGCGAACCCAAGGGTGTGATGATCAGCCATCGCGCCGCGCTCAATACCGTGCAAGACATCAACCGGCGCTTCGAGGTCAACGCCGATGACCGTGTACTGGGCCTGGCGCAGCTGAGTTTCGACCTGTCGGTGTATGACCTGTTCGGCCCCCTCGCCGTGGGTGGAACCCTGGTGCTGCCCGACCCGGCACGCGGTGCCGACCCGTCGCACTGGGCCGAGCTGGTGCAGCGCCATCAGGTCACGCTGTGGAACTCGGTGCCAGCACAGTTGCACATGCTCGCCGATTACCTGCACGCCGCCCCCCGCCCACTGGACAGCCTGCGCTTGGCCTTGTTGTCCGGTGACTGGATCCCGCTGAACCTGCCGCCGCAACTCCAGGCGCTGTTGCCCGACCTGAAGCTGGTGGGCCTGGGCGGCGCCACCGAAGCCTCGATCTGGTCGAACCTGCACTCTATCGGCGCCATTGACCCGGCTTGGCGCAGCATTCCCTACGGACTGCCGTTGGCCAACCAAGGCTTTCGGGTACTCGACAGCCACTGGCGCGATGCGCCGACCTGGGTGCCGGGCGACCTGTATATCACCGGTGTCGGCCTGGCCCAGGGCTACCTGGGCGATCCGGCCTTGAGCGACGCACGCTTCTTTCCTCACCCGCTCGACGGCCAGCGTCTGTACCGTACCGGTGACCGTGGCCGCTACCTGCCGGGGGGTGAATTGGAACTCCTCGGCCGTGAAGACGGCCAGGTGAAGATTCGCGGGCATCGGGTGGAACTGGGTGAGGTCGAGGCCGCACTGCTCGCCATCCCGGGTGTGGACAGCGCGGTCAGTCTGGTCAGTGGAGACCTGCTGGCGTTCGTCACCGCCGCACGCGTCGAACCCGAGCCCCTGCCAGGCCCGTCGCTGCTCACGGCGGTCAAACGCTATGCCGACAGCCAGGTCGGCAGCTTCGATACGCAGCAGGTACGCGAGTATCAGGCTGAACTGAGTGCCGCTGCATTGAGTTCGATGCTGGAGGTGCTGCTCAAGGCCGGGCTGTTCAGCGGCGAACTGGCCGAACCGGACGCCGCTGCAATCCTGCACGCCTTGCAGGCCGCGCCGCGTCACCACTGGCTGGTGCGCCGTTGGTTGGGCGCGTTGTGCGAAGCCGGTCTGCTGCACCACACACACGCGCGCTATCGCCTGGCGCAGGCCGCGCCCAACCCGACGCTGGCCTGGGACCGGGTGGAACAGGCAGTCGCCTCGGGCCTGTGCAGCCAGGCGCTGCTCGACTACCAATTCAACCATGTGTGGCAATTGCCGCAACTGCTCAAGGGCGAGGTCAACCCGTTCGACCTGCTGTTCCCCCAAGGTCAGTTGGACCTGGCATTGCAGCTGTACGGCGGGGATGCGGTATCGCGCTACAACAACCACAGCATCGGCGCGCTGATCAACCGCCTGGCCACCCACCATGAAGGCGACGGCCCGCTGCGTATCCTCGAAATCGGCGCCGGCACCGGCGCCACCAGCGCGCCGGTCATCGGCCTGCTCGACGGCCTGGAAGTCGATTACCTGTTTACCGACATGACCGCGTTTTTCCTGCCGGCGGCCAAGCAGCGCTTTGCCGAACACGCCTGGGTGCGCTACGGCGTGCTGGACATCGACCAGGACATCCGGCCACAAGGGCTGGCCAGCAACAGCGTGGATATCGTGCTGTGCGCGGGCATGCTCAACAGCGTCAAGGACATCGACAATGCCCTTGGCCAGATCACCGAATTGCTCAGTCCCGGCGGTTGGCTGGTGTTCAGCGAACCCACCGGCGAATGGCCACCGATCCTGCTGACCCAGGGTTTCATGATGACGCCGGTGAATGGCGACCACGACCAGGGCCGCAGTGGCCTGCGCGGTGCCGAGATCTGGCAGGCGCGGGTCAAGGCCTTCGGGGGCGAATGCCTGCCCGCCCTGCCCCATGCCGACCACCCGCTGGCTGCCCTCGGCATGCAGGTATTCGCCGCCCGCTTCAAGGCCGGTGTGCAGCGCCTGAGTGTCGACAGCCTGCGTCGGGCATTGGCCCAGCGCCTGCCGGAGTACATGCTGCCGGCGCACCTGCAAGTGCTCGACCGCTTGCCGCTGACCGCCAACGGCAAGGTCGACCGCAAGATGCTGGGCGGTTGGCGCCCCGCCGTCGATGCCCAGGCCTCCAGCAGCCAGGAAGCGCCGAGCGATCCGCTCACCGCCGAGTTGTGCCGCCTGTGGGCCGATGCCTTGGGGCTGGCGCAGATCGGCGTCGACGACAGTTTCTACGAAAAAGGCGCCGACTCGCTGATCCTCGCCCGCGTCGCCGGCCAATTGCGCGAGCAACTGCCCCAGGCCCAAAGCCTGAGCTACGACACCCTGCTGCGCCAGATGCTCAACGAGCCGAATGTCGCTGCCCTCGCGCGCCTGCTCAATCAAGGCGAGATCAAGCCGGGCGTGATTGCTCCCAGCGGTAAGGTGCAGCGCTCGTCCAGCAGCAACGCGCTGGTAGTGCCGTTTGGCGGTGGTGAGGTCGGCCCGGTGCGGGTGATGTTCCATGCCGCCCTCGGTACCCTGGATTATTTCCAGCACCTGGGCCGCGCGCTCGCGAACCAGCAGGCCGGCCCGGTGATCGGCTTTGCCGTGGCCGACACCGCGCAGTACTTGGCGCTGGAGCCCAAGCGCCTGATCGAGAGCGTGGCCCAGGATTACGCCGAGCGCTTGATCGCCGACGGCCATCAACGCTTCCAACTGATCGGTTACTGCCTCGGCGGGCTGCTGGCCACCGAGGTTGCCCGGCGCTTGCTCGAACGCGGTATGGAAGTGGTCAACCTGAGCTTGATCGACAGCATTCCGATGTTCATCGACACCGACGAAGAGCTGGCCTATGAGGCGATCTTCGTGCCCAACCTGAACCTGGACCCGGTGAAAACCGTGTTCGGCGCGCACATCGAAGACTACGACGTGTACCGCGCCATCGACCTGCTGATGGCCCGCGACAATCGCCGCGTGCCCGCCGGGGCCATGGCCGCGTTGAGTGGCGATCCGGGGCTGGAAGCGCTGGCGCTGGCGGTACGGCAGCAATCGGCGCGCAGCCAGGAAGAACGCCTGGCCGAGTACGCGCGCCTGGCCTCGGGCCAGGCCGGGGTGCCGATCGGCCCCGAGCTGGTGCCCACCCTGTTCCGCGTGTGCCGCCACAGCATGCGTGCGGCGCGGTTCGACCCGCCGCCGTTCCTCGGCAACATGACCTACCTGCGCTGCCTGGAGCAGCAATCGTTCGGCATCACCGGCGGCGTCGGCCACTTGGCGGCGCCGTTCTGGGAAGACGCCTGCCTGGGCCGCTTCGAGCTGATAGACGTACCCGGCAACCACTTCAGCGTGATCGAACCGCCCCACGTCCACACGGTCACCACGCACCTGCTCGAGGCCCTTCGGAAAGACTCATGACCACTGCCCTGGATACCCTGAAACGCCCGGTCAAACGCCTGATCCGTCTCGGGGTGGTGTTCGCCGCCCTCGGCGCATTGGTCAACCTGGTGCCCTTTATCGGCCTCACCGAACTGGGCCGCTTGTTGCTGGCCGGTAGCGCCGACAGCCACACCCTCTGGCTGTGGGCGTCGCTGGTGGTGATCGCCCTCAGCCTGGGGTGGATGGCCAGTGGCGTGGCGCTGTGGCTGACCCATGTGGCCGACCATCGCCTGCAATCGAGCTTGCGCGAAGCCATGGTGCGCAAACTCGGGCGCTTGCCGTTGGGCTGGTACACCGACACCACCTCCGGCGCCGTACGCAAGGTGGTGCAGGACGACCTCGAAGACCTGCACCACCTGATCGCCCATCATGCGGTGGAACTCACCGCGGCCATCGTTACACCGCTGGCGGGCTTGCTGTGGCTGGTCACGTTGAACTGGCGACTGGCGCTGCTGGCGGTGCTGACGCTGCCCATCTACGCGGTGGCCTATACCCTGATGATGCGCGGCTTCGGCGCCAAGATGCAGTTGCTGGACAAGAGCATGACCCGGGTCAGCGCGGCGATTGTCGAGTTCGTGCACGGCATTGCCGTGATCAAGGCGTTCGGTCAGGTCGGCCAGGCTCATCGCTGCTATCAGCAAGCGGTCAACCAGTTCAGCGAGCAGTACGCCAGCTGGGTCAAGCCGCTGCTGCGCCTGGAAGCCTTTTCCTCGATGGCCTTGAGTGTGCCGGTGATCCTGCTGGTGAGCCTGGGGGTGGGCAGCCTGTTGCTGGCGCACGGCTGGATCACGCCGCTGGAGCTGTTCGCCGAAACCCTGGTGGCGGTGGTCATCCCACAATCGCTGCTGGTGATCAATCAGAGCCTCACCGCCCAGCGCACCGCCCTGGCGGCGGCCGACCGCATCGAAGCGCTGCTGGACGTCGAGGAACTGCCCGCGCCCAAGGCCTGCGTACAGCCCCAGGGCAGCGACATCCGTTTTGACCAGGTGCAGTTCGGCTACGACGCCGAGCACCTGATCCTCAAGGGCGTCGACCTGCACTGCCCGGCCGGCAGCGTGACCGCATTGGTCGGCGCGTCCGGTGCCGGCAAGTCGACCCTGGCCAAGCTGGTGCCGCGCTTTCATGACGTCAACGCCGGCCGCATCTGTGTGGGCGGCGCCGATGTGCGCGAGATCGACCCGCGCCAGTTGTATCAACACGTGGGCTTCGTGTTGCAGGACGCGCAACTGGTGCACGGCACGGTCGCCGACAACCTGCGCCTGGGCCGCCCCGACGCCAGCGATGCAGAGGTCGAGGCGGCGGCGCGCTCGGCGCAGATCCATGCGCGTATCCAGGCCCTGCCCCGGGGTTATCAGTCGGTGATCGGCGAAGACGCGATCTTCTCCGGTGGCGAGGCGCAACGTGTGTCCATCGCCCGTACCCTGCTGGCCGACACGCCAGTGCTGATCCTCGATGAAGCCACCTCCCACGCCGATCCCGAATCCGAAGCGCTGATCCAGGATGCCCTCTCGGCCCTGGCGTGTGGCCGCACGGTACTGGTGATTGCCCATCGCCTGGCGAGCATCAGCGGGGTCGACCAGATCGTTGTCCTCGACCAGGGCCGCGTGCTGGAAAGCGGCCGTCATGAGCAATTGCTGAAAGCCAACGGCGCCTATGCCCGACTGTGGCGAGCGGGCACCGAAATCCCGGCCTTGGAGGTGTCCTTGTGATCCGCAGCCTTGTGACCTTACTGGGCCCGGCCCATGCCCCGCGCCTCTACCATTACCTTGCGTGGCTGGTGACCAGTGCCGTGCTGCAAGGCCTGGCCGTGGCGCTGCTGGTGCCGATCCTGCACGCGCTGTTCGCCGGCGATCTGCCCACGGCCTTGGCCTGGCTGGCGGGCCTGGCGGCGATGGCGGTGCTGGCCTGCCTCGCCCATTACCAGCAGGCCATGAAGGGCTTTACCCTGGCCCTGCTGGTGCTGACGACCTTGCATGATCGCCTCGGCCGGCACCTGGTCAGCCTGCCGCTTGGCTGGTTCAACCCGGAAAAGGTCGGGCGCCTGTCGCGCAGCGCCACCAGCGGCACGCTGATGGTCACCGGTTTGTTTGCCCATTACCTGGGGCCGGTGGTGTCCGGGGTAGTGGTGCCGGCCACGGTCGCGCTGACCCTGTTCGTGTTCGACTGGCGCCTGGGCCTGACGGCCGTGCTGTGTGCACCACTGATCTATTTCACCCATCGCTGGTCGGCCGCCGCCATCGGCAGCAACGATGCGCGGGTGGAAGCCGCCGCGACCCTGGCCGGCAACCGGGTGGTGGAATTCGCCCGCTACCAGCAAGTGCTGCGCGCGTTTGGTCGCACCCAGGACGGCTACGCGCCGTTGCAGGCGGCCAACCACGCGCAGAAGCTGGCGGGCGGTTCCATGCTGTCGCAGACCTTTCCCAAGCTGCTCGCCGGCGGCTTGACCGTGCAACTGGCTTTCGCACTGCTGGTGGGCGTGGGTATTGCCCTGGCGGCCCACGGTGAAATCGACGCGATCCAACTGGTCGCCCTGCTCGCCCTGACAGCGCGGTTCGTGGGACCACTGGCCGAAGCCGCGGCGCGCAGCGGCCTGTTGCGCATGGCCGGGAACGACCTGGATCATCTGGTGGGAATCCTGCGTGAGCCGCCGCTGCCCGAACCCGCCGTCAGCCAACCCTTGTCAGCGCCCGGCAGCCTGGCCTTCGAATGCGTGAGCTTCGCCTACCCCAGTGGCCCGACGGTGTTGCGCGATCTGACATTCAACGCACCGGCCCATTCGATGACCGCGATTGTCGGCGCTTCGGGCTCGGGCAAGACCACCGTCACCCGCTTGCTGATGCGCTTTTTCGATACCACGGCGGGCAGCGTCAAGGTCGGCGGCGTGGACGTGCGCGAGCTGTCCAGCGAGGCGCTGATGGCGCAACTGTCGCTGGTGATGCAGGACGTGTACCTGTTCGACGACAGCCTCGAAGCGAATATTCGCGTGGGCAGCCCGGACGCCAGTGCACGCGAAGTCGCCGAAGCGGCACGGCTGGCGGGCGTCGATGAAATCGTCGCGCGCCTGCCCCAGGGCTGGAACACGCCAGTGGGCGAAGGCGGCGCGTCGTTGTCCGGGGGGGAGCGCCAGCGCGTGTCCCTGGCCAGGGCGTTGCTCAAACGCGCGCCGATCGTGCTGCTGGATGAAGCCACCGCCGCGCTCGACCCGCACAACGAAGCCTTTGTACAAGCGGCAATTCGCAGCCTGATGCAAAGCTCGACCGTGCTGGTGATCGCCCATCGTTTGCCGACCATCATGGCCGCCGACCAGATCCTGGTGCTCGACGCAGGTCGCCTGGTGGAGTCCGGCACCCATGCGCATTTGCTCGGTCTAAATGGCCGCTACGCCGGGTTCTGGCATGACCGTCAGCGCGTCGGCGGCTGGCGCCTGAATGCGCAGGCCCAGCCATGCTGATCGGGCTGCTGGGCGCCAGTGGCGACGTCGGCCTGGCCAGCGCGCAGGCCATGTTGAGCCTGGGCCTGCACGATCTGCGCCTGGGCGGGCGTGATCCGCACAACGGCGCGCGCTGCCTGGCGCGGCTCCAGCAGCAATGGCCCGATGCACGGCTGCAATGGACGGCCGTGGACTTCAACGACACGCCAGCCCTGGCCAGGTTCGCCGGCGGCTGCGACGTGCTGCTCAACTGCGCCGGCCCGTCCTGGCGCGTGGCGGACCGTGCCGCGCAGGCCGCCTTGAAAGCCGATGCGCATTACGTCGATGCAGCCGGCGATATACACCTCGACCCGGCCCTATGGCGCGGGCGTAGCGCGGTGCTTGGCGCGGGCCTGCAACCGGGACTCACCGGCCTGCTGCCGCGCTGGCTGGCTGCACAGGGATTCACTCGGGTACAGGGCCTGACCAGCTATTTCGGCCTGCGTGACCACTTCACCGCGGTGGCCGCCGACGACTTCCTGCAAGGTGCGGTGGACGGCTCCAGCGAGCCCCTGGCGGCTTGGCACAACGGCCGTTGCAGCCGCAGACTGAGGCGCCGTCGCGATGTGCTGCTGCCGTGTTTCCCCGGCCCGGTGCACGTGCTGCCCTACTTGAACCTCGAAGGCGAACGCCTGGCCAGGGACCTGCATCTGGAGACTGGCCAGTGGTTCAACGTGATGACCGACGGGCATGTGCTCAAGGCCCTCGACCAGGCGCACAACCTGCCGCGTGCCGAAGCGGTGCAACGCTTATGCACGGCCAGCCAGTTGGACCTCAGTGGCCAGGCACCTTTCGTCACGTTGTTGCTGCAACTCGATGGCCTCTGCGACGGCCAAGCGTGCACCCGCAGCCTGGTATTCAGCGGCGCGGGCAATGCGCCACTGACCGGCGCCATGGCGGCGGCCACGGTAGTGAGTGTGCTCGAAGGCGAAATCCTCCCCGGCTGCCATTACGCCGCGCACGCTTTGCCGCCCGCCGCCAGTCTTGAACGCCTGCAACGCACCAAGGCGATCCGCGCGCTGAACCTGCTGCACCACCCGCTCGAACACCTGCAACACGCTGAAGAAGGTTGCCTATGAACACCGCCCTCAACGCGCTGGAACAACTGAGCCTGGGCGTCATGGCCCGCGTGCTCGTGCAAACCCAAGCCTTGCCTGTGCAGGTCTGGCGAACAGCCGAACACCTCAACCAAGCGCTCGGCACGGCACCGCGCCATGCCTGGATTGTGCGGCGCTGGCTGGCGGCGTTGGCGCGTTCCGGAGCCATGCGTGAAGACGCTGAACGGTTTGCCTGGTACGGCACGCCACCGCAGGCAGCCGTCGGCGATTTGCCAGGGTTGTATGCCGAACTGGGCTTCCCGCCGAGCATGGCGCACGTGCATGCCCAGGTCATCGAGTGCCTGCCCGAGTTGCTGCGCGACCATATTGCCCTGGCGCCTTTGCTGGTGCTCGCCGGGGACCCCATGGCGGTACTCGGTGCGTACCAGCACAACCACTTCACCGCCGCGATCAACCAGGCGCTGGCGGCCCGTGCGCGGGAAGCCGGTGCGGCCGGCGAGGTGTTGCAGGTGCTGGAACTCGGCGGCGGCGCCGGTTGCACCACCCGCGCTGTACTGGGAGTCCTGGAAGACCGCGAAAAGGCCTATCGCTTCACCGACCTCAGCTACTTGTTTACCGGCGCGGCTCGTCGCCAGTTCCGCCTGGAGCCAGGCTTGCAATTCAGCCTGCTCGACCTGGATCGCGACTTCAGCGAACAGGGCATTGAGCCCCGCAGCCAGGACCTGGTGATCGCCGGCAACGTGCTGCACAACGCCCGCGACCTGCCGCGCAGCCTGGCGCGAATCCGCGCCTGCCTGCGCGACGGCGGCACCTTGCTGTTCAGCGAATCCATCGCCGACAACCCGGCGATGCTCACCTTTATGCACCTGTTGCTGTCTCCGCCTGCCGGCGCCCCACTGCGGGCCAACGACGAGGTATTCATGGCGCCCGACGCCTGGCGCCAGGCGTTGCACGTCGCGGGCTTCGAGTTGCTCGACTTATGGCCCGACGCGACCGATCCGTTGGCCGCCGCCGGGCAACGTCTGTTCCATGCCACAGGAGTTTCACGATGAACGTCGACACCCTGCTGATTGATCTGCCCTTCGGTCACCACCCGTGGCGTTTGCCGGCCTTGACCGATCTGGGCAGTCATCACCTGGCCCCACCACGCCTGCTGGCCGAACTCGAACGCCAGCGCCCCGGCGTGGTGGTGATGGGTGCCGACCAACTGGAGCGGCTGCTGGATTTCCCCGCCCTGCCCTTGAGCGACCTCAGCCACTTGGAGCAGGTGGTGTTTATCAGCACCCGGCCGGGCGACTGGCCGCTGGCAGAACGGGCAGCCGCCCAACTCAATTGCCGCGTGCAGGGTTTCACTCAGGTTCAGGACGAATGGCGTGACCTGGCCAGCGTCAAGCGCGCACATCAGCGCTGGCGCGAGCGCGCCCTCGACCACCCCCAAGTGAGTGCCGTCGCGCTGCATGGCCAAACCCTGTTCGCGGTGCCGCATGCCTGTGCCGTCACGTCGGTAGAGGATCATCTGGCCGCGACCGAAGCCGCACTCGACCAGCAGTTTGACGCTGCACAACTGACCGAGGCGGTACGCCTCAATGATCGACTCGGCCACGCCGCGCTGCTGTCAATGCTCAACGGGCTGGAGCATTGCGGGCTGCTGCCTGCGCCGTTCAATGACGTGGCCCGGAGCCTGGCGCTGGCCGGCATTGCCCCCGGTCACCGCCCCTTGATTGCGCGCTGGCTCGCTGTGCTGCAATCCCAAGGTATGTTGCAGCGAGTCGCAGATAGGTTGCAGCCCACCCTCGACGCGAGCGCCTGGAATGATGCCGCCCTCGAAGGTATTTGGGCGCAGTTGAGCGTGGACTGGGCGCGCAACACCGGCGGCAGCGGCACCCTCGACTACGCACGGGACAATGCGCGCCAGTTGCCGTCGTTGATGCGCGGCGAGTGTGCGGCGGTGCACCTGCTGTTTCCCGAAGGCCGCACCGAACGTGCGGCGGCGCTGTACCGCGAGAGCCTGGCGGCGCAATACCAGCACCGCGCCGTTGCCCACTGGCTCGGCGCCTGGGCCGCACGCCAGCCGGCCGGTGTGCCGTTGCACGTGCTGGAAGTCGGTGCTGGCACCGGTTCCACCACCCAGGCGGTGTTGCCCGCTTTGGCGAATGCCAGCGTGGACTACCTGTGCACCGACGTGTCGCGCTACTTCAGCGAGCAAGCCGCCGAGCGGCTCAAGGACTGGCCGTGGGTGCGCCACGGCGTGTTCGATATCGACCGCCCCGCCCTGGCACAGGGTTATCCAAGCCAGACTTGGGACCTGATCGTCGCCGGTGGCGTGCTGAATGCCGCCCGCGACACCGAACGCTCCTTGGCCACCCTGCTCGCCTTGCTCAAACCGGGCGGCTGGCTGGTGTTCAGCGAACCGACCCAGGAGGCGTTCTGGGTAATGGCCTCCCAGGCCTTCATGCTCAACCAGGCCAGCGACGAGCGCCAACTCAGCAGCGCCACCTTCCTCGACCTGGCGCAGTGGCAAAGCGCATTGGCCCGGGCCGGGTTCCACGGCAACCGCAGCCTGCCCGCCGCCACACACCCGCTGGCGAGCCTGGGCCACCGCGTGTTCGTCGCCCAGGTGCCGGCCCAACGCCTGAGCCGCGCCGCACTGGCGGCCCACCTCGACGACCCCGACCTGCAGCTTGAACTGCTCGATCATTTGCCCGACCTCAGCATCGCCAAGGACTTGCCATGAACCCGTTGGCCTACCCCTTCAACCGCTTCACCGACCTGAAGCTGGCCGAGCCCTACCGTCATGCCCTGCAGGCACCAGGCCTGTTGCGCATCCAGATGCCCATCGGCACCCCTGCCTGGCTCGCCACCCGCTATGACGATGTGCGCCTGGTGCTGGGCGACCGGCGCTTCAGCCGCAGCGAGGCGTTTCGCCGTGACGATAGCCCGCGTGCCTTTTCGCGCATCGCCAGTGGCATCGTGATGATGGACCCGCCGCAACTCACGCGGATCCGTTCGCGCGCGGCCCAGGCCTTCACCCGGCGCCGCGTCGAAGCCCTGCGCGCCCACACCCGAGACTACGCCCACCAGTTGATCGACCGCATGCTCGCCGCCGGCCCGCCTGCCGACCTGGTCAACGACTACGCCTTGCCACTGCCCCTGGCGCTGATCTGCGAGCTGCTCGGTGTGCCGGTGCAAGACCGTGATCGCTTCAAGGCGTGGAACGATTCACTGCTGTCGACCCGCGCCGAGGACGCGGTTCAGACCCAACGTCAACTGGGCGAACTAACCGCGTACATCAAAGGCCTGGTGGCCGAACGTCGACGCGAACCGCGGGATGACTTCATGACCGCCCTGACCCAGGCCGATGAAAAAGGCGAGTCCCTCAACGAGGAGCAATTGCTGCTGTTGTGCATTGCGATCCTGGTCGCCGGTTACGAAGGCAGCGCCTCGCAGATCCCCAACTTCCTCCAGGTGTTGCTGGACAACCCCGCGCAGTGGCAACAGCTCAAGGCCGATCCCGAGCAGATACCGCAGGCGGTCGAAGAGCTGCTGCGCTACATCCCGCTGGCCTCGGCGGCGATGTTTGTGCACTACGCACGGGAAGACATTCAGGTGGGTGAAACCTTGGTGCGCCAGGGCGAACCGGTATTCGCCTCCATCGGCGCCGCCAACCATGACCCGGCACGCTTTGAAAACCCGCAGGCGCTGAACCTGAAACGGGATGCCAGCGGCCATTTCGGCTTCGGTCACGGCCTGCATCACTGCATCGGCTCGGCCCTGGCGCGGGTGGAGTTGCAGGAGGCGCTGCACGCCCTGGTGGTGCGCCTGCCCGGCCTGCAACGCTGCGGCGAGGTGCAGTGGAAGACCGCGACGTTCTTTCGCGGCGCCCACTGCCTGCCGGTGACCTGGTCATGAGCCGCGCCCCTGCACGCAAGCGCGTGATCGTCGCGGGCACCGCGTTTGGCCGTATCTACCTGCAAGCCCTGGCGCGCGCCCGCGCCGACTATGAACTGGCAGGCATCCTGTCACGTGGCAATGCCTACTCACGCGCTTGCGCCGCTCACTATCGCGTGCCGCTATACGAGGCGGTCGAGCAGATGCCGGATGACATCGACATTGCCTGCGTGGTGGTGCGCTCCGGCGCCACCGGTGGCCCCGGTAGCGAGCTGGCCCAGCAACTGCTGCGGCGTGGCATCCACGTGTTGCAGGAACACCCGGTGCACCACCGCGAAATCGCCGCGTGTATGCAGGCCGCACGTCAGGGCCAGGCGGCCTATGCGGTGAACACGCTGTACCCGAATATCCTCGCGATCCGGCGTTTTCTCGCGGTGGCCGAGTACCTGCGCGAACAGCAGGGGCTGGCGTATATCGACGCGGCCTGCAACAGCCAGGTGGCCTATCCGCTGCTGGATATTCTCGGGCGCCTGGCGGGAGGCCTGCGGCCCTGGGTGTTCGCAGCGCCGGCCGCCGGGGTCGAGGCGCAACCCTTCACGCGGTTCAACGCCAGTTTCAACGGTGTGCCGATTAGCCTGCGCATCCAGAACCAGGTGCACCCCCAGGATCCGGACAACCATTCCTTCCTGCTGCATCGCCTCGAAGTCGGCTGCGAAGCCGGCGTGCTGAGCCTCGCCGACACCCACGGCCCGGTGCTGTGGAACCCGCGCCTGCATGCCCCACGGGACAATACCGATCGTCTGATCATGGCCGGCCCGGGCAGCGAACACCTGGCCGGGCCGACGATGGTGGTGCTCGATCCGCAGATCCCGGCGAGTTACCACCAAGTCTTCAACCAGGTCTGGCCCGATGCCGTCACTGTCGCCCTCGGCGAGCTGTGTCGTGACATCGACGACCCCGCGCGGCGCTTGCGCAGCGGTGTATGGGCCACTGAGGTGTCCATGGCCTGGCGAGAAATGAACAGCCTGATCGGCATGCCCACGCTGATTGAACCGTCCGTGCCGCGCGTGCTGCCACTGGCCGACCTCTACGCCCGTGCCACGGTCGTGCAACCCCCTTGCGGTGACGACACCGCCCAACTGCTGGGAGCCCTGCCGTTTTGAACACTACCTCATCCCCTTCCGCTTGCAGCCATGTGCTGCTGTGGGTGCGCGACTTGCACCAGGCCGTGGCGAATTTCCGCGCCGCCGGCTTCGAGGTCACTTACGCCACCGCCGAAGCCAACGCACAACACGCGCACATCTGGTTCAGCCAGGGGCCGATCATCGAGCTGCTGACCACGCCGCGCCATGCCTGGTTGTTCAAGTGGCCCATCGACTGCCTCGCCGGCCGGGGTGCCGGACGGCGCATGTTGCGTTGGGCGGCCCAGGGCGAAGGCTTCTGTGACCTCGCCCTGCTGTGCGAAGACCCAGCCCTGGCACCACGCCTCAAGGGCCTGGCGGCCAGTGGCGTGCCCATGGGGCGCACGGTGAACTGGCGGCGCACCTGCGCCGATGGCAGCCAGACGCGCTTTCGCTTCGTGTACCCGCGCCATGACCGCCTGCCATTCCTGGTCACGCCCTATTCGCCCTCCCAACACCCGGAGCGCAGGGTCCACCCCAATGGCGCCACCGGGTTGGCCGCGATTCACCTGGGCGTACACCCCGACGATCACACCGCCCTCAACCTGCTGGCCGGCGATGACCCGCTGCTGCGCCTACAACCGGCCGCATACACCGGCGTACAGGCGGTGCAAATCACCGGCCTTGCGCACCCGTTGAATTTGCACGGCGCCCAGTTCCTGGGCTGCGCGACTGCCCTAGGAGATTGCCATGCTTGATGGATGCACTGACTGGCCCGACGACTTTATCCGCCGCTACCGCGAGCAAGGCTACTGGCGTGGCGCCCCCTTGGGCGAACTGCTACGCGAGCAGGCCCGGCGCACGCCGCACAAAGAGGCCCTCGTGGACCACGCCCGGCGCTGGAGCTACGCCGAACTCGACCAACAGGCCGACCGCCTGGCCGCCGGCCTCGCCGATCGCGGGCTGGTTGCCGGCCAGCGGGTGCTCGTGCAACTGCCGAATGTCGCCGAGTTCTTCAGCCTGACCTTCGCCCTGCTGCGCCTGGGCGTCATCCCGGTGTTTGCGCTACCGGCCCATCGCGAACATGAACTCGCGCACCTAGCGCACCTCAGCCAGGCGGTGGCCTATGTGGTGGTTGATCAGCATCTGGGCTTCGACTATCGCCCGTTGGCGCGCACATTGCGTGAGCAAGTGCCGAGCCTGCAACAGGTATGGGTGGTCGGCGCAGCCGAGGAGTTCGTGCCGCTGGCGCAGTGTGTCGCCAGCCCGCGCGAACTGCCTGAGCCGGATTCGCGGGAGGTGGCGGTGCTGTTGTTGTCCGGCGGCACCACCGGCCTGCCCAAACTGATCCCGCGCACCCATGACGACTACGCGTGCAATGCGCGCCTGGCGGCCCAGGCGTGTGGTTTCGATGCCGATACCCGCTACCTGGCCGCGCTGCCGGTGGCACACAACTTCCCCCTCGCCTCCCCCGGGGCGCTGGGCGTGTTCAGTGTCGGTGCCACCCTGGTGCTGGCGCCGGAACCGAGCCCGGACACCACCTTCGAACTGATCGAGCGCGAACGCATCACCCACACCGCCCTGATCCCACCGCTGGTATTGCTGTGGCTGGAATTCGCGCAATGGTCCGATAACGACCTGGGCAGCCTGCAATGGCTGCAGGTCGGCGGCGCCCGGCTCAAGGCCGAGATCGCCGCGCGCATCCGCCCGGTTTTGGGCTGCAATCTGCAACAGGTGTACGGCATGGCCGAGGGTTTGCTGTGCTTTACACCACTGGATGATCCGCAGCCGCTGGTGTTCGACACCCAGGGGTTGCCGCTGACCATCGACGACGAGATCCGCATCGTCGACGCCGACGACCTGCCGGTGACGCCCGGCACCGTCGGTGAATTGCTGGTGCGCGGCCCCTACACCATTCGCGGCTATTACAACGCCGCCGAGCAGAACCAGCGCGCGTTTACCGCCGACGGCTTTTACCGCAGCGGCGACCTGGTGCGGCGCCTGCCCGAGGGGCATTTGGTCGTCGAGGGACGCAGCAAGGATGTGATCAATCGCGGTGGCGAGAAAATCCCCGTGGAAGAGATCGAGAACCTGCTGCTCGGCCATCCGCTGATTCGCGATGTGGCGCTGGTGGCCCTGGCCGACGAGTTGCTCGGGGAGCGCAGTTGTGCCTGTGTGCTGGCCCACGGCGAGCAGGTCGACCTGGCCTCGATCAACGCCTGGCTGCGCAAACGCGGGCTGGCCGCCTACAAATTGCCGGATCGCTTGCAGGTGCTGCGCGAATTCCCGCTGACGCGCCTGGGCAAAGTCAACCGCAAGGTCCTGGCGGAACAGGTGCTGGCGCTATGAGCGGCGCTGCATCGCCCTGGTTGCGCGTGCTGCGAGAAAGCGAACAGGCCCGGGCACGCCTGGTGTGCCTGGCCCATGCCGGGGGCAGCGCGAGTTTTTTCCGCCCCTGGCTGGCGCACCTGCCGGGGGATATCGACCTGCTGGCGGTGCAGTATCCGGGACGTGAAGAGCGTTTCAACGAAGCGCATATACCGTGCCTGGACGGCCTGGCCGGGCACATTGCCGGAGCGCTGCAAACGCTGCCAGTCCGGCCCTTGCTGCTGTTTGGCCACAGCATGGGCGCGGCCCTCGCCTACGCCGTGGGGGTGCGCCTGCAAGCGGCAGGTTCTGGAGCCGCCCATGTGTTCGTCTCGGGCCACGCGCCTCCACACCGGCAACCGCCCAGTGACCTGCACCGCCAGGACGACGCCGCGCTGGTCGCCGACATCCTGCGCCAAGACACCAACGCCGCCGGCCTGTGGGCCAACCCGCAACTGCGTGCGCTGTTCCTGCCGACCCTGCGCAGCGACTACCAGGCCATCGAAACCTGGCGTCCGAAGCAGCTTGCCCGCTTGGCAGCGCCACTCGACGTGCTGCTGGCCCGCGATGACGCGGAAGTCAGCCTTGAGCAGGCCCGCGCCTGGGCCGACCTCAGCGACCACACCCCGGATATCCGCTTGTTCGGCGGCGACCACTTTTACCTCAAGCATCAGCCGCGACCGGTGATCCATCACCTGTTGCAACGCACCGCCTACCTTCAGGGAGACTCGGTATGAAAACCCCGGAACACTGCACTGGCCTTTCGGACATTCGTCATGCCATCGACAGCCTCGACCAGCAGATCATCGACGCCCTCGGCTTGCGCATGCAGTACGTCAAGGCCGCCGCCGCGTTCAAGCCCGACCAAGCCAGCATCGCTGCCCCGGAGCGCGTCGCGGCGATGTTGCCGCAGCGCCGGCAATGGGCACAGGCGCTTGGGCTGGACGGTGAATTTATCGAGGGATTGTTCAACCAGATCATCCATTGGTACATCGCCGAGCAGACCGCCTTCTGGCTGCAGAAAAAGAGCAAGGTCGTATGAACGCGGCCGAGTTGCTCAAGGTGTTCCAGGCTGCGCACCAGCGTGCGGTGGCGTATCAACGGCCGATCATCGCCGTCGCCGCGCATACCGCGCCGACGCTGGAGGCGCTGGCCCTTTACGAAGCCCATCGGCAAGGGTTCTTCTGGTGCGCGCACTCGCCGGACCTGACACTGTTCGGTCTGGGCTGCGCTTGGCAGATCGAGGCCAGCGGCCCCCAACGCATGCTCGAGGTGGACCGCCAATGGTTCGCCTTGTGTGCCGATGCGGTGATCGACGGGCCCAAGGCACCTTTGCTGCTGGGAGGCATGCGCTTCGATGAACAGCGGCCTTGCGCGCCGCAGTGGGCCGCCTTCGCCGACGCCAGCTTTCACTTGGCCCATTGGCTGCTCAGCGAAGACGCCGATGGCCGCTGGCTGCGCTGCCAGCGGGTGGTCGAACCCGACAGCGACCCGGCGGCATTGACCCGCGACAGCCTGGCCGCCTATGCGCAACTGCTCAACCCGCCCGCCTCGACGGCCACTGCGCCCGCCGTCGTCGAACGCAACGCGCTGCCTTCCCATCAATGGCAGGGTAAGGTCGATACGGCGTTGCAGGCCATTTCAGGCGGCGAATTGAACAAAGTGGTGTTGGCGCGGCATATCGAGTATCAGTTGGACGCGCCCCTCGACAGTGGTGCAGTGATGCAGCGACTGCACGCACGTCGCAACGCGTCCCACCTGTTCGCGCTGCACCGTGGCGAGCATTGCTTCATGGGGGCCACCCCCGAGAGACTGCTCAGTTGTCGGGAGGGTCGCCTGACCACCCATGCCCTGGCAGGCAGCGCGCGACGTGGCATTACCGCCGACGAGGATCACGCTATCGGTGTACGGTTACTGGCCGACCCCAAGGAACAACATGAACATCGACTGGTGGTGCAGACCATCACCCAAGCCCTCGACGACAAGGTCAACGACCTCCAGGCCGCGTCATGCCCCCACCTGCTGAAGCTGGCCACCGTGCAGCACCTGAGCACGCCGATAACCGCGCAACTCAACCCAGACAAGCGTTTGCTGGACGGTATCCAGGCACTGCACCCAACGCCGGCGGTGGGTGGATTGCCAAGGGGGACAGCCATGAATTTCATCCGTCGCCACGAAGGCTTCGACCGGGGCTGGTATGCGGCCCCTGTGGGCTGGCTGGACTCAAAGGGCGATGGAGATTTCCTGGTAGCTCTACGTTCGGCGCTGATCACCGCAAAAAACTGTCATTTGTTCGCTGGGTGCGGGATTGTGCATGGCTCTTGGCCTGCCGATGAGTATGCGGAAACCCAGATCAAGCTTGCCAGCATGGAGCATGCATTATTGCTCTTCCCACGCGAGTCAATAACGTAGGAACGAAGCCTGGCTTTCATTTGGACTGCTGCTCCTTCCAGATCAAATGTGGCGTGACACTGAAAACCATCCGAATCCATCTTGGTCTCTGTCAGAAATCGCCACTCGCGATCGCTCGCAGATCTGATGCAACCGGGAGCAAAATTGGGAGCGCATTTGAAATTTTTCTGCCTGAGAATGTTGTCCTAGAGCCCAGTCAAAATGTTTTTCGGCGACCCTGAGAGCCTATAGGCGTTGGATGGTTTGAAAAGGATGCCCCCCAGCTCCATGCCCAAGCATCCGCTCTCGAAATCACTCCCGCCCAAGTCAAACAGTGGCCTCCTCCTTTGGCTAGCAGCACCAGCCCGAGGGAAATCATCTTCGCGCCTGTCCTGACAGCATTCAGATACTCAAGAGCTCGGTGACGGGCAGTCGATTGGTGGTCTTCATCTCTCGCAGGGAAAGGTTCGAGCGAATACTTGAAACGCCAGGGAGCTTCCTGAGTACTTTTTCGACAAAGCGGCTATAGCTGTCCAAGTCCCGTGCAACTACCTCAAGTAAAAAATCCGCCTCGCCCGTTGTGTTATGGCAACTCAGTACCTGTGGAGCCGCCTGAATAATCTTTTCAAACGTTGCCGTGGCTTCTTCACTGTGATCAGTGCACGAGATCTGGACAAAGGCCTTCAGGCCTAGCCCTAGTTTCTTTCGATTGAGAATGGCTTGGTATCCCTCGATAACGCCGCATTCTTCAAGCCGTCTTTGCTTGCGCCAACAGGACGCTTCGCTGAGGGAAAGCTGCTCGGCCAGCTTGACATTCGACAACTTGCCGTCGCGCTGCAAGCGTTCCGTTATTGCAATGTCCACCTTATCAAGCTGCTCAATCATGAAGTAATTCCTCATATTCAGGCTGAAAAACGAAAGTTAATTTCAATTCTTGCGGTTCGTCAATTGCAACTTGAAGGGTAATTTCAAGGCGTTCATTCATAATGGAAATGCCTGGCGCGTGACGCTTCGAAGCGAGTCGAGGGTGACGAACAGGCCGAATGACTCAGCACGGGTCGCCGGCTGGATCTGCACCGAAGGGTGCTGGAGATAGGTCGCATCGCCCATCCAAACATAGGTAATTTTAATGAAAGCAGTCGTCTACGAAGCCTTTTCCAAGCCGCCGCGCCTGATGAACGTGGCAGATCCGTCCCCGGAACGTCATGGTGTGGTTATCCAGGTTCTTGGCACCGGGGTGTGCCGCAGCGACTGGCATGGCTGGAAAGGTCATGACCCCGACATTGAACTGCCGCATGTACCGGGTCATGAGCTGGCGGGCATCGTGGCCGAGGTGGGCAACGACGTCACCCGGTGGAAAGTCGGCGACCGTGTGACCGTGCCGTTCGTGGGCGGGTGTGGGGCTTGTGCAGAGTGCAACAGCGGCAATCAGCAGGTGTGCCACATGCAGTTCCAGCCAGGCTTCACTCATTGGGGGTCTTTTGCCGAATACGTCGGTATCCATCAGGCCGATCTGAACCTGGTCGCGCTGCCTGAGCGCATGGACTTCGCTACCGCTGCGAGCCTGGGTTGTCGCTTCGCCACCTCGTTCCGTGCAGTCGTTGACCAAGGCAAAGTCAGCGCCGGTCAATGGGTAGCGGTTCACGGTTGCGGAGGAGTAGGTCTGTCTGCCGTGATGATCGCCCAAGCCATTGGCGCGAACGTGATCGCCATCGATATCTCCCAGGAAAAGCTCGAACTGGCACGCGCGCTCGGCGCTGTCGCCACCCTGAATGCCCAGTGCGTCGCGGACGTCACCGAAGCCGTGCTGGAAATCACTCAGGGCGGTGCCCACGTATCGCTGGACGCATTGGGCCACCCAACCACGTGTTTCAACTCCATCAATAACCTGCGCCGTCGCGGCAAGCACGTCCAGGTCGGGCTGATGCTCGCTGATCACGCCACGCCGGCCATCCCCATGAGCAAGGTTATCGCGCACGAACTTGAGATCTACGGTAGCCACGGGATGCAAGCGCATCGCTATGACGCCATGCTCGAGATGATCACCTCAGGCAAGCTGGCGCCTGAAAAACTCGTGGGTAAAACTATCAGCCTGGAGCAGTCCATCGATGCGTTGACGAATATGGACCGGTTCGAGACGGCCGGGGTAACGGTCATAACCGAGTTTTAACGCATGACGCGAACCATAGCCGCGCTGAAGAGCGCGACTTTGCTTAAGAAACAGTAGGAAAAGACTTAATTCTGGAGTTTTTCTGGGTTTATCAAGAGCAAAAGAGCGCCCCTTCACGCGATGTGCAACGTCCCTTGCTTGACCTCTGCCAGCGCTTCAACCAAAGCCATCTGGAAGACCTCAACCAATAAATCGACTTCTTCAGGCTGGATGATCAACGGCGGCAAGAACCGCACAACGGCACCATGGCGCCCTCCAAGCTCAAGAATGACCCCAAGGCGCAGGCATTGGCGCTGAATGGCCTGGGCCAGGGCCGTATCCGCTAGCGGTACGCGATTATCGCTCGGTGTGTCGCTGACGATCTCCACACCCACCATCAGCCCCCGCCCGCGGACCTGGCCCAGGCACGCGAAATCGTTTTGCAACCCACGCAGATGTCCCATCAGTCGTTGCCCCATGACATCGGCATGCCCCGGCAAGTCTTCACTGATGATATGGCACAGGGTCGCGGCCCCCGCCGCCATCGCCATCTGATTGCCGCGGAATGTACCGGCGTGGGCGCCTGGCTTCCAGGTATCGAGTTCTTCGCGGTACACCATCACGGCTAACGGCAGGCCGCCGCCGATGGCTTTGGAGAGCACGAGGATGTCAGGCTCGATACCTGCGTGTTCGAAAGCAAACAGTTTTCCAGTACGACCCAGGCCGGTCTGCACTTCATCAATGATCAGCACCACGCCAAACTTGCGGGTCAATTGGCGCAGGCCCTGGAGCCAGCGGATAGGCGCCGGAATCACGCCACCCTCGCCTTGCACGATTTCAACCACGACGGCGGCCGGGGGCAGCACCCCGGACTCCGGGTCGCTGAGTAATTGCTCGATAAAATGCAGGCCCGCGTCGATACCCGCCTCGCCGCCGATGCCGAACGGACAGCGATAGTCATAGGGGTAAGGCAGAAACTGCACATCGGCCATCAGCGAACCCAACGCTTCTTTCGGTCCCAGGTTTCCCATCAGGCTCAAGGTGCCCAGCGTCATGCCATGGTAGCCGCCGGAAAACGACAGAATCGGTTTGCGCCCGGTAGTCGTCCTGGCCAGTTTCAAGGCCGCCTCGATGCCATCCGCACCGGTCGGGCCGCAAAACTGGATACGCGCGTGACGCGCGAAGTGTTCCGGGAGCGCATTGAACAGGTCATCGACGAAGCGATCCTTGACCGGTGTGGTCAGGTCCAGGGTGTGCAAGGGCAGGCCGGAGTCGAGCGTCTGACGCATCGCCGCAATCGCCACCGGGTGGTTATGCCCCAGCGCCAGAGTCCCCGCCCCCGCCAGGCAATCCATGAACAACTGCCCTTGGGTATCGCGCACATAGAGGCCGTGGGCCTCTTGCAACGCTAAGGGAATACGCCGTGGATAAGACCGGGCATTCGATTCGCGGGCCGCCTGACGCTGAAGATACGGGTTGGCGTTGAGTTCCCGCGGGGCTTGCTGACGGAAGTGTTCCAGCGTAAAGGTTGCGCTGGAAGAAAGACGAGGTTCGACGCTGTCCATAGGGAGTCCCTGAGGTAAAAAGTCTGGCGCGGGGAATCAGCCCTGCCCTTGTTCCTGCATGGCTTGGCGCAGGCTCAGCGGGCGCATGTCAGTCCAGACCTTTTCGATATGGCTCAGGCACTCTTCCTTGGTGCCCGTCATGTCCAGCGTGCGCCAGCCGTTGGGCACGCTTCGATAATCCGGCCAGATTGAGTACTGCTCTTCATCGTTGACGACCACCAGAAAGCGCGTATCCGGGCTGTCCAAACTCATTGCTTGCTCCTTGACTGGCATGACGGGGAAAGTCCTACGATACAATACTAATGGTAGCGATTCTCATTAATTTTTTAAAATTCAGGCACGGTTCTCACATTTCCTTGCCCGTGATGAACAGTCGCAAGACAGTCGCGCCCTGTTTATACTTCGTACCTCTCTGAACGATAACTTCTCTCAATTCGCGGTCCACGGATGAGTCGATGATTCCCAGCCTTGCCCCGCTGTTCACCGGTCCTCTGGCCGAACACGGTGAAAAGCTGCAACTGCGCAGCCATCCGCGCATGGACGTGCCCGCAGACAGGTTCTTCCAGCGCGAGCATTTCAGTGCCTTCGTCGATGACCTGCAGGTACGCTACCAAACCGATGAGCGCCTGGCCTTGGTATCGCTGTGGTCCAAATGGTACTTCAGCACGTTCCTGGCACCGGTGATGGCCGCCAATCTGCTCCAGCACTGCGACCTGCCACTTGCCCTTGCCGACACCGGCGTGCAACTGGGCGATGACTCCCGGCCACGGGCATTGCACTTGGCCGATGCCGGCCGTCCCTTGCCACCCTGCACGGCTTTCGAGCGATTTCATACCTTGATCGAGGAGCATCTGGACCCCGTCATCCAAACCCTGGTCAGTGTCTCCCGGGCGTCGCCGCGGTTGTTCTGGAGCAATGCCGGCAATACATTCGAGTTCGTCACCAGCCGTATCGACCTGCACCCGTTGGCCGACGCGCGCAGCACCGCACCGGCCAGAGAAATCCTGAGCGCTCGCCTGCGCCCCGACGGCCGACGCAATCCTTTGTTTGCCCCCGTGCGTTATCAGGATATCGGCGAGCAAGAGCCGCAGCGCCTGAGGCGCATCTGCTGCATTCGCTACCGCCTTGCCGGCGTCGGCTATTGCAGCAGTTGCCCCCTCGATGAGTGCAAACAGCAGGAGCAGGCCGTTTGACGGCTACCTCATTTCGCCAATTGAAAAGGCTTCTCTGTCGTTCGGTCGTAGTCCACAAGGTGTCCGTAGTCGAGACGATAGACCCGGTCGGCGACGTCGAAATAACGGTCGTCATGGGTGATAGCAATCACCGTCTTACCGGCCGCCTTCAACTCGGGTAGCAGTTCGTTGTAGAACACATGGCGGAACACGGGATCCTGATCTGCCGCCCACTCGTCCAGCAGAAACACTTCCCGGCCCTCCATCATGAGCAACAACAGCGCCAGGCGCTTGCGCTGGCCTTGGGACAGCGCCGTTGTCGACAAGCGCCCGGCCGCGAATTCGACTTTATGGGCCAGGCCCAGACGGTCGAGATAGTGATCCACCCGGGCCTCTAGGCCTTCATGATTGCCAGCCTCACCCAACACATCGGCGAACAGATAGAAGTCGGCAAAAATCGCAGCGAAATGCTCGCGGTGCCATTCACTGGTGCTGGCATCGAGCACCACACCGTTAAGCGAAACCTGCCCCGAAGTGGGCACGTAGAGCCCCGTCAGCAGCTTGGCCAGGGTCGATTTACCGCTGCCATTGCCGCCGACAATGAAAATCAGCTCCCCGCGACGAATCGACAGGTCGATCGGCCCCAGCTCGAACGCAAATTCGTCACGCTGGCCCGGATAGCGATAGTGCAGGTTGGACAAACGCAACTCGCTGAAGGGTTGCGCCGCTTGCACGGGTGCCTTGAACTGCACCGTCTCACCCAGCGCCAGCGCATCGATGGCCTGCAAGGCAACATGGCCGCGAATGACTGCGGGAATGGCGTCCAGGATCATCGAGATCGGCGTGCGCAAAAACATGATTGCCAGCACGTAACCGACCACCACCTGCTGACTGAGCAACCCCAGGCCCTGGCCGAGAAAGAACAGCGTACCGATGAGCACGAACACCAGCAATGTCGTCCAGTTCAGGTTCACCGCCCACAGGGTGTCGGCGCGTACCGACGCCTCCAGCGAGGCCCGCGCGATAGGTTCAAGCCGGTGTTCATAGAGCAGGTGCCGGCGTTCGCGGCTCAGGCCCAGTTCGCAACGCCCCTGGATCGTGGCCTCGAACTGCTCGGTCAACTGGTCGTCCTGCTGTCGTACGGCCTGCATCAAGGTCTTGACCTTGCGCCCGAGCAATACATCAAGCCCCACCCCCAGGGCAATCACCGCGAGGGTCATGAAAAAGAACGGCACGCTCAGCCAGGCCATGTAGGCAAGCCCCGCCAACAGCAGTAAACCGTTGTACAAGGAGATCGGAAGTTGCTTGAACGCCGTGGCGACGGTGGTCACGTCCTTGGTCAGTGCGTTGTAGATACGGGGACTGCCCAGCCGTTCGATACGCTCGAGGGCCGTGCCCAACACCTTGGCCACCAGCCGCAGGCGCAGCTGGTAAACCAAACGATGCCCGATCTGTACCAGCAACCATTGCGAGGTCACACCACTGATGAACAACAGGATCAGCAGGCCGCCGAACAGCAACAGCCCCCGGCCGAGATCATCGAGCCCCTGCTCCAGGCTGCGGTTGATATAGCCGATCAGGCCGATACTGGTTGCCGCACTCAGGGCGCTGCTCAGAATCGCCAGCAGAATCCGCCATCGAGCGTCGTGCAACAGTTCTTTCAATAACATCATGAGGCAGGCACCACCTTGGCAGAGGTTTCCAGCAGTAAGGGCAACAGGCTTTCGACCAGTCGCGGCTCCCCGAGCATTTCATGATGCCCGACGTCCAGTGTCCACTGGCGAACGGTTTGCCGGCTATGCGCTTGCCACTGAGCTCGCAAATCGGCATGCGCATTACCGCGCCAGAGCCACAGCGGTACATCAAGGATGGGCAAGGATTGCTCATACAAGCGCGTCTTGATCGCGCGATATTGCGCCAATAACCCGAGCAAATCAGCATCGGCCGCTTCCCATTGCAGATGCTCCCGCACTTGGGCATCGTTGAGCAACCGGGCAACCCCCTCGGCGTAATCCTGACCGGCCAACAGGCCCGTCAAACGCTCGCGCAGTGATTCGCCCATGGGCTGGGCGTGGCTGCGACAGTAAAACGCAAAATCCGCGATCAATTGACCGGCTTCATCGCCCTCGCCCGCCAAGGTACGCTGCGCATCGTGGTCGAGTACCACAAGCCCTTCGACAGTAAAGCCGCTGGCTTGCAGGTGGGGTACCAGCAAAAAGGCCAGCCGCGACGCCAGGCTCCAGCCCAACAGCACCAATGGGCGCGGTTTCAGATGAACCGGGATGCTCGCCACATAGTGCTGTAACAATGCGTCCACGTCGCCCTCAGCCCACCCCTTTTCCAGGGCGGCCAGGCCAAAGACCGCGACTTTACCCCGCAGATTGTCTACCAGCGGCTGATACGCCTGCAGGTGCCCTTGCGCGCCGTGCACCAGCAGCAAGGCCGGCGACTGTGCATCCGCGTCGTTCAAGACTTTCCACGGACCACTGCTGTTGCCGTTATCCAGGCCATGAACCAGATCACGCACCGTATGCCGTTCGAACAGCAGGTTGGTCGGCAACTCGAGCGACAAGCGTTCGCGAATCAGCGACACCACTTTGATCGCCGCCAACGAGTGCCCGCCAACATTGAAGAAATTATCGGTCACCCCCAGGTCGTCAACACCGAGCACCTCGCACCAGATCGCCAGGATGGCGATTTCCAGTTCGCCGACAGGCGCCACACGGGTGTTCTGCAAGCGCTGCCGGGCACGTTCGAGCAGGTTTTTGCGATCCAGCTTGCCATTGCTGTTCAGTGGCAGTGTCTTGAGTACCAGGATCGCGCTGGGCAGCATGTAGTCCGGCAACTGCCGAGCCAGGGCGGCACGCAGGTGCTCGGTCGTCTGCAGGCGGGTGTCATCCTTGACCACAAAAGCCAGCAAGCGTCCGTGGTCGCCTTCACCGTCCAGCAACACAGCGGCCTGCAATACCTCCGGCTGGGCCAGCAAAGCCTGTTCGACTTCCGCCAGTTCCAGGCGAAATCCACGAATTTTCACCTGTTGATCATTGCGCCCAAGAATGCGCAGTGCGCCATCGGCCTGGCGCAAGGCGAGATCACCGCTGCGGTACAGGCGACCGCCGCTGAGCGGATCGGTACCAAAGGCACTGGCGCCGACACCCCCCACATAGCCGCGCCCGACACTGGCGCCACTGATGCACAACTCCCCGGCCTGGCCGGGCGGTACCGGGCGTTGCTGGTCGTCGAGCAAGAGGATGCGGTTATCACCCACTACTTGATTCAACGCGCAACCACTCACGCCCTGGTCGATATCGATCGCCCGCCACAACACCCCCACGGTGGTCTCCGTCGGACCGTAATGGTTGTACAGCCGACAGGCCGGTTTCGCTTGGGCCATACGACTCAACAAACGCTCACTGACCGGCTCTCCGCCCAATACCAGGACCTGGCGTGGCAAAACACTGGCGGCGGTGTGTTCGCCCATCAATGCTTCGAGGTGCGAAGGGACGATTTTGAGCACGTCCAGCGGGTAGCGCTGAAGTTCGTCGGCAAACGCCAGGGCATCCGTCACGGTGGACTGCTCCAGCACATGCACGCAGCCGCCCTGCAACCAGGCCGGAAACAACACGGTATTGCCCAGGTCCGCGAGCAGCGAGGACACCAGGCCATAGTGCCCGGCCTTGGGCAACTGCAGCGCGCGCGTCACTTGCGTGGCGTAATGGCGCAATTGACCTTGTTCAATCTGCACACCTTTAGGCTTGCCACTGGTGCCCGAGGTATAGAGCACGTAGGCCAGGTCGTGCGCCGCGCCCTGCACCGGCGACGTGCACACCGGCCCGCTGCACGCCTGCGACCAGCACAGCGTGTCGACTAAGGTCTCGGGTTGCAGGCCTTCCACGTACAGCAACAAGGTCGGTTGCGCATCATCGATGATACCGGCCACGCGCAGCGGTGGTTGTTGAGGGTCCAACGGCAGGTAGGCAGCACCGACCTTGAAACAGGCCAGCATCGCAATCAACATCTGCGCCCCACGCGGCAAATACAGGCCCACCACATGCTCCCGGCCAACGCCGGCCAGTTGCAGGCTGCCGGCAACACGATCACTCAGGGCATCGAGTTCGGCGTAAGAAAACATTTGCTGCGCATAACGCAAGGCGGGCCGATCCGGGTGTGTCCGAGCGTGTTCACGCAGAGTGGCGACGATATCAAGATCCGGCGCCAACTCGGGACGCGTCGGCACCGCCGGCAGATCCTCGGGCAAGTGCGGATCGATGCCATCGATGAGGCCGTTGGGCGCTTGCACCAATAGCTCGAGCCAATGGGCAAAGCGCTTGAGCAACAGCTGCATCTGTTGTTCACGGTACAGACCACAATCATAGGCCAGCAGCAGCTCCCCACTGCGTTGGGCATCGAGCGTCAGCTGCAATTGCAGTTCGACCGGGGTGTCGAAGGACAGCGCCTGCACGCCATACAGCGACGGTGCATGCACGACACGCATCCCGGCCTGGAAACTGGCGCGCCACTCCGGCAACAGTGGGGCCTGGCCCACATATTCCTGCCAGCCCACGGCACTTTCCAGTTGCCGTGCCAATGGTCGCGCCAGGTTGATCCAGGTGCTGTGTTCGGATATCCGCACCACCATCGGCAGGGTTTGCTCGAACAACCCGCAGGCGCCCGACAGCTCTTCATAGTCATCGCGAGGATCGTGCTGCAAGCCCAACTGTCCCTGCAGTTGGCCATTGAGCCTGCCCAGCAATGAACTCCAGGCGGCCAGGGCCAGGGGTTCGATGGCCACGCCTTCACGCTCGGCCACAGCCGTCAACGCCGCTGGCAGTGTCGGCGCAAGCACCTGCCGTACAACGGCATGCTTACCGCTGGCGATGCCATAGCGCTCAATCAGGCGCATGCCCGGCACCTCCTGCAAGGCCAGGTTGCGCCAGAACTGTGTGCCTTGCTCGGCATCCTCGTCGAGTTGCAAGCCATTGATCCATTCGACGTATTCGTCGTACTGCATGGGTTCGGCGTCCAATGCCGTGGCGGGTCCGAGCAACTGCTCCCGCAATTGGATCAGGCTGCGCTGATCCAGCGAGTACGTCGGGACCGCCAGCAGGAGCCGGTCGTCAAGTAACCACGCCAACACATCGGGTTGTTCGGCGAGGCAATGTTGCTGGGCCTCGCGCAGCCACCCTTGCGGATCATGCCCGTCACTTGAACGTCCCTGGCGCCAGTCCACGCGCACCTCGTGGGGCTCGACAACACGTTGGCGCAAGCCCGTGGCGCCGAGCGGGCGCTGGTACCGCAGGCGCAGCGCCTGATGCTGCCGCACACAGTTGCGCAGGCGTTGTTCGAGAATGCCTTCGGGCACGCCCGGCAACTGCATCCACGCCCAGCGCCAGGCCTGCGGATTAGCCTGGGCCAATTGTTTTTGTTGAGGTGAAAGCGTGAGTCCAAGGTCCATCATGGTTTCAACTCTGCAGGGTTCTCTTCGGTCTGCGCCGGGGCGGCCAGGACCTGGTCGCGCGCATAGATCTCGCCCATGGCCACCACAATTTTGCGCTCGCCCTCAAACGGGTCCCGCGCGTGTGCCGCCATCATATTGTCGAGCATGACCACATCCCCCTGCTGCCAATCGAAGCGCACGGCACATCGCTCGTAGGCGGTGTTGATGGCCTCGATAGCACTCGATTCAAGCTCAGAACCGTCTCCGTAGAACACCTGCCTGGGCATCGCGGATTCACCGTCGCGTAAAAACTGCTCGCGCACATCGGCGTCGAGAAAAGCCGGGTGATAAAGCTGGATCTGATTGAAGAAACTCTCCTCCCCCGTCAGCGGGTGCAGGATCACCGCCGGGCAAACCTGACGGGTGTGCAGGTCGTTGGCGCCACGCCACTGGAATTGGATATTGCTCTCACGACAGATCCGTTCAACTTCGGTGCGCTCCTGCGTCTGGAAGAAGTGCTGCCAACTGACGTCCAGGCTGGTACTGAAATTACGCACGTACATCAGTTGCTTGTTGCGCAGATTCGCTTGCAGCCATGCCGGCAGTTCACGGAATACCTGGCGGCTGTCGACAATCGGGGTGGCGCCACCGGACGTGGCGGGCGTCTGACAGTAGAACCATTGCCGGCGTGGCCAGCGGTGTTGATGAGCACTTTCGTTGTGAAACAGGATCATCCGATCCTTGGGATAGGGCGTGGACTTGTAGATGTTCTTGCCGCCCTCCTCCTTCGGCAAGTCACCATACTGGCCATATAACTGGGGACACAAGGCCTGGCAAAAAGCCTCGAATGCCGCCGGTGTCGGTAAATCAAAGCCACGGAAGACAATGCCACCGTGCTCAAGCAGCCAGCTTTCGACCTGTTCCCGGTGAGCTTCAGCCCAGATGGCCGGCGCCAACTCACGGTCACGCAGTTGAATCGACAAGGGAAACTTCGAACCTTCGCGCAGCGGTCGGGCTTCGAAGGGCTCGCGGGTAACAGGCGAACCACTCTGGCGCATCTTGCCCAATTTGCTCATTTTGCGTTGCAGCGGATTGTCCGTGGACATTGCAGCAGCTCCTTCTGGAGTCGGAATCAGGCTATCGATCGGGTTGTCCGGCGCGCCGAGGGCCATGTCCAGCAGCGATTCGAAGGCATCGCGCAAGCGTTCAATCGTGGCCGGGCGGAACAGGCTGGTGCGATACACCCAACGCAGGTTGAACGCATCGCCGTCTTCGCTGGCGAACAGGGCCATGTCGAACTTGGAGTGATGCTGCTCGCCCGCCAGGGGTTCGACCTGCAAGTTGCCGAGTTGGCGTTGCTGGCGCGGTGTGTTGTCGAGCACGAACAACGTCTGCAACAGCGGGTGGACATTCGCCACCCGTGGCAGCTCCAGGCATTCGACGACCCGTTCAAACGGCGTGTCCTGCCAGGCGAACGCTTGCAGGCAAATCTCCCGGACCTGCAGCGCTTGCTCACGGAAACTCAGCTCGGGTTGCACGTGGATACGCAAGGCCAGCAGGTTGACGAAGAAGCCGATCAGCGACTCGGTGGCCGGATGGTCACGGTTGGCCACATCCGTACCGATAACCAAGTCTCGGCCTTGAGTCTCGCGCTGCAGCACGGCGGCGTAGCACGTCAACAGCAACATGAACGGCGACGTTGCACTGGCCTGCGCGAACGCCTTCAACCGCGCCACCGTGTCCGCTGACAACTGGAAGTCCAGGGCCGCTCCGGTACCGCTGTCACGCTCCGGACGGGGAAAATCGAACGGCAGTGGCACCTGCGCGGGAATGCCTGCCAGGGTGCGCCGCCAGAAATCCAGGCCTTCTCGCTGACGCAGCTGTACCGCCGGCGACCCTTGCCATACGGCATAGTCGACGTACTGGATCGCCAGCTTGCCGTGTGGCGGTAGCATACCCGCGCTGTAGGCTTCGTAGCCCTGGATCAGCTCATCGACCAACACTGCGCCGGACCAGCCGTCGGAGGCAATGTGGTGCATGACCAGTTGCAGCACGTGGTCCTGCTCATCCAGGCGGTACAGGATTGCCCGTAGCGGTGCTTCGCTGGCCAGGTCGAACGGTCGCAGCGCAATGTCGCGGGCATCGGCTAGCCACTGCGCCGGGCTCGACACGATCACTTGCAACGCCACCGACAATTGCTCGTGAATCCGCTGGAACAATTCGCCGCCACGCTGGTGATAGGTAGTACGCAAGATGGCATGGCGATCCACCAGCCGATGCAATGCACGTTCCAGGGCATGGCCGTCCAGTGGTCCGCGCAAACGTACATTGCTGCTCATGTTGAAGCTGCTGTCAGCCAGATCCAACTGCTGCATCAGCCACACACGTTGTTGCGCCGAGGACAAGGGCTGGTCAAGCTGCCGGTCGACGTGAGGGATCTGCAGCGAAGCCAGGTCCAGGGAACGCGCGAGGCCCTCGATGCGCTGCGCGAGGTCGGCCAGTACCGGGGTTTCGAACAGCCAGCGCAAAGGTACGTCAAAGCCCTGTTCACGCAGGCGCGCACGCACCTGGGCCGCCATGAGCGAATGCCCGCCCAACTGGAAGAAATGACCATCGGCCGGTACCGAGTGCAGGTTCAAAACCGCCCTCCAGACCTCGGCCAGTAACCTCTCGCTGGGCGTCAGCGGGCGCTGAACGAAACCCGTAGCGCAAATGTCCTGCCGCACGCGTGGCAATTGTTGGCGATCCACCTTGCCGTTGGTATTAAGGGGCAGGTGTTCCAGCGCCTGCCCATGCGTCGGCACCATGTAGGCCGGTAAGCGCAGCTGCAAATAGTTGCGGATCGAAGCCTCGTCAGGTGGAGTATCCGAATGGCTGACCCAGAAGGCCGCCAGGTGCTCGCCTTGCACGGCCACGACCGCCTGCTGCAGATCGGGATGGCTGAGCAGCACGGCCTCGATCTCCCCCAGTTCGATGCGATAACCGCGCAGTTTGATCTGGTCATCGGTACGACCGAGGTAATACAGCTGCCCATCGGGCTGCCAACGTGCCAGGTCACCGGTGCGGTACAAACGACCACCGTCCTGGCTGAACGGATCGGCAATGAAGCGTTCGGCGGTCAACCCCGCCTGCCCGGCATAACCGCGAGCCAGGCCGTCACCGGCGAGGTAAAGCTCACCCACACAGCCGGGAGGCACTTCGCACAAATGCTCATCGAGGACGTGGCAACGGGTGTTGAGCAGTGGACGACCAATCGGGGCAACCGCCAATTGCAAGGCATTGATCGTCGCCTGGGTGGACCACACCGTGGTTTCTGTCGGGCCGTAGACATTGACCAGGTGGGCCACGCACTGCCTGAGTTCGCTGGCCATTTCCGCCGCCAGCGCCTCGCCACCGGCCAGCGCCACACGCCCGGCCAGAACGGATCGATCACCTTGCAACAGCATCGCCCAGGTGGCCGGTGTGGCCTGGATGAGATCCACGGCCTGGTGCTGGATCAGTCGCGCAAGCAACAGCGGATCCTGGCGCTCTGCATCATCGGCCAACACCACGCTGGCACCGCGTACCAGCGGCAGGCACAGCTCCAGGCCGCAAATGTCAAAGGTCACCGTGGTCAGGGCCAGATAACGCTGCACATTTTCCAGCGGCAGCGCCTGTTCCATGGCCAGCAGGAAATTGGCGAAATTGCCTCGCGTGATCTGCACGCCCTTGGGTTGCCCGGTCGATCCCGAGGTGTAGAGGGTGTAAGCCAACTGCTCAAGCGTCGTCGCCAATCCCGGGGCTTGTGCAGGCAACGGCGACCACGCCAGGTCCCGCCACAGACAGCAGCGCAGGGACTCAGGCACGTCGGCGGGCAGCATGTCGCAGAGCAGCAATTGCGGGCGCGCCCGGGTGAGAATCTGCGCCTGGCGTGCCGCTGGATGAGCAGGATCGAGTGGCAGGTAGCAAGCGCCGGCCTTCTGGATCCCCAACAGGCACACCAACAGTCTTTCGTCTCGAGGCAGGCAGAAAGCAACCGTTGATTCCTGCCCGATGCCCTGCCCCAGCAGCCAGTGGGCCAGGCGGTTGGCTTGGGCATCCAGCGCGGCGTAGCTCAAGCGGCGATCGGCGCAGTACACCGCGATACGATCAGGATGGGCTGCGGCCTGCACCTCGAAGCGCGTGACAAAATCCGCTTCGCCATGCACAGGCATGGACGTGCCTGCGCTGGCCAGGGTTGCAACCGAGCCCAGGGGTATGTCCAGCAAGCGCTGCTGAAGATCGAGACTGACCAGGCTGGCGAGCAACCCCTGGAAATCCTCCATGAGCCGTTCAGGGGTGCCGGGACGCAACAGCGCCGTGGCGTATTCGACAATCAACCGGGTGCGCGCATCCGTCCCGCGGCCTTGGGTGAACAGATTGAACGTCAGGTCGAACTTGGCACTCACTACGCCGTCCGGCAACGCCAGTGATTCCACGCTGACGCCCGGCAGGTCGAGGCTGCGCGAACCGCGGTGGTCAGCCTGATAGTTGAACATCGTCTGGAACAGCGGCGTGCGCTCCAGGCTGCGCTCGATATCGAGCACGTCCAGCAGTTGCTCGAATGGCAGCGCCTGATGGGCCAGATCATCGGCCAACTGCCCGTTCAGGGCCTGGATAAAGGATTGCAGGCTTTGCCGGGGATCAAGCTGCACCCGGTGCGCCAGCGTGTTGACGAACAAACCGACGAATGCCTGGCTCTCGGCCGATTCGCGCCCTGCTACTGGCAAGCCAATGGCGAAATCATTGCGCCCGCCATGACGCCAGAGCAAGAGTTGGTAGGCGGCGAAATACAGCACAAAGGGCGTGACGCCCAGGGCCCTGGCCCGGGCCTCGACAGCCGTGCTCAACGATCCGGGCAAGGCAAGCTCACTGCGGGCACCGGCGTACGCCTGCAGCGCCGGCCGCGCGCAGTGGTCGGGCAGTTCCAGCGGTTGGTTGCTCAACCCTTGCAAGCGTTGTTGCCAGTAGCCCAACAACTGGCTGCCCTGCCCCCCTTCCAGCTCTCGCCGCTGCGCTTCGATCAACGCCAGCAAGCCGGTGGTCGCAGGCGTTGTCCGGTCCTGATAGATCTGCGCAAAATCCTCGACCAACACGCCCATGGACCAGCCGTCCACGGCAATGTGGTGCACATTGAACAGCAACCGATAATCACCCGGCGCCACACTAAACACATCGATTGCCAGCAACGGTCCCTGCACAAGGTCAAAAACGCGCTTGGCCGCCCCGGCAATGGCCGCTGCCTGTTGTGATTGATCCAGGTCATGGAGGTCATGCACCTTGAAGATCGCAGCGGCCGTCTCATCCAGGCGCTGCCAGACTTGCCCTTGTTCTTCGAAAAACCTGCAACGCAATGCCTCATGACGCGAAACAAGCGCCTGACAGGCGCGTTGCAGTCGAGGCACGTCCAGGTCACCGCGCAACGCCAGCAACTGTGTCACGTTGTACGCCGTTGCAGCCGGCTCGAGCTGCTGCATGAACCACACCCGCTGCTGGGCATGGGACAGCGGGCGTGGCTGTTCCAGGGCTTCGGCGGTGCGCGTGGGCGCAACGGCCGAAGACGCCGACGCGCTCAGTATCCCGGTCAATTGTCGGGCGCTGGGGTTTTCCAACAATTGCCGGGGCATCAGCCGCAGTTCAGCCTTACGCAGACGCGCGATCAGCTGCAGACTGAGGATCGAGTCCCCGCCCTCGGCAAAGAAGTCGGCGTCCGGTCCCAGGCCAGGCTGTTCAAGCAACTCGCGAAAAGCCGTGAGGACAGTCAGCAGCACGGGGTCCTGCCGGCCATCGATGCACAAGGCCATGGCCGCCAAGGTGGGATGTTGCAGGATATCGCGCGGTTGCAACGTGAGTCCTTCGCGCGAAGCCAGGCCGATCAGTTGCAGACTCAGAATCGAATCACCGCCGAGGGCAAAAAAATCATCCTCGCGCCCGACGTCCGTGCAACCGAGAACCTGGCGCCACAGCTGCGCCAGACGCTGTTCCGTGGCGCCATTCGGTGGCCGGACGGATGCATCGGCCGCTTCACTGTCAGCCGGTTCAGGCAATGCCCGTCGATCCAGCTTGCCATTGGCCGTCAGTGGCAGCGCGTCCAGCACCAACCAATGACTGGGCACCATGTGTTCCGGCAATTGACGCTTGGCCTCAGCATGCAGGCTCGCCAACTCTTCGGCTGGCAATGAAGGGCTGAGATACGCCACCAGTTGCGTGCGCCCCTTCACTTCACAGGGCAGCACCACCCCTTCGCGGACCTGAGGCTGAGCGTTGAGCCAGGTGCTGACTTCGCCGGGTTCCACGCGGAAACCACGGATCTTCACCTGATCGTCCTGCCGCCCCAGAAATACCAGGCGTCCGCTGCGATCCAGGCGAACCCTGTCACCGCTGCGATAAAAACGTTGCCCCTGGGCAGTCGAACCAAATGCCTGGGCGGTCAACCCGGGTTGACCGAGGTAACCCTGGGCAACCTGAGGGCCACCGATCAACAACTCGCCGGCCACGCCCAGCGGTACCGACACGTCATGGCCGTCAACGATACGCAATTGGCAGTCCGATAACGGCAGGCCCAAAGGCAGATACCGATCCGAGTCAAGCGAGTCGCGCGCCAGGATTTCTCCGCACACCACACCGACCGTGGTTTCCGAGGGGCCATAGTGATTGAAGATGCGCAGTTGCGGCGCCAGTTCGCGTACCCGTGCGAACAACGCGTGATCGAAACCCTCGCCACCGAGGATCAACACCTCCCTGGGCAACACGCGTCGGGCATCGTCCAGCGCCAATAGGCCACGCAAGTGCGAAGGCGCGATCTTCAGGCAGTCCACGGGTTGCTCGTCGAGAAAGTCAGCCCAGCCCGGCGGATCGAAGGCCAACGAGGCTGACGGCAGGATCAGCGGATCGCCGGCATTCAGTGCGGCGAACACACACGTCAGCCCCAGATCGGCGGCCACGGTCGCCAACGTCGCCCAGCGGCTGCCCGGCCTCGCTTGCAAGCGTTGAGCGACTGCGCTCGCGTAATGCGCCAGGTTGCCATGGGTGACCAGGACGCCCTTGGGCTGGCCGGTCGAACCCGAGGTGTAAATGAGGTAAGCAGGCAGGTGCGGCTGGCTGAGGCTCTGATTCTCGCCCGCGACTGCCGAAAAATCAGCCTCACTGAGTATCAGACGCGCCAGTTCAACCCCCGTCTCGGGCGCCTCGGCCAGTGTCACCCAGAGACTCGCGCGACTGTCCTGCAACAATTGCGCAAGTCGCTGTGGCGGCTGGGCCGGGTCCAGAAACAGGCAGGCCGCACCGCGTTGCCAGCAAGCCAGCATCGCCAGCAATTGAACCGCGCAACGCGGCATGCACAGCGCAACCACCTGGCCCGGCCCGATGCCCTGCCCGGCCAACCGCGTGGCCAGCGCGCGGCTCGCGGCACCCAGCGTGGCATAGTCGAAGGTTTGCCCAACGCTGCATAAAGCCGCCGCAGCCGGCGTGTGCGTTGCCCAGTGAAGCACCTGCTGATCCAGCGGCAAGGGCGTCGCGCCCAACGCGGGGCCACGCACCTCGCTCGGCGGCGAAACCAGCTGAAACTCGGCCAGACGTCGTTGGGGATGGCTCGATGCCTGGTCAAGAATCGCCAGCAAGTCATCCAGCATTTGCTCGACCGTCGCCGCATCGAACACTTCATCGCTGTATTCCAACTCGCAGCGCAGGCGCGCGTCAGCGCTGCGCACCAGGCGCAGCGTGAGGTCGAAACGTGCATGGCGCTGCGGCGGGTCGAGGACTTCAACCGCGACGCCAGGCAAGGTAAGCGTGCGGCTTTCGGGCAAGTCCACCTGGACGAACATGACCTGAAACAGCGGGCTCGAACGCGGACGTTCAAGGTGTTCAAGCACATTCTCGAAAGGCAGCAACTGATGATCGAAGGCAGCCGCGACGCTGTCACGGGTGCGCAACAGCGCGCTGGCGAAGTCCGGGTTGTCGTGCAGCCGTTGACGGATCACCAGGGTATTGAGCAAGGGGCCGATCAGGGGCACCAGCTCCGGACGATCACGTTGAGCGGCCGAGGTGCCCAGGCACAGGTCATGTTCGCCGCTGTAGCGCGAAAGCAGGCAACTGAAAGCCGTCAGGCCATAGATGTACAGCGTTACCCCATGCGTGCGAATAGCCGCCTCGACCGCGCTCGTCAGTTGCGGTGAAAGCGCCCGCGCAAGCACCGCGCCGCTATGGCGGCGTTGAGCGGGCACCGGGCGTGGGCGATCCAGGGGCAACGCCAATGGCGCCGGCGCATCCGCCAGTTGGCCGCGCCAGAAGTCGATGTGCTGCCGGCAGCTTTCGCTGTCCAGCCACTCGCGTTCCCACGCGGCGTAATCGGCGTACTGGATGCTCAACTCGGGCTGGCGGGCCGGTTCATTCAATGCCAGCGCCCGGTACGCCTCGGCCAACTCAAGAGTCAGTTGCTGGGCCGACCAGGCATCGTAGGCCACGTGGTGAATGGTGAAAAACAACCAGGTCGATTGCTCTTGCGCGTCGCTGAAGGCGTGCCAGCGCCAAGGCGCCGATTGAGCGAGATCGAAGGGTTCGGCCAGCTGGCGGGCGTATTCATCGGCGCACCACTGTTCGTATTCGGAAGCAGCCAAGGTCAACGGTTCGACGCTGGGCAGCGGCACTTGCTGCGACTCACAATGGGCCTGCATCTGGCCTTGCGAATCGCTCGTGTAGCGGGTACGCAGGATCTGATGACGGTCAGTCAATTGCTGCATGGCCTGCTGCAAACGCTCGCCATCGAGGCGGCCGTCGAAACGCAGCACCGAGCACAGATTGTAAAGCGCACGACCGCTCAGGGCTTCCGCCGACAGAAAGCGTCGCTGCGCCTGCGCCAACGGCGCGCGCTCGCCTTCGCCGAGCACGGCGGGGACGATCGGCAGGCGCCAACTGTCGATGCCCTTTTCGGCCAGGCGCAGGCGAAAGAGTTTTTTCTTGTCCGCGGGCAAGGAAGCCAGCCGCTGCGCAATCTCCAGGAAAGCTTGTTGCGTCATCGCACTCATCCTTACTCTTCCATCTCTGATAGCAAGCGCTGCATTTCGTCCAGGGTTTCGTCGGTCGAAGGCCCCCGGGGTTTCTCGATCTGCTCGGCAAGCCCGGCAATTGTCGGGTTATGGAACAGGCTGCGCAGTTCGATCCTGACGCCGAAACGGCTCTCGACCTGGGTCATCAGGCGCATTGCCAACAACGAATGCCCGCCCAGTTCGAAGAAACTGTTGAGCACCCCGACCTGCGGCAACTCGAGCAGGTCCTGCCAGATTTCGGCCAGTTGCTGCTCCAGTTCAGTGCGCGGCGCCACCCCCTGCGCTGTGACTGGCTGCGGTGCCGGCAAGGCTTTGCGGTCGATCTTGCCGTTGGCATTGAGGGCAAGACGCGGTTGCTCGATAAAACCGGCCGGGACCATGTAGCCCGGCAACACACCTTCCAGATACCGCCGCAAGGCCACTTGATCGACCGGGCTCGGCGCCTGCAGCCAGGCGAACAGGCTTTGGCTGCGCGGATCGATCATCACCACCGCCTCCTCCACGCCCGGGTAACGCCGCAACAACGATTCGATCTCGCCAGGCTCGATGCGAAAACCGCGCACCTTGATCTGGAAGTCGCTGCGCCCGACATACGCCAGCCGGCCGTCTGCACGCCTGCGTACCAGGTCACCGGTGCGATACATGCGGCTGCCAGGTTCGCTGGCATAGGGGTCGGGCAGATAGACCGCTGCCGTTGTGGCGGCCGCATGCTGATAACCACGGGTCACCCCGGCGCCCGCAATATAGAGTTCACCGGTAGTGCCCAGCGGAACCGGACGCAGCATCTCATCGAGCACATAGCAGCGGGTATTGAGCAGCGGTGAGCCAATATCGGCCACGCCGGACGGCACGTCTTGCAACACCTGAGTGGTCGACCACACGGTGGTTTCGGTGGGGCCATAGGCATTGATCAGGACCACCCCCCGGCGCCGCAGCTCAGCCACCAGTTCACCGGGAACCGCTTCACCACCGATCAGCCCGCGCACCGGCGGCCAATCGGCCCGCCCGGTTTCCAGTAGGATCTGCCAGCCAGCGGGTGTCGCCTGGAACACCGTGGCGCGGCGTAGCAAGGCAAACAGTTGATGCCCATCGACCACCTGCTCACGACGGGCCAGCAAGATGGCCGCGCCATTGACCAGCGGCAAAAACAGTTCCGGCTTGCACATATCGAACGCGTAAGTGGTACTGGCCAGCCAGACATCCGCAGCACCGAGTGGCAACTGCCGATCAAGCCCGGTCAACAGGTTGCTCAGGTTTTCGCGGGTAACCTGCACGCCTTTGGGGGTACCGGTCGAGCCCGACGTGTAGATCACATAGGCGCGTTGCTGTGGGTGAATCGCCAGCCCCAGGTTATCGGCACTGCACGCCTCCAGCGACAATTGATCGAGCCGGATGTTGTCGACACCGCTCAAGGCCTCAGCGCATGAACTTTCGCTGAGCACCAGGACCGGACGCGCGTGCTCGATGATGAAGCGCAGACGCTCCGCCGGCTGTTGTGGATCCAGTGGCAGGTACGCCGCGCCGGCTTTGTGAATGGCCAACAGGGTTGGCAGCAACCACGGGCCTCGAGTCAGGCAGACGGCAATCAGGTCATCCGTGCCGACGGCCCGTGTACGCAACCAATGGGCCAGGCGATTGCCGAGGCTGTTGAGTTGGGCATAGCTCAGTTGCTGATCCTGACAATCAACCGCCAACGCGTGGGGTGTCAGCACCACTTGGCGCTCGAAACGGGCAATCAGGTCCGCTTCGCGGTGCACGCGTTCGTCAGGCTGGTGCCATGGGCGCTGGGCCAGGGCGTGATCGGCATTCGCCAGGTCGATGTCCCAGAGGCGCGCGGTGGTATTTTTCAGCATAGCGTCGAGCAGGTGCAGATATTCGTCGGCATAACGTTGCGCCGTCCGGGCCAGGAACAGGTCGGTGTTGTACTCCAGCACACAGTGCCAATCGTCACCGTATTGCTCGATGTGCAGGCCGATATCCACCAGGGCGCTGCCACTTTCCACATCCAGGCGCTGCGCCGGCAAGTCGGCGAAACGCTGTTCACCCTGGGCTGCGACATCGCGTTGGATCAGGTTGAACAATGCCTGGAACAGCGGTGTGTGGCTGAGGTCGCGGCGCACTTGCAGCGCCTCCACCAGTCGCTCGAAAGGCACGTCGCCATGCTGCTGGGCCGCCAGGTGCGTGGCTTGCAGTTGTTGCCAGAACTGTTCGACCGGTTGCAGGGCATCGATATGACTGCGCAGTACCTGGGTGGTCGCGAAGTAGCCGATCAGGTTATCGGTGTGGGCCTGGTGGCGATGGGCGACCGGCAGGCCAATCCAGATGTCACGCTGGCCCGAGTGTCTGGCCAGGAGAACTTTCCAGGCCGCCAACAACGGTGCGAACGCGGTCAGCCCATGCCGTTGCGCGGTCTCGCGCAGCCGCTTGACCAGCGTTGCCGGCAGGCTGAAGCGCAGGCGCTGGCCGTTGTAACTCTGTTGCGCGGGGCGTGGCAGGTCGGTCGGCAGGTTCAGCACCGGCGGCTCCCCTTCCAGGGTCCGGCGCCAGTACTCAAGCTGCGCTTCGATTCGCGCGTGTCCCGCCGGGCTTTGCCAACTGGCCGCGATGTCAGAAAACTGCAGCGGCAGTGGCGGCAGACAAGCGCTGCGCGCGTGCAGCAGAGCCTGGTAGATCAGCTGCAGTTCAGTGAAGAAAATTTCCAGCGAACGGGCATCCGCGATGATGTGGTGCAAGGTGACCTGCAGCACACTCACGTCACGGTCCTGATACACCCGCACCCGCCACAGCGGTGACGCCGACAGATCAAAGGCACGCTGTGCCTCTTGACTCAGTTTCTGCGCAAAAACCGGCGAATGCTCGTCTATCTCGAGCGTTTCGAAGCTCAACGGTACCGAGGTGAACGCCTCTACCCGCTGCCGCGCGCCATCGGACGTTTCGCTGAACACCGTGCGCAGACTGTACTGGCGATCGCTCATTTGCGTGAGTGCCTGCTCCAGCAACGCGGGTTGCAGGATACCGTCCAGACGCAAGGCGAGAGACAAGTGGTAGGCCTGGGTATTCCCCTGCAAGCGATCGAGGAACCACAAGCGCTGCTGGGTGAAGTGCAGCGGTGCCAAGGGCTCCATGAACGGACGCAGAATGCCCTCGGCCTCAACGCTGTTCATCGCCACCCGCGCCGCAAAATCGCGCAGGACCGGCTGCTCGAACAGCGTGCGCAATGGCAGGCGTCGGCCATGCTGTTCGGCAATCCGCGCCACCAGACGCGCGGCCAACAACGAATGGCCACCCAGGGCGAAGAAATTGTCGTGTGCACCAATGTCGGTGCACCCCAGCAATTCCTCCCAAAGCTTCGCTATCTGCTGCTCCCATTCGCTCGAAAGCGTGCCGCGCTGGCCGTCGCGCTGCAGCGGCGCCGGCAACGCCTTGCGGTCAACCTTACCGCTCGGGCTCAACGGCAGGGTGTCCAGGCGAACAAACTGGCTCGGCAGCATGTAGTCCGGCAATTGCGCGCCGAGCGCCTCACGCAGGCGCGCTTCTTCCAACGCGTCACCTGCGTAGTAACCCACCAGGCTCGCTGTTTCACCGTTGCCCAACAGCACGACAGCCGCTTCGCGAACTCCGGGAACACGCGCCAGCAGCGCTTCGATTTCACCGAGTTCGATGCGGAAACCGCGCAGCTTGACCTGGAAATCCAGACGCCCCAGGTAGTCGAGACTGCCACTGCTGTTGCGCCGGACCCGGTCACCGGTGCGGTACATGCGGGCACCCGCCACGAAAGGATCCGGCAGGAACGCCGCGGCCGTCAGCCGCGCCGCTGCGAAGTAGCCCCGCCCGAGGTTGGCTCCGGCAAGGTACAGTTCGCCAGGCACCCCCGCAGCCACGGGCTGCAAATCGGCATCGAGGATATACGCGGCGGTATTGGCCACCGGTTGCCCGATCGGCACCTCCACCCCACCCTCACCACCGCTGCGCACTTCAAAGGTGCTGTAGACCGTCGCTTCCGTCGGCCCGTAACCGTTGATCACGCTGGCGCCGCGCTCCTCGATGGCTTCGGCCAGTGCACTGGGCAAGGCCTCCCCACCGGAAATCGCGCGCACGCCTTGCCAACTGCGCGAGGTATGCGCCACCAGCATTCGCCAGGTTGCCGGCGTGGCCTGCATGATCGTCGGTTGCCCAGCCATCAACAGTTGATCGATCGCTTGCGGGTCGCGCGCCTGTTCGCGATCAGCCATAAGAATGCTGGCACCGTGCGCCAGGGGCAGCAGCAACTCGACAATGGCAATATCAAAGGTCGCAGTGGTCAATGCCAGCACCCGATCCCGGGCCGTCATGGGCAACACCTGCTCCACCGCCAGCATCAGGTTCATCAGGTTGCCACGGCTGATGGCCACGCCTTTGGGCTGGCCGGTGGAACCGGAGGTATACAACACATAGGCGAGCTGCTGCACCGTCGGTGGCACCGCCTTGTAGCTGGCGGCTGCACTCATGGCCTCGATGTCCAGCACCGGCACACCGCTGTTCCAGTGTGCCAGCACCGCGAGGCTCGCGCGGGTCCCCAGGCACAGCTTGGGTTGCGCCGCCTCAAGGATGTAACGGCCACGTTCCGGAGGAGTGTCCTCGGCCAATGGCACGTAGGCGGCCCCGGCCTTGAGAATCGCCAGCATGGCCATGGGCAAGCGGGCATCACGGGGCAGACTCAGGGCCACTCGATCTTCGCGGCCAACGCCACGGGCCTGCAACGCTGCCGCCAGCCGCTCGGCGGCCTGATCCAGTTCGGCGTAAGTCAGACGCGCGTTGCCGGCCAGTACAGCCGTCGCTTCAGGCTGGCGAGCCACTTGACGCGCAAAGGCCTGGAGAATGTCCTGGTGACCGCTCACGCTGGGCCCGTCGATCCGCGCACGCAGGGTTTCGGCTGATTGCCCTGCCAGCTCACCCAAGGCTTGCCCCGGCTGCGCAAGCAACGTATCGAGCAATGCCAGGTACTGTTCGGTCATCGCCTGTGCGGTCTGTTCGCGGAACAGGTCGCTGCTGTATTGAAGGCTCAGGGTGATGCCATGTTCGCTGTCGCGCACGTCGAGGTGCAGATCGCACAAGGCGCTGTCCGGCCGATTGTCCAACGGCTCGGCGATCACATCGGTCAAGTCGAAACGCTCCAGGGCATTGCCTGGAAAGTAATTGAACATGGCCTGGAACAGCGGGTTGTAGCTCACCTGCCGAACGACGCCGAGCTGCTCGATCAGGTAATCGAACGGCAAGTCCTGATGGGACTGAACCGAGACGGACAACGCCTGCAGTTCACTCATCAGTTGCTGCAGGCTGCGTTCGCCCGAGAGTTTTTTGCGATACACCAGCGTGTTGACGAAGCAACCGACCAAGGGCTGCAGCACCGCATAGTGCCGGTTAGCCACGGGCACCCCGACCAGAATGTCGTCCGTGCCGCTGCGGCTGCGCAACAGCAGTTGGAACGCGGTGAGCATCGGGATGAAATTGCTCCAGCCGTGGCGGGCACTGAATGCGCGCAAGCGTGCCGTCAAGGCCTCGGGCAAGCGTCGCTCAACCCGCCCGCCAGCCTGGCTGGCCTGGGCAGGACGGGGAAAATCGGCCGCCAGCTCCAGCACCGGCAACTCGCCGGCCAATTGCTCGCGCCAGTAGGCCAGTTCCTGCTCGCACGCCTTGCCGTCCATCCATTGACGTTGCCAGACTGCGTAGTCGGCGTATTGCATCGACGAGGCTGATTGCTCGCTCGTCTTGCCCTGCCGCAAGTTGCGGTACTGCTTGCACACGCTATCGATGATCAATTGCAGGGACCAGCCATCGGCAACGATGTGATGGCAGTTCAACGACAGGACAAAGGCATCCGGCGCCAGGCGATAGAGTCTTGCCCGCAACAACGGTGCGGCTTCCAGCGAGAACGCTGTCATTGCATCCTGACGCAGCAGACCGTGCAGTGCTGCTTCGTCCGGCACCTCGATCAATGGCAGCTCAAGCTCGACGCGGGCCAGGATCACCTGGCTCGGCCCTTGGGCTTCATTGATAAACCCGGTGCGCAACACTTCGTGCTGATCGACCACGGCCTGCAGCGCTGCGCGCAGGTCGGCGATGTGCAACTCACCGGTCAAGCGCACGGCGCCGGCCAAGTTGTAGGCAGGGCTTTCGGGATCAAGTTGCTGCAGGAACCAAAGACGCTGCTGGGCAAACGACAGTGGCAGTTTTTCAGGGCGCGGCAACAACCTTGGCGATGGTTTCACCGTGCCGGCCTGGCTCTCCAGCCAATCGGCCATGGCGGCGATAGTCGGACGCTCGAACACCACGCGCAGCGGGAGATCCTTGCCAGTGAGTTTGCCGATCTGGCCAATCAGTTGAGTGGCCAACAACGAGTGACCGCCAAGCTCGAAGAAGTTGTCCTCGACCCCGACCTGGCCGAGCCCCAGCACACGCTGCCAAGCCTCGACCATCTGGCCTTGCAGCTCGCTGTTTGGCGCGACGTAGCGGGCCTGACTCTGCGCGGCGAAATCCGGCGAGGGCAAGGATTTACGGTCGATCTTGCCGTTGCCATTGAGCGGAAAACGCTCCAGCAACACAAATGCACCCGGCGTCATGTACGGCGGAAGGTTACCCAGTACATGCTCGCGCAAGGTTTCGATGCTTGCCCGTGCATCGCCCACCACATAGGCCACCAGCACCTTGGAGCGTTGCTGGTCATCACGGGCCACGACCACCGCTTCGCGCACGCCTGGGTAACGGGTCAGGCAGGCTTCGATCTCGTCCAGTTCAATGCGGTGTCCGCGGATCTTGACTTGATGGTCGGTGCGGCCGACGTATTCAAGATCACCGTTGGGCAGGAAGCGCGCCAGGTCACCGGTGCGATAGAGACGTGAACCATCGTTGGCGATCGGGTCCGGCAGGAACACCGCCGCCGTGCGCGCGGGGTCTGCCATGTAGCCGCGCCCGACGCCGACCCCGGCGACGAAAATTTCCCCGACCGCACCGGCCGGTACTGGCTGCAGGTCGGCATTGAGCAGGTACAAGCGGTTGTTCAGCGTGGCCCGACCGATCGGCACGTTGATGCGTTGTTCAGGCAAACGTTCGAGCAACGGATGGAAGGCGACATCATCGGAACATTCGGCCGGTCCATAAGCGTTCATCAGTGGGATAGCCGGATAGCATTCGAACCAGCGACGCGCCAATGCGGGCGGCAGCGCCTCGCCGGTGGCCAGCACCCAGCGCAGGCGTGAACGCTCGAGCCCCGCGTCAAGCAGGCTCTGCATCAGTGACGGTACGGCCTCAAGAATGCTGATAGCGTGCCGCTCGATGGCCAGAGCCAGTGCGTCAGGATCCTGCACGATGCAGTCGCCGAGGATCACGGTGCGCGCACCCAGCACCAGGCCGGCGAGGGTTTGCCAGACGGAAATGTCGAAGCATTGCGGCGCGGTCTGGGCAATCACATCGTTCGCATCGAGCCCCAGCCCCGGCAACTTGCCGAGGATGTTGTTGAGCATGCCGGCGTGCGCCACCATGGCGCCTTTGGGCGTGCCGGTGGAGCCGGAAGTGAAAATGCAATAGGCCAACGAATCCTCGTGAACCGGGAGGTTCAGGTCGTCATCGCCGTAGCTGCTCAATCCCGCAGGCGCGTAAAGCACGGTTTTTGGACGCTGCTCGAGCAAACCCACGGCTTGCATCGCCAGCTCGCGCTGCGCAACGCCGTGAATCAGCAAGGGTGTGCGGCTCTGGCGCAACACCTGGGCCAACCGCTGCGGTGGGTTGCGCGGGTCAAGTGGCAGCCAACCGGCACCGGCCTTCAGCGTGGCGACAATCATCACCACCAGGTCAAGGCCACGTTCATCAAACACCGCTACCAAGTCGTCGGCCTTGACGCCCTGCGCGCGCAGGTGTCGGGCCAGGCGGTTGGCGGCGCGGTTCAACTGATCGAAGGTCAGGCTTTGCTCGCCGTGCACCATCGCAATGCGCTCGGGCGTGCGGCGAACCTGTTGCTGCAATCGCTCGATGTACAAGGGCTGCAGCAGGTGTTCGTCTGCCGCCAGCCCACCGCCAGCCCAGACCTGATGCTGCTGGGCGATTTCACGCTCATCGAGCATCGCCAGGTGGTGCAAGGGTGTCTCTGCATTCGTGCGCAGGGCATCACCGATGTTCAGCAGCAACGTACGCAAGTGGCGCAGCATCTGCTGGACTTCTTCGCGCAGGAACCAGTCGGTCTGATAGGTCAGTTGCACATGCAGACGCTCACCCGGAACGATCACCACCGTAATGGGATAGTTGGTGTGGGTGCGGTTGGCCATGTCGCTGATCAAGTAGTCGAGTTGCCCCTGACGCAGATCGGCGGCAATAGGCGCGTTCTCGAATACGAACAGACTCTGGAACAGGTCCTGGCGCTGCACTTCGCTCCAGCGCTGGATGTCGGCCAGGGATACGCTTTCGTGTTCACGCAGGTTCAGGTTCTCGGTCTGCAAGGCCTTCAGCCATGGGCCAAGCGCGTCATCCGGACGCCAACTCCAGCGCAGCGGCAGGCTGTTGATGAACAGACCGACGATGCTTTCCATGCCTTGCAGATGAACCGGGCGACCCGCGACCGTAATCCCGAACACCAGGTCGCGATCCCCGCTGTAGCGCGCCAACAGCAAAGCCCATGCGCCCTGCACCAGGGTGTTCAGGGTAATGCCGTGCTGGGCCGCCGCGTCTTGCAGTGCTTGGGTCTGCTCAAGCGCCAGATGTTCGACACAATCTTCAACGGGCTCGACGGCCCCCTGAACGCGGCCGGCATGGCCAAAGCCAAACTCGTTGGGCGTGTCGAAACCGGCCAGGCGTTGTTGCCAGAACACCTGATGGTCCTGCGGGTTCTGGGCTTCCAGCCAGCGAATGAAATCGCGATACGGACGCGACGTCGGCAGATTCAGGCGACGGCCTTCCTGCGCAGCCCGGTAACCGTTGAGAAAGTCCATCATGATGATCGAGAAGCACCAGGCGTCCATCAGGATGTGGTGGTAGCTGCGCACGAACTGGTAGGTGTCGGGCGCCAGCTTGTACAGCCTGACCCGCATCAGCGGAGCCTTGGTAAAGTCCAGTCCCTGGGCGCGTTCCTCACTGAGTAACTGCTCCAGGCGATCCTGCTGCTCGCCTTCGCTTAAATGCGACCAGTCCTCATAGGTGATCGGCAATTCGACCTGTTTGTGCACGACTTGCATCGGCCGCTTTTGCTGCTTCCAGACGAAGGAGGTGCGCAGCAGCTCATGGCGTTCCACCACCTGCGCCCAGGCCTGACGGAAAGCCGCCAGATCGAGGTTCGGCATGACCATGACATGACGGTATTGCAACAGATACATGCCCTTGCCAGGGTGCATCAGGCTGTGGAACAACAGCCCCTGCTGCATGGGAGCCAGCGGGTAAATCGCTTCGATAGTGCGCGAAAGTGCTTTGACCTTGTCGTTCATGCTGACGGTATCCGAACCTGTAATGTAGGGGACGCGGGGATGATCACTGCTCGAGTTGTTCGAGCAGCCCCAGGAATTCATCGTCGGACAAGCCCGAGTCAGCGAAGTCCGAGGCCGTGGCACGCCCCGCCGCAGGTGCCAGGCAGTGCTCCAGCAAGGCCGCAATGCGCTGCTGGAACTGCTGCGCCAACTCGTGGACCAATGCGGGCGCGTGGACCTGCGGGTCATAACGCCATTCGATGTGCAGCCGACCTTCGTTCACCAGCGCGGTGACATCCAGCCAATGCGTGCGGCGGGTGCTGTCGGCACGCATGCCCGGACAGATCGGCCGGGCCAGGCGCCAAAGACTCGATGCCTCGAACCATTGGTCGACGCGCCCCAGGTAGTTGAAGGTCAACAGCGAGGCCGCACCCAGGCCGTGGGCAGGATCGAGGCGCAGCAGACCGTAGCCCATGCCTTGTTCAGGTATACGACGCAGGGCTTCCTTGGCCGCGATGATCGAGCGTTCAGCATCCCACGAGGTGTCGACGGCCAGCGGATAGCGACTGGTGTGCCAACCGACCGAGCGCGACAGATCGGGGCCATGCTCCCAGCCGCTGCGACCGTGACTTTCCAGTTCCAGGGTGATGCGCTCACGTCCCTGCCACTGCCCGATGGTGCCCGCCAGCGCGGCCACCAGCAGATCCTGGACCTGCGTGCCGTAAGCGGCATGACAGTCGCCCAGCAACCACTGGGTCTGCTCGAGCGGCACTTGCGTGTCCAGCGTCTGGCTCTCACCGTACAGACCGACCGGTGCAGGCACACTGCCTTCAGCGGCCAGTTGCGCCTGCCAGAAATCCACTTGGGCCAGCACATCGGACTCATCACGCCGACGTTGCAACGCCTCGCTCCAGACATGAAAACCTGCGGTGACGGCGGGCAGAACTGCGTCCGGCTGCAGGTACAGGCTTTCCAGCTCATGCAGCAGGACCTGCCACGACACAGCGTCGACCAACAGGTGATGGGCCGTGCAGAGCAACTCCTGGCTTTGGGCGAAGTACACCCAGCGGATCAAGGGCGCCTGCGCCAGGTTCCAGCCCTGCTGCGCGCGTTGCAGCAGGGCTTCGGTCAAGGGGGCGTCCTCCACCCGCAGCAGCGCGTTGACCTGCTCCGGGGAAAAACCTTGATAGCGTTGTTGCCAGCCCTCAGGGCTTGCTTCGAAGGTCAGGCGCAGGCTGGCATGGCGCTCAAGCAACTGGCCCAAGGCCTGGGTAAACCGCGCCAGATCCAGGGCTTCGTTCAAGGACAGCAACAGCGACTGATTCCAGGGTTCCGACAGGTCTTGCTGCTGGGCGAAAAACCAATCCTGGATGGGCGTCAACGCGAACGCCGTGGTGGGCTCGGTCGCGTCGCCGGTGGGCCGCGCATCCAGCGTGCCAAGGTCCACCACCTGCTCGGCCCAGCCGCGCACGGTAGGGTGTTCGAAGATTTGCTTGGGCTTGAGTTGCAGCCCTTGTTGCTTGGCGCGCGCGATGATTTGCAGACTCAGAATCGAGTCGCCGCCGACCGAGAAGAAATTGTCGTCGACGCGCAGCTCAGGGTGGTTGAGAATCTCCCGGGCAATCTCGAGCAGGCGTAGTTCAAGGCTGCGCTGTGGGGTCTGCACCACCCGGGCCAGGGCACGCACGCTTTGTTCGGCGAACAGCTGCTTGGGTGTCATCAGAATCTGTTGCTGACGCGCCAGGGCGATAATCTGCAGACCGAGAATGGAATCGCCGCCCAGGGCGAAGAAGTTGTCATCAGGCCCCACCTCGGGGTTGCCGAGCATTGCCCGCCAGATGTCCAGCAAAGCGACTTCCACCGCACTCAAGGGCAGATCGTTCGACAGCTCCGTATCATGGACTGCAGCCGTGGCCTGCTCGGCCAGGCGCAACAACGCTTGACGATCGACCTTGCCGTTGGCCAGCAAGGTAAACCCGTCGAGACAATGCCACCCCGCCGGTTGCATGTAGTCCGGCAATTGCCGATGCAGGGCGGCTTGAATCTCGCCCAGGGCGGCAGGCGGCGCGACCAGGAAGGCTACCAGTCGATTGCCCGACAACGGCGTGGGACTGTTCAGCACCCTGGCGTCGCTGACCTGCGGCAGGGCGCGCAACTGCGCCGCGACCTCTGCCGGCTCTACACGATAGCCTCTGATTTTGACCTGCTCATCGAGGCGACCGAGAAACTCCATCTGCCCCTGGTGATTGAGCCGTACTCGGTCGCCCGTGCGATAACCATGCTCACCAAAGCGGGCCCGGTCGGCAGCGCTGGCACTGAGATAACCCAGCGCCACCGTCGCCCCCTGAACGTACAACTCGCCGCTGACGCCGGTCGGCAACAGGCTACCGTCAGGTGAGCGCACACTGACCTGGACATTCGCCAGTGGGCGACCCAACGGGGCTGCGCCCGTGGCATCGACCTCATGGGTCAACACCCCGACCGTGGTTTCGCTGGGGCCATAGTGGTTGACGATGCGCACATCCGCATTCAATGCACGCAAACGTGCCACCAGGTCCTGGCCCAGGGCTTCGCCGCCCACCACCAGGCATCGGCGTGGCAACAAGCGCTGCGGCTCAGTGGCGATCAACAAGGCGTTGAGGTGTGATGGCACGATTTTCAACAGATCGACGGGCTGGCGCGCAAGTTCGCCAGCCAGTCCTTCCGCGTCGAAGGCCAGCTCTTCGGCCAGCAAACGCAGACGACGGCCGCTCAGCAGCGCGCCGAACAAGGCGGTGTGACCCAGGTCGGTGGCGCAGCTGGCCAGACTGGCCAGGCTTGCATCGGCCGGCAGGTCCAGGCGTTCAAGGCATCCGCTCACGTAATGAATCAGGTTGCCCTGGCTGACCATCACGCCCTTCGGCTGGCCGCTGGAGCCCGAGGTGTACACCACGTAAGCCGCAAGTTCGGGCGCCAGGGCCGCGCGCAGGGGTGACTCACTGAGCGACTCATCGAACGATGGCGTCGCTGGCAACGCCAACCAGCGAACCCGCTCGGGCAACCACTCGGGGCGTGCGCCCTGACTGATCCACACCTTGGGCATGGCGTCCTGGCAGATAGCCTGCAAACGCGACGGCGGCCACAGCGGATCCAGGGCCACGTAGGTCGCGCCGCACTGCCACGTCGCGAGCATATGCATCACCAGCTCACGACTGCGCGGCAGGCACAAGGCAACGCGCTCACCGGCCAGTTCCAAATCCGCTTGCAAACGTTCGCCACGGGCGACCACGGCACGCCCCAGTTCGGCATAACTGAGCGTACCCTGCTCATCCTCAAGGGCAATCGACTGGGGCTTGACCTCACACTGCTCGGTGAACGCCTGCCAGGCGTTACTGACGCCAACCGGCACGTACTCACCTGTCAGGAGCGACTGTTGCTCGGGCGCCAGCCAGTCGAGCTGGGCAAACGGCACCTGTGGCTGTTCGAGCACCGCCAGGGCCAGGGCGACGAACTGATCCCGGTAGCGCTCGATGGTTTCATGGCGGTACAACGCCTTGCTATAACGCCACCGGCAGAGGAATCCCGCTTCTTCGTCGATGATCACCATGTTCAGTTCGTGGGCCGCGCCTCGTTGCTCCGAGAGCAAGCGGTCGACGTATTGCTCGAAAGGCGCAACGCGTTCCTTGTTCAGCGTGAACATATGCTGGAACAGCGGCGCCCTGCCCGCCTGACGCGGAAGGTCCAACTGTTTGACCAGCCGCGAGAATGGATAGTGGCGATGTTGCAGGGCCTGTTTGACGCTGGCGTCTACCTGCTTTGCCCAATCGCCGCTGGACAGGTCCCGACGCAGACGGCAGCGGATCGGCAACGGGTTGACCAGGTACCCCGGCAGGTTGACGTGTTCGCGCCGCAAACGCCATCCACTCGGGGTTCCGAGGACGAAGTCGTCCTGGCCCGACAGTACGCCGAGAAATTGCTGGAATAGCGAGAACCACAACACATACGGTGTGACGCCCCACTCGCGGGCCACGGCGCGAAACCGTGCCGTGGTGGCCGCATCGAAGCGCACCGACAACTCCCCGCCCTTGAATGCCTGGTTGCTGCCATAGGGGAAATCCGTCGGCAGCTCCAGGGCCGGAGCTTGCGCCAGCTGTGCCTGCCACCATGCCAGCTCCACGGGCTCGGCCGCTTCGCTGCGGATATGCAGATCACTGCAATAGTTGCGATAGGCGTCGGGATTCACGGCCGGCAGCGGCTGGTCGTTGAGCAACGCGAACAACTCATTGAGCACAATGTAGAACGTCGCCAGGTCCGCCGCGATGTGATGAATCACCAGCAGCACGGTGTGCTCGACATGGCCAGCGCACGCGTTACTCAAAAGGACCACGCGGCTGACGTCGCCGTCTTCCAGCCTGAAGGGTAGATCGGCCGACGCCGTGATACGTTGCTGCAACGTCTCGGCGTCCGCGTCCTGCAATGCCACGCACTGCAACGGCTGGACCCGCTCACGGTGGCTCCACTGCAGCAATTCACCGTTGCGCTCGGCATAGGGCGTGCACAACATCGGATAGCGTTGCTGCACCGTTGCCCAGGCGTCTTGCAGGCGCTGGGGCAAGTCCGGGGTCACGCACTGCGGCTTGATCCGTCCGGCATAAGCAATGTTATAGGCGCAGTTGTCTGGCTCCAGGCGCTGCAGAAACCAGAGCGCCTGTTCGTTATCCGTCAGCGGCCGAGCCTGGAAATAATCCGGGTGCTGCTGCAGCCATTGCGCAACTTCGGTTTCGTGAGCCTGGAGTTCGGCGTTGAGTTCATCATCCAGCGCACCTGGCGATCCGGGCGTAACGATCAATTGACCTTCGGCTGCCGATAGGCGAATTCCACGCAGCCAGCAGCGATGCATCAGGCGATCGAGCATTTGATATCCTTTATTGTGCGTGTTCGAAACAGGCCGCCCATTGCGACGCTTTTCTGAAAGTCTGCAGCGATCAGCTTGCCGAGGCCGGCTCCGCCATGGCGACCACGACCTTGCGCGCCCCCTGGAAGGTCGAACGACCGTGCGCCACCAGCATGTTGTCGAGCATCAATACATCGCCTGCCTGCCAGGAAAAACTCACCTGACAGCGCTGGAGGACCTCGCGGATATGCTCCAGCGCCTCCAGTTCTATCGGCGAGCCGTCGCCATAAAACACGTTACGCGGCACGCCCTGTTCCCCGACAATAGAGATCAACGTCTCGCGCACTGGCGCTGCAAGATTGGAGATGTGGAACAGATGGGCCTGGTTGAACCATACCCACTCGCCACTGACCGGATGCCGGGCAACGGCCTGGCAGACCTGGCGCGTGGACAGCTCGCCATCGTCCGTCCACCGGAAGTCGATGTGGCTGGCACGACAGAAACGCTCGACCTGCGATCGGTCCTCGGTGCTGAAAGCCTGTTGCCAGGGCAGGTCCAGGCCGTTGCCGTAATTGCGCACGTACATCAGGCGCTTCTCGGCAAAGCGCTGACGGATGACGGGGTCGAGTTGCCGGTAAACCAGCCGACTGTCGGCAATCGGCGTTTCACCGCCGGCCTGCGAGGCCTTCATGCAATGAAACCAGATCTTCATCGGCCAATTCAGCGAATAGGATTGTTCATTGTGCAGCGGGATAACCTGATGGGCCGGGTACTCGGTGGAGGTGTATACCCGGTTGTTCAGCTGGGTCCGTGGGGTAGAAGCGTAATCGTAGGTGAGCAGCTCATGGCCAAAGCTGCGAGCAAACGCTTCAAAGTCCGCTTCGCCGTTGAACGCAAAACCGCGAAACAAAATGCCACCCACACGCGGCAACTCCGTTTCGACGGCCTGCAAGATCTGCGCTCGGCTGTTTTGCCAGGCGTCCCCGGCAAGGGGGGCCTGGAAGATGAACGGCAGGGCCTGCTCACTACCCGGTACAACATCCGTGCATTGAACCTGCGCACGCACCAAACCGCTTTCCATTTGAGTCCCCCGCCATTGCAATCAGCGTATTTTTTCGAGAACACAAACTAATACAAACGCGTAACAGCTGCAATAGAGAATCATTGTCATTAATGTGTATCATCTCACAGATAACATGTTTCACTTGGCCTGCAGCACACTCTCCCGTTCGGCGACATGTGACATCAACAGATAGGCCGACCCCACCAAGCCCAGCATCGTATCGGCATAACGGCTACGATTGAGGTACAGGAACTGGCGGTTCTTTACCGCAAACAGATTCTGCCACTGCGGGGACTGGCGAAACGCTGCGGTGCTGGCTTCTGAATTGAGCAGCTCTTCATAGGTATCGATGATGAAATCACTGTCGAAGTCGCCGATGCGCTCCAGGCTGTAAGGCACGTTTTGCCGGGCCTCGCGGTACGCGGGGACGCGCCCCAGGCCGAAGTCGGCGATGACGTCGTCCATGCCACCGCGCCCGATCAACTGGAAACCGTCACTGTAGACTTCCAGCGTGGTGACAGTGATACGTGAAGGATCTTTCACGCGCTTCTTGAACTCGCTGACGACCCCTTCATATTCCTTGAGCATTTCTGCATAGCGCTGCGGCTTGCCCACCAGGTCGGCGAGTTCCTTGGCGTAGGTTTTGATATTGCTTTCCCGGGCAGGCAGCAGCACAACCGGGGCGATCTTGCTGAGCTTGTCCTTGATGTCGGCGTGATACGACAAACCTACGATCAAATCCGGCTTCAAGGCTGCGATGGCTTCCAGGTCGGGCGCCTGCTGCGAGCCGACGTACTGGATACCGGTCACATCGAATCGCTCCTGCGCCCCGCGAAACAGTACATCCGAGAACAGTTTTTTTCGCCCTGTAGAACCACACGGCTTGACCCCGAGTTCAAGTAACTGGGTCGTCAAGCTGAAATCGTGCAACGACACAATGCAGTGCGGTGCCACGGGAACCTCGACCCGGCCAAACCGGTTCTCGAACACCTTGGTTTCAGCAGCTCCGGCCTGTGCCGCGAACAATGCCAACGGCACACACAGCATGCCGACCATACCTCGAAAAAAAACCTTCACCCGTTCCCGCACGCATCTACCTCCAGACAATTCAATAGGCGTTGCTGTATTTCAGCGACTGCGCTGACGCGCCAGCAAAACCATCAGATAAGGCGCACCGATGATTGCGACCACCAGCCCTGCTGGCAACTGCAACGGAGGGAAAAGCCCCCTGCCCAGTGTGTCACCGGCCAGCACCAGCAGTGCGCCGACCAATGCCGACAACGGGATCAACGCGCCATGACGGTCACCGGCCATTTGTCGCGCCAGATGCGGCGCCACCAGCCCGACAAACGTCATGGTGCCCACATTCGCCACGGCCGCTGCCGTTAACATCACGCTGCACAGCAACAAGGACAGCATGACCCATGTCACATTCAGACCTCGGCTGAGGGCGACTTTTTCGCCCAGCTGCAACAGATTCAGCTGCCGATGGCAAAACACCAACGGCACCCCCGCCACCAACAGCCAGATGCCAAGACTCTGAACCTGCGGCCAACCGGCACGGTGCAAACTGCCACCGAGCCACATCAGGGCCGACTCCACCTGATCGATATTGCCGTACGTGATGAGCAAATCGGCTACCGCGCTGAGCATGGCGGTCAGCCCCACGCCGACGAGGATCAAGCGCAACGCCGAGATGCCCTGGCGCCAGGACAACAATGCGACGAACAACGCCACTGTCAACCCGCCGGCCAGCGCCGCCAAGGGGTAGAACTCCAAGGGCAGAAGCGCCGGCCAGAGCACGATAATCAGCAACATAGTGACACTGGCGCCCGACTCGACACCCACCAGGCCCGGTGCTGCCAGAGGGTTGCGCGTCAACGACTGCATCAACAGGCCGGCCAGGGACATTGCGCTGCCGGCCAGGATTGCCAGCAGGACGCGGGGCAGTCGCAACTCCCAGAGCAGATTGCGCAGTGTCGAATCGACCTGCTCAGGCGTGAGCAAGGCTTTCCATACCTGGACAACATCTATCCCATAACTGCCGACGGTCAAGGCGTAAAGCGCCATTGCAACCACGGCAGCAATCAGCAACAGCACGCAAATCAAATCGATCGGGCGAGCCATCCAGGGAAGCAACCGATAGGTGCGGGGCAAGGTCAATCCAGCTCGCATCATCGGACCTTCCTCAATACCAGCACGACAAAAATAGGGCCGCCGATAAGCGCCGTCACGATACCGGTATTGAGTTCGAACGGGCGCACCACAGTCCTTGCCGCGATATCCGCCAGAATCAGCAACAATGCCCCCAGCAACGGCGCCGCGAGCAAGAGTCGACGATAATCGTCACCGAACAACAGCCGCGCAGCATGCGGCACCACCAGGCCTACAAAACCAATCGGGCCGGCCAGTGACACCGCACAGCCTGACAACAGCACCACCGAGGCCAGGCCGAACACACGCATTCTCAACAGGCTGACCCCCATGCCAGCGGCGGCTTGCGGGCCAAGGCGATGCGCATTCAATGCACGGATGTTCATCAGACACAGCGCCATGCCGGCCAACATATACGGCCAGACCCAAGCCTGCATCGAGCCCCCGGTCACCCCGATGGAGCCGGTCAGCCAGCGACGCAGACTGTCGAGCCCCTGTTGATCGAGCAGCAGCAAAATCGAGGTGATCGCGCTGAACAGCGCCGCGATCATCGCGCCGGACAATGTCAGTCGAATCGGGTTGTGCCCGCGCCCCGCCAACATCAGCACGCCAAAGGCGGCCACCAATGCGCCTGCAAACGCAAACAACGGAATCATCGACATATCGTTGCCCGGCAGCACCAGCAAGCCGAATACCACGAACAACGCGGCGCCGCTGTTGATGCCAAGAATGCCGGGATCGGCCAACGGGTTATCGCCCACCGCCTGCATGATTGCGCCAGCGAGCCCAAGGCTGGCCCCCACCAGTATCGCGACCAGCAGGCGCGGCAAGCGGCTGCCTCGGATGACGTTCTGGTCGGGGTTGTCCGGCGCGTAGGAGACCAGGGCCTGCCAGGCTTCATGCCAGGGTATGTCCTTGGCGCCGACGACCAGGTGCAACAGCGCGGCCAAGGCAATCGCCAGCAACAACCCCAACCAGACCGGCAACCGTAAACCGTGACTCACATGGCCTCCCGCATGGCCGGCGAGCGGTTTCGACTCGTCTGCGGTACGCACAACGGATCCCCGGAGTAAGGGTCGGTGATAATGTGCGCATCCAGATCGAACACCGCCTTGAGATTTTCCCGGGTGAATACCTCGGCAGGCGAGCCATGGGCGAGCAAACACCCTTCGCGCATCATCACCAAGTGGTCGGCATAACGCGCGGCCTGGTTAAGGTCATGCAGCACCGCCACGATGGTTTTGCCCTGGTCACGCAGGTCAGCCAGCAATTCCAGCAGCGTGATCTGATGCGCAATGTCGAGAAAGGTCGTTGGCTCATCCAGCAGAATCACCGGGGTATCCTGGGCCAGCGTCATGGCGATCCAGCAGCGCTGCAACTGCCCACCCGACAGGGTTGCCAACGTACGATCAAGCAAGAGGCGGATGCCGGCCAGGTCAATGGCGCGGTCAATCGCCTGTTGATCCTGCTCGGACCATTGGCGCCACCAACTCTGCCAGGGAAAGCGCCCCTGCATCACAAGCTCGCGCACGCTCATGCCGGCGGGTGATGTGGTGCGCTGGGGCAATAACGCCATGTGTTGCGCCAGCGCCCTGCGCGAATACTGCCCCAACGGCTGTCCCGACAACTGCACGGTGCCAGCGCTCGGCCGCAGCATATGCGCAAGCACATTCAACAAGGTGGTCTTGCCGCAGCCATTGGCCCCGATCAATGCCGTGAAACAACCTTCAGGAATCTCCAGGCTGACACCGTTGAGAATCTGCTGTTCGCCATAGCTCAGCCTCACGTCGGTGGCTTTCAGCATGACCTTCCCTCCACGCCCCAAAGGCCTGATCGAATTCGTTCATCGAGTAATGCCCCCGCGGCGTTTCCAGGCTCTGTAATACCTGGCAGTCAGCGGGGGACTATTTAAGTGCGCGACAGGATATGACGAATTTTAAATAATTGCCTACAGGCCTAACAATACTAATGCAAACCCTTATCATTTACAGCTAATATATGGCCAGTAGACACCAACTCTGGCGGCCTGCCCGATAAAGCAGGAATCAAGGCATAAGGCCCACCCAAAGCTAAAATGTAAACTCAAGGACTCCCTCGATGCTCGGAACAAAAACAACAGTTGGCACCGAAAAACGTTACGCCCCGCGTCATCCAGCGTTTCACCTGAGCACCCTTGCATTGGCTTTGGGGAGCATTTTTTCAGCGCAGGCGATCGCCGCGCAGGATGAGAACGCCGACAAGGGCTCCGTCGTGCAACTCGGCGAAATCAACATCAATGCCACGGCGCCCGAGAACCCCACGGGGCCGATCAACGGCAAAGTCGCCTTGCGCAACACCAGCGCCACTAAAACCAACGCGGCCATTACTGAAACGCCGCAGTCGTTGTCCGTGGTGACCGCCGATGAAATGCGTGACCGCAAATCGGACACCCTGGCCGACACGCTCAGCTATACCCCAGGGTTCACCAGTCAGCCTGGCAGCTTCAACCGCACCTCCGACCGGTTCCGCATTCGCGGCTTCGATGTAGAGTCTGCCACCGGCGGCTCGCTGCGCGACGGCCTGCGCCTGCAAAACAACTCCTATGACGGTGTGCAGGAACCCTACGGCCTGGAACGCGTGGAAGTTATCCGCGGCGCGGCCTCGGTGCTGTACGGGCAGTTGTCACCGGGGGGCTTTGTCAACGGCGTCAGCAAACGCCCGACCGACACGCCATTGCATGAATTGGGCCTGCAATACGGCAACAATAATCGCAAGCAACTGACAGGGGACTTCAGCGGCCCCCTCGGCGACAGCGAGACCCTCAGCTATCGCCTGACCCTGCTCAAGCGAGACAGTGACACCCAACAAGATCACATCAACGACGACAAGACCTACATCGCCCCGGCCCTGACCTGGCGCCCCAACGATGACACGTCGCTGACCTTGCTGTCCTTCTATCAAAAAAGTGACACGCGCTTCTCCGCGCCCCTGCCCTACCAACTCGTCAAGGGCGTAGGCAACGGCCCCTTCACCATAGGCCGCCACGATTTCATCGGTGAGCCCGGCTACGACGATATGAATGGCGAAATGTCCGCCATCGGCTACGAGTTCGAACACCGCTTCGACGAGCACACCCGCATCAGCAACAAGCTGCGCTACTACGAAGCGGATGTGAAATGGAAATACCTGCAAGCTCAGACAATAGCGGCCACCGGGAGATTAAATCGTCAGTACAGCGATCGCCATGAGCGATCCAGGGCCCTGGCCAGCGACACCAACGTCGAGACACGCTGGAACATCGGCGGCGTGGAAAACACCTTCCTGATCGGCGCGGATACTTATGATGCCTCGTACGACTCACATAGCTTCCGGGGCACCGCACCTTCTATCAATCTCGGAGACTACAACTACGGGCAACCGGTAGTGGTGGATAAGAGACAAAATCCTGATCGCGGCTCACAGATTGATACCCTGCAGACAGGCATCTACCTGCAAGACCAGATCAAGTTCGACGACCACTGGTTGCTGTTGCTCGGTGGCCGGCACGACTGGGCCGATCAGGATCAAAGAGGTTTTGCCACCGGCCAGAAGCTTGACCAGAGCAACGAAGCCACCACTTGGCGTGCCGGCCTTGTGTACCAGGCGGATAACGGTCTGGCGCCGTACATCAGTTACAGCGAGTCGTTCTTCCCGGTCGCGGTATCCCAAGCACCTGGCCAGACGTTTGCCCCCACCGAAGGCAAACAGTACGAAGTCGGTATTCGTTACCAGCCCACCGGCAGCAACATTTTATTGAGCGCGGCGGTCTACGAGCTGACCCAGAAAAACGTGGTGAGGGTTGACCTCGCAGGGGCCAACCCTACACAAATCGGCGAACAACGCTCCCGTGGGCTGGAGCTGGAAGCCAAGGCGGATGTCACCTCTCAACTCAGCGTCATTGCGTCCTATGCCTACACCGATGCGCGTATCACCAAAAGCCTGGTCCAGAGCCAAGTGGGCCAGCGCAGTGAAGATACCCCGTATCACCAGGCGGCCCTGTGGGTCGACTACAACTTCGCCTTGCTGGGTTTGCCGCAGTTGAAAGTGGGCGGCGGCGCTCGCTATAAGGGAACCACCCAGGCCTCGGGTATCGATTCACAGATGCCGGCCTACACTCTGTTCGATGCCATGGCCAGTTACCAGATCGACAAGAACTGGGACGTCAGTCTCAACGCCAACAACGTCACGAACAAAAAGTACACTTACTGTGAGTTTGCCATCTGCCGTTACGGCGATGAGCGCGAGTTGGTGACCTCCGTCAACTTCAGGTGGTAATTGGCGCTCCAGGTGATCGACGGGAGGATTAGCGGATCGCGCTATTTCCTCCCGATTTTCAGCGGCGACCGCGGCCCGCGTAGCCGAGTCACGTTCTGGTCGATGCGGTCTTGGACCGTGCGCAAGGTGTCTTGAGTAATTCGCCCTGGATGCAGCTTCTCGGCGATGGTTGCAAACCGGCTGGCCACATCACAAACGCCGTCAATCATTCTCCCGGCAACGTCCAGGGGCACCTCGGCTTCCTCGGCAAGCCGAAGCATTTGCGTGCGGGAAATCGACAGGGCCTCCCCCATCACATCCATCTGGTGATATCCACCTGGCCCCTCGCAGAAGGTCACGTCGTAAGCCGGCGACAGTCTCCACTGACCGTCTTGCGACATGATGTAGGCAAAGTTCTTGGGATGATCGTCTCTGTTGTTGAACGCAACATTGAAGGCGGCACGTTCGAAGGCCACTGCCATCCCTCGCACGTCGTTGGTACACATCTGTGTTGCCCGCAAGAAGTTGACGTAGTCCAACACCCCCGGAGACCGGTAGTCTGCCCCAGTGAAGGCTGCGAGGCTTTGCATGGGTACGCGTAGACCATCCCGGCGGTCAAATCGCTTACTGGCAAACGCTGCCAAGCCGTTGGGCAGACTGAAATACTGCGTGTCAGGGGTCTCGATACCGCACATGCGCAGGCACTCGGCATAGACCATTTCTATAGCGCACACCTCGGCATGTTCTTCTTTGGCCGGGAACTTAATCAACCATGCTTCAAAGCCCGGCGTGACGGCAGTGGTAAACCCGCCAGTTTCGGGGTCGCGATAGACGAGGACCTTAGGCCTTGCACCTTGAGGCGAGCCGCCCACCTGCAGCAACGTCTGCAGGAACTCGCCACCGTCTCCATGGAGCACTTCCTGCACTTCGACGGCCAGCTGCTCCAGCGGGACGTGGATTTCAGACGCCTGACCTTCGGGTGCCACGGGCTCAAACGTCATGGCCCCCATCGCATTGCTCCCGATGTAGGCCAGCCGTGCCAGTGAACCAATGCGCGCCGTGGTGAGCCCGCGGCGCCTGAACATACGGTCCATCAGCAACATGCCCCACCCATCCGGCAACGAGTCGTAAACAGGCCCCGGCAAGCACAGTTGGTGGTCTGGAAAATCTTGGCGCAACTGGGCCCCCTCCAACGGCAGCGTGTAGGAGGACAGTTCCAAGCCCCTCTGCCTGGCTTCGTTGCTGTACTCGAACACGATCAGCGGGCGACCGGTCAGGGCAGTCGTGGAGACCAGCGTGCCCCATTGCCAGCGCTCACCCCAGCCCTCGTAGAAGATGTTGACCTGCTCAAGCATTGCCGGACTTCCTCTTTGTACGGAGACGATTGGCGCTGCTTTCGTAGCGCCGAATATCCTCGATGCTTTCCAGCTTTGGCAGGAACAGGCCGTCGAGTTCCTTGGTTCGACCCAGGGCCATCGCCACCCGGACCACGTTCTCGAACCCAACATTGCGTCCGGCTTCAAGGTTGGACACGGTGTTAGTGCCGATGCCGGCACGCCCGGCCAACTCGGCTTGTGTCATGTCCAGCGCCAAGCGCTCTGTACGCAAGCGATTGCAGAGACGCTTGACGACCTCACTCGGCTTGCTGAAGCTTAAATCCAACATAGTGTGTGCCTAGCCCGTTATATGCCAGTTAGCCCCCAAAATTATAGAATTACCCCTCAGCCCTATCAAGCGACTTAATTCCCTAATATTGTGGCTTATCACTTAATTAGTGACGGTAACCACAATTTAATGGATTTACCCATCCTCACGGCAAAGGCAGACCGTCCCGGACGGTGTAAACTATTCGGGCCGTTCAGCATCGTATTAAGGGTGCAGACTTGCCTTCCGGCCGGGCAGGCCTGGCAAAATCAGATAGCCAAGCAGAAAGCTACGTTCCCTCTCTATCGCGCGTCCAGAACTGCGGGAACGTCAGACCCAGCGGCGGAACAGGACGCTGGCGTTAACCCCGCCAAACCCGAAGCCATTTGAGAGCGCGTGGGTAATTGGCATCTTCCGCGACTTCAGTCCGACCAAATCAAGCCCGTCAGCCGCCTCGTCGGGATTGAGCAGATTCAAAGTGGGGGGCACCACCTGGTCGCGAAGCGCCAATACCGTAAAGATGGCTTCAATACCTCCGGCCGCCCCCAGAAGATGCCCAGTGGCGGATTTGGTCGAGGTGATCGCCACGCCGGAGTCACGCCCGAACACCGAGCCAATTGCTGCCAGCTCCCCACTGTCGCCGACCTGGGTGGAGGTGGCGTGGGCATTGATATGCTGCACATCGGTGGGGCTGACATTGGCCTGGCGCAGCGCCTGCTCCATGGCTCGTCGCGCGCCGTTGCCGTCTTCCGGACCTGCCGTCAGGTGATAGGCATCGGCACTGGTGCCATAGCCGACCAGTTCTGCCAGGGGCTTGGCGCCCCGCGCCAGCGCATGCTCCAGCGACTCGATCACTAACAAACCGGCACCTTCGGACATGACAAAACCGTCACGATCGCGATCAAAGGGGCGCGACGCCTGCTGCGGATGCTCGGCAAATCCGGTGGAGAGTGCCCGGGCGGCCGCGAAACAACCCAGGGTCACACGATCTATCGCCGCTTCGGTACCACCGCACAGGGCAATATCCGCCTCACCACTGCGGATGAGCCTGGCGGCATCGCCGATGGCCTGCACCCCGGCGGCACAAGCCGTTACGGGGGCACCGAGCGGCCCTTTGAAACCATGCCGGATGGAAACGTGCCCGGCCGCCATGTTGGCGAGAAAGGCCGGCGCGCTGAACGGCGACAGGCGACGCGGACCACGGGCATCGGTGGTGCGTACAGCCTCGGCAATCGCCCCGAAGCCGCCCACACCGGAGGAAATGATCGTCGCGGTGCGTTCCTGCTCGGCGGCATCAGTCGGATGCCAATCCGCTTGTGCCAGAGCTTCATCGGCGGCCACCAGTGCAAACTCGATGAAGCGATCCATCTTCTTGCGATCCTTGGTCGATATGAAGCGCTCCGGCTCATACCCCGCCGTGGCGTCCTCTTCCAGCGACGGCACCTGGCCACCCACCGCAACACCCGTGCCCTGAGTCATCTCCTCGGGCAGGTGACGAATACCAGAGCGTCCATCCAGCAACCGCTGCCAAACCTCTTCAACCGCGCAGCCCAGCGGGCTGACGATACCTACACCAGTGACGACAATTCGCTTTGGAGCTTGGGGAATAATCATAAGAACCTCTTCATTTCTCAATCGATCTCCACTGACAGCGGCGTGCGCTTGCCTGGCTTACGCCAGCCTCGCTGTTTCAGGTCGAGCCTGTTGGTCGGGACGGATCTTGAACCAGATGGAATACATCGCCGGCAGGAACACCAGCGTCATGATGGTGCCGACAAACGTGCCGCCGATCAGCGTGTAGGCCAACGTCCCCCAGAACACCGAGTGCGTCAGCGGGATGAACGCGAGGATGGCCGCCAGCGCCGTCAGCAGCACCGGGCGCGCCCGCTGCACCGTGGCCTCGATCACCGCATGGAACGGGTCCAGCCCTTCTTGCGTGTTGTGGTGAATCTGCCCGATCAAAATCAGCGTGTTGCGCATCAGAATGCCCGAGAGTGCGATCAGGCCAACCAGGGCGTTGATGCCGAAGGGCTGCTGGAATATCAGCAAGGTCGGTACTACGCCAATCAATCCCAGCGGCGCGGTGAAGAACACCATGATCATGGCCGAGATCGAACGCACCTGGACGATGATGATCAACAGCGTCAGCGCCACCATGATCGGGACCAGCGGCACGATCGCCTTGCCGGCCTTGCCCGACTCCTCGATGGCTCCGGCCTGTTCGATCCGGTAGCCGTCAGGGAGACTGTCAATGACCGGCTGCAGTTGCTTGATGATCACGCTCGATACATCCGGTGGCTGCAAGTTTTCAGCGATGTCACCACGTACGGTTATGGTCGGCGTGCGATCACGCCGCCGCAGGATCGGGTCCTCCATGCGCACATCGACCTCGCCGATCTGCGACAGCGGGATGCGCTGCCCCGCCGCGCCCACCAGCGTAAAGCCTTCTATCCTGGCCGGGTCCAGACGGATGTCTCCGGCAGCACGGCCGATCACTTGCACCGAGCGGATGTCCTCGCGAACCGCGGTGATCGCCACCCCCGCGAGCAGGAACTGCAATTGCTGGGCGACAGCACTCGAGGTCAGTCCCACCGCCTGCAAGCGATCCTGATCCAAACTGAAATGCAGCGCCGGCGTCAGCGGGCCCCAGTCGGTATTGACGGTGCGCATCATCGGGCTAGCCTGCATGACATCTCGTACCTGATCGGCAATTTCGCGCAACGTTGACGGATCCGGCCCCATCACCCGATAGGCAACCGGGAATGGCGAGTAAGGACCGAACACCAACTGAGTCACCCGCACCCGCGCCTCCGGAGCGAGCCCTTCGGCGACCGCTTCGCGCAGGCGGAACTTGAGAGTTTCACGAGCCTCCTGGCTGTCCGTCAGCACCACAATCTTGGCGAACGATGGATCAGGAAGCTCCGGCGCCATCGCCAGGTAGAAGCGCGGCGCGCCTTGGCCAACGTAGGCGGTGACGATTTTTGCCTCTTCCTGCTTGTGCAACCAGGCCTCGACCCTGGCGGTGGTGGCGCTGGTCTGTTCGATGGACGTGCCATAGGGCATTTGCACTTCGACCAGCACCTCCGGACGGTCCGAGGTCGGGAAGAACTGCTTCTTGACCAGCCCCATGCCGAGAATCGCCACCACAAACGTCGCGATCACCGTACCGGCCACCCACCATTTATGGGCAATGACACGCGTCAGGAGCTGGCGAAAACGATTGTAATGCGAGGTGTTGTAGATCGCCGCGTGACCACCCTCGACCTGCTTGATCTCCGGCAACAGCTTCACTCCCAGGTAAGGGGTAAAAGCCACCGCGACCACCCAAGAGGCAATCAGGGCAATGCCGACGATCCAGAACATATTGCTGGTGTATTCGCCGGCGGTCGACTGCGCAAAGCCGTTGGGCATGAAACCGATCGCCGTGACCAGCGTTCCGGACAGCATCGGTGCGGCGGTATGGCTCCACGCATACGCGGAGGCTTTGATCCGGTCGTAGCCCTCCTCCATCTTCACCACCATCATTTCGATGGCGATGATCGCGTCGTCCACCAGCAACCCGAGCGCCAGGATCAGCGAACCAAGGGTGATACGGTCAAAGTTCTTGCCGGTGGCCGCCATCACCACGAACACCACGGCCAGCGTCAACGGCACCGCCGCCGCGACCACCACACCGACCCGCCAGCCCATGCTGAGAAAACAGACAAGCATCACCACCAGCAGCGCGACGAAGAACTTGATCATGAACTCGCCGACGGCCGAGTCGATATTCACCGATTGATCGGTGACCTTGGTCAGCGTCATGCCCAGCGGCATGCCTTGATTGATTTTACTGGTCTCGGCGTCCAGCGCCTTGCCCAGGTCCAGTCCGTTCCAGCCCTCACGCATCACGATCCCCAGCAACAGAGCCTCTTCGCCGTCATTGCGTACAAGGAAAGTGGCCGGATCTTCGTAGCCGCGCTCGACCGTCGCCACGTCCGACAGCTTCAGCGTCCGCCCCTGTATCGTCAGGGGCGTATCGCGGATTTTCGCCAACTTATCCAAGGCACCGTCCACCCGCAGCACGACCTGCGGACCGTTGGTTTCGATAGAGCCGGCGGGTGTCAGCAGGTTCTGGCCGTTCAGCGCGGCAAAGAGGTCCTGCGGCGAGACACCCAAAGTGGCCAGCCGATCATGGGAGAACGACACAAAGATGCGCTCGGCCTGCTCACCGATGATGTTGACCTTCTTCACACCTGCCACGTGTAATAGACGCTGGCGCAGCGCTTCGGCATCTCGCACCAGCAGTCGCTGCGGCTCGCCCTTGGCTTTCAGCGCGAACAATGCAAAGGTCACGTCGGAAAACTCGTCGTTGACCATCGGCCCGATAACGCCCGCTGGCAGCCTCGCGGCCTCATCGTCGAGCTTCTTGCGCGCCTGATAGAACTCCTCCTGCACTTGTGAGGGCGGCGTGCGATCGACCAGCGAGACCATGGTGAACGCGAGACCGGGACGGGTGTAGGTCTCCGTACGGTCATACCATTTGAGTTCTTGCAGGCGTTTTTCCAGCGGTTCGGCCACCTGATCCTGCATCTCCTGGGCCGTCGCGCCCGGCCATGCGGTGATGACAGTCAATTGCTTGACCGTAAACGGAGGATCCTCGGCGCGCCCAAGCTGGAAGAACGCCAGGGTGCCGGCGACCGCGATCAGGAAGATCAGAAACACGGTGATAGAGCGTTCGCGAACAGCGAGAGCGGATAAATTGAGGCTCATTGATCGCCCCCGGCAACCTTCACATCGCCGCTTTGAGCCAGCCTCACTTCCTCGCCTTCGCGTAGCAAATGCGCGCCTAGCCCGACAATCCGCTCACCCACCTTGAGATCGCCAGCGACGCGCGCGGCGTCGTCGCTCAAGCCCAGGACCTGGATGGGTCGCCAGGTGACTTTCGCAGGCTCGCCGGTGATAACCCACACGCCGCTGCCCTTGCCCGGGTCATACACCGCTGCGATTGGCACTTGCAGCACCTGCCGCCGGGTCTCGCCTTCGGCGATCCGCAGGGTGACGGTCGCTCCCAGCGGCGCATTCGCCAACGCGCCCTCAAGCACATAGCGCGCCTCAAAGGTCCGTGTCACGCGGTCCGCCGAGTCGGAAAGCAGCCTCAGCGTTGCGGTGACCGCACCCGAGGTGTCGCCATACAGCGTCGCCTGCGCGGTTGTCCCTACCGCGGGTCTTAGCGTCTCGGGCAGTTGCACGATGGCCTCGCGCTGCCCGGCCCGCGCCAGTCGAACCACGGCCTGCCCAGGGCTAACCACTTGCCCGGGCTCCACCAGCGTCTCCATTACTACGCCATCAGCGTCGGCCAGCAGCACGGCATAGCCCGTCGCGTTACGGGCCACATCTGCCTGGGCTTGCGCGGCGTTGAGTTGCGCCTGCGCGGTATCGGCTGCGGCTTTGATCTGGTCGTAGCCGGAGGCGGAAATAGCGCCGGCGGCCACCAGGTCACGGTAGCGCGCCTCGTCATCTGCGGTCTGTTTGGCTCGGGCCTTGGCGGCGGCGACCGCCTCTTGCTGTGCTCGCGCCTGCAACCCCAGATCAACGGGGTCGAGGCGCATCAGCGCTTGACCGCGTTTAACCGTCTGGCCGGCATCCACCAGGCGCTCGAGGACCTTGCCCGAGACCCGGAAACCCAGGTCACTCTGGACCCGTGCCGCCACCACGCCGATGAAAGCACGCGAGGTGTCGGACGAATCCTGAACTGCCGCGACCCGCACCAAAGGGGCAAGCGTGCGCGGGTCTTTCACAATAGAAGAGTCACCACACGCCGTCAGGACGAGAGGCAACAAGCAACCGGCGATGATGACAGGTCGAAGCAGGCGCATAGGTTCCCTACTCAATAAATATGATGGAAATCATATTCTCATTCCGGTGACCAATCATGTCAATAGTCACATAAGTGATACGCCCAGCCGCGTAAATCGAGCATGCGCTGCTTCGCCCAGTTGTTGTTGGGATCCCTATACGCCTCTCGGCGTCTTTAACTTATGAACGTCAATTGACATAAAGTGACCAATAAGTAATATGGTCACATCTCAGACTCGCTTCAAGGAACTCTAATGTCTTCCCTGCGCGCCGTGGCTCTTTGGGTGAGCGCCAGCTTGATGGCTGGTTGCGCGGTCGGTCCGGACTACCATCGCCCGGACGCTCCGCTTTCGGATCGTTATTTGGGTCAGCCTTCTGTGGAACAACGGTCCGCAGCGACGCCAGCCGACCTGGCAGTCTGGTGGGAAGGTTTCGGTGACCCAACCCTGACCCACTTCATCACCCGGGCCCTTGAGCAGAACCTGGACCTGGCTCAGGCCTCGGCGCGGGTCGCGCAGGCACGGGCAGGCCTGGGTGCGGCAAATGCCGCCTTGCGGCCCTCAGGAAACATCAGCGGACAAGCCGCACGCGCCTACCAGTCAATTGAAACGCCACTTGGCCAAGTGCTGAATGCAACACCCGGCTATGCTCGGCACGGAAACGCCTACGCGCTCAACCTCGATGCCAGCTGGGAGGTGGACCTCTTTGGCGGACTGCGACGCGGACGCGAGGCCGCACGGGCCGAGTACCAGGCCAGCGAGGCAGGGGCCGCCGCCACGCGGTTGGCGGTTGCAGCCCAAACCGCCGATATCTACGTCACTGTGCGCGGATTGCAGACCCGGCTGGACATTGCGAAACGCCAAGTCAAAACCCAACAGGACCTGTTGGAGAAAGTCCAATTGCTCTATAGCAAGGGCCTTGCAGCCGACTATCAGGTTCGCCAGACAGAGGGTTCGCTGGCGCAGGTCCAGGCAACAGTGCCGGCCCTGCGGACCGGACTGGATGCCGCCATGAACGCACTGGATGTGATGCTCGGTGCGCCGCCAGGCACCCACCGTGCGCAACTGGCCAATGCGCAAGGCATTCCAATTGCGCCACAGATAACGACGATGGGCTCGCCGGCCGATCTGCTGCGCCGCCGGCCAGATATCATTGCGGCCGAGCGCCGCCTGGAGGCCTCGAACGCACGCATCGGGGAGGCAATCGCCGAGTATTATCCGCAATTCTCCCTCAGTGCATTGCTAGGGAGCGCCACGGCCGTATCCAGCGGCAACCTTTTCAGCAGCGGCGCCAGCCAGACGGCAGGCGTACTGGGTCTGCGCTGGCGACTCTTCGATTTTGCCCGCATCAACGCGCAAATCGAGCAAGCCAAGGGCCAGGAAGCCGAAGCCCTCGCCGCTTACCGTCAGTCCGTCCTACGCGCCACCGAGGATGTCGAGAACGCTTTCTCCGCCATGGCGAATCGCGAAAACCAGGCCACTACCCTCTCCAGGGGAGAAGCGTCTCTGACCCAGGCTCGCCAATCGTCGTTTATTGCTTATCAGAAAGGCACCGCCAGCTTGATCGATGTCCTGAATGCCGACGAGACGCTGCTGCAGGCATCGGATGCCCGAGCGCAAGCGCGAACGGACTCGGCGCGGGCAGCGGTCGCGGCGTTCAGAGCGCTCGGTGGTGGCTGGCAACCCCCAGAAACCCGCCCCGTGGTCATTCGATGACGCGCAGTTGAGCAGGACTGGCCGTCGTCAGCAGGCGCTCAAGGCATGAGGCTACGCAAGATGAGGTTGGCGGTAAGCGCCGGGGCCTCTTCGACGAAGTCAAGGCTGTACTGTAATAGCAAAGGATTGACGAATGGCCGCAAGGCAAAATGTATTGACTCTACGGTTTCGTCCAGCGGTGTCTTGCGTTCGAACTCACCTGCCTCACGCCCCTCCCGCACGATTTGCAGCACAAAGCTCTTGATTTTCGCGTCATAGACTTGCGAACTCGGCCAGCGTTCCGAGGCGGAAAAGGCCGCTATATCGTAGAGTTTCCGCTCATTGAAAAACAGGTTCACGCCTGTGCTGACCAAGGTTTTGACCAAGCGTCGAAAGCGCTCCGTCGGCGAGATACCCTCTACATTGATAGCCTGTTCCACGGCCGAAATGATCTCGGCGAGGCAATGGGTACAGATGGCTTCACCGATCGCCTGCTTGGAATCAAAGAATTTGTAGATATACGCCTTGGAGAACCCGATGGCCTTTGCCAAATCAGAAACCGTGGTTTTAGCGTAACCGTATTGACCGAAATGCTCGTTGGCCGCCGCGACAATCTGGTCTCGAATGTCATGATCCGCAGGACCGCGCAGGCCGGACGATGGTATTGATGGCTGGTTCATGGATTCAGCTTACTCATCTCAAAGGTGCTTGACAATTTGCGACCAACTTTCCAAACAGACACAAAAAACAACGCTTCGGGCCTGCCCCACAGTGGGTTTCACAGCTGATCCATAACCTCGGCCACTCCCTTGTCCTCGCCCAGGAATCCACCGCTTTGATGCTGCCACAACTGTGCATAGACGCCGTTTTTCCCCAGTAATTCGGCGTGGGTACCCTGTTCAATAATGCGTCCTTCGTCCATGACGATGAGCCGGTCCATGGCCGCAATCGTAGACAGCCGGTGGGCGATGGCGATCACGGTCTTGCCCTGCATCATTTCATCGAGGCTTTCCTGAATGGCGACTTCGACTTCCGAATCCAGCGCACTGGTCGCTTCATCAAGAAGCAGGATCGGTGCGTTCTTGAGCATCACCCGGGCTATTGCGACGCGTTGGCGCTGGCCGCCCGACAGCTTGATGCCGCGCTCACCCACAAGGGTGTCGTAGCCAGTGTGACCTTGCCGGTCGCTCAGTTGGCTGATGAACTCATCGGCCTGGGCACTGGCCGCGGCGCTGCGGATTTGCGCATCGGTCGCATCGGGACGGCCGTAGGCGATGTTATCGCGAATTGAACGATGCAGCAGGGAGGTATCCTGCGTGACCATGCCGATGGAGCTACGCAGACTCTCTTGCGTCACTTGAGCGATGTTTTGGCCGTCGATGCGAATCTCCCCGCTGTCTACGTCATAGAAGCGCAGCAGCAGGTTGATAAGTGTGGATTTGCCGGCGCCAGAACGGCCCACCAGGCCGATTTTTTCGCCCGGGCGGATGTTCAGGCTCAGGTTATCGAGCACCTGACGTTCGCCATTGTAGTTGAAACTCACATTATCGAAGGTTACCGCGCCGCCGGAGGTCACCAACAGGCCCGCGTCCGGCGCGTCCTGCACTTTGGAGCCCTGGGTCAGGGTCGCCATGCCATCCTGTACGGTGCCGATGTTCTCGAACAGCGAGGACATTTGCCACATGATCCAGTGCGACATGCCGTTGATACGCAACGCCATGGCCGTGATTGCCGCCACGGCACCCGCGCCGACCTCACCCTGATGCCATAGCCACAGAGCATAACCCCCCGCCGCCATGATCAACGCCACCACCAACGCCTGGTTGACGATCTCGAACTGGCTTACCAGGCGCATCTGGCGAAAGCCGGTTTGCTTGAAATCCTCCATCGCCGCACGTGCGAAGTGCGCCTCACGATTGGAGTGGGAAAACAGCTTCACCGTAGTGATGTTGGTGTAGGCGTCCGAGATACGCCCGGTCATCATCGACCGCGCATTGGCTTGTTCCTGCCCGACCTTCCCCAGACGAGGCACGAAGTACAGCATGGCCAGCCCGAACAACACGACCCAGGCAATGAAAGGCAGCATCAGTTTCAGAGCGAAGCCGCCGGCCAGTGCGATGATCGCGACGAAATACACCCCGATCCCGGGGGCGATTTCGATAAAGGTGAATAGCACGTCGCGCACGGCTAGCGCCGTCTGCATCACCTTGGTAGTGACTCGGCCGGAAAACTCATCGGAAAAGAACGAAAGACTCTGCCGCAACATCAGGCGATGGAAGTCCCAGCGCAGCCGCAACGGCAAGTTGATCGCCAATATTTGGTGCTGCACCATTGTGCGCAACGCCACCAGCCCGACACTGGCCACCATTACGATGCCCATGCCCCACAACACGCGACTTTCCTGCGCAGCCGCATCCCCGCCTGCCTGCCAGGTCGAAAGCAGGTCAACGACCTGCCCGAGAAAGGCAAACAGCCAGGCTTCGTAAATCGATACAGCGGCACTGAGTAGCGCAAGCGCAAGGATGTAACCGCGGGCGCCCCGCGTGCAGGCCCACAGGAATTGCGCCAGGCCGGCAGGCGGCGGTGGCGCCTGGTCAGGAGGAAAAGGGTCGAGCCTTCGTTCAAATGCACGCAGCATGGTGGTCTCCAAAACGATCAAGTTAAGGAGATTCTGCCATTGAACGCCTGCTTTGAGCGTTTTGAAATGTCGAGGTCCTACGCCGTTGGCAAATTACCCTGAGCGTTGGCTTGCCGTGTGTGGGGGTAACCTACGTTGGCAGACCCGTTCGGCAGGGCTAATTTGACTTTCTACTATCACTCAGAGAACCCCAGCGGCTCGTGGTATTTTCAGAAAGGTCAGTCAGCTGCCGTCGAACCGCCAGCTCCACTCCCCTTATTTCCGCCAGCCCCTTGAGACGACCGAGCAGGGAATATCCAGGGTTGCTTTGGCGGTGCTGGTCGTCCAATAACTGGTGCCCATGATCGGGCCGCAGTGGCAGCCGCGGCCCGCCTACGTGTTCGCGTCGCAACTCTTCTTTCACCAGCGCGTCGATCACCCCGACCATGTCGACATCGCCGCCCAGGTGATGGGCTTCGTGGAAGCTGCGAGGATCGGCTTCCCGCCGGGTTGAGCGCAGGTGAGTGAAATAGATGAACGGCGCAAAACGCCGGATCATCGCCACCAGGTCGTTGTCTTCTCGCACACCATAGGAGCCAGTGCAGAATGTCAAGCCATTGGCCGGGCTTGGCGCTGCGTCCAGCAGCCATTGCGCATCCTCGGCCGTCGAGAGAATGCGCGGCAACCCCAGCAGTGCCCGGGGCGGGTCGTCCGGGTGGATCGCCATGCGCACGCCTGCCGCCTCGGCGACGGGGATCACCGCACGCAGGAAATATCCCAGGTGCTCACGCAGCCGAGCCTCATCGATGCCTGCATAGGTGCGCAGCAACGCGCGAAAATCATCCAGGCTGTAATGCTCTTCGGCACCCGGCAAGCCGGCGATCAAGGTATTGACCAGCCTCTCGCGGGCGGTGGGTGTCAGGGTTTGGAAATAGGCTTGAGCCTGCTGGATATCGTCGTCGCTGTATTCGTCTTGCGCTCCTGGGCGCTGCAGAATAAACAGGTCGAACGCGGCGAAGGCAGTCTGATCGAAACGCAGCGCCCAGCCACCATCCTCGAGCCTCCAGGCCAGGTCGGTGCGGGTCCAGTCCAGCACCGGCATGAAGTTGTAGCAGACGATATCGATACCGCAGGTCGCGAGGTTGCGCAGACTTTGCTGGTAACGGGCAATGTATTCGTCGCGCCGGCCGCAGCCGCGCTTGATGTCCTCGTGGACCGGGATACTCTCCACCACCGACCAGCTCAGGCCCGCGGCTTCGATCATGTGCTTGCGGGCCGCGATAGCTTCCACCGGCCAGACCTGGCCGTTGGGAATCTCGTGCAGGGCCGTGACGATCCCGGTCGCACCGGTTTGTCGAATATCGGCCAGGGAAATCGGGTCTTTCGGGCCGAACCAGCGCCAGGTATGTTCCATGTCATTTTCCTTGTGCAATGTCTTGTATCCGAAGGCGGTTCAACATACTGCGGACTCCATCGCGACAAAGCTCTTCGTAGGCCCGTTGTACCGCATCACGAAACGCGCCGCGGTCGGCTAAGGCAACGGGGAAAACTTCATTCAGATCAAGGAAGGCCTCTACCTGTCGCGTACCTGGGGAGCGGGTCGCCAGTGCGGCGAACGTGGCGCTCATCGGGTCGTCAACGGTCGGGCTTGTCACGCAGTAATGAATCCAGGCCGCCACGCCCAGAGCTGTGCAGGCAAGGCTACGACCTTCATCCAACAAGCGTTGTGCGCCCGTGAGCCAGCGCTGCGGCAACTTTTGCGAACCATCCATAGCAATCTGGCGCAGGCGATGTTGCAGGCTGTCGTTGGCAAACCGGGCCCGGAGGTCATTGGCATAGCAGTCGAGATCTATGTTCTCGGGCATGTCCAGGGTAGGTGCGGCCTCACGCGTCATGTAACGCTGGATAAGCGCCGCCAGGTCCTCGTCGTCCATCGCTTGGCTCACGGTCTCGTGTCCGGCCAGCAGTCCAACGTAGGCCAACAGGGAGTGGCTGCCATTGAGCATGCGCAATTTCATCGTTTCGAACGGACGCACGTCGCGGACCATTTGCACGCCCTCTTCTTCCCAATCGGGACGCCCGAGCGGGAAGTGATCTTCGATGACCCACTGGCTAAAGCTCTCGCAGACCACTGCCGCCGGGTCATGGCAGTCAAGTTCCTGGCCCAGTCGCGCAAACGCGGCGTCATCCATGGCCGGCACGATCCGGTCGACCATTGCATTGGGAAAAGCCACTTGCTGATCGATCCACGAGGCCAGTTGCGCATCCTGCGCCGCCGCCAAGGCCCTGACCGCCTGACGTGTACGTTGCCCGTTGTCCGGCATGTTGTCACAACACAGCACGGTAAACGGCGCGACACCGGCGGCGCGGCGGCGACGCAATGCTTCCAGGACGATGCCTGGCGCGGTGCCGGGCGCTTGGGGGTGCGCCAGGTCGTGGGCAATGGCCGGATCGTCCTCGCGCAGCTGCCCGGTGGCGGGGTTCAGGTAGTAGCCTTTTTCAGTAACGCTCAGGGTCACGATGCGAGTGTGTGGCGCAGCCATGCGCTGCAACAGCTGTTCAAGTTCATTGGCATCAACACCCGCGTACAAGGCTTCGCACAGTACGTTGATTTCCCGCAGTACCACGTGCTCACTATCAGGGTATTCGGCCACATGGTAGCGACCCTGCTGGTCGCGCAATTGTTCGACCAGAGCCCGGTTGGAGCGAATGTTGGCACTGCACAGTCCCCATTCGCTCGTGCCGTGACGATTGAGATGACGTTGCAAATAGACCGCCTGATGAGCCCGATGAAAGGCTCCCAGGCCCAGATGCACGATCCCGATCGCATGGGCCTGGCCCGTGGCGGGGAGCCGTTGGATAAGCGACATGAGTCTCCTCCTTCAGGGATGATTCAGGGCTGGACGCGCCTGGGCGCCGGCAGCCTGCGGAGCGACACCCGCCACGGCCAGCGGTTTGACGTAACGCGCCACACACAGCGCACCGATGACCGTCAGCAAGCCCGCCAGCAGGAAGGCGCTGGTGAACGAGCCGGTGAACTGGACGATGAACCCGGTCAGGGTCGGCCCGATGATGCCCGACGTATTGGCCAGGAAATGCATGAAGCCGCTTACCCCGCCTACCCGCGCCGCGGGCACGGTGTCCTGGATGATCGCCCAGTAGATCGCCCCGGTGAGGTAGAGGAAAAATACTGCCAGGGCTACCAGAATGACGGCGGGATACAAGGTCTTCACCACCCCGGCGATGCCGATGCAACCGGCGCAGGCCAGCAGGCAGGTCACCAGCACGACCTTGCGCGAAAACATGATCTGCCCGGTCTTCTTGAACACGAAGTCGGAGATGAACCCACCCAGTGCCAGTCCCAGGAACCCCAGCAGCCAGGGGATAACCGTGGCGATGCTCATGTCCTTGACGTTCAGGCCATGGGCCATGGTCAGGTAGCTGGGGAACCAGGTCAGGAAGAAGAACAGCGTGTAGTTATAGGAGAAGAACGCCAAGGAGGTGAACAGCACCGTTGGTTGCTTGAGGTAAAAACGCAGGGCGAGCACCGGTTGCGCCGCCAACTCGCTCTGTCCCTCGGCCCGCAGGATGTCCTCGGCGCCCTCGCCTTCGGGCTTTTCCTTGACGAACTTGTACCAGATCGCCGCCCAGATCAGGCCAATCAACATAATGATGATGAACGACACCTTCCAGCCGTAGGTGATGGCGATAAAGCCCACTACCGGGCCGGAAATCGCCCCGCCCAACGGCGTGCCGGACATTGAAGCGCCGAGGGCACGGGCTCGCCGCTTGGGGGTGTACCAGTTGTTCACCATCTTGCTGGTGGTCACGCTCAGCGGTCCTTCGCCCATGCCGAACAGGATCCGGATAAGCACCAGCGAGGCAAAGCCCACCGTCAACACCGTGAGGCCACTGAACAGCGACCACAAGACCATGGCTAACAGCAAGGTGGTCTTGGCGCCGTAGCGGTCGGCAGCCCAGCCACCGATGAAGTTGAAGACCGCATAGCCGACGAAAAAACTGCTGAAGATCATGCCCATTTCACCCGTGCTCAGACCGTAGTCCTGCTGGATGAAAGGCGCCGCCACAGACAATGCCGACCGGTCCAGGTAGTTGATGACCCCTGCCAGGAACAGCATGATGATAATTAAGCTACGTCCTTGACCAAACATGGTGGAGCCTCCCGCTTGTTGTGTTTATTCGGTGAGGGTGCCCATGACAGGCACGCTGAAACGGTGCTACAGACGGTTCATTGATGGGCGTTCGTCAGCTCCACCAGCACTTTTCGGGTTTGCTCGGGGTGTTTCTCGATCAGGTCGATGGCGCCGGGCATTTCGTCGAAGGTGACGCGATGACTGATCAGATCCTGGACCTGCAATTGGCCGCCGGCGATGAGTTCGATCACCTGGGGAAACTTGCGGTTGTTGAGCCGCGAACCGACCAAGGTCAGCTCTTTCTTGATCACTTCCAACTGCACCAGATCACTGGGCGTGGCATTGAAGCCCAACAATCCGATACGACCGGCCGGCGAGGCCAGGCGCACCATTTGTGGCATCAATGCCGGAATGCAGGCGGCATCGACGATCAACGGCACCCCTTCACCTTGGGTCAATTCACGCATCACGACTTCGACATCGACCTGCTGGCCGTTGAGAGTCCGGCTGGCGCCCAGCGCCCGGGCCGTCTCCAGGCGACTGTCAATGACGTCGGTCACGGTGATGTCAGTCAGTCCCAACGCCCGGGCCATCTGCACCAGGGTCAGGCCGATCACCCCGGCACCGTAGATCAACACGCTGTCGCCAGGTTGGGGCTGCATGCGGTCGAGCACGTTCAGGGCAATGGAATAAGGCTCTACCAGGGCGCCATGGCTGAGGGGCATCGAGTCGGGCAAGCGGTGGACATTCTCGACCGGTACGCAAACCTGCTCGCTGAAGCCGCCGTCACGGTGCACACCGATCACTTGCAGCCGCGTGCAGACATTGGGCCGGCCAATGCGACAGGGATAACAGGTGCCGCAACTGATCACCGGATCGATGCACACCCGGTCGCCTACCTTGAAGTGCTCTACACCTTCACCGAGGTGCCGGATCACACCGGAAAACTCATGGCCGGTGACTCGCGGAAAACGCACGAATGCGTTCTGCCCATGAATGATGTGCATGTCCGACCCACAAATGCCGGCATAAGCCACGTCGACCTGGACCTCGCCGCGGGCGACCTGAGGTCGCTCGACCTGAGCCAGCCCGAACTCGAAAGGTGCTCTTACTTGGAAAGCTTTCATCGGATCACTCCTGACGGGACGCTCGCCCCGTTTACTCAAAGGGTCGCAAGCGTTTCACCAATGCCAGAGTGTGCCGTCTTCAAGACGGTTGACCGGCAGGCTGGCGCGTTTGTAGGGGTATTGGCGGGCGAGGTTTTCATCAATATCGACGCCATGCCCAGGCGCTTCGCCCGGCGTGAAGTGGCCATCCTCAAAGCGATAGGCATGGGGGAAGACTGCATCGATGCGGTCTTCGTGGGGCATGTGTTCCTGGATGCCGAAGTTGGGCACCCACGTATCGAAGTGCAGCGCCGCCCCCATACACACCGGCGACAGGTCGGTAGCACCGTGAAAACCGGTGCGCACCTGGAACAGCGCGGCGAAATCGGCGATGCGCCGCACATGGGTGATACCGCCGGCATGCACCAGCGTCGTGCGGATGTAGTCGATCAACTGCTCCTGGATCAACTCACGGCAGTCATGGATAGAGTTGAAAACCTCGCCAACCGCCAGCGGCGTGGTGGTGTGCTGGCGGATCAGGCGAAAGCTCTGCTGGTTTTCGGCGGGCGTACAGTCTTCGAGCCAGAACAGGTTGTACGGCTCCACGGCCTTGCCCAGGCGTCCGGCTTCGATGGGCGTCAGGCGATGGTGGACGTCATGGAGAATATGCAGGTCATCACCAAAGCGCTCGCGCACGGCGGCAAACAGCTTGGGTACGTAGTTGAGGTATTTGGCGGTGTCCCAGACATGTTCGGCGGGCAGGTCGCTGTCGGCCGGCTCATAGCGCTCGCCGCTGCGCTTAGCGACCCCATAGGTAGTGGCAATGCCGGGCACACCGCATTGCACCCGCACGGCTTTATAGCCCAGTTCGACGTGACGGGCGACTTCGTCCAGGCACCCTTCGATGTCTTTGCCGGTGGCATGCCCGTAGACCATCACACGTTCACGGCTCTTGCCGCCCAGCAACTGGTACAGCGGCATGTTCGCGGCCTTGGCCTTGATGTCCCAGAGCGCCACGTCGACGGCGGCGATGGCCGTCATGGTCACCGGCCCCCGGCGCCAGTAGGCGCCTCGATACAGGTACTGCCAGATGTCCTCGATGCGATGGGCGTCGCGGCCGATCAGCGCGGGAAGGACGTGTTCTTCCAGATAAGCGACGACCGCCAGTTCGCGACCATTCAACGTCGCATCGCCGATGCCATGGATACCTTCGTCAGTGACGATTTTCAAGGTGACCAGGTTGCGGCCCGGGCAGGTAACGATAACGCGCGCTTCAACGATTTTCATAAAGTCAGGCCTGTGCAATAGAAGGAAGTGAGGACGCGCCCATCTTCGGCATGGCCGCCTGGGGAATCAGCGCGCCTCGGTACTGGACAACCTGGGCAGCCAGGCGATGACCCCAGCGAGCGGCCTGCTCCGGATCGCCGCCACGCAGGCGGCAGGCCAGGTAGGCAGCGCTGAACGAATCACCGGCAGCGGTGGTGTCGATGACGTGGGCGACGGTTTGCGCAGGTACTTCGAAACGCCCTGACGAACACTGGATCAAGCAGCTAGCGGCGCCGCGCTTGAGGACTACTTCGCCGATGCCCGCCTGGGCATAGTCAATGAACAAGGCTTCAGCGTCGCGATAACCGAACAGGAGGCGGTCATCTTCCCAGGTGATCAGGGCCAGGTCGGTCAGGCGCAACAGGTCGCGATGGGCCTGCCGAGCCGTTTCAGGATCGGGCCAAAGGTGGGGACGGTAGTTGTTGTCGAAGACGATCCGCGTGCCCGCTCGCCGGGCCATCTGCAAGGCTTGGAACAGGCGCCCGCGCCCTTCTGACGTCAAGATCGCCAGGCTGATGCCACTCAGGTAGATGTAATCGTAATCGGCCAACGCATCGAGCAACGCATCGGCCCCTGGCCCCTCGAACATCCGCCGTGCCGCCGCTTCCCCGCGCCAGTAGAGAAAACGCCGCTCGCCATATGGATCGGTCTGAATGAAATACAGCCCCGGCAACGCGTCTTCGTGCACCCGAACATGAGCAGCACCGACGCCTTCCTCTTGCCAGGACTGACGCATGGCCACGCTGAACGCATCACTGCCAATGGCCGTCATGTAATCCACAGCCACCGTGGCCCGCGGACTCAATCGCGCCAGGTAGACCGCAGCATTGAGCGTATCGCCACCGAAAGTTTGCGTGATCGCGGCACCTGGCTCACCACGCATCTCGATCATGCATTCGCCCACCAACGCCACCTTCAGCGGACGGGCGAAAGGAGTATCCGGGCCATGGCTAAGCGTTATATCCATAATCACGCGCCTTTGTTGTTTTTAAAACGGCGTTTCATTTTTCTTGCAGAGCCCGAGTCTAGTCAGATTTCTCGCCTCGTCAAGCAAAAATGAAACAGCGTTTTGTTCTACTTGCGTATATCCTTGGGTTTTACTTTCACGTTGGAGCCTTCATGGACAACAGCGTCATCCCAAACAACGATCTGGTGTCTGCGGTCGGCCGGACCATGGCCGTGCTCGAGGCTCTGGCCGAGCATCCGGAAGAAAGCGGCGTCTCGGAAATCGCCCACAAACTGGACATGTCCAAGGCCACCGTTTACCGCTTCTTGCAGTCGCTCAAGGCACGTGGGTATGTGCAGCAGGATGCCGAGGATCGCTATCGCCTTAGCGTCCGGCTGTTCGAGTTGGGCGCCCAGGCCCTGCCCCACCTGGACATCGTCCGCGAAGCGGAACCTGGGATGCGCAGGATCAACGAGCTGACGGGCGAGACCGTCCACCTGGGGATTCTCGACGAAGGCAGCATCGTCTACGTGCACAAGATCGACTCCAAGTACAACCTGCGCATGTATTCGCGCATCGGCCGACGGGCACCGTTGTACTGCACCGGTATCGGCAAAGTGCTTCTGGCCTGGCTCGAGGAAGAAGAATTGCTGGCGCACCTGGCACAAGAAACCTTCGAGCGCCGCACGGCTAATACTTTGACCAGTGCCAAGGCGTATCTGCAGGAGTTGCAGACCGTTCGCCAGCAAGGCTATGCCGAGGACCATGAAGAGTTCGAAGACAACATGCGCTGCCTGGCCGCACCGATTCGGGACCGTTTTGGCCATGTGATCGGGGGGATGAGTGTTTCCTTTCCGTGTTTTCGCTTCAGGGAAGAATTGAAGCAGGACTACATCAAGCAGTTGATGGCGGCTACGCAACAGATCTCCAGTCAGTTGGGTTGGCATCCGCGTTGAAGCACCACCGTTACCGGAGGAGCTACCGGAACGTGGCAAGGCGGGCAATTGAACGCCGGGTAAAAGCCTCGCACTTTCGCAGCGCCTGCCAAATTGCCCTGTTCCTTGCTAACCCTGCTCACCCGCCATCGCACGCTGGTGAAAATGCGGCAACCACTGCAAGGCATGCATAGCCGCGGAGAGTTGAACGTGCTCACGAGCCCCCATGAAGCGCTCTTTTCGACTGAATACACTGAGGCATTGCCCGGTACGAAAGGCCCAGGCAAAACAAACGGTTCCCGGCGGTATTCCGTCGACGCTCCGGGGACCCAGTATGCCCGTAGTGGCCACGGCGACATCTGCCGGACTGTCGGCCAATGCTCCCTGCGCCATCTCTCGTACGACTTCGCAGCTGGTGAGGTTGAAGGTTTCTAGGGTGTAGGCGCGCACCTTTAACAAGCGTTGCTTGGCTTCCGGCGAATAGACAATGTACCCGCTTTCGATGCAGGAGCCTGCGCCCTCCACCGCCGAAAGCAACGTGATAATACTCCCGGCGGTACACGACTCGGCAGTCGTGAGTACCAGACGATGGTGTTTAAGGTAATCGATGGTGGAAGCGGCAACCGACATGATCATCCTCCCTGCACGAAGCAGCCTGTTTCTACTCGCTTCCTGTAAAGAAAGCTTGGTCTGTAGAGAAATTCAAACCCCAATTGTCCTCAGCCGGCGCCGCTCTCTGCCAGCAACAGGTCAACCACCGCCTGCGAACGCTCGTGGGCAGGCGCGGTGCCTGCCGCGAAACAGCGTAATTGACGCTCGGCGCTGGTTCCGTCGTCCAGCAACTGCCGGGCCTGGGCAAATACGCCCTCCTCGCCCAATGCACGCGCAGTTTCACCGAACCTTTGTTCCGCCAACGCCAGCCATTGCTGGAGCGAAATCGCCGCCGTATCGGACGCCAGCACGAAGCGTCCATGGGAACCCCAACGCCGGGCTTGAAGACGATTTTCCTTGAATAACCAATGGCGCTCGAGGCTGTATTGATTACCGGGACTCGGCAACCGGCACGCATGCCGGATCATCACCCGAAACAGCCCGGCCAGGGCCAGGGCGTCCGTCAGCCGGGGGCAGGCGTCAGTCATGCGCAGCTCCAGCGTCGGGTACTTTGATGAAGGACGGCAGCCCCACCAAATGTTCGCATCCTTGGCCACCGCGCCGCTGCGTTTCAGCACATCCAGGTAATGCTGAAAGCTGCGCTCATCCGGCAGATACTCGGGCACGCCCATGCGTGGCCATTCGTCACAGGCCGTCTGCCGATAACTGCAATAACCGCTCGGCTGGCCCCGCCACAACGGCGAAGAAACGCTCAGGGCCAGCAGCATCGGCAGCCAGGGCAACAACTCGTTCATCACCGCGATCCGGTCGATACCCGGCGCAATTTCCGCATGCACGTGCAGGCCGCTGAGCACGCTGCGCTGCGCGACGAGGGCAAAATCCTCGAACAACTGCTGGACATGGGGTTGGTCCGTAGCGCGTTGTGCCTGCCAGTCGGCCAGTGGATGTGTACCGCTGCAGATAAACCCCAGGCCGAATTCGGCAAGCGCCTGGCTCAGGTCGCGGCGCACTCGGCCAAGATAGGCGGCAGCTTGTGCGGCTTGGTCAAACACCGGCGACGCCACCTCAATCTGGCCCTGGAACATTTCATAGGCAAAGCCTTCGCCAAACGCCTCGCGACAGGCTTGCAGCACTGGCGCGGACGGTTCGGCAACCATGCTCCGGCTAAGCAGATCAGTGATGAAATACTCTTCTTCAATGCCGAAGCGCTGCAAATCGTCCATGAACGATCAGTTCAGGCGTGTGACGGTCAGGGCTACAGCGGCGATGCGTTCGACGCGCTCGTAGCCGGGTTTTTCCAGCTCCTCGCCGAACACGTCGGGGTCCAGTTCGCGATAGGTCCAGCCAAAGGCGTCGTCGGTCAACACGCTGCGGGCGGCTTCCAGGAACGGATCGCGGCCATCGACCATCGCCACGCCGGTGTAGAGCAATAAGGTGCCATCGCGCTCCAGGCGTGGCAGCGCCTCTTGCAGTATGCGCAACGACAGCGCTTCACCCAGCGCCCCGCCGCCGTGACGGTAGGCTCGCTGCTGGCCGTCCTTCATGTAGGGCGGGTTGGCCAGGATCAGGTCAAAGCGGCCGTCGACGCTGTCGAGCACATCACTGTGATAGACACTGACGTTGCGCACTTCGGCCAATTCCGCGTTAACCGCGCTCAGGCGCAGCGCCCGCGGGTTGATGTCCACCGCCAGCACCTCGGCTTCAGGTCGGCCACGCGCCACCAGCACGGCTCCGGCGCCCGAACCGCAGCCGATGTCCACCGCGCGGCGGATGGGCGCGAAGCGCTGGCACAGGCATTCCTCAATCACGCTGGCGAAGCGGTAGGTGTCGGGGCCGAAAAATACTGAATCGGCGTCATCCGTGGGATACGCCGAATGCGCCAGCAGCAGTGGGCCCAGGGTCGACCAGCGCACAGTGCTGTGCCAACGTCCGTGCGCCTTGACAATGATTCCGCTCTGTTGCAGCTCCAGCCACTCGGCCGCCTCGAACACATCAGGGTCAAAGGGACGCGACCAGCCGAAAATCCCGCGCATGTCCCGGGCTGAAGTGTTGTGCGCACGTGTATTGACCCGCTGGTGCGTCAAGGGCGTGGGTGTAATGAAGCGGTATCCATCCGCCTGCAGCCGCCGGCCAAGGTGCAGTAGCGCCTGATCGGCACGCGACTGCGCCGATGACACAGGGGGCGGGGAACACAGGGTTGAGTCGACCATGGACGGGTTTCCTTGTCGGTCAGCGCATGCCTGCGCGCAGTTCAATAAAGTGCCGGGTGGCGAACAGGCCGGCGGGACGATGATGGCGGTGAGGACCCAGCCACGGTAACAGCAGGGCCAACTGTTGTTCGACCGGCTGCCGCGCCAGGGCCTTGCGCAGGGCGCGGGTTTCCGGGTCGTCCGGCAGGTCGTCCGACGCAACCTGGTGCACCGGACGGCGGCGAGTAGCGCTTTCGACCTCGCGCCAATCCCCCGCGATCCAATCGCGCAGCAACTGTTTTTCATAACCGCTGAACACACCAAACATGGCGGCGCCCGCACCTTCGATCAGTTGCCAGAAACGGCTGTCTTGCGGATTCTGGTGCCGTTTGATCCAGCCCTTGTCCTGCAGCGCTTGCAAAAACCCGCGCATCTGGCCGGGCTGCGCCAGCCACTGATTGACGCTCTTGCCCTCGAAGCGGCAATAATCGGAATGCATGTGCTGAGCGAAGGGGCGCTTGCGTTCAAGCATCGCCACCAGTTCGCGTTCCAGGTCAAACGCCTGAATCACCGCGGTCGAGCTTACTCCGAGGTCGTTCAAGCGATATCCGCGCCCTACCCGCTGCCAATAGTCCGCTGCGTCCATGCCGCGAGGCATCAACTCGAGAACGGCCTGCACGGCTCGACGGGCGTGCCCGCTGCTGGCGTTATCGATGGTCACATGCAGGCTGAAATAGTAGGGATCGATACCCAGTTCCTTGAGTTCGTAGGCGCAAATAAGCAGGTGCAGCGGCAGTTGTTCATAACCCAGGTTGTAGCCGAGGATTTCCGGCATATAGGCATGGGCGCCCTGACCGAGCGCCAATTGGAGGGCGCCTTGGTGGAAGTGTTGATCTTGCCAGTCGAAATCGCCTTCGCAACCATGCTCGGCCAGCAGCCGTTGATAGATCGCAACATGGTTCTGCGCCGGCTCGCCATCGCCGAGTTCTTCCAGATAGGTGGTCAAGAGCCCGTCGTAGCGGTAATCGCGCCAGTGCGCGAGGACCCCGTAGAGCCAGGCACCATCCACTTGTTTGGTCGGTGCCACGCACTGCAGGAAGTACAGTGCGTGGGCTTTGCCTTGAAAATAACGGCGGCCATTGCCGTGCTGCCGACCTTGCAGGTACTGCGCATATTCCTGCGCAACGGCGGCGCTGTTGTGTTCGACCCAGTTCATTAACTGGTCTGGGGATTCGGGCAATTGCACGGCGTCAGCGCCACCGACCAGGTCCAGTTGCGCCTGCAGGAAGTCCATCGCCAGTTGCACGGATTCAGGATCCGACCCGGTGAGTAAACGCTGATACACGCTGAGCAATGGTCCCTCATCCTGCAACTGGCCGGGTGCCCCGTGCAGGGCTTGGAAGACGGTCATGAGACGCTCCTTTGATGGCGCACCAGACACCTATCGACAGGTGAGCACACGCTGGGTACATGTGAAGAAAACAGGCAGTAAATGCAATCAGGCAATGCAGGCATGGCAGGCTCCAGCGGCATGTTCATATTCGGGCAATCGACGCCCGCGTGCTTATTGCTGGACGTCTTTCGTGCCTCTAATAGGAGAGAGCAACCCGCTACGGAATAATTCCATCGGCGTGCGCCGTACCCTGACCAAGGGTTTGCAACCCACGCCTTGGCGCCAGGTAGGGTCAGGGTTTCAAGCGATGTTCATCTTCCGGGCCCGGCCTCACCCGCGCCCCTTTATCGTTCGGTGCCTGCTCGCCCTCACCTTCCCTGGAAACCCGCTGATCGTCGGTGAGCCCCTCTCCGACGCTCTTTTCCGGCAACTTTGCGCGAGTGTCCCGAGTGGATTCATCGGCAGATTCATAAGGAATGATTGAAATTTTTCCGTTGCGCTCAAGGATCCCGAACTTGATCTGTTTGATCTCAATAATGCCCTGGGCGGACCGGGCCGCTTCAAGAATGTCGTCTTCATCCACTCGCGCCTGTTTCAAGCGTTTGTAGAGCACCTGCCCATGTTCGACCAATACGGTCGGCCCACCGTCGAGCAGACGCGAAAACCACTTCGAACGCTGCTTGACCAGCGAACAGCCAATATCGATAGCGATCAGCGTGACGATGACCAAAATCGCGTTGGTCAAGGAGAAATCATCACCCAACAACGCCTGCTGGGTCGCTTCACCGATAACCATCAACAACACCAGGTCGAAGGTGGTGAGTTCCGCCAAGGAACGCCTGCCGCCAATTTTGAACAGGATCATCAACACCAGGTAAATGGCGGCCGCACGCAAGACTGAATCCATAGTTGCCCCTAGGGATAAATGAATTGAGAGAGGCGCACGCCAGCCCCTTTTTCCAGCGAGACCCGAGTATCAAAACTGCCCACGCCATCGCTGCGCAAAGACACGTGCAATACCGCGCGTCCGTCGTTGTCGCTCAGCACCCACAGCCTCATGCCCTCACCGGCAGTACTCGCCTTGAGTGGTTGAGGCTGCAGCATTTCGATATCGAAACCGCGTAGCAGCTCGCCGCTGATCTCGACCTCAAGGGGCGCTCGCGCTTTACCTTGCATATAAATCACCAGCGCACTGGAAGAACCATTGCGCGCGAACCGTTGGTATTCCACCCGCAGTTGTCCATCAGCGCTGCGCGCCTGCGTGGTGCTCAGAGGTCCCTTTGAGAACAATCCGGCCAACGTCAGCCCGATCAGCACAACCAGCACATACCAGCCCAATCGCTCGAAGCGCCAGACCTTGCGTTGCAACGCCATGTCTTCTTGCACTGGATAGTCACGGCTATGCAGGTCGCTAGGGTCTGGCCTCTTCATATCGGATTCCCGGCTCAGCCCTTACTGTGTTCAGGCGAGGACGGGCCCTTGGTGACACCGCGCGGGCCGGCAACGGCCCATATTGCCGCGCCTAAATATGGCACTAACACGACGACTGCGGTCCACCGCGCTTTGCTTCCCCGTGTGTTGTCGCTTCGCCATAAGCTATTGATGACCCACAGGTCGAGCACTACCAGGAGAACTGCCAAGCCGATCCAAAAATAAGTGGTTTGCATGGTGCACCTCCAAGTTATGTACCTTTAGGTTGTGGATACACGGGCGGGGTTCATTATTTGTTAGCTTCAAGACGAACGCGTTGAACTGCACCGGCAGACGGATTGCAGGCTTGCAGTCCATCTCGGCGGCTCAAACCCAGTTTTAATATCGCCACTGCCCAGGAAAATCCGTAGCGACGCCCGTCCCGGCTATCAACACCACAAGGTAAAGTAGGTAAAAAACCATCCGGATCGAGGTGTGCAGTGGCGTCCTATTCCTTGCGTCAGTTGAAGTACTTCGTCACCACCGTCGAATGTGGCAGCGTCGCTGAGGCCTCCCGCAAGCTGTACATCGCTCAGCCATCCATCGCCACGGCCGTCAAGGGGCTGGAAGACAGTTTCGGCGTGCAGTTACTGATCCGCCATCATGCCCAGGGCGTTTCGCTGACTCCGGGTGGCGCACGCTTCTATCGCAAGGCCCAGGAACTGCTGCGCATGGCCCGGGAGTTCGAGCAGAACGCCCTGGCCGATAACGATGTGGTCAGCGGGCAGATCGATATCGGTTGCTTCGAGACGGTCGCCCCGCTCTATCTGCCGCGACTGATCGCAGGTTTCCGCCAGCGTTTCCCCGGAGTAGAAATCCGCCTGCAGGACGGCGAGCAACAGGAACTGGTGCAAGGACTGACGGGTGGACGTTTTGATCTGGCGATTTTCTATGAACACGATCTGGACAGCACCATCGAGACCGAAGCGCTGATGGCGCCACAGCGGCCTTACGCATTGCTGCCGGCTGGGCATCGTTTTGCCGGGCAGGCCGAAGTGTCGCTGCGCGATCTGGCGCTGGAGCCGATGATTCTGCTGGACGTGCAACCCAGTCGCACGTATTTCGTGAGTATCTTCGAGGAGCTGGGCCTGACCCCGAATATCGTGTTCAGCTCGCCCTCCATCGAGATGGTGCGTGGCATGGTGGGGCAAGCGTTCGGCTTTGCGCTGCTGGTGACGAAGCCGCATTCAACCTGCACCTACGATGGGCAGCAAGTCGTATGCGTCAACATCGCCGAGGACGTGACCGGTTCGGCGCTGGTGGCGGGCTGGCTCAAGCGTACGCACCTGACCAAACCGGCGCAGTTGTTCGTGGATTACTGCAAAGAGCAATTCACGCAATGGCTGGTCTGAATACAACGCTTGGAAGCCTGTCGCGTAGATACCGTCTTGAACCACGCCGGTAGCTGCGACAGGTTCTGTTTGGTCAGCGCGCAGCCCAGGCGTTAAAGCGTTGCTCCAGTTCCTCGCCATGGTCAACCCAGAACTCGGCGTCCACCGCCCGTGCTCCAGCCAGGTTGGCCTCGGCGGTGGGCAATTGGTCACGTATGGTCGCGGGTAACAAGGCCAGGGTTTCACGATGCACAGGCCCGTAAGGGATGTTTTCCGAGAACACTTTCTGCGCTTGTGGCTGGCTGGCAAAGGCAATGAACTGCTCAGCCAAGGCCTTGTTAGGTGTGCCTTTGACCACGGCCCAATACTCCGGGTCGTACAGGCTTTGCGACCAGACGATACTCAGCGGCACACCTTCCTTCTGCGCTGAAGCGATACGCCCGTTGTAGGCGGCACTCATCACCACGTCACCCGCTACCAGCCACTGCGCCGGCTGCGCGCCCGCCTCCCACCACTGGATGTCCCGCTTGATCTGGTCCAGCTTGGCGAATGCCCGCGATACGCCTTGCGGTGTGCTCAACACGTTGTATAACTCATCAGACTTGACCCCGTCGGCCAGTAAGGCGATCTCCAGGGTGTACTTGGCGCCCTTGCGCAGACCGCGCTTGCCCGGGTACTTGGCAACGTTCCAGAAATCAGCCCAGGACCTCGGCACCTGGGCCAGTTTGCCCTGGTCAAAAGCCAGCACCATCGACCAGACATAAGTCGCCACGCCGCACTCGGTGAGGGTTCCCGGCACAAAGTTCGCCGCATTACCCAGCACGTTCAGGTTGAGTCTCTCGAACAGCCCTTCCTCACAACCGCGCAACAGCTCGGGGCTTTCGACTTCGACCACGTCCCAACTGGTGTGCCCGGCCGAAACCATGGCCTTGATCTTCGAGAGTTCTCCGTTGTATTCGCCGGCCACGATGTTTCCCGCACCGCTGGCGTTAAAGGGTTGAAAGTAGGCCTTGTCCTGGGCCTGCTTGGTGGCGCCGCCGAAGGAAATCACGGTCAGGTTTTGGGGCGCGGCCAGGACGCTGGTACTCAATAGCGCCAGGGCACACGCAACAGTGCAACGCAAGGATCTGGACATGAAGCGGTTCCTCGAAATGCCGACTCGCCCGCACGAGCCGGCGACGGGACTCAGAGGCGACCGTAAGCGCGGGCGGTGCGATCTACAGCAATACGGGTCTTATCGACCAGTTCATTGATGTCGGCATGGCTGGCCACCAACGCCGGTGCCATGATCATCCGCCCCAAAGTGGAGCGGATGATCAGGCCTTCCTCAAAACCAAAGGTGCGGCATTGCCAGGCCATCTCGTTTTCATTGGCAAAGCGCTTGCGGCTGTCTTTGTCTTCGGCCAGTTGCAACGCCGCTACCATCCCGGCGCCCTGGATTTCGCCGATCAGCGGATGGTCGGCGAAGGCTTCGCGCAGGCAACGCTGCAGGTACGGGCCGGTGTCGGCCTTGACCTGCGCCACAATGCCTTCGTCGCGCAATGCCTTGAGGTTGGCAATCGCCACCGCCGCCGCCACCGGGTGTCCGGAATAAGTCAGGCCATGGGCGAAGACTCCGCCCTGCTCCACCAAGACCTCAGCCATGCGTTTGGACAGAATCAGCCCACCCATGGGGATGTAGCCGCTGGTCAGGCCCTTGGCGATGGATAAGGTGTCGGGCTCAAAGCCGAAGTATTCGTGGGCGAACCACTCCCCGGTACGACCGAAGCCGCCAATCACTTCGTCGGCGCACAACAGCACGTCATACTGACGGCAGATACGCTGGATTTCAGGCCAGTAGCTGTCTGGCGGGAAGATCATGCCACCAGCGCCCTGGAACGGTTCAGCGACGAACGCTGCGACGTTGTCGGCGCCCAACTGAAGAATTTTCTCCTCCAGTTGCCGAGCGGCGCGTAGTCCGAACTCGGCGGGCGTCAGGGCACCTTCATGGGCGAACCAGTACGGCTCATCGATATGCGCCACATCTGGAATCACACCGCCCATTTCATGCATGAACTTCATGCCCCCGAGGGCCGAGGCGCCCAGGGTCGAGCCGTGGTAGCCATTCCAGCGACCGATCATTATTTTCTTCTGCGGTTTACCGAGGATCTGCCAGTAGCGGCGCACAGTGCGAATCAGCACCTCGTTGGCCTCGGAGCCGGAGTTGGTGTAGATGGCGTGGCTGTAGTGATTCGGCAGCAGGCTGAACAGCAACTCCGACAGTTCCACCACCGCCGGATGAGTGGTGTGGAAGAACATGTTGTAGTACGGCAATTGTTCCAGCTGGCGGCTGGCCGCGGCGGCCAGGTCCTGGCGGCCATAGCCCAGGTTGGTACACCACAGGCCGGACATCCCATCCAGGTAACGTTTGCCATCGTTGTCCCACAACGCCAAGCCCTCGCCGCGAACGATTACCCGAGGCCCTTCCGCGTTGAGGGCCTTCTGGTCGAGAAACGCATGGATATGGTGCGCCGCGTCCAGCGCCTGATACTCACGGGTGCTGCGGGTTGCGTTGAGTGATGCGTTCATTGCAGGTCTCCTTGCTTATTGATTTTTTCGGAAGAAGTGCCCGGTACGGCCGCCAGCGGCTCGGGCTTGAACAGCGGTTTGCGCATGACGCACTTGACCCACACCACCGCAATCAGCGAGACAATGCCCAGCACCACGCCGGCGCTGGCAAAGATCGGAACAGTCATTTCGGGGCTGGGGGATACGTGCCAGATGGCAAAGAGCATGCCGGCAATGCCGAACACCTGCGGCAACGGGTAGAACGGCGTACGAAACGGCCGATGCGCGTTGGGATAACGCCGACGCAGGGCGATCACATTGATGTGGGTGATGATGTAGGCCAGCAGCCAGGCCAGAGCGGCGGCCAGCAACAGAAGGTTGATGGCGTCCGGGTTGTCGTGCATCAGTAATAGCGGCAGGCCGGTAACCGCTGCCACGAACAGCACCGCAACCCACGGCGCACCGCTGCGCTTGCCTCGCAGCTTGAACACCCCGAAGGCCTGGCCGCTGCGGGCCATGCCCAGCAACATGCGCGGAATCGCCGCGAGGGAGCTGTTAAGCGTGCTGCAGGTCGCGGTGATCGCGGCAGACACTAGAAACACCTGTCCCGCCTCGCCAAATACCGTGGTGGCGAACAGATAATGTGGCAGGCCGTTGCTGGCCAGCTCCGCTTGCGGAACGGTCAATAGCGCGCCCAGGCAGTACAGGCAAATGATCACGAAGATCACTGTCAGACCGATCATCATCGAAGCCGGGATGTTGCGCTCCGGGCGACGGGTTTCCTCCACCAGCGGACAAACGAACTCGGCGCCGACAAAGCCCCACACAGCCATCGCGGTCAATGCAATCACCCCCAGTCCCAGGGGATTCCAGCCGGACGTGGCCACCAGTGTCGAGATACTGCCGGCGCCCTCGCTTGTCACCGCTCCGAGGCCCATCACCAACAACATCACCGTCATAACCAGCGCCAGCACGGTCTGCAGGCGCGAAAAAATGTCGATATTGAACAGGTTGAGTACGGTGAACAGGCACAGCACGCCCAGCGCCACGCTCAGCGGCGGCATCGCGTGCGGATAGACCTTGTCGATGATGAACTCCATCAGCAGCAATTCCGCCGACAGGGCAAACATTGCCACGACCACGTAACCGGAGAACGTCGCCAGAATCGCCGGGAACTGACCGATAGCGACTTCGGTGTAACTGCTCAGGCTACCGGCACGAGGAATCATCAATGCCAGTTCGGAGAACGAACAGGCGTAACTCAGCGCCAACAGCCACGCCAGAGTCAAGGGTATGACGAAGCCCACCCCGGCGATCCCGACACCCTGCAGCATCAGCACCATGACGCCTTGGGAAACCACCAGGCCGACGGCTACCGCCAACAGGGCGCTCAAACCGAGGCGTCGGCGCGAGCCCACTGGGGTGGGAGTAACGTTTTGTAGCGGCACGCTTGAGGAACTGTCCATCGGTTGCTCCGTTTTCTTGTTTTAAGGGAGAACAAATCGATTGCCGGTGAAACCTGTGAAGTCGTCGTCAGCTACGCAGCTGGATCCAGGTGGTTTTGAGTTGGGTGTACTTGTCGAACGCATGCAGTGACAGGTCGCGACCGAAGCCCGACTGCTTGCCGCCGCCGAAGGGCACCGTGACGTCCAGCGCATCCACGGTGTTCACCGACACCGTGCCGGCGTTCAGTCGCCGCGCAACACGGTGGGCGCGGTTCAGGTCATCGGTCCACAGCGATGCCGCCAGGCCGTAGATATGCTCGTTAGCCATGGCGATCGCCTGTTCTTCGTCATCGAACACACTGATCGCCAGGACCGGACCGAACACCTCTTCGCGCGCCAACTGCATCGCGGGATGCACGTGGGTGAAAATCGTCGGTTCGATGAAGTTGCTCGACCCATCGACATTCAACTGTCGGCCACCACAGACCAGGCTCGCGCCTTCGGCGCTGGCCTGCTGGATGTAATGCATGATCCGCGCAGTCTGGCGGGCATCGACAATCGCCCCGGCACGGCTCGACGGGTCCAGTGGATTACCGGGCTGCCACAGGCGCGCCTGAGTGATCAGGCGTTCGACGAACTCATCATGAATAGATCGTTGCACCAGCAGTCGCGAATTGGCCGAACACACTTCGCCCTGATTGAAGAAAACTCCGAACGCGGCTTTTTCCGCGGCTAGATCCAGGTCCTGACAGTCGGCAAACACCAGGTTCGGACTTTTGCCGCCGCATTCCAGCCAAACCTGCTTGAGGTTCGATTGCGCGGAATACTGCATGAAGTATTTGCCAACCTCGGTGGAGCCGGTGAACACCAGTGAATCGACATCCGGATGCAAGCCCAACGCTCGCCCCGCCTGCTCACCCAGCCCTGGCACGACATTCAGTACGCCCGCTGGCAAGCCCGCTTCCAGCGCCAGTTCGGCCAGGCGCAGGGCCGAGAACGGTGACTGTTCGGCAGGCTTGAGCACCACGCTGTTGCCCGCGGCCAGCGCCGGCGCGAGCTTCCAGGCGGCCATGTCCAGCGGGAAGTTCCACGGCACCACTGCCGCGATCACTCCCAGCGGAACCCGGGTAATGGTCGCCAGGACATTTGCCGCCGAAGGCGCGACCTGATCGTAGAGTTTGTCCAGGCTTTCGCCATACCAGGCGAACACATGGGCGGCGCCGGGTACATCGATGTTCCAGGCGTCCATCACCGGCTTGCCCATGCTCAAGGAATCCAGCAGCGCCAATTCCTCGCGGTGCGCCAGCATCAATTGCGACAGGCGTAACAGCACGGCCTTACGTTCGGTGGGCGCCATGCGCGCCCAAGGGCCGTGTTCGAAAGCCTTGCGCGCGCTGCTCACGGCGAGGTCGACTTCCGGTTCAGCGCAGGCCACCACGTTCGCCAGGCACTTGCCGGTGGCCGGATTGACCACCTCCAGACGCGCGCCATCAGCCGCCTGCCGAGGCTCACCATCGATCAGCGCGCTGTCGCGCAGGCGCAGCTGTGCGGCGCGGATTTTCCACTGGTTGAAATCGTTCACTGCAAATTCCTTGGGTCAGACGTGGTTGGGTTCACTGAGGTGAATCGCCAGGCGATCCATCAAGCGGTCGCAGCCCGCCATTTGTTCAACACTCACGTACTCGTCGGGTTTGTGCCCCTGGTCCATGCTGCCGGGACCGCAGACCACCGTCGGCACGCCCGCCTGATGAAACAGGCCACCTTCGGTGCCAAACGCCACCGTGCCGAATGCATCACTGCCACACAGCCGGGCAATCAGCCGCGCGGCATTGCTGTCCGGCGCGGTGGCCAGGCCCGGGTAGGCGCTGAGCTGTTCAAAATGAATCGCCGTGTCGGCGTGTACCGTGCGCATGCCTGGCAACAGCGCCTGCTCGGCATAGTCCTGCAATTGCGCGACGACGCTGTGTGCCGTGAAGTCCGGCAAGGCGCGCACTTCGAAATCGAAACGGCAATCGGCGGGCACGATATTCAGCGCCGTACCGCCTTGAATCACGCCGACCTGGACCGTGGAATACGCCGGGTCGAAGCGCGCGTCATGCAGCGACGGCGCGGCGAGGTCTGCGCCAATCTCGCCCAGGCGACCGATCAGGCGTGCCGCCTGCTCGATGGCGTTCACCCCGTAAGGTGCATAAGCCGAATGGCAGGCCGCTCCCTTGACATGACAGCGCATCGCCAATTTGCCCTTATGACCCAACACCGGTTGGAGACCGGTCGGTTCACCGATCAGGCACAGCGCCGGCTGGGGAATGCGCTGGGGCAGCAGCGCGAGCAGGCTGCGCACGCCCAGGCAACCGACCTCCTCGTCATAGGAAAACGCCAGGTGCACCGGACGGCGCAACGGGCTGGACAGGAACAACGGCACCGCTGCCAGCACCGACGCCAGGTAGCCCTTCATGTCCGCCGTGCCACGACCAAACAACTTGCCATGGGCTTCGCTGAGGCAAAACGGCTCGACCGTCCAGGCCTGTCCCTCCACCGGCACCACGTCGGTATGTCCCGACAACACCACACCGCCGGCCACGGGCGGACCGATGCTCGCCAGCAGGTTGGCCTTGGTCCGTTCAGGGTTGTAGATCAACTCGCAATCCACCCCAAGGTCTTGCAGATAACCGCGTACGAATTCGATCAATGCCAGGTTCGATTCGCGGCTGACCGTGGCAAAGCCCACCAGTCTGGCCAACAGTGCGCGGCTGCGCAGCTCATTCATCGCCCGGCACTCCATAGCTGGGAGCCAGGGTCGGATCCAGGGCACGGGTCAAGTAATCCTGCAACTGCGGCTGGTAGGCGAGCCAGAGTTTTTCCAGTTCAGCAATCGGGTTTTTCTCTGCCCAGTCGACCCGCAAATCGACAATCGGCCATGTCAGGTCACCGACCACCGAAAGGGCCGCCGAATGCACCGTCCCGGCTTCACCGCCCGCCGCCTGCCCCGCCTGCAAGGCCTTCATCAGGCGCGCGGCTAGACAGCCTTCGCTGCGCTCGAATGCCGCGACCATGGCCGCGATCACCGCCACATCGGCCAACAGGTTGCCGGCGGCCACGCACTGCTCACCGGCCAAGGCCTGGTGGTTGCCCAGAGCATGACTGCCGCTGAACACCGCCGTGTTGCCGTGGGCATCGACCACCGCGACCTGGCGGTACTGGCTATACCCGTTGCGCGCCAGGGCGCGATCCATGGCTTTTGGCGCGACCAGTCCCGCGGCCAGTTCATCCAGGATCTGTGGGCCCAGGGCCGGCAGCGTGATGTTCTGGCTGGCTACCGCCCCCACACCGGCGCGCAGCCAAGGGCAACGGGCGCCGACGGCGATGCTCGAGGAGCTGATTGCGATGCCTAGCTGACCGGTTTCGGTGCAGCGCCCGACAATGGAAAACGTCATGCTCAACTCCTTATTCGGGGATTACCGCGATCACATCGATTTCCATCAGCCACTGCGGCTGGCCAAGCGCGCTGACCACCAGACCGGTGGAAATCGGGAACACCCCCTTGAGCCATTTACCGACCTCCTGGTAGACCGGCTCGCGGTAGCGCGGGTCGACCAGGTAAGTGGTGGTCTTGACGATATGACTCAGGTCGCTGCCGGCCTCCTCGAGCAACTGCTTGACGTTGCGCATCGCCTGCTCGGCCTGGGCACGCGGATCGCCCAGTCCCACCAACTGACCGCTGAAATCCGTGCCGACCTGGCCACGCACGTAAACAGTGTTGCCGGCGCGCACGGCCTGGCACAGGTCGTTGTCCAGCGCCTGGTTCGGGTAGGTTTCTTTGGTGTTGAACATGCGGATGCGTGTGTGAGTAGGCATCAACGGACTCCCATCAGGCTGTTGTTTTTCGAAGGTTGCGAGTCGCGCTCGCGTTGGCGCTCGCCGGCATCCCGATAAGCGAGATAGGTGCGCTGTTTGGCGATGTGATCGGCTATGTGTCGAGCGTCATGCCAGACGCCCCAGATAAACGCTGAGCCCCGCCGCGACAGCCATGGCAGGCCAACGAAATACACGCCCGGCTCGCTGGATACACCGCGCTGATGCCGGGGCTTGCCGTTGGCGTCGAGTGCGTCGACCTGCAGCCAGCTGTAATCCACTGAATAACCGGTGGCCCAGATGACAGTGCTCACGCCGGCCGCGACCAGATCCAGTTCAAGGATCGGTTGCGTCAGGCAGTGCGGGTCAGGCAGCAACTCGCGAGCTTCGGGTTCGAGTGGCAAGTCCAGGCCGTTGCGCGCGATATAGGCATCGGCGGCGTCCAGCAGCGCCAGATAGTTCTCGTCGCCCCGGGCAATGTTTTCGGCCAGGTTGGACTCGAATCTCACCACGCCGGCGTCGAAGGATTGGGTCAGCCCCACCAGCGTGATGCCTTCATGGGCCAGCCGCCGAAAATCCACCGTATGCCCACCACGCGCTCCGCTTACGGCAATGGTCACGTGCTCCTTGCCGGGCTGGACCGCCTCGGCATCCCACTCGCCAAGCACCCCCAGCCACCAGCAGAAATCACGCTTGCGATAGGCCCGGGGCGGACGGTCATGGGCGCCCACCGAGAGATAGACCTGCTTGCCGGCACGCTGCAATTCATCGGCGATCTGCACCCCGGACGAACCGGCCCCCACGACCAGTACCGCGCCCTCGGAAAGCTGTTGCGGGTTGCGATATTCAGCGGAGTGGATTTGCGTAACACCCGCCATCTGGGGCGCAATCGGCGGAATCACTGGCCGTTGGAATGGCCCGGTGGCAACCACCACATGCAAAGCTTCGATCCGGCCCTCGGAGGTTTCCACGGTGAAGCCCGGACGAGCACTGTTACGCCGTACGTTCTTGACCTCTACACCTGTGCGGATCGGCGCGTTGAACTTGCTGGCATAAGCTTCGAAATAATCCGCCACCTGCTCCTTCGCGGCGAAGGCATCGGGCGCCAGCCCCTCGAATTCCAACCCAGGGAAACGGTCATGCCAGGCCGGACCGTTGGCCACCAGGGAATCCCAACGCGCCGTGCGCCAGGCTTCGGCGATCCGATTGCGCTCCAGCACGAGGTGCGGCACCCCGTGCCTGCTCAAGTGCTCACTCATGGCCACGCCGGCCTGGCCGGCACCTACAACAAGCGTGTCTATCTGTACTGTTTCAACGGGCATGTCTGTGCACTTCCGGCAGTGGGCTTAATTCAGGCCGGCGAGGCGCCGGCCCGGGGTGTGGTGTTTTTGTTGTTCTGCGGTTGCGGCTATCGAACAATGGTGTCGAGACGATTGTGTTGGCAGGCGGGGATTTGCGAAACGAGGGTTTTTATCGTTGCGGGGAAGGAAAAAGCTGCATGCGCTGGAAAGGCGCCTGCCAGCGGGGTAAGACGCGGGGGTGGATCAGGGTGATGCGGGAAAGGCGGTGTAATCAGTTTACATACCCGGTGCTGCCTGAAACGCGTGTCCGAGTTCAATGAAATTCTCGGCCTGCCAGTCCCATTGCTGGGCATCTCCAGCGTCAGGCGCCGGTGCGCCGCCGTACTCCATCGGGCGATCAACATATGCGGTCATCAAGCCACACGCCCGGGCTGCCGCAAGATCACGGTGATGGCAGGCGACCAGGCACAGTTGCTCTGGCGCCAACCCCAGCGCCTTGACCGTAGTGAGATAGGCGACCGGGTCCGGCTTATAGGTTTGCGCGAACTCCGCGCCCAATAGCGCATCCCACTGCAGGCCGTTATAACGGTTCATCGCGATCATCAACTGCACATTGGCATTCGACAAGGTCACCACGGGAAAGCTGCGGCGCAGTCGGGCCAGCCCTTCAGCAACATCGGGCCAAGGGTCCAGCCGGCGCCAGGCATGCGCCACATGCCACAATTGGGCAGGATCAATCTGCCCGACATCCACGCCGTGGGCCTTCAAGACTTTCTGCAAGGTCTCGTGGTGCAGCGTGTCGAGCGCCACGAAACCACGCTGGCCGCTGATGCAGTCGTTCATGGCTTGCGGGTACAACGCGCGCCATTGCAATGCAAACGCCGCTGGGTCGACCGATGGCAAGCAGGTGGAGAGGAATGCACGGCTTTCACGGGCGATGCTCGAATGCCAGTCAACCACGGTGCCGAAGACGTCAAATGCCAAGGCCTTGGGAAGTGTCATTGGGTTACTCCTCAGGTTATTCGTGACATTGCCCGTGGCCCGTCACTGGATCACGCTGATCACTACTTTACCTTTTGCCCTGCCCTTGTCGACATAGGCCAGTGCCTCTGCCGTGGATTCCAGCGTAAAGGTGCGATCAACCACAGGTTTAATCACGCCGGACTCGACGAGGGCGGTGATCTCACGCAACTGGCTGCCATTGGCCCGCATAAAAACAAAACTGTAGTCGATTGCGCGTTTGCGCGCCTTGCTGCGGATGCCGTAGCTCAGCAGGCGCATGACTTGCCTTAACCCCCAGGACAGCCGCTGCTCTTGCGCGAACAGTGGTGTTGGAGGGCCGGAAATGGAAATCAGCTGACCACCTGGCTTGAGGACTTTGAGGGAGTTGGCGAGTACGCCTGAGCCAAGGCTGTTCAAGACGACATCGTAATCCTGCAGCACATTTTCGAAGTTCTGCTGCGTGTAGTCGATTACCAGGTCGGCTCCCAACGCCTTGACCCACTCGACGTTCCGGGTACTGGTGGTGGTGGCCACAAAAGCGCCCAAGTGCTTGGCGAGCTGGATAGCGACCGTTCCAACGCCTCCGGATCCTGCATGAATCAACACTTTCTGGCCTTTTTTCAGCTTGGCGGTCTGCACCAATACCTGCCACGCGGTCAGACTGACCAAGGGCAATGAGGCGGCCTGCACCATGTCCAGATTCTCGGGTTTCAGCGCAAGCGCTTCTTCCTTCACGCACGCCAGCTCGGCGAAAGTGCCGATGCGGGCTTCCTGCGCACGCGCGTAAACTTCGTCGCCGGGCTTGAAATGCCGAACGTTGGCGCCCACCCGCACGACCACGCCTGCCAGGTCATTGCCCAATACCAGGGGGAAAGCATAGGGCAGGATCAGCTTGAACTCGCCGCTTCTGATCTTGGAGTCCAGCACGTTGATACTCGCGGCGTGTACCTGGATCAATACCTCGTCGCCGCCGACTTCGGGAGGCGGTAATTGACCAATGCGGCCAGTATCCTTATAGCGTTCGATGAAAAATGCCTTCATGGTTCTGCTCACTCAAGGGTGGTTTCGCTGAGGCAAGACGCAGTGCCAGTTACCGACATTACTGTCGCTGATCGTTGCCGACGTGCTGATCGCGGGGGTTACAGAATCATGATGATGGTCGTCATCTTAATCGTCAATTATTTTGATGTTGATCGACATCTATATAGTGCACCTGCAGTTGACCTTTGAGGATGTCAGCCACGGCTTCAACCAGCTCCGCCCACACGAATGCTAACCTTGACCACCACGAACTCGCTCCATGCATACCCACATTAATGAGGACGTCATGACCTATACCGCCGCCGAAAACCGTTACGACTCGATCCCTTACCGACGCGTGGGCCGCAGTGGGCTGGTACTGCCGGCACTGTCTTTAGGCCTGTGGCACAACTTCGGTGACAGCACGCCGATCGACACCCAGCGCGCCCTGCTGCGCACGGCATTCGACCGAGGCATCAACCACTTCGACCTGGCCAACAACTATGGCCCGCCCTACGGCAGCGCCGAGGTGAATTTCGGGCGTTTGCTGCGCGAAGATTTCAAGGCCTATCGCGATGAGCTGATCATCTCCAGCAAAGCCGGCTGGGATATGTGGCCCGGGCCTTACGGCCAGGGCGGCGGGTCGCGCAAATATGTGTTGGCCAGTCTCGACCAGAGCCTGCAACGCCTGGGCCTGGACTATGTCGACATTTTCTATTCGCACCGTTTCGACCCTGATACGCCGCTGGAAGAAACCGCCAGCGCACTGGCCACCGCCGTGCAACAAGGCAAAGCGCTGTACATTGGTATCTCGTCCTATTCCGGAGTAAAGACCCGGGAAATCGCCGCCCTGCTGCAAGAATGGAAAGTCCCGCTGCTGATCCATCAGCCGGCCTACAACCTGCTCAACCGCTGGGTGGAAAAAGACCTGCTGGACACCACCGATGAACTCGGCGCCGGGGTGATCGCCTTCACCCCCCTCGCCCAGGGTCTGCTGACCGATAAATACCTCAAGGACATTCCAGCCGATGCACGGGTCAATCGTCCGGGGGGTGGCTCGTTGCAGGCGGCACACCTGTCCCAGGACAACCTTGCGCATGTACGCGCCCTGAATGAAATCGCCCGACGGCGCGGCCAGAGCCTGGCGCAAATGGCCCTGGCCTGGACCCTGCGTGATCCACGGATAACCTCCGCGCTGATCGGCGCCAGCCGACCGGAACAGATTATCGAGAACGTCGCGGCACTGGATAACCTCAGTTTCAGCGTCGAGGAGCTGGCCGAGATTGATCAGTTCGCCCAAGAGGGTGGCATCAACCTGTGGGAAAAGCCTTCGACTGCCGAGTAGCTCTCTCGCGGCGGGCCCCGTCGACGATCCGGATCAAGTCCGGACCGTCGACAGTTGCGTTACAACGGCGCTGGTTGCACATCCTTCGAGTAAACTTGACGTTCTCAGAACGAAAAGTAAGATCAACGCCGCTAAAAGCACTATCGCCGCCCATTTGATCATTACTAGCTTTCGCTTCAGAGGAGCGGGAAAACCGTTCAAATCTTCGATACTGGCGCCACCATATTTTAGGTAATACCCTGGAAATGTAACAACCCCTGCTATCCATCCGATCAACAGGAGCTTTCCCCAAAGGCCACCCTCTCTAAGCGGAGCCTGAACCATGACAGCAGAACAATTCTTTAAATGCTCCAGCATCAAATCCATCTGGGTGTGGGCCATATGAAGCGCGACTCCGAGGCAAACCAATATCCCACCAAAATCGAGTAACCCTGCAACCAGGAATATTTTGTCGGCAAGATTCACGGTCATTTAACTGCCTCATAAACGACTTCAGCCATTTCTTCACCCAGTGCTCCCCCAATAGCACCGGAAGCAAAAGAACCAGCTCCGACCACCACAACGCCACAAGCCAAAGGGGCTAAACCGCCAGTCGGAACACCAAGTGCGACACATATAGCTGCAGCTGTGGGGCCAGTTAACGCCAACCCAGCGACCGCACCACCTGCAAGGCCACCTGAAAAGCTACCAGCCTCAGTAAATTTGACTTTTTTGCAAGCCTCCACTTTGCCAGCGGAACACACATCTTGAACCTTCAGATAAGAGGCTCCACCGCCAATGACAGTGCCGATCCAGCCTCCGTACTTGATGTTCTTGGCTGCTTTTGAGACACCTTCGATGTGCGTGGCGTAACCTGGAATTTTCCCTGCCGCACCGGATTGGGTCCAACTATGAACCAAGCTACGACTTGAAATTCCCAGCGCGCTTTTCAAGTTCGGGTGATCCGGGAAACCAACCCCCTTTCGAATCATGGTTGTCAGGTGGGTGTCGAGCTTTGCAAGCAACTGTTTACGGTTTGCAAAAAAAACCGGCGAGCGCAAATGCCCATCTACCTGAAACGCGCGTTGGTGCAACGCTTCAATATCATGCAAAATGGTTTTAACGTCCTCTAGGTTCTTGGCGAACATGGCTTCGCCAATACCTATAGCGGTCGAGCTCTTGGCCAGAAAAGTTTCGATTTCGTCGCGGTGCCGCGCCATAAAGTCGGCCTCATCCGCGCTAAGCGACTTGAGCGCATCATTGGTCTTGGCCGCAGCCTCCATCAGCACTGCCTCTTCACGTGTGCACTGAAAGTTGTTCGGGTCGCTGAGTACGATCATTGAGCCGGCTTTTACATCACCGACATTCGGATTGAGCGCTTGGAATTTGCTCATCACCGCCGGATCGCGCACCGGGAACAGCGTGGCTTCCAGTGCTTCGCGGGTCATGCTTTTGGGCGCAACATAGAAACCCGGTTCCTGGCCCTGCAGGCTGGTGAATGGCGTTGGGGCTGGAGTGTTCGAAGGGGTGAACCCGGCTTGCTGTGGCGCTACCGAACGAGTGGCGGGGACCGCTTCAGCGGCTCGCGGTGCAGCGCTGCGACTGCTGTAGGAGGCCGTGGACACAGAAGGAATCAGTCGGGCTTGGCAGGGGCAACCGCTGACGCTGTCCAGCGTGCCAGCCATAAGCCTGCCATGACTGTTCATGTGGGAAATGCCGCCGAGGATCTTATACGTCTCGCCGTTCTTGCCACAGGTGACCCGGTCACCTTCGCAAGCATGAAGCAGGCCATAGAAGTTGATTCGTTTATCACCCTCCAGCACTTCGCCGCCGCAGGTGGTCTTGTCACCCAGGCCAATGAAATATCCTTTATTCATCCGTGGTTTTCTCCAGTTCGCCAACAGGGCACTGGAAATAAAACGACGAACGCGACCCGCTCTCAAGCCCGCAGGCAGGCCCGTCAGCGACGAAAAGGAAGGGTCCTCAGCGACAGAAGTCTATGTCCTACAGAGCGGTCTTAATCTGTACTGGATTCCGGACAGATATGATGAGCGAATCACACGCAGCGCTGGCGACAGTCGCGTGTCATCAATCAAATTGATAGCACCCTAACGAAACCCCCATTCCAGGGGGCTTGGCGGGCGCTTATATCATTCCGAATGATAGTTACCTTCGGCTCATTCGATTCGTGAGAGAGCACGTCACCGAGCATGATCCGCCCCATCTCAAATATATTGGCGGATGCACTTCATGGAACAGTCACTCAAACACTTACGCTATCCACTGGCCATTTTGGCGGTGATGGTGCTGAGCGCGTGCGGCAAGGCCCCGGAACAAGCGGCGGCGATGCCAGCCAGTAAAGTCAGCGTTGCCAAGGTGCTGGAACAACCGGTCAATGAATGGGACGAGGTCACCGGCCGCCTGGAGGCCCCGGAGACCGTCCAGATTCGCCCGCGCGTGTCCGGCCAGATCGATAAAGTGGCCTTCACCGAAGGCGCGCTGGTCAAGAAAGGCGACCTGCTGTTCCAGATCGACCCGCGCCCGTTCCAGGCCGAAGTGCGTCGCCTCGAAGCCCAGTTGGCACAGACCAAGGCCGCCGCTTCGCGCAGTGAAAACGAAGCCCGGCGCGGCGAGCGCCTGCGCCAGAGCAACGCCATCTCCGCCGAATTGGCCGACTCACGCACCACCGCCGCCCAGGAAGCGCGCGCGGCTGTCGCCGGGATCCAGGCGCAGTTGGACCTGGCCAAGCTGAACCTGAGCTTCACCCGCGTCACCGCGCCGATCAGCGGCCGCGTCAGCCGTGCCGATATCACCGCCGGCAACCTGGTGACCGCTGATGTCACCGAACTGACCAGCGTGGTCTCCACCGACAAGGTCTATGCCTACTTCGACGCCGACGAGCGCGTATACCTCAAGTACAGCGAACTGGCCCGCCAGGGTCGCCGTGGCGCCACCACTCCGGTGTACCTGGGCCTGTCAAACGAAACCGGCAACCCACACCTGGGCCAGATGAACTTTGTCGATAACCAGGTCAACCCGGCGACCGGCACCATCCGTGGCCGCGCGGTGTTCGACAACACCGACGGACGTTTCACGCCGGGCCTCTATGCGCGCCTGAAACTGGTGGGCAGCGGCACCTATTCCGCAGTGCTGATCAACGACGAAGCCGTCGGTACCGACCTGGGCAAGAAGTTTGTATTGGTCATGGACGGCGACAAGGCTGAGTACCGCGCCGTCGAGCTGGGCCCGAAAATCGAAGGTTTGCGCATCGTGCGCAGCGGGCTGGACAAGGACGACACGATTATCGTCAAGGGCTTGCAACGGGTGCGCCCGGGATCACCGGTGGCGCCTGAGACCATCCCGATGGCCAGCAAGGAAACCCTCGCCGCCTTGGCACAACAACGACGAGCACTTGAGGCCAGCAACCTGGAGCAAGTGACGCCAGAAAAAACCGCCTCCAAGCTCGTCAGCACTGCGACTCCGCGCGGTTAAGGGATTACACACAAGATGAATTTTTCCAAGTTCTTCATTTCCCGGCCGATCTTCGCAGCGGTGCTTTCGCTGTTGATCCTGATCGCCGGCGCGATTTCACTGTTCCAGTTGCCGATCAGTGAATACCCGGAAGTCGTGCCGCCGACCGTGGTGGTACGCGCCAACTTCCCCGGCGCCAACCCGAAGGTCATCGGCGAGACCGTGGCCGCGCCACTGGAACAAGCGATCACCGGCGTCGAGAACATGCTCTACATGTCCTCGCAGTCGACGGCCGACGGCAAGATCACCCTGACCATCACCTTCGCCCTGGGTACCGACCTGGATAACGCGCAGGTCCAGGTGCAGAACCGCGTGACGCGTACCCAGCCCAAGCTGCCGGAAGAAGTGACCCGGATCGGCATCACCGTGGACAAGGCCTCTCCGGACTTGACCATGGTGGTGCACTTGACCTCGCCGGATCAGCGCTACGACATGCTTTACCTGTCCAACTACGCCATCCTCAACATCAAGGATGAGTTGGCGCGCTTGGGCGGCGTCGGGGATGTGCAATTGTTCGGCATGGGCGATTACTCGCTGCGGGTCTGGCTGGACCCGAACAAGACCGCTTCACGCAACCTGACCGCCACCGACGTGGTCACCGCGATCCGTGAGCAAAACCGCCAGGTGGCTGCCGGTGCCCTGGGCGCGCCGCCCGCGCCGAGTGCCACCAGCTTCCAGTTGTCGGTCAACACCCAAGGCCGCCTGGTCACCGAGGAAGAGTTCGAGAACATCATTATTCGCGCTGGCGATAACGGTGAAATCACCCGCCTCAAAGACATCGCGCGGGTCGAACTGGGTTCCAGTCAGTACGCCCTGCGTTCGTTGCTGAATAACCAGCCGGCGGTGGCCATTCCGATTTTCCAGCGGCCTGGCTCCAATGCCATCGAGATCTCCAACGAGGTCCGCGACAAGATGGCCGAGTTGAAGAAAAGCTTCCCCGAAGGCATGGACTTCAGCATCGTCTATGACCCGACGATCTTTGTCCGTGGCTCCATCGAGGCCGTGGTGCATACGCTGTTCGAAGCGTTGATCCTGGTGGTACTGGTGGTGATCCTGTTCCTGCAGACCTGGCGCGCCTCGATCATTCCGTTGGTGGCGGTCCCGGTATCGTTGATCGGCACCTTCGCAGTGATGCACTTGTTCGGGTTCTCGCTGAACGCGTTGTCGCTGTTCGGCCTGGTACTGGCCATCGGTATCGTGGTGGACGACGCCATCGTGGTGGTGGAAAACGTCGAGCGTAATATCGAGCTGGGCCTGGAACCGTTCCCGGCCACCGAAAAGGCCATGAGCGAAGTGACCGGCCCGATCATCGCCACGGCGCTGGTGCTGTGTGCGGTGTTTATCCCGGCGGCGTTTATCAGCGGCCTGACCGGGCAATTCTACAAACAGTTCGCCTTGACCATTGCGATTTCCACGGTGATCTCGGCCTTCAACTCGCTGACCTTGTCGCCAGCCCTGGCCGCCGTGCTGCTGCGCAGCCATGACGCGCCGAAGGATCGTTTTTCCAAGGTGCTCGACAAGCTGTTCGGCGCCTGGTTGTTCCGTCCGTTCAACCGTTTCTTCGAACGCGCCAGTGGTGGCTACGTCAGTACCGTGCGGCGGGTGATTCGCGGCAGCGGGATTGCGTTGTTCCTGTACGCCGGCCTGATGGTGCTGACCTGGTTCGGTTTTGCCCATACCCCGACCGGTTTCGTCCCGGCCCAGGACAAGCAATACCTGGTGGCCTTTGCCCAACTGCCGGACGCCGCCAGCCTGGACCGCACCGAAGACGTGATCAAACGCATGTCCGACATCGCCCTGAAACAGCCAGGCGTGGACAGTGCCGTGGCCTTCCCCGGCCTGTCGATCAATGGTTTTACCAACAGCCCCAACAGCGGCATCGTCTTCGTGACCTTGAAACCGTTCGATGAGCGCAAAGATCCGAGCCTGTCCGCAGGTGCAATTGCCGGTGCCTTGAACGGCAAGTACGCCGACATCCAGGAAGCCTACATGGCGATCTTCCCGCCGCCGCCGGTACAAGGCCTGGGCACCATCGGCGGGTTCCGCCTGCAAGTCGAAGACCGTGGCAACCTGGGCTACGAGGAGCTGTACAAAGAAGTGCAGAACGTCATCGCCAAGAGCCATGACGTGCCAGAGCTGTTTGGTCTGTTCACCAGCTACACGGTCAATGTGCCGCAGGTTGATGCCGCCATCGACCGCGACAAGGCCAAGACCCACGGCGTGGCAATCAGCGACATTTTCGACACGCTGCAAATCTACCTGGGCTCGTTGTATGCCAACGACTTCAACCGTTTCGGTCGCACCTATCAGGTCAACGTGCAGGCCGAGCAGCAGTTCCGTCTCGACGAAGACCAGATCGGCCAATTGAAAGTGCGCAACAACAAAGGCGAGATGATCCCGTTGGCGACCTTCATCAAGGTCAGCGATACCTCGGGGCCGGATCGCGTGATGCACTACAACGGCTTTATCACCGCGGAAATCAACGGCAACGCGGCACCGGGCTACAGCTCCGGCCAGGCCGAGGCAGCGATTGAAAAACTGTTGAAAGAGGAACTGCCCAACGGCATGACCTACGAGTGGACCGACCTGACCTATCAGCAGATCCTCTCGGGCAATACCGCGCTGTTCGTGTTCCCGCTCTGTGTACTGCTGGCGTTCCTGGTACTGGCCGCCCAATACGAAAGCTGGAGCCTGCCGCTGGCGGTGATCCTGATCGTACCGATGACCTTGCTGTCGGCGATCACCGGGGTGATTCTGTCCGGTGGCGACAACAACATCTTCACCCAGATCGGCTTGATCGTGCTGGTGGGGCTTGCCTGTAAGAACGCGATCCTGATCGTCGAGTTTGCCAAGGATAAACAACAGGAAGGCCTCGATCCGCTGGCAGCGGTGCTGGAAGCCTGCCGCCTGCGTCTGCGGCCGATCCTGATGACCTCGTTCGCGTTCATCATGGGTGTCGTGCCTTTGGTCTTCTCCAGCGGCGCCGGTGCCGAGATGCGGCATGCGATGGGCGTGGCAGTGTTCTCCGGGATGATCGGGGTGACCTTCTTCGGGCTGCTGCTGACACCCGTGTTCTACGTACTGATCCGTCGTTATGTCGAGCGCGGCGAAGCGCGCAAAGCGGCCAAGGCCTTGAAGCTGGAGACACAGCAATGAGTGTGAAAGTCTTTCTCCCGAGCCTGCTGGTACTGGCGCTGAGCGCTTGTGCCGTGGGCCCGGACTACCAGGCCAAAACCCCGGAGGCGGCCAATATTACGGCCGCCGCCGACACCAAACAGTACGACCACGCAACATTTGAAGGCATCTGGTGGCAGCAGTTCGAGGACCCGACGCTCAACCAGTTGGTGACTCAGTCGCTGCAAGGCAACCGGGACTTACGGGTCGCCTTTGCTCGGCTGCGGGCCGCGCGAGCGATTCGTGATGACGCCAGCAATGACGCCATGCCGACCATTACCAGCCGCGCCAGCAGTGACCTGGCCAAGGGACAAATCCCCGGCCAGACCTCCCGCCGGGTCAACAGCGAACGCTACGACCTGGGCCTGGACATGGCCTGGGAGCTGGACCTGTTCGGGCGTATCCAGCGCAACCTTGAAGCCAGCGACGCCGACCAGCAGGCCGCCGAAGCCGACCTCTATCAATTGCAAGTCACGATGATTGCCGAATTGGTAGATGCCTACGGCCAACTGCGGGGCGCGCAACTGCGGGAAAAAATCGCCCTGGCCAACCTGAAAAACCAGCAGGACTCGCGCACCATTACCGAAAGCCTGCGCGATGCCGGTGTCGGTGATCAGCTCGACGTGGTGCGCGCCGACGCACGCCTCGCCGCGGTCGAGGCGAGTGTGCCGCAGTTGCAAGCCGAGCAAGTGCGCGAGCGCAACCGCATCGCCACCCTCCTCGGCCAGCGCCCGGACAAGCTGAGCGTGGACCTGAGCCCGGCCAGCCTGCCGGCGATTGCCAAGGCGTTGCCGATTGGGGATCCGGGACAATTGCTGCAACGACGCCCGGACATCCTCAGCGCCGAACGCAAACTGGCCGCCGCCACCGCGCGCATCGGTGTGGCCAAGGCCGACCTGTTTCCTCGGGTCAGCCTCAGCGGCTTCCTCGGTTTCACCGCCGGACGCGGTTCGCAGATCGGTTCATCCGCCGCCAGTGCCTGGGCGCTGGGCCCGAGCATTACCTGGGCCGCCTTCGACCTGGGCAGCGTGCGGGCACGCCTGCGCGGCGCGGATGCCGAAGCCGATGGCGCATTGGCAACGTACGAGCAGCAAGTGTTGCTGGCGCTGGAAGAGTCGGAAAACGCTTTCAGCGACTACAGCAAACGTCAACAGCGCTTGATCTCGCTGATTCGCCAGAGCGAGTCGAGTCGCGCCGCTGCCGACCTGGCGCAGATTCGCTACCGCGAAGGCACCGTGGATTTCCTGGTACTGCTGGACGCCCAGCGCGAACGCCTGGCCGCCGAAGACACCCAGGCCCAGGCCGAAGTCGATCTGTATCGCGGCATCGTCGCGATCTACAAGGCGCTGGGTGGTGGCTGGCAGCCGGATACGGTGGTCGCCAGCAGCAAGTGAGGTAAAAGAGCTCCTTTGGTTGGTCGCATCCAGCCAATCTTTAGCCCCGTGGTCCATTCGGTCACGGGGCTTTTTTTGTCTGCGCCAACCTGCAGCAGAGTAGCCCCCCCCTGTGGGAGCGGGCTTGCTCGCGATAGCGGTAGTGCATTCAGCACTGATGTCGACTGACACATCGTCATCGCGAGCAAGCCCGCTCCCACACAAGCCCGTCCCCCCACATGGGCTGTTGTGTCGCCCATCACCGCTGCAACAGAAAGCCCCCGGTCAATCTGATTGAACGGGGGCTTTTTTTAGCCCAATTGGGTGTACCAGCTGGGCGCGTGGAGAATGTTTGCGTCCTCGATAAAGGTCGTCGGGCTTTGCACCGGAGGCTGCGGGTTGAACACCTGCTCCGCTCTCTGGCTGCTGGAAAAGTCCTTGTATTTGATCAGTTTGCGGGTGGTGGCCGAGCGGTAGAGATCGGCCCACGCGGCCTCCGGCAAGATCAACGGTTTGTCGAGCGCGGGCATGCCTTTGTTGGCGAACTGGGTCGCCGTCAGATCGAACACATAGGGTTTGCCTTGCTTGGACCCGACGACCACAAAATGATTGAGCCACTTTTCCTCGGCCATGTTGTTGAACATGAACATACCGCGGTATTTGATATCAGTCATCCCTTGCGCTTTCATGAACCGGGCCACGGGCTCCATCAGCGATGCGCATTTCCCCGCCGGTGCAGCGATGGCGGCCGCGATCGCTCGATCACGTTGCAGGAGCGCCAGGTAGTCCTGCATCTCGGCGGGCAAGCGGTAGGATGGATGCGCCTCGATCACCCTCACCGGCTCGGTCCGCAACCTGGGTGTGGGGATTTTGTGCTTGGGCAGATCACTGCTTCTCAACACCGCGATTCTCGAGCGTTGGGTGCGCCCGCCGGTGGCGTTGATTAGCGGGGCGACACCCGGTGTTGCGGGGTGCTGCAAACCCAGCAGTAACTTCTCCCCCTCGGCAGTCAACGCCTTGAATGCCGTGCCGTCCTCGCGCAACCGCGCCAAGGCGTACAGCGTACGCGCGGTGCGCCCATTGCCATCGCCATACGGGTGATAACGGTTGATCGTGGCAAACAGACGATCAGCATTCGCCGACTGCGCCGAACCGCGAATGATTTTCTGGAATCCCGCGCGCGCCACATCCGAGCCCATGTGTACCGGGTCGCTGCTGGAACGGAAGAACCGCGGCAGTTGTCCGGCCGGGGCTTGATACAGGGCGGCATGCACCGCATCGATCACCTTGGGATCATTGATGTCGGCATGGCGAAACTGCCGCAACACTCGCTCAACCTGCGCGCACGTCAGGGTATTACTGGTGCTGCGGCCGACTATCCATTCGGCCGCTGCCGCTGCGGGGTTGCCGGACATCACTTGCCGTGGCACCACAGGTGGGGTTTTGAACAACGTCTCTACCTGCCTGTTGACCGCTCTGAGCCGGCGCAGATCGGAGGCCAGGCGTCGCTGGCCGTTGAACCGCTCAAAGGCAAATCGGCCCCAGGAGAAGCGCGTCTTGGGCTGCCCCAGACCATCGAGCAGCAGGTTGTTGCGAATCGCCTGATTGAGCGTGCGCTCGTCAACCAACCCGGCCAGCGCGCGTGCCTCCGCGGTGCCGGCCAACACTTTGGTCAACTGCTGGGTTTTACCGGCATCGTTGAGCTGCGCCCAGCGCAGTTGCGTAGAGATTTTCGCCGCCGTCTGGCCCGCCTGGTATTTGAGCCAGTGATAGCGCAGCAAAAGCGGCTTGATATGGGCAACCGTGCGATATCCATTGCGGACCAGAGCGACAGATCTGGACGCCGGGCCCGCCGCCAGCAGAAAAGCCGAGAGCACCACCTGCTTGGTGTAGTCGGAGGCTTCCTGCTGGTAGCGCGCAGCCTCGTCAGGACGATCGGAAATGGCCGCCTGGGCATGGCTGACGCCCATCCCCGCGGCGCCCAACACGCCGCCCAGCACTACCCCGCCCGTGCCGCCCATGCCCACGGCCCCGACCGTGGCATAGAGTTGCAAGATCGCCTTGCAGACGTCGAGCAAATCCAGGCTGCGGCGTTCGCCGTCGGTAAACACCAGCTTGTCGATGTCGGACTTCAGGCGCTGCATGAGCCCGTCGAACAGCTGCTCGCTGAGGTCACGCATATCTTCACGCGGCTCAAAAGCCAGCGGCAGGAAGGAAAGCTTGCCGCCGCTCTCGGGAATGCCCAGATGCGCCTGTTTGTGGTATGCCTCCTTTTTCACGGTAAAGGCGTTGGCGTCAGCGGCGTACTTGAACTGCTCGAAGACCGGCAGCTTTTGCATGACCCATTGACGAAACGCCGGGCTGTCGGGGTACACCGGCACCGGTTGCCATTTCCTCTGGCCGTAGTGCACATACACTTCGTTTTTGGTCTCGATATGAAAGTACTGCTGGTCGTCGACGCTGAACAGCAGGCCGCCCTGCTCTTGCGGGATCAGTACCACTCCGTTGAGCCTGACGCCGTGAAATGTCACCTCGGTGGCCTGCTGTTTGCCAAGCAGGAAATCGGAAACGCTGCCGTAGAACGTCGAATCCGCAGGATGGCGGCTCAGGTATTCGAGGCAACGTTGCTGGATCTGGCCTTGATACAACTGGCTCATGCGCTGTTTGTTACGCGGGTCGGCCTGGTACTCAGCCAGGCTTTTCTCCAGTTCGCCAGCCAAGTCCTGCGTCCTCAGCGCGTCGATCAACGACTGATGCTCGTAGGAAACCGCTGTGTAACGCACGTCCAGCGGGCCGCGTTTGGCGCGAATGTCATGCCAGAAGGTGCCCGTGACGACCTCTCGCAGGGCGAAAGTCTGATACCGGATCTGCGGCGCCCGAATCTGCAGGTTAGGGTTGGCAGGTAGTATTTCGCGGTATCCGACTCGGATCGGGGTGTCCGGGCTGCAGTGCTTGGCGCTGCCGGTGGCGTTCTGAAAAGCCTGGATGCCTTGCACGATATGCTGCTCGATAAACAGGCTGGGTTGCAGGATCGGTTTGTAGGCACTCAGCCACTCGCTGAGCAACGGCTCGACCTGCGCCTCGGTATGGGCCGCCAGATTCGCCGCCAGGCGCTCGGCAGTTTGCTCCTCGGCGCGTACACGTGCGGCCAGCGCCTTGACCAATTGCTCCGCGAGTAGCTCATCCGCGACAGAAAGCGGAACCAGCGCGTATCGGCGAAACTCGGAGCCTAACGTCGAACAACCGTCCGCACTCGGCGCATGCAGCCTGACGAGCACTTTTTGCACCTCGACAGACGACGGTGTCTCGCGCTCGGCATCACGCCGAAGCCGCGTGGGCGTGGGCGTGGGCGTGGGCGTGGAGTCTTCCACCAGCACCGCCAGGGCATCATAGAACGTCGCATGCGGATGCCCCGGCCATGGCGCGTCCAGCGCGCTCTCCACCCGCGCTTGCAACTGCTCGCGGGTCAATTGCGCTGGGACCTCGGGCTGTTTGGCAAACGGAACGATCAAGCCGTCGTCGGCGGGCAGGCACCAACTGCTGTAGACCGTGCTGATGGCGCCGTACGCGGCAAGCGCGCCGACAGTCAGCAGCGGATGTTGCTCAACGGCATTGCCCACCCGCTGCGCCGCCAACGCGCCAGTCAGCACCAGCCATGTGCGCAACGCCCCGGCCATCGATTGCAACTGCTCGGTCAACGCCGGGTTCGCGATGCTTTCGGTGGTCGGGCGATATACCTCATTGCCCAGCGCGTGCAGACCGACAGACTCGACGTGACGTCCCTGGCCGACCATGTCCTGCAACAGCACCACCACTTCCTCCAGCTCCACGCCCTCGGCACCCGGCAGGCTCAGCGCGCGGTCGATGCGCCGCAGCAGTTCCCGGGCATCGGCGCTGAACTGTTGAAGCCAGGTGGGCCCCGCCGTGGTGGGCGCGCTTGGCGCTGGCGCGTCGACGACCTGTGCGTCCCAGGCCGCCCTGGCCCGCTGTTGGTCCTCGGCGAACATCTTCGACTGGTTTTCATATAAGCGGCTGGGGCGGCTGGCCGTTTCCCCGCGGTAAAGATCCTGTGCCGCCTGCACGGCGTCGCGGATGCCCTGACCTGCTTGCTCAATCCCCAGATAGGTGCCCAGGTTGAACAGCGGCATCAAGGGCGCCGCATCTTGCGCAAAGTCCCTGCCGACGGTGATCGCCAAGCCGAATTTTGCCGCGTCATAGCGCTGCTTGAAGCGCTCGACCTGAGGCTTGAGTGTCGCCGCGAGGGCCGCCGGAAGCGCTTCAAGCGCCTGTTGCGCCGCCGTCAATTGATCGCCCATCTGCGCCAAGGCTTCTGCCCTGGCCAGTGGAAGGTATCGCTGGTTCAGTTGCGCCAACCGTTCTTCGGCCGCCCATGCCTGTTGCATGGAGCGGTTGGGAACATGCCCTGGCCGATGCCCGGAGCCGGCCATCCGGACCCGCATCAACAGGTCCTTGAGCTTTTGCGTGTTGCTCAGTGGATGTTGGCGTACATCTTCATAATCGGCGTGCAATTGATGCCGCTGCAGGGCGTCCGAGGTGTGCTTGATGTCTTGGCGCAGTTGCTCCAGCTCAGCATGACCGGCGAGTTGTTGTGCGCTGTTGCGTACGGCCACCACCTCTTCACCGATGTTGCTCAAGCGACGTGGCGCGAGATTGCCTGAGGGGCGATACCCGTTCAAGGAATCAGCGTGAAGGCGACTCAATGGCATGTTCGGCACTCTTTATCTCGGAAAAAGTGCCTCCAGCTTATGGATTACATCATCGCCACCTATAGGATGTTTCCGGTGCAACAGCCGACTTTGTCGTTAACTGACGTCGTTAAGAATCAGGCTGCGGTAATGGCCAGGATTGGAGCCCGACCATTTGCGAAACGCCTTATAGAACGAGCTCACATCGGCAAACCCCAACCGGCTGGCGATATCGGCAAAGCTGATCTCGGCCTCGGCCAGCCAGACAATCGCCAGCTCCTTGCGCACGCTGTCCTTGAGTCCCTGATAAGTCTGCCCCTCCTCGGCCAGGCGACGGCGCAAGGTGGAAGCGGACATGCACAAGCGGTTAGCCAGGCTCTCGGTTTCCGGCCAGGTGTCGGCGGGCATCTGGCGCAAGTCTTTCTTGATACGGGCGGCCAAGCTGTCGGGGTCGCGGTATTTGACCAGGATATTGGCCGGCGCATGCGCCAGGAAGCGCTTGAGTTCTTCCGGGCTGCGCTTGATCGGCAGATCAAGGCAATCGGCGGAGAAAATCATCCGAGTGCGTGGCCGATCAAAGCGCAGGTTGTCGGAAAACATCACCTGATAGTCATCACAGAACGCCGGTTGCGCGCAACGCAACTCAATCGCCAGGATCGGGATGCGTCGGCCTGCCAGCCAGCAAGCGACGCCATGAACGATCATCCAGTAGCAAAAGTAAGTAAATGCGCGCCGGGGCTCGGTTTCCGGTTCCAGCAGTACAATTTCCGCCAGGCTTTGCTGGCGCACCAGCTGGGCCGGCAGGTGTTCCAGCATCAACGATAGAAACGCCAGTCCGGTTTCAAGGGCCGCCGCCAGGGTCGGCTGGGCCATCGAGGCGCGGCAGAGAAATGCCAGGCTGCCGGACTTGAGCCTGCGCGGGTCCATGCCGAAGAACTCATCATCACTGCGTCGTGCCAGCAAGCGCCACAGCCGCGCATAAGCCATGGCCGGAACCCTTGCCGTCGGTTGTTCCAGCAACGCCGGGGCAATACCCACTTTGCTCAACGCTTCCCGGGTCGCCGCCCCCGGCGCGCAGCTCTGCAACAGGGCTTCACGTACCAGGTGAATGGAGATGGTGTCTTTTTCCGACATGGGCGAAGGCTCAATTTTTTTGTCATGTGTAAGTCGACCATTGTAGGAGCGAGCCTGCTTGCGAAGGAAGCCAACGATAACGCGGCCCGCTGCGGTGTACGGGTTTCTTGGCGAATACGCTGCGGATGGAGATGGATTCCCGTTCAGCCGCCGTTCAGCAAACGCCAATAAATGTCATTTAGGAATAAGTATCATTATGTTACAACTTAGCACCCTATCTAATTAGCTGCGGTGTCGAATGCTCGTTCCATTTCTGATCATGCTGCGCGAAGGGATTGAAGCGGCGCTGATCGTTGGCATCATTGCCAGTTACCTGCAACAGACCGGCCGCGGCCAGTGGATGCCGGCGGTCTGGATCGGGGTGTTTCTCGCCGCCGCGCTGGCGCTGCTGGTGGGTGGCGGCCTGGAACTTGTCAGCGCCGAATTCCCGCAAAAACAGCAAGAGCTGTTCGAAGGCATCGTCGGCCTGGTGGCCGTGGGCATTCTCAGCTCCATGGTGTTCTGGATGCGCAAGGTGGCGCGGTCGATCACACATTCTTTGCACGAATCCCTCGATCATGCGCTGACCGGCTCCAGGCATCAGGTCATCGCGCTGATCGCCATGGTGTTTTTCGCCGTGGCTCGGGAAGGCCTGGAAACCGTGTTCTTCCTGCTCGCGGTATTCCAACAGAGCGAAGGCCTGGGTGCGCCCATCGGTGCCCTGCTCGGGTTGATCCTGGCGATCATCGTCGGTTTCCTGATCTATAGCGGCAGCATGCGCCTGAACCTCGGTGCGTTCTTTCGCTGGACCGGCCTGTTCATTCTCGTGGTGGCGGCCGGCATCCTCGCCAATTCGGTACAGGCCCTGCACGAAGCAGGAGTCTGGAACCACTGGCAAACCGTGTTGTTCGATTTCAGCACCACGCTGCCCATGGATGGACCGCTGGGTTCAGTACTGGCGGGAATGTTCGGTTATCAGGATGCGCCGACGGTCAGCACCCTGGGCGCCTATCTGATCTACCTGGTGATCGCCCTGGGGATGTTCTTTCTTCCAGCGGCTTGCGCGACCTCCGCGCCCCGCCGCTCTTCTTCCGTTGCCAATCCGTAAGGAACGCCTCTTGTCCACTCAATCTCCTCAACCGTCCTCGCCTCCTCGCGCTCTGCGCTGGGCAGTGGCCGGCTCGGCGGTCGTGATGATCGCCGCCGCGGGCCTGTTCTACTACGCCTCACAACGGGCCGCCGCCACGCGTCAGGTCAACCACAATGAGATCGCGGTGACCATCCACGCCCACCGCTGCGAGCCCAATGCCCTGACGGTACCGGCGGGCCGGGCCAGCTTCCGCATCATCAACCGTTCGGATCGGGCAGTGGAATGGGAAATCCTCGATGGCGTGCTGGTGGTCGAAGAACGCGAAAACATCGCGCCAGGCCTGAGTCAAGTGATCAACGCTAACCTGCTGCCCGGCAACTACGCCATCACCTGCGGCTTGTTGAGCAACCCGCGCGGCACCTTGCAGGTGACCCCCACGGCCGAATCCGAGGCCCAGGCGAAAGCCAAGCCTTCGATGGTCGCCTTTATCGGCCCATTGTCCGAGTTCCGCGTCTACCTGAGTCGTCAAGGCAGTGCGTTGATCCAGGCCGTCACCGCGCTTGAACAGGCGATTGCCGCCGGCGACCTGAATCAGGCCCAAGCGCTTTACCTGCCCGCGCGCGAAGCCTACCAGCGTCTCGCCCCGGCCGCCCAACGCCTGGCGCCATTGGACAATGCAATCAACGCCCGCGCCGATTACTTTGAAAAGCGTGAGCAGGACCCGGCCTTCACCGGCTTCCATCGCCTCGAATACAGCCTGTTCGAGCAACGCAGCCTCGACAACCTCACGCCCATGGCCCAGCGCCTGCTCGCCGATGTCACCCTTCTCAAGCAGCAGCTGTTGGCCCAGTCACTGCCGCCGGAGCAACTGGTGAGCATCCTGGTGCGTAACCTCAAACACCTCGCGGACGTGCGCGCCGCCAGCGGCGAGGAAGAGCGCTACAGCCACATCGACCTGAATGGCTTTGCCGCCAACCTGGAAGTGACGCGCAAGGTGGTTGACCTGATGCGTCCACTGCTGAGCAAGTCGGCGGCCGATCTGTTACCCAGGATCGACAGCGCCATGGACAGATTCGATGCCCAACTCAACGCCTTGAAGACCGATAACCACTACAGCGCCTATGACAGCGTTACCACTGATCAGCGCAAGCAGATCGCCGACAAGGCCAAGGCCCTGGCCGTTGCACTCGATGGAATCGACCCCGCCCTTGGCCTTTCCGGCCTGAAGTGAAGACGACTAGACAAATGACTGATTCAGCACAATTTAACCGCCAGCGACGCCGTGTCCTGCTGGGAATGGCTGCCACCGGCGCCGCGCTAGCCGGCAGCAGCTTGAGTTGTCCGGCGATGGCTGAAACTGCCGCCCAGGTCACGACCGCGCCGAGCAGCGATAAGACCCGCGACCATCATGCATTCCATGGCAAGCACCAAAGCGGCATCGTCACGCCGCGCCCGGCCTGCGGCATGCTGGTGGCCTTCGATGTGTTGGCCAGCGACCGTGAAGGCCTGGAGCGGCTGTTCCGCACCTTGAACGCGCGCATCGGCTTTCTGATGACCGGCGGTGCCGTGCCGCAGGTGGACCCGAAACTGCCGCCGACCGACTCGGGCATTCTTGGCCCGGTGGTGACGCCGGACAATCTGACCATCACCGTTTCGGTCGGCGATTCGCTGTTCGATGAGCGTTTCGGCCTGGCCAGCGCCAAGCCCAAGCGCCTGAGCCGCATGGTCGGCTTTCCCAACGACGCCCTGGAGCCGGCGCAGTGCCATGGCGACTTGAGCCTGCAATTCTGCGCGAATACCCCGGACACCAATATCCACGCCCTGCGCGACATCGTGAAGAACCTGCCGGACCTGCTGCTGGTGCGCTGGAAGCAGGAAGGCAGCGTGCCGCCCCAGGCCCCTGCCCGCCCCGGCACGCCCGCCCAGAGCGCACGCAACTTTCTCGGGTTTCGCGATGGCTCGGCCAACCCGGACTCCAATGACAATCGAACCATGGAGCAGATCGTGTGGGTGCAGCCCGCCAGCGACGAACCCGCCTGGGCGGCCAATGGCAGCTACCAGGCGGTGCGGATCATCCGCAATTTCGTCGAGCGCTGGGACCGTACGCCCCTGCAGGAACAGGAAAGCATCATCGGCCGGATCAAGGCCAGTGGCGCGCCCATGGACGGTCAACAGGAAACCCAGGTTCCCGACTACAGCAAGGACCCGCAAGGCAAGTTGACCAAGCTCGATGCGCATATCCGCCTGGCCAACCCGCGCACCCCGCAGACGCAGGCCAATCTGATCCTGCGTCGGCCGTTCAATTACTCCAACGGCGTCAACAAAAACGGGCAGCTGGACATGGGGCTGTTGTTCATTTGTTACCAGGCTGACCTGGAGAAAGGCTTCATCAGTGTGCAAACGCGACTCAACGGCGAACCTTTGGAGGAATACCTCAAACCGGTAGGCGGCGGGTATTTCTTCACCTTGCCGGGCGTCACCGGGCCGCAGGATTTTGTCGGCCGCACGCTGCTGGCTGCCACGCAAGCGCCAACCACCGCCAAGACCTGACACACCACAACGGAAGCCGTCCCATGCAAAAAACACCTCTCGCGTTATCGTTGCTGCTGGCCCTGGCCGCGCAGGCGGCCTTTGCCACGCCGGCGCCCCTGGATCTGGTCGGCCCGGTCTCGGACTACAAGCTCTACGTCACCGACCAGATCGACGAACTGGTCACGCAGACCCAGGCTTTCACCCAAGCGGTGAAACAGGGCGATCTGGCCACCGCCAAAAAGCTGTATGCACCGACCCGCGTCCACTATGAAACGATCGAGCCGATCGCCGAGCTGTTCAGCGACCTTGATGCGTCGATTGATTCACGTGTCGATGATCACGAAAAAGGCGTCAAGGCCGAGGACTTCACCGGCTTCCACCGCCTCGAATACAGCCTGTTCGCCGAGCACACCACCCAAGGCCTGGATGCCCTGGCCGACGGTCTGAACAAAGACGTCAAGGACCTGCAAAAGCGTGTCGCCGAGCTGACCTTCCCACCGGAGAAGGTCGTCGGCGGTGCCGCCGCGTTGTTGGAAGAAGTGGCCGCCACCAAGATCTCCGGTGAGGAAGATCGTTATAGCCACACCGACCTCTACGACTTCCAGGGCAATATCGACGGTGCGAAAAAAATCGTCGACCTGTTCCGGGGACAGATCGAGCAACAGGACAAGGTATTTCTGGCCAAGGTCGACAAGAACTTCGCCACCGTAAACAACATCCTGGCCCAGTACAGAACCACCGACGGCGGCTTTGAAACCTACGACAAGGTCAAGGAAAACCACCGCAAGGCGCTGATCGGCCCGGTCAACACCCTGGCCGAAGACCTGTCGACCCTACGCGGCAAGCTCGGCTTGAACTGATCCAAGCGGACTCAATCCGATCAACAATCGCGGGCGACTTTCGTCCGCGATGGCCTATCGATCGGCTGTACATCCTCATCATTGCGGCTAATCTCGCTATCGGTTTAGTCGTCTTATCTATACCGTTCAAGCGATACTCACCCTCGGAAGATTGCCCATGTCCAATTCGACCGCTGGCGTCGAAGCTGCATTGAACGCCCCGGCCTCGTTCAACTTGCGTCCGCTGCTCATCGCCAACATGGCCTGCACCATGGCGATGATGGCGTTCGTCTCACTGATCGGTCCGATCGCCCGGGTCCTCGGGCTGGCGACCTGGCAGGCGGGCGCGGCGGTAACGGTGTCGGGGGTGATCTGGATGCTCCTGGCGCGACCTTGGGGCCAGGCCAGCGACCGTCTTGGTCGGCGCCGGGTATTGTTGCTCGGCACAGGCGGGTTCACCTTGGCCTACTGGGCTCTTTGCGTGTTTATCGATGCCTCGCTGAAGCTGCTGCCCTCGGCCACGCTGGCGTTTATCGGACTGGTGCTGGGGCGCGGCTTGATCGGGGTGTTCTACGCGTCCATCCCGGTGGGTGGGTATGCGCTGATTGCCGACAATATCGAACCCGGCCATCGCGCCAAGGCCATGGCCTCCCTGGGTGCTGCCAACGCTTGCGGGCTGGTGGTGGGTCCGGCGATTGCCGCGTTGCTGGCCCGGTACAGCCTGAGCCTGCCGTTTTATGCAATGGCGCTGCTGCCGATGGCGGGCTTCCTGGTGCTGCTGAAGCAACTGCCACGCCAGGAACTGCACCTCAAACAGCCGCCCAAGGCGGTGAACCTCACGGACCCACGCTTGCGGCGTCCGCTGGTGGTGGCGTTCGTCGCAATGCTGTGTGTGTCGATTGCCCAGATCACCGTGGGCTTCTTCGCCCTGGACCGTCTGAAAATGAATCCGGCCGATGCCGCGCAAACAGCCGGGATCGCCCTGACCATGGTCGGCCTGGCCTTGATCTGCTCGCAACTGCTGGTGCGCAAACTGGAATGGTCGCCACTGCGGATGATTCGTGTCGGCGCCATCGTTTCGGGCCTGGGGTTTGCCGGCAGCATGTTCGCCGACACGGCCTGGATCCTGTGGCTGTGCTTTTTTGTCTCGGCAGCCGGGATGGGCTGGATCTTCCCGTCCTTCGCAGCACTTGCGGCCAATGCCGTAGAAGCCTCTGAACAAGGCGCGACAGCGGGTTCGGTAGGCGCTGCCCAGGGTTTCGGGGTGGTCATCGGGCCCCTCGTCGGGACCCTGATCTATGCCGTCGAACCGCGTCTGCCGTACCTGGTGGCCGCGGCCCTGCTGTTACTCGTCGCCTGCTGGCCCGCGCCACGGCAACCGCGCTGAGCCCTAGAGGATCCGATACAACAAGCGCTCGATCCGCACTCGGCTGACCCGACGCAGAAATTTGCCGACGGCGGCCGGGTAATCCACCAGCGTCTGCAGTTGCTGGTAACCTTCGATACGCGTGGCGTGGCGGAAAATCTCCACAAGCTCGGCGCCCCGCGGCTCCAGCCATTCGCCCTTGGGATCGTCAATCAGCAAGGCATTCTCCAGGTCCAGGCGAAATGCCCGCGGGTTGAGATTGTTGCCGGTGAGCAAGGTATAGCGCTGGTCAATCCACATGCCCTTGAGATGGAAGGTGTTATCCCCGTCGCGCCACAGGTGCAGGTTCAGTCGAGCGCTGTCGATCATCCGCTGATGCCGCTTGGCAAAACGGCGCAGGCTGATCTCGTAGAGGTACGGCAGCGCAGCGATCACCTTGAACGGCTCGCTGGGCGGAATGTAGAAATCGTTGGCGGTCTTGTCACCGACGACGATGTCAATCTTCACTCCACGTGCCAGGGCACGATTGATTTCCCGGGTGACGGCCAACGGCAGGTTGAAATACGGTGTGCAGATGGTCAACTGGTGCTGGGCGCTGGCGATCAGTTCACAGATCACCCGACTCAACGAATTGTTTTTGCCAACCCCGAGCAACGGGCTGACCGATAACCCGCCATTGGGCAACTGACCGCTGCTGGTGTCATACGCCGCATGTTTGAGACGGCTGCGCAGATCACCGATGTCATTGCGCAAGCTGCGCGTGCTGGGCGGATTCGGCAGGTCCAGGCGGTGAACGGCCTTCGAGGCGACCAGCCCATGCTCCACCAAATGCTGCATGGAGTCGGCCAGCGGTTTGTTGTGAATCAGGTGATAGCGGTCGAAACGGTACTTGTCGAACTTGTGCAGATACACATTGTTCAGACTGGCGCCGCTGTACAGCACGCTGTCATCGATCACGAATCCCTTGAGGTGCAACACGCCAAACAATTCGCGGGTCTGCACCGGCACACCGTACACCGGCACACTGCTGGCGTGGCTGTGGGTCATGGCCTGATACCAGGCGCTGTTTCCCGGCTGTTTCCCGGCGCCGATCAGGCCGCGCTGAGCGCGCAACCAGTCAACCACCACCACCACATCCAGTTCGGGACGAGCGGCCTTGGCCGCGTGCAGGGCATCGAATATCTCCTGGCCGGCCTCGTCGTGTTGCAAATACAACGCGACGATGTAAATGCGCCGGGTGGCGTGGGCAATTTTTTCCAGCAGGCAGCGGCGAAACTCGGCGGCTCCGCAGAGCACCTCGATCGCCTCGGGGGCAAGAGGAAAACCGCGCAGCTTGGGCAACAGGGAACGTTTGAATAACGACGGCATAGGGCTCGCAATGGGTCGAATCCGAAGAGCCCACGAGCTTACACCATAGGCGGACACAGGTCTTCCCGTTGGCCGCTCAAAATAATCACTTGACCAAGAAGAATGATCGTTCTACTTTCAAGTCATGAACGAAATCAACAGCAATGAAACCCGCGATATCATTTTGGATGTTACCGAAAAGTTGATCTATAAAAGTGGCATTGCTGCTACCGGCGTGGACCTGCTGGTGAAAACTGCCGGGGTCTCCCGAAAAAGTATTTATCGCTACTTTGCCAACAAGGACGAGTTGGTCATCGCCGCCCTTCAGCGCCGCGATGCGCGCTGGCTGCAGTGGCTACGCAGCGAAGTCGAACGCAACGAGAGCAGCGGTGAACGCCTGCTCGGACTGTTCAGCGCGCTCAAGACCTGGTTTGACTCCGAGGATTTTCGCGGCTGCGCGTTCATCAACACCAGTGGCGAAACCGGTGACCCGCAAGACCCGGTGCGTTTGCTGGCCAAGGCTCACAAGCAGAAATTGTTCGAGTACGTGCTTGAGTTGTGTAACGCGCATGGCTGTGTCGCTGCGCAACAACAGGCCGCGCAACTGCTGATCCTGATCGATGGCGCCATTACCGTTGCCCTCGTCATGGGAGATTCAACCGCCGCTGAGACTGCGCAAACCATGGCGCGGGCTTTATTGGCGCTTTAAACGCTGTTGATTGTGATAACCCAGGTTCACCCCTTAACGTTCAGGAGCCGTGCCATGTCATCCGATGCTGAAGTTCGCCCGCCCTTTCCACCGTTCACTCAAGAGTCGGCGATTGAAAAGATTCGTCTGGCCGAAGACGGCTGGAACTCCAGGGACCCGCAACGCGTGTCCCTGGCTTACACACTCGACACGACGTGGCGCAACCGTACTGAATTTGCCCGCAACCGCGATGAAGCCAGGGCTTTTCTTACCCGCAAATGGGCCAAGGAGCTGGATTATCGCTTGATCAAGGAGCTGTGGGCCTTCACTGGCAATCGCATTGCCGTGCGTTACGCCTACGAATGGCATGACGATTCGGGCAACTGGTTCCGCTCCTATGGCAATGAAAACTGGGAGTTCGATGAGAATGGCTTGATGTCCAACCGACATGCTTGCATCAACGATATGCCGATCAAGGCCAGCGATCGGAAGTTCCACTGGCCCCTGGGTCGGCGCCCGGACGATCATCCGGGGCTGTCCGAGTTGGGGTTGTAATGATTGCTTGGCGCCCAGATGTTCAGGCGGTCTGAGGGGATGCCATCGGGGGGTTGGGAATGTTGCGTGGGCGGCAAGATAATTGGCAGCCTTGAGAACCGCCCCTCACCCTAACCCTCTCCCCAGAGGGGAGAGGGAACTGAGCGAAGTGTGCTGAGAAAATGGGCGACTTGAAAACCCGTAGTGATTATGGAATCAAAGCTGCTCTTTCAGGTCGCCGTAAACCGCCAATATCCTGCGCTCAGTCCTCTCGTCCCTCTGGGGAGAAGGGACTGAGCGAAGTGTGCTGAGAAAATGGGCGACTTGAAAACCGTAGTGATTATGGATTCAAAGCTGCTCTTTCAGGTCGCCGTAAACCGCCAATATCCTGCGCTCAGTCCCCTCGCCCCTTTGGGGCGGTCCGACGTTTCGGGAGGGTTAGGGTGAGGGGCGGCTCTCAAGCCAAACACAAAAAAACCATCCACTGCAGATCAAAAAAGCTCTTCAGTCCGCTGCATGTCAGCGACTGAAACACCTTCAATCCTGTTTCAATCCAACCCGATACAACACCCCATTCTCCTCATCCGTCAGCACATACAAATAACCATCCGGTCCCTGCCGCACATCGCGAATCCGCGCCTTCAGTCCAGCCAGCAAACGCTCCTCGTGCACCACCTTGTCGCCCTCGAACTGCAGGCGAATCAACTCTTGGCTGGCCAAGGCGCCGATAAAGACATTGTGCTGCCAGGGCTTGAAACGGTCGGCGTCATAGAACGCCATGCCGCTGATAGCCGGCGACTTCTCCCACACATGATGCGGCCCTACCGTGCCCTTGACGGTCTTACCCTCGGCTTCGGGAATCGGTAGCAGGGAATAATTGATGCCATGGGTCGCTAGCGGCCAGCCGTAGTTTTTCCCGCGCTCAATGATATTGATTTCGTCACCGCCGCGAGGGCCGTGTTCGTTTTCCCACAAAGTGCCCGTCCACGGGTTCAGCGCAGCGCCCTGAGGGTTACGCTGGCCGTAGGACCAGATCTCGGGCCTGGCGCCTTCCTGGCCTACAAAGGGGTTATCGTCCGGCACCCGGCCATCCGCGAAAATGCGTACGACTTTGCCTTGCAACTTGTCCAGGTCCTGGGCTGTCGGGCGATCGTTGTTTTCCCCCAGGGTCACAAACAGATAGCCGTCGCGGTCAAACACCAACCGCGAACCAAAATGATTGCCGGTGGACAGCTTCGGTTCCTGACGCAGGATGACTTGAAAATCCTTCAGGCCACTCAAGTCTTCAGTCAATCGACCACGCCCCACGGCGGTACCGGCAGTGCCGCCTTTGCCGCCGCCTTCGGCGTAGGACAGATAAACCATCCGGTCCTCTTTGAAGTCCGGCGAGAGCACCACATCCAGCAAACCACCCTGCCCCTTGGCCCAGACTTGCGGTACTCCGTTCAGCGGCGCGGAAAGCTTGCCATCCGGGCTGACGAACCGCAGATTGCCTGGCCGTTCTGTGACCAGGAAACCCTGGTTATCCGGCAAAAATGCCACCGCCCAAGGGTTTTCCAAACCTTCGGCAACTGGCGTCACCGTCACCTTGCCCTGCTCGCTGGGAAACTGCTGAGTGTCGGCGGCGGACACCGCAGGTGCGAGGGGTAGCAAGGCGCCAGCGCAGAAGGTCGCCAATAGAGTTTTGCGTAAAAACATACCGTGGAGCTCCTTGTGTTTTTCAACGGCTACAGCCTTCAAGGCTGGCGATTGCCATTCGCGTCGCGTGTGGGAGGCGAAGGCTGGGTGGATGGCCGCGCAGGCGCTGTATCACGCTGCGGATAACGATTGCCAATGCCGCCGTTTTCCAAGGTTGGCGGCCGTGGAACGGGCGCGGTATAGGTGCCGCCGCGCAAAGTCGGCGTAGTGGGCTGTGTACCCTGCATGCTGTTGGGATTGGCCCGGTGAATCGGACTGTTGTACGGGTTGTTATTGCCGGGCGCGTTTTGGGCCTGAGTGATTGCACTCAGCATCAGGCCGAACGTCAACGCAGCAAGGTTACGCATAGGAACCTTCATCACAAAACCTCTCGGATACGAGGATGACCTGCTTTCGATAGCACGCTACGCCCTGCGTTCGGCTTTGGTAACTAAATAGTCTCCGATCAGGTGTAACACGGCTTTTCAGAGCCGCTGAGACCGCGTTGCCGGCCAGCCGATGATAGAAACTTTTCTGAAGGCCCACAGGTCACCTGAACACGCTATCCCTTCAGGAGCTACTTATATGCCAAGAGCCATATGGAAAGGCGCGATCAGTTTCGGCCTGGTGCACATCCCGGTCTCGTTGGTCTCGGCGACATCCTCCCAGGGCGTGGATTTTGATTGGCTGGACAAGCGCAGCATGGACCCGGTCGGTTACAAGCGCATCAACAAAACCACTGGCAAGGAGGTCACCAAAGACAACATCGTCAAGGGTGTGGCCTACGAAAAAGGCCGCTACGTGGTGCTGAGTGAGGAGGAAATCCGCTCGGCTCATCCAAAATCCACCCAAACCATCGAAATCATCGCGTTTGTCGCCAGCGACCAGATTCCGTTACAGAACATCGATACGCCGTATTTTCTGGCGCCGGACAAACGCGGCGGCAAGGTTTACGCATTGCTGCGCGAAACCTTGAAGAAAACCGCCAAGGTTGCCCTGGCGAACGTGGTATTGCACACCAAACAACACCTGGCCGCATTGGTCCCGCTGGAATCCGCGCTGGTGCTGGTGATGTTGCGCTGGCCCGCCGAGGTCCGCGGGCTGGACGAGCTGGAGCTGGAGAGCGATGTGACGCGGCCAACCTTGACCAAGGGCGAGCTGGATATGGCCAAGCGCCTGGTCGAGGACATGAGTGCCGACTGGCGGCCGGAAGATTACCGCGACAGCTTCCAGGACAAAATCATGGCGTTGGTGGCGAAGAAGGCCAAGGCCGGCAAGATCGAAGACGTCGAATCGAGCGAAGGCAAAGAAGAACGCAAGTCAGCCGACGTGATCGACCTGACCGAACTGCTCAAACGCAGCCTCGGAGCCAAGTCGACGGGCAGCGCCAAGCCAAAAACGACCAAACCTGCGGCGCGCAAAAAGACCACCAAGGCTTCTTGAGCCGGAACCAGCAAGGAAACCGTCATGGCCAAGCCCCTGAGTGAATACCAGCGCAAGCGTAACTTCGAGATCACCTGTGAACCCTCCGAATCGGCGCCTGTTTCAAAGCGCCGAGCCTCGGCCCTGTCGTTTGTGATTCAGAAGCATGACGCGCGTAACCTGCACTATGATTTTCGCCTCGAACTCGACGGGGTACTCAAGAGCTGGGCGGTGCCCAAAGGCCCCAGCCTGGACCCGAGCCAGAAACGCCTGGCCGTGCACGTCGAAGATCACCCGTTAAGCTACGGCGGTTTTGAAGGCAGCATCCCCACCGGCCAATACGGTGCGGGCGACGTGATTGTGTGGGACCGTGGCGTTTGGCAACCCCATGGCGATCCGCTGCAGACCTACGCCGCCGGCAAACTCAAGTTCACCTTGATCGGTGAAAAACTCGCGGGTGACTGGACGTTGGTCCGTACCCGGCTCAAGGGCAGCGGCGATAAGGAACAATGGCTGCTGATCAAGGAAAATGACCAGCAGGCACGCGCCTCGGATGAGTACGACATCGTCACCGCCGAACCCAAAAGTGTCTTGAGCGGCGCGTCCGTCGGGCGTCCGAAGGACACGACCAAAGTGCGCAACAAAGCCGACAAGAAAACCGTCCTGCCCGAACACCTTGCACCGCAACTGGCCACCTTGGTAGATCGGGTCCCCGCAGGTCATTGGATATACGAAATCAAGTTCGACGGTTACCGGATCCTGGCCCGTATTCGCAAGGGCCAAGTGCGCCTGTTCACCCGCAATGGCCATGACTGGACTGATCGCCTGCCCCGCCAGGTCAAAGCCCTGGAGGCGCTGAAACTCCAGGACAGTTGGCTGGATGGCGAAGTAGTCAGCCTGAATGCCGACGGCCTGCCAGACTTTCAGGCATTACAGAACGCGTTTGATATCGGTCGCAGCCTGGACATCGTCTATTACCTGTTCGATGCGCCCTTCCTCGAAGGCCGCGACCAGCGAGGCGACCCGGTGGAAAAACGTCGAGCCGCCCTGAAAGAGGCGATGGCGCGCAACAACAGCAAATTGCTGCGTTTTTCCACAGCCTTCACCGCCAATCAGCAAGATATTTTCGAAAGCGCCTGCGACCTTTCCCTCGAAGGCGTCATTGGCAAGCGCGCCGGCAGTCCCTACAACTCTTCCCGCAGCCCGGACTGGATCAAACTCAAATGTCGCCTGCGCCAGGAGTTCGTGATTATCGGCTACACCCAGCCAAAAGGTTCACGCAGCGGCTTTGGCGCGCTGTTGCTGGCGGTCAATGATGAGGCTGGCCTGGTCTACGCCGGACGCGTAGGAACCGGGTTCGACCAGGCGGCGCTGAAATCCATATACATGAAAATGCAGCCTCTGGAGCGCGAGTCGTCAGCGCTGCACAAGCCCTTGTCCGGCGTCCAGGGGCACGGCGTGCGCTGGATCGAGCCGCAATTGGTCGCCGAGGTACAGTTTGCCGAATGGACCCGCGAAGGCGTTGTACGCCAGGCGGCCTTTGTCGGGCTGCGTACGGATAAACCTGTGGAGCAGATCGTGCACGAGCTACCGCGTCCAGCCAAGTCCTTGAAAGCCACGAAAACCGCTGCTCCGCACACCGCGGATGCTGACAAGGCTAACGTCGCCGGGGTAAAAATCACCCATCCGACGCGAATCATTGATGCCCAAAGTGGCACGCAAAAGCAGCAACTGGCGAGGTTCTACGAGGCCATCGGCGAGTGGATCCTGCCGCACCTGCGCAACCGCCCTGTCTCGCTGCTGAGGGCGCCAGAAGGCGTCGAAGGCGAACAGTTTTTTCAGAAGCACGCAGAACGCCTGGCGATCCCCCATATCAAGCAGTTGGATCAGGCCCTGGACCCCGGACATGCACGCCTGATGGAAATCAACAGCGTGGCGGCGCTCACCGGCGCGGTGCAGATGGGCACGATCGAGCTGCACACCTGGGGCGCGACGACGAACAAGATCGAGACCCCGGACCTGTTTGTGCTCGACCTCGACCCGGACCCGGCATTGCCCTGGAAAAGCATGCTCGAGGCCGCGCAACTGACCTTAGCGGTGTTGGATGAACTGGGCCTGGACAGCTACGTCAAAACCAGCGGTGGCAAGGGCTTGCACCTGATCATCCCGTTGGCACGCAGAGATGACTGGGAAACGCTGAAGGCTTTCACCAAAGCCATCGCACAGTTCATGGCAAAGCAATTGCCGGAACGTTTTACCGCCACCTCGGGGCCGAAAAATCGCGTCGGGAAGATATTTATCGACTACCTGCGCAATAGCCGCGGAGCCAGTACGGTCGCGGCCTACTCGGTGCGGGCCCGGCCGGGCTTACCGGTGTCTGTGCCTGTCAGCCGGGATGAGTTGAACGGGCTGCGCGGCGCGCAACAATGGAACATCGGCAACCTGCACGAACGTTTGCAGCATTTGCAGGAGGATCCATGGGTGGGTTACGCCAATCGACAGCGAATCAGCCAGAAAATGTGGGAAAAGCTGGGCGCGCATCCGCCAGACTGAGGCGCTGCGTGAACGCGCTTAAATAAGCACAAAAACCGCCGCCAGCAGCGCAAAGATCGCCCATTTTTCCAGGTAATAGCGCGTGCGGTTACGCTTTTTCAGCGCTTTGCCGCGCAGACGGATCTTGTACAAACGCGTAAAGGCCCGATTCAAGCCGCCCGTCTTGTCGCCCGCATCATTGGGCGAACCGGCCGCCGCCATGACAGTGCGACTGAACCAGCGATTGAAGGCAGCGGCCCAGCGGTACTTCATCGGACGCTCGATATCGCAAAACAAGATAAGCCGATTGTGCTGGGTCGTGTTTTCGGCAAAGTGGATATAGGTTTCATCGAACATCACCGCCTCGCCGTCACGCCAGTGATAGTTCTCGCCATCCACGTTGATGTAGCAACCCGGATCATTGGGCGTGTCCAGCCCCAGATGATAACGATAGGACCCGGCGTACGGATCACGATGGCGAACCAGCCTGGAGCCTGGCGGCAGCTCGGCGAACATCGCCGCCTTGATCGAGCCAATGCCTTGCACCAGCTCGGTCGTGCGGGGGCATAACTTCATGGCGGACGGATGACTGTCGCCATACCACTTCAGGTAAAAACGCTTCCAGCCCGACTTGAAAAACGAGTTGAAACCCACGTCGTCGTATTGCTCAGAACGCTTGATCGCGCCAGCTCGCATCAGGTTCTGGCCCTCCAGGCGAATCTCTTCCCAATGTTCCTCCAAGGGGCTCAGGTCGGGAAAGTCGCTGGGGGACAAATACGGTCGGCCGGGCAGTTTGGAGAACAGGTACAGGAAACAATTGACCGGCGCGAGGAAGGTCGAATGGTCACTTAATTGGCGGCCCAGACTATGCCTCACCCGGCCACGCAGATGGACATACGCAATCGAGGCAACGTAGAGAGCAACAATGATGAGTTTCAAGGGAATTCGTCACATGTCAGAAGAGTACAGGCTGCTCCTGCAGGTCCCGACAGACCGTGGATTGATAAGCAGCACCTGAAATCACAATTCGTTAACAGGCGACACGACAGGCTTGAGCACCGTCCTGATCGTGGCCAATGGCTTTTATTCTAGCCATAGTTTGTAACCAAAGGTTAACCAAAATTTGTGAAAAGGTGTTCAGCGACTGTGTTACTGCCGATTTCAGCGATGCGGCCATTAGTGAAATCATCACTGGTGCGATGCTGCAGGGCAACACGCTCGGCTTCAAGAGCCTCGGTCCCCATGAAATACAGTGGGATCTTTTGGTTGTTCACCTCGGTGCGCATCACCTTGCTCGAACCATCGCGCCCGGCATCCGCCATGGACGAAGGGGTTGTCGGGTGTGTGATGCCCATGGATTTGGCAATCGAAATCGCCTCGCTCAGTTCCGCCAAGCGGTTGGAGCGCTCTATCTTCATCTGCAGGCGCAAGGCCTTGAGTTCGTCCTCGAGCTGCGCACGCTTGAGCTTGTCGCCTTCCAGCAACTTGGCGACCTTTGACTCTTTGTCGGTCTCGTAATTGGAACGCTCGGCGTCAATCTTGCCTTTGAGTTCAGCGAGCCGGTTATTGACGATCACTTTCAGGTCGGCACCGACTTGCGCCCGCTCTGCGGAAATCGCGTAGTCAACAAAGCCATTGAGGATCGCGACCCCATCGATGTCGGCGGGATAATCCAACTCCAGGCGGATGTAACTGCTCAACGAGTCGGCTTTTTTGGGGTCGGGCAAAGTCAGCTTGATAGCGTCCCGGTTAAAGGCCTCGAAACTTTGCTCAAGGCTGCGCCCTGGCTGCTGGAACGCTTCGAACAACGCCTGGTTGGCCTTGAAGAAGCTCAGCCGGGTATCGTATGAATCCAGTTGCGAGCCGACTTTGATCAGCGCGTCGGCGGGGGGCAGTTTATAGACTTCGGAACGGTTGAGAGCATCCAGCTCATTGATGGCTGCAGGGCGCAACACACTGTGTATTCCAGTGATGGTGACCACTCCGTCCAGTGGTTGTGAGCCACCCATTCCAGTGATAGTGAGCCACCGCGCTGGTGATTCTGATCCAGCCGAAATCCTACTTACGGGGCTCACCCAATAGACGGTAAATTTGTTGCGTGGGTTATCAATTGAGTTAGCTAGCTGTGGCTGCTTGCAATCGAAACCGGCCATGTTCGCAATCAATGCTTTTTCTGCTCAGGTTAATTACGCCTGACGGGCTCCTTGCGCTCACATTGTTTGCAGCTGACAGCCCATCAAACGTTCGTTTTGGAGGGGGGAGAAATGGAGCTAAGAACCAACATAAGCCCTCCCAGCGTGTGCATTCCGGCGATTGCGATCCAATTGCGCGCTGATAATGCCCTGCTGATCAACCAAATCCTTTGGGAATGAGTGACTTTGGGAAAAGTCCTATTTACTTCCGATAACCACCGCTCCAGGGTGCTGCCTGTGGGTTACATCCTCCACTTATTGTCACCGGCCGAAATGCACCAGGCATATCAGCTCTCGCTGAGGTGAACATAGGGCTGTAGCCCAAGCCCCATGGATCAGGATCATACAAATGAATGCTGCATTGCCCCTCTTGTACACCAACGAAGTCTCTCCTGAGGTTCTCCGCTCTCTGGGAAACCCGACCTTTACAGAGCAACGCCTGGCCGCTTTCAACGAACAAGCCTTCCTGCATTCGGTTGAGGGCTAAATCATGCGCCGAGGAACGGTTAACGGCATAGGACAAGGTCTGCACGGTGATCTAACCACCACCGGCGCGGTGTGTATCAGCAGCCTCCCAAATGCGACACAAGGGGGCGGACTGGGCGTCTTACGGTTAGGGGACAAAACGACACCCTGCCCACAATGCGGAAAAGTCGGCGTAATCGTTGATAGCCTGCCAGCCATGAAATGGATGGGCATTGCGACTGTACTGGACGGCGCAGAAATCCACTGCGGTTGCCCTACGGGTCGTAACCGCCTGATCGCACCTATCAACCACAGCGCTGCACCTCAAGCAACCACAAACAGCAGAGCCTCCACCTCAGAAACAGCAGCACACACACCCACCGTAACCCGCCCTACAAACTTCACCTCGGCCCCTGTCTCTTCCTCCGGGCTCACGGAAACAATCGAGTCCGCCTGTGAGAAAAACTGGCTTCTTTACCAAAAACAAGCCGAAGACTTCATTGCACCCGGCGGAAAGTTGATAGCCGACCCCAAGGTGCGTAACCAGAAGATCAACTCTGCCTACGCCCAACTATGGCAATCCGATAACCGTTTTCAGTGGGCTGGCCTCGCCGCATTTGCATCCAAACAGGTGGGGTGTGGCTTGTTGCATGCATCTGAATCCATCGAGAAGATTCAGGCGGAATATGAGGCAGCGGAACAGTTGAAAAACAGCGCCAGAGCAGGCGTGTGGGGACTGTTCAGCGCTGAAGAGCGTGAAAGAAAGGCCAAGCTTCTGGAGTACGAGAAAAGGCAACGGGAGTATGAACAGGCTAACCGCAATAATCCGGTGCCCAGCGTTGATATACGCAGTGAGGGAGATCCGTTGTCGAGCGTGCAACAGCTTTATCAGCTTGTTTACGAAATGATGGCAATGGGTAATACAACGCTGTTTTTGGATGTATTCCCCTTGCATGCGTTTTATAAAGACCGTGGTCTAAAACTCCTTGAAACATGCCTTCCTTTTCGCAAGAACCTTTCTGACGATGGTCAGCATCCCGTGCTGTGGCCCATCGGCAAAGAGAAACTAGAGTTTGGTACGAACAAGAAGGAAATCCTGCAAGCCTTCGAAGCCATTGATGCTGGAAATATCGCACAAAGCGTTGTGCATATGGCTTGGCACGAGCAACAGAATATCCTTCAGCCCACAATGTATATCGACCCCGAACTGATTCGCCTGTTGCGCGGAAACCATCTTTCCTACGTGACCGGCCTACCCTCCGGCGTAGCTCAAGCCATTGAGTTGACCCTCGCAAGCCAGTGCCGTCCCACCAACGATGGCCGCACCATTGAGTTCAGCAGCAACCCCTTCGCCAATTTGGCCGATATCAACCAGCGTATGACCTTTGTGCTTAAAGCAGCAAAGCAGTTTGACGAGCTGTTACACAGCACTGAACGACCCAGAATCGAACAGGCCATTGACGATATAGCCAAAGGCAAAGGTGTTCGATGAACTGGCTCAGGTCGATAGGTTGGCAACGGGGTGGGCTTTCACTAATCGTTGCTGCGCTTCTTGTCTTTGCAACAGTGTGTCTTTTTGCCGATCCCCCAGAAGTCGCGTTGATACCTGGCGAACCGTGGGAGGACATGCGACAGCGTTCCAGCGCAAAGATTGATCCAGCCATTCCCGGAGAGATTTGGGGAAGATTTATAACCTCTGATGCTCGTCTTCGCCTCATAGATCCTCAATATGGATTCGTAACCCCACGGGCTCGCTTCTTCACTGTCTCATTCGACAACGAACGAGTCGAAAATGTCAGTTTGTCCCCTCAAATTGAGCCGCTATTACTCGACGATACCCTCAAGGTCGTGCTGGATTTGCAAGAGCAATGGCGCAAGGGTGGCTGGATACCCATCCGAGTTAATTACGACCCTCCGTTTGCCGACACGCCTGAGTGGCGTGCCCAATTACGGAATGTGAATAAAGGCGGTACGTCTTATTGGCAGGCAGGAAACAAATATCAAGTGATGATGGTGGTTAATCGCTTCAAGGATGAACGCAATCCCACAGAGGAGCGTTACCTCATCAAGCTACAACTGGCCACACCATGGGTATCACAATGACCCAACATTGTGAGTGGCTCACAACCACCAGCGCGGTGGCTCACTATCACTGGAATGGGTGGCTCACAACCACTGGAAACAAATATCACAACCACCAGCGCCAACAAGTACAGGCTGCTCCTGCGGGTCCCGACAGACCGTGGATTGATAAGCAGCACCTGAAATCACAATTCGTTAACAGGCGACACGACAGGCTTGAACACCGTCCTGATCGTGGCCAATGGCTTTTATTCTAGCCATAGTTTGTAACCAAAGGTTAACCAAAATTTGTGAAAAGGTGTTCAGCGACTATGTTACTCAACCGCCGCGGGATATCCACGGCGGATGTGTCGGGCTGCGACGCAGCCCGGGAAGGTTTTAGCTTTGCCGTCTCAGACCAACGGTTCATCATCCTTGCGTTCACGCCGGGAGAAGCGGTCATCCACCAACGGTGAGTAAGGTGGCGTTTCATGCCGAGCCCGGACGAAATGGCGAATCAATGCCGCCAGGACTCCGAGCACCAATCCGGCCATCAGGCTCAACGCAACCACCAGGACTTTTTTCGGTTTGACGGGGCTCAGTGGTTCCTGGGCACGACGGTCGATCGTCACCAGTTTCAAGTGGCTCATGTCGATGTTCAGGCCACGCAGACGCGCCATCTCCGCCCGCAACGGCTCGACATCCTGCAGGAAAATATCCTCGTTGCCGCGCTTGTTCAGTACCTCGACTTCACGGTTGACCTGCAGCAACTGCAACTCTTTGCCGATTTCAGCGATGCGACTGTTAGTGAAGTCATCACTGGTGCGATGCTGCAGGGCAACGCGCTCGGCTTCAAGAGCCTCGGTCCCCATGAAATACAGCGGGATCTTTTGGTTGTTCACCTCGGTGCGCATCACCTGGCTCGAACCATCGCGCCCGGCATCCGCCATGGACGAAGGGGTCGTCGGGTGTGTGATGCCCATGGATTTGGCAATCGAAATCGCCTCGCTCAGTTCCGCCAAGCGGTTGGAGCGCTCCATTTTCATCTGCAGGCGCAAGGCCTTGAGTTCGTCCTCAAGCTGCGCACGCTTGAGCTTGTCGCCTTCCAGCAACTTGGCGACCTTTGACTCTTTGTCGGTCTCGTAATTGGAACGCTCGGCGTCAATCTTGCCTTTGAGTTCAGCGAGTCGGTTATTGACGATCACTTTCAGGTCGGCACCGACTTGCGCCCGCTCCGCGGCAATCGCGTAGTCAACAAAGCCATTGAGGATCGCGACCCCATCGATGTCGGCGGGATAATCCAACTCCAGGCGGATGTAACTGCTCAACGAGTCGGCTTTTTTGGGGTCGGGCAAAGTCAGCTTGATAGCGTCCCGGTTAAAGGCCTCGAAACTTTGCTCAAGGCTGCGCCCTGGCTGCTGGAACGCTTCGAACAACGCCTGGTTGGCCTTGAAGAAGCTCAGCCGGGTATCGTATGAATCCAGTTGCGAGCCGACTTTGATCAGCGCGTCGGCGGGGGGCAGTTTATAGACTTCGGAACGGTTGAGAGCATCCAGCTCATTGATGGCTGCAGGGCGCAACACACTGCTGACGCGATATTCGCGGGGCGCCAGTAATGCGTAACCGACGCCTATGAGACCTACAAAAACCGTACAGCCGATGACCAGTTTCTTTTGCCGCCAGATAGATTGAAACAGTTCAAACAAATCAATTTCGTCCGATCCCACATGAGATTGAAGCTGGGGAGTTTTATTCAAAATGGGCACACCCTCAAGTAGTGGACGCTGCTTGTCCAGTACACGGTAAATCTGAGTAACTAATTGAAAATACAGGGACAACGCCCTGGGCACGGCAAATGCACGCAAGCCAACGATAGTCGGACCACTTATTGGCTGGAAAAATCCCTACGTCGTGAAGAATGTTTTCTTTTTGTCACATGAGGCCTGTTCAGGCGGCTCTTGAACCCCGACGACGTGGCACCAGGCATTGCGCTTACGGTATGTCAAAATTGCGCTAAATACCTGTCGAAAAAGGGAAAATCTCGAAAATCAGGTTTTTTTCAGATTACTCTTAAACGCATTTCAGCAACCGCCTGCGAAAGTGGTGCAGGCCGGTAATATTGCTGCCCCCCTCTCTTCAAAGAAGGATCTTTATATGTCGCTCTGCGTGACTCCCCCGGCGCCCTGCCCTGACGATCAAGATTTGCAGAACCTGCAAGGCGAGTGGGAACAAACCGAACTGGAAGACAGCGGCATCCCCAACCCTCCAGACGCGCACAGCGCGCCTGGCGCAGTCACCACGATCCGTGATGACCGGTTCCAGGTCGCAACACCCAGTGGCGAGGTGTTATTGGCCGGGAGCTTTACCCTGGATGCCAGTACCACGCCCAAGAGCATCACCTGGATTGATTCGATGGGAAGCGACGCCGGCAAGCGATTGCCAGCGAGCTACATCCTGGAGGGCGACTACTTCAGGTTTATCGCGGCTGACGAAGGCATGCCGAGGCCCGTCAGGTTCAGTACCGGTCCCGGACAAACCATGCGCACATTTGTCCGCAAGCAGTGATCAATCGGGCAAGCAGATTTGCGACAGGATTTTCACGAAGCCTTCACCTTTGCCGCTATAGGGTGAGGGCTACTCCTCAAGTGAATCTCTTGGCCTGCCTCCCCAGCAGGCCTTTTTTTTGCCCGCGCGTCACTCAAGCCGTCTGTTTGACCGCCGTCAGCGTGTAGCACATCGGCAACTGCGCGGCCTGGTGCTCATATTGGGCGTAAATATCTTCACGATTTGAATGCGGGTACTCGCGCAGGTGAGTGATGCGCAAGCCCGCCGCGATAGCGGCGCTGACGATGTCGCCGAGCGTATGCACGAACCAGTAAGAAGTCGCTGTCGCGCTTTTGGCCTCCCCTTCGTAGACAAGTGCTTGCTGTAACACAAACGGCTCGCGACGAAAGTACGAACAGGCCGGCAACATCGGGTTCGCCGCTTCGGGATCAAAGACCTCGAGGAACGGATGGGTCTCGTAAATCACCAGGGTTGCGCCCGCCCTCAATGTACGGGCAATGCAGGACATGAAATGCGCCACATCCGGCATCCAGTTCAGCACGCCAATCGTGATCAAGGCCACGTCAAAACGCGCGTTGAGCCGTTCAGGCAAACGATGGATATCCGTCTCGATAAACTCCGGCGAATGGGGTGACAACGCCGCCAGTTCCCTGGCCTGCTGCAAGAAGGCCGCGGATTGATCCACCCCCACCACACATTTAGCCCCGAGCCCATACAGCGACAAGCATTCACGACCATTGTTGCAGCCTAGCTGCACCACCTCCTTGCCTTTGACGCCTATCTCGTCCAGCAAGGCGGTGAGTGTCGCATCCAGGCAGGAGAAGTCCGGCTTACCGACGCGCTGCAGCAACATTTGCCAGTTATCGGTGCCGCGATGATGTTCGGCGGATTCGTTCCAGGCATCCCTGTTACTGGAAACGACGTGTTGAGCTGACAGCTTGTCCATTGTGTCTCCTGACGTCCAAACGGGGCGCAGGCTTCGAAAGTCGTTCGCCCTGCACTAACAGCCTCGTCGTCCTTGAACCGGTAAAGAGCCATTACTGCAGGGCGAACGCAAGAAACTTAGGCCAGGCCAATCAGATGTTCAACTGTTAACCACAAGAAAACGTGCAAAAGCTGATCAACGCGAGATTTTCTCTACAATTTCGTGAATTTTGTAGAGTTTTCAGCCCCTACGGCGGAGCAATCCCGATCCGGTTTCCAGACGGTCCTACCCTGCCATACAACTCGCGCCTCACATATGCGACAATGCGCGCCAAATTCCAACATGCACCCCATATTTTCCGCTCAGTGACTGGGCCCCACGCCCCACAGTCGCTGTCGACGCATGCCCGTTGGCCCTGGCTCAAAAGGCTCCAGGCTCAAATAAGCGCACCCCAAGCTATTGATAGGTAAAGTAATTGATCTCCACAGCTAACATCACCATGCAGTTCGGCGCCAAGCCACTCTTTGAGAACGTCTCGGTCAAGTTCGGCGCCGGTAACCGTTATGGTTTGATCGGTGCCAACGGATGCGGCAAGTCGACCTTCATGAAAATCCTCGGTGGCGACCTGGAGCCGTCCGGTGGACAAGTCATGCTGGAACCGAACGTGCGTCTGGGCAAGCTGCGCCAGGATCAGTTCGCCTATGAAGAATTCAATGTCATCGACACCGTGATCATGGGTCACGAAGAGTTGTGGAAGGTCAAGGCCGAGCGCGACCGCATCTATTCCTTGCCGGAAATGAGTGAAGAAGACGGCATGGCCGTCGCCGAGCTGGAAACCGAGTTCGCCGAGATGGACGGCTACACCGCCGAATCCCGCGCCGGCGAGCTGCTGCTGGGCCTGGGCATTCCCCTGGAACAGCATTTCGGCCCGATGAGCGAAGTATCGCCAGGCTGGAAACTGCGGGTGCTGCTGGCACAGGCACTGTTTTCCGATCCGGAAGTGTTGCTGCTCGACGAGCCGACCAACCACCTGGACATCAACACCATTCGCTGGCTGGAAAATATCCTGACCCAGCGTAACAGCCTGATGATCATCATCTCTCACGACCGTCACTTCCTGAACAGCGTCTGCACCCATATGGCCGACCTGGACTATGGTGAACTGCGCCTGTTCCCAGGCAACTACGACGAATACATGACTGTGGCGACCCAGTCCCGCGAGCAGCTGCTGTCGGACAACGCCAAGAAGAAAGCACAAATTTCCGAGCTGCAATCCTTTGTCAGCCGCTTCTCGGCCAACGCCTCGAAAGCCAAGCAGGCCACCTCCCGCGCCAAGCAGATCGACAAGATCCAACTGGCGGAAGTCAAGCCATCGAGCCGTGTCAGCCCGTTCATCCGCTTTGAGCAAACCAAAAAGCTTCACCGCCAGGCCGTTATTGTCGAGCGCATGGCCAAGGGTTTTGATGGCAAGGCCCTGTTCAAGGACTTCAGCTTCACCGTTGAAGCCGGCGAACGCGTGGCAATCATCGGTCCGAACGGGATCGGCAAGACCACTCTGCTGCGTACCCTGGTCAACGAACTGACGCCGGATGCCGGCACTGTCAAGTGGACCGACGCGGCGGAACTGGGTTATTACGCCCAGGACCACGCCCATGATTTTGAAGACGACGTCAGCCTGTTCGACTGGATGGGACAGTGGACCCAAGGCGAGCAAATCATCCGTGGCACCTTGGGCCGGATGCTGTTCTCCAACGATGAAATCCTCAAGTCGGTCAAGGTCATCTCCGGTGGTGAGCAAGGTCGCATGTTGTTCGGCAAACTGATTCTGCAAAAGCCCAACGTGCTGATCATGGACGAACCGACCAACCACTTGGACATGGAATCCATCGAAGCCCTCAACCTGGCGCTGGAAAACTACCCGGGCACGCTGATCTTCGTCAGCCATGACCGTGAGTTCGTATCGTCCCTGGCCACCCGCATTATCGAACTGAGCCCAAGTGGCGTGATCGACTTCAGCGGCACCTACGACGACTACCTGCGCAGCCAGGGTGTGGTGTTTTAAAAGCAGCCGCAAGCCGCAAGCAAAAAGCCCCGTCTGATGTGACGGGGCTTTTTGCGTTTCTACGGGGACAAATCAGCGTCTTGAGCTTAGCCCTGTAGCAGCTTGATTAGATAGTTAGCCTGCTTCCTTTTCTGCCCCGCCCTTGCCATGATGTGCTCACCGCCCGCCCGCGAACGAGCCGCCATGCCAGCCGCCCCCAGCTCCCTGTCAGTGACCCTGCAGATCGTTTCTATCGTCTTCTATACCTTCATCGCCTTTATCTGCATCGGCCTGCCGATCGCGGTGATTCCGGGTTATGTCCATGAGCAATTGGGCTTCAGCGCGGTGGTGGCCGGCGTAACCATTGGCTCGCAATACCTGGCCACCTTGCTCAGTCGGCCCATGGCTGGGCGCATGTCGGACAGTGTCGGCACCAAGCGTGCGATTGTGCTCGGGCTGAGTGGCATCCTCATCAGCGGCGTGCTGACCTTCCTGGCCACCTTGCTGCAAGACCTGCCGAACCTGAGCCTGGGCATCCTCATCATTGGACGGTTGCTGCTGGGTGTTGCCCAAGGCTTGATCGGCGTCGGCACCATCAGCTGGTGCATGGGTCAAGTCGGTGCCGAGCACACAGCGCGCTCGATTTCCTGGAATGGCATCGCGTCCTACGGCGCCATTGCCATCGCCGCGCCGCTCGGGGTGGTGATGGTCACGCGCTACGGCTACCCCAGTCTTGGTCTCGCCCTCGCACTGCTCGCGGCCCTTGGTTTGCTGTTGATTCGCAAAAAACCTTCGGTGCCAGTGGTACGCGGTGAGCGCCTGCCCTTCTGGGCGGTTTTCGGGCGCATAGCCCCGTTTGGCACAAGCCTGTGCCTGGCTTCCATCGGTTACGGCACCCTGACTACTTTCATTACCTTGTTCTACCTGAGCCGCGGCTGGGCTGGCGCCGCCTGGTGCCTGACGGTATTCGGCATCTGCTTTATCGTCGCGCGTCTGCTGTTTATCTCCAGCATCAATCGGTTCGGTGGATTCCACGCGGCGATCGCCTGCATGAGTCTCGAAACCCTTGGCCTGGTGCTGTTGTGGCTGGCCCCGTCCACCAGCGTTGCGCTGATCGGCGCGGGCCTGACCGGATTCGGCCTGTCACTGGTCTATCCGGCGCTAGGCGTCGAGGCGATCAAACAAGTGCCCAACAGCAGTCGTGGCGCGGGGTTAAGTGCGTATGCGGTATTTTTTGACTTGGCGCTGGCAATCGCCGGACCGCTGATGGGAGCGGTGGCGCTGAACCTGGGATACGCGTGGATTTTCTTCTGCGCCGCGTTGCTCTCGGTGAGCGGCTTGGGCCTGACCCTGTTGCTCAAGCGCCGGGCCCAGTGATCGACCGTGTGCAGCCTCGCGCCGGTCGACAGACCGAGGATGTGAGCGGGATTGCGGCAGCGATACCTGCCCCTCCCGCTTAAACAAAAAGCCCGATACACCGGTACTGCCGTTCAGTTAAGAAGATCGCGTGCCGAACACCCTCCCGTGGCGAGGGGGCTCGTCCCCCGTTGGGCTGCGCAGCGGCCCTCAAACCTGCCACCACGGTTTGACTGGACAACTGGGAAGACCTTTGGGGCTGCTGCGCAGCCCAACGCGGGACGAGCCCCCTCGCCACAAAAACGGTATCAGGCGCGTCACTGGCTTAACTGAACAGCATTGCGGTACTGCGGCACCTTTCAGGCCACTCGAATGCAGAGCTCTGGCTTCTCGATCCAGACTGATCGAGTCGCGGCGAAATGTACGCAGTGCTTATGCAACGGCGAATAGCTGGTCGCTGATCATCGCGCTGGCATCGTTCAGGGCCTTGCTGCGCGCTTCTTCACCGTAAGCCAGGCCTTGGGCACGGACAAACTCAATATCGGTGATACCGATAAAGCCCAACAGCAATTTCAAGTAATCCTCGTGGGCCACACCGGACGGTTGGCCAACGTGCAGTCCACCTGCGGTGGAAACCACGATGACTTTCTTGTTGCCGCACAGGCCTTCCGGACCGGCTTCGGTGTAGCGGAAGGTTTGGCCGGCAACGGCGATGCGGTCGATCCAGGCTTTAAGCTGGGTCGGAATGGTGAAGTTGTACATTGGCGCGGCCAGCACCACGGCGTCAGCGGCGAGGAACTCAGCCAGGGTCGAGGCGCTCAGGTCAGCTTCGTGCTTTTGCACCGCGTCACGCAATTCGGCGGCAGTCCCCAGCGCGCCCAGGGTAACGCCGGAAAAGTGGCTGATCCCTTCACTGGCCAGGTCACGGTAAGTCACCTCCAGCCCCGGCTCGGCCGCTTGCCAGGCCTTGACCACTTGCGCGCTCAACTGACGGGACGCCGAGTTGTCGCCCAAGATGCTGGAATCAATATGCAAAAGTTTCATGTGGGATCTCCAAGTGAGGATCGCCACCGGCGATCGAATGCAGGCCATCCTACAGATCAAACGAATAGCCGATTAGCCCGTTAAAATGCGATAGTTCGTCCCACTGACAGGACAATAGGCCGATCCATGCAAGACCTTAATGACCTTTACTATTTTGCCAAGGTGGTGGAAGCCGGTGGTTTCGCGGCCGCCGGGCGCCTGCTTGGCGTGCCCAAGTCGCGGCTGTCGCGACGGATTGCCGAGCTGGAAGAACGCTTGGACGCCCGCTTGCTGCAACGAACGACCCGTCAACTGACCCTGACGGCCGTCGGCGAGCGCTACCTCGGGCACTGTCAGGCGATGTTGCTGGAGGCGGAGATGGCTGACGAAGCGGTCGTCAACATGTCCAGTGAGCCACGCGGCCGATTGCGTGTCAGTTGCCCGGTGGGCCTGGCGCACGAAATCCTGCCGACAATGGTCGCGGAATTTCTCGCGGCATACCCGTTGGTGCAATTGGAGATGATGCTGATCAATCGCCGTGTCGACCTGGTGGCCGAAGGCGTCGATGTCGCGCTGCGGGTACGGGAACTGGGCGACGAGGACCCACTGCTGGTGACTCGACGCCTGCGGCAGGCCCGCACCGCGCTGGTGGCCAGCCCGGAACTGGTGCGTGGCCGGCAGATCGCGAGCCTGGACGAGCTGAAGCAACTGCCCGTGCTCGGCGCACTGGAAGCCGACCGCATGGTCCACCTGCGCATACTTGATCCCGAGGGCAACAGCCATGATCTGGTGATGGAGGCACGCCTGGGCACCGAAGATTTTCTGGTGCGCAAGGCCAGCGTGCTCGCCGGGCTGGGCTTTACCATGCTGCCGATGATGTATTGCGAGCAGGAACTGCAAAGTGGTCGACTGGTGCAACTGTTACCCGACTGGTCGCTGCCCGGCGGTTGGCTGCAAGCGGTGTACCCTCACCGGCGCGGTGTATCGCCGGCGATACGCGCCTGGATTGATTTCATGGCGCAGGCCTTTGAAAGCTGCGGAGACCGACCGTTATGAGTGACAGGAAGATGACCGAAGCAGACGTCGCCCACTTCTGCCTGGGTTTGCCCGGGGCGCGCGAGGACTATAAGTGGGGCGGCGTGCGGGTGTTCTCGATCGCGGGGAACAAGATGTTCGCCCTGCAGAATCTGCGGGGCGAATCGCTGGCGTTCAAAGTCGACAAGGAACTGTTTCTCGGGCATGTCGATCGCCCAGGGATCCACCCCGCTCCCTACCTGGCGCGAGCGCAGTGGATCATCATGCAAACGCCCTACCCGCTGGGCGGTGAAGAGCTGCGTGATTTGTTGCAGCGCTCCCACCAACTGGTAGTGAGCAAACTGCCCAAACGCACGCAGATTGGACTCAAGCTAGAACCATGAGAGCAGCGTGGCCCCCAGGAACAGTTGATCGATCCAGAACACCTGGTGCAGCAACACGATCAACCAGAACACAGCCTGATAAGCGACCTTGCGGGTCTTGTGGCGAAACACTTGTTGGGCGACCAGCGCACCCGGCCAGCCGCCGGCCAGTTCCAGGGCGTGGAGGATTTTCTCCGGCGTACGCCAGTTGCCGCCTTCGGCCTTGCGCTTGTCGCTCCAGTAGAGGAAAAACGTGACCACGCTGACCAGCCCATAGGCTGCCAGCGGAAGCAGTGAAACCCCGCGAAACCCAAGCAACGCCGCGCCGAACAATGGCACCGCGCACAGCAGCAGAAACACCAGGACCTTGAAGCGCGGATGCTGGATAGCGTTGTGGTGCTTGTTCATCAGGCCTTGACCGCTGTCCAGTCAATCCAACCGAACTGCCAGGTGGCCAGAATCAACAAACCAAACGCGATGCGATACCAGGCAAAAGCGGCGTAGCTGTGACTGGCGATGAACTTAAGCAAGCCTCGGACCGCGATCATCGCAAAAATGAACGAGGTCACAAAGCCGACCGCAAACACCGGCAGATCGGCCGGCTGGAACAGATCCCGGTACTTGTAGCCGGAGTACACCGCCGCACCGACCATGGTCGGCATGGCCAGGAAGAACGAGAACTCCGTGGCGGTCTTGCGCGACAGGCCGAACAACAGGCCGCCGATAATGGTCGAGCCGGAACGGGAAGTCCCCGGAATCATCGCCAGGCATTGAGCGAAGCCCACTTTCAAAGCGTCTTTCCAGGTGATCTCATCCACGCTTTCGGCATGCACTTCATGCTCGCGGCGCTCGGCCCATAACATGATCACGCCGCCCACCACCAACGCCGTGGCCACGGTGATCGGGTTAAACAGGTACTCGTGGATCAGGTCGGCAAAAATCACCCCCAACACCACCGCCGGCATAAAGGCGATCAGCAGGTTGCCGGTGAACCGCTGGGCGTTGCGCTGGGTGGGCAACCCAAGCACAACGTCAATGATCTTGCGTCGAAACTCCCAGACCACCGCCAGAATCGCGCCTAACTGGATGATGATGTTGAATGCCATGGCGCGTTCGCCACCGAAGTCGAGCAAGTCGGCAACGATGATCTGGTGACCGGTACTGGAGATCGGCAAAAACTCCGTCAACCCTTCGACAATGCCTAGTATCAATGCCTGAAAGGCGGTCCAAAAATCCATTATTCCCCCAAAAGGTCATGCGTCAGCATGCCTGGTTGATATTTTTTCTATGTTCACTAACGCTGAGCACGCTCAGTTTCCAGCGCGCAGGATCAAGGCTGAACTGCAAAAAATTCCGTGAAAAATCAGGCAGGACTCAGGTTTTTTGATTCCGGGCCGAAAGCCTATCAGACAAGCCCGTTTTTCGCCTCGCGTTATCACTGGCCGGCCCGGGCAACACCAAAAAATATAAGAACGCGGAGTGACAGGACTATGAACAGTTTGCGCAATATGTCGATCAGCCGGCGCCTTTGGTTGATCTTGATAGTCGCGGTGTTGATGCTGCTCACCCTGGGTTTGCTGATGCTCAAGCAGATTCACGACGATCTCTACCAGGCCAAAAGTCAGCAGACCCAGCATGTGGTAGAAACCGCCGGCGGAATCCTGAATTTTTATCACAATCTCGAAACCACCGGCGTATTGACCCGTGAAGCGGCTCAGCAGCAAGCCTTGAGCGTAGTGCGCGGGCTGCGTTATGACGTGGATGATTACTTCTGGATCAACGACATGACGCCAGTGATGATCATGCACCCGGCCAATCCCAAGCTGGATGGCAAGAATCTCTCGTCCATCCGCGACCCGGACGGTTTTGCGGTGTTCAATGAGTTTGTCAGCCTGGCCCAGGCCAAGGGCGCTGGCATGGTCAACTACCGCTGGCCCAAACCCGGCGCGGATGCGCCCGTGGCAAAAACCTCCTATATCCAGTTGTTCAAGCCTTGGGGCTGGATTATCGGCTCCGGCGTCTACGTCGATGATGTGCAGGCAGAGTTCCGGGTCCAGATGTGGAAAGCCTGCATCATTGGCCTCGGTATTGCCCTGATCATGACGCTGCTGGTGGTACTGATCGCCCGCAGCATCGTGCGCCCGTTGCAGGACGCGGTGAATGCCATGGCCAATATCGCCAGCGGCGAAAGCGACCTGACCCGCAGCCTCGACACCCACGGCCAGGACGAAGTCACCGAACTGTCCCGGCACTTCAACAGCTTCACCGCCAAATTGCGCCAGGTGGTCAGCCAGTTGCAGACGTGCGCCAACGCCCTGGGCCAGTCGTCGACGGAGTTGGGCAACAATGCCAGCCAGGCCCATGACCGCAGCCAGCAGCAGTCCCAGCAGATGGAGCTGGTCGCCACTGCCATCAATGAAGTGACCTACGGCGTGCAGGATGTGGCTAAAAATGCAGAACATGCGGCCAGTGAAATGCGCGATGCCCAGGCTCAGGCCGAACAAGGCCAGATCAACATTGATGGCAGCCTGCAACAGATCGACTCGCTGTCCAACACCATCAATCAGGCGGTAGACGTGATGCGCACCCTGTCCACCGAGAGCACCCAGATCGGCGGCGTGCTTGAAGTGATCCGCTCGATCGCCGACCAGACCAACCTGCTGGCGCTCAACGCGGCCATCGAAGCTGCCCGCGCCGGTGAACAAGGCCGTGGTTTTGCGGTGGTCGCGGACGAAGTGCGGTTGCTGGCCCAGCGCACACAAAAGTCCACCGCGGAAATCCAGGGCATGATTGAACGCCTGCAAGGCCATTCCGAAGCGGCGGTCAAAGTCATCAGCGACAGCCATCAAGCCTCGCAACTGACCATCGAGCAAGCTGGCCAGGCCGGTGCCAGCCTCACCGCCATCGGCCAGGCCCTGCGCAACCTCAACGGCCTCAACGCCTCGATTGCCAGCGCTACCCTGCAACAGGCGCACGTGGTCGAAGACATCAATCAGAACGTCACCCAGGCGGCCGGACTGTCCCACAGCACCGCGCTGGCGGCGGAACAATCGAGCGCGGCCAGCGGCCATTTGAAAGACTTGAGCGAAGAGTTGAACGGCTTGTTGCGCCAGTTCAAGGTTTGATCGACTGATCGTTGCAAGATTTTGCCTGGGCGGTTGGTTACAATCGCCCTCCTCTTCGACTCTTCCAAGGAATTCCATGTCCGGGCTTGAACTGTTTGCCGCCGTGCTGGGGGTGACCGCCGTCTGGTTGACGGTCAAGCAAAACCCCTGGTGCTGGCCCATCGGTCTGGTCATGGTGTTGCTTTACACCTGGGTCTTCTTCGAGGTGAAGCTGTATTCCGACATGCTCTTGCAAGTGGTCTACGCCGGGCTGCAACTCTACGGCTGGTGGCAGTGGACACGCGCTGGCGAGGTCAAACAGGGCCGAAAAGTCACCCGTCTCGGCGTGCAATCCATACTGTTGAGTCTCGGAGTCGGGGCCCTGGGCAGCCTGTTGCTGGGCGCTGCCATGGCGCACTGGACCGACGCCGCTCAACCCTGGCTCGACGCTGCGTTGACCGGTTTCAGCCTGGTGGCACAAATGTGGATGGCGCAAAAACGCCTGCAGTGCTGGCCGCTATGGATTGTCGTCGATGTGATTTTTGTCGGCCTGTTCCTCTACAAAGGCCTTTATCTCACCGCTGCGCTCTACGCCCTGTTCACGGTGATCGCGGTGCAAGGCTGGCGTGAGTGGCGCGCCGACCCGGCGCTGCGCGCATGAAGGTGCTGGTGATGGCCGGCCCCGAGTCCAGCGGTAAAAGCTGGCTGGCCGAACAGCTGCAGGCGCATTTCGGCGCGGTGCTGGTGGGTGAGTACGTCCGGTATTTCATCGACCACTTCCAGCGCGATACCACCTTGGCGGATATCCCCGACATCGCCCGTGGCCAACTGGCCTGGGAAGATGCCGGTCGTGCTCAAGCGCCGCACCTGTTGATCCTCGACACACATCTGCTGACCAATAAGCTGTGGAGCCTGACGCTGTTTGGCGACGCCCCGCCATGGCTGGACAGGGAACTGCTCGCACGCCACTACGACCTGCATCTGTTGTTGTCCCCGGAAGGGATCGGCTGGACCGCGGACGGGCAGCGTTGCCAGCCCGAACTGGCCGATCGCCAGGCGTTCTTTGCGGCCAGCCAGGACTGGCTGGAACGCCATCGACAGCCGTTCCGGGTGATTGGCGGAGATTGGCAGGCCCGGCATGACCGGGCCTTTGCCGCAGTAGAAGAACTGCTTGCCAGGCACTAAGCCGTCCCCTCGTCCCTGCGTTACTCTTCGCTGATCACTTGCACCCGATACTGCGGATCTGAGGTGATCTGGTGTTCGGTAAAGGGCAACGGGCTGAGCCTCTTCTCGGAAAATGCTCGGGTCTGATCCTTCGAATACGGTGACGCCGGGTCGCTGGACAACGAGAACGCGAGCACGCCTTCAGCCTTGGGCCCCGACTCATCAAACGTGACGATCTGCAAATAACTGCTGCCGCTGACCACTTCGCGCTTGCCATCGGCCCTCGGCACGCTTTGCATCGCGTTGTAGATCCCCAGTTCCTGCGGGCCGCCGTGGATCGGCGTGTCGCCCGCTACCTGGATATCGCCCCAGCGCGCGCCGTCCTTGAGTCCCATCTGCGCTACCTGCGCCGCCGAGGCCAGCATGGCCTCGCGTAACGCCTTGGCCACCGGCGCTCGCTCAATGGCCAGGCCGCGCGGGGTTGTTTGGGGCTGCGCGGGGTCGAACGCGACGCGCCATAGTTGCGGTACGGCCCGCAATTGCTGGTGCAGGTTGATGAAATGCACCAGGCCCAACCCGCTGTCCACGTTGGCTTTCTGGTCCCAGGCCTGGAGGCTGGCACAGACGGGCTTCAAGCCCGCATCGTGGTCTGCCTCACAGAACTTCAGGATGTCCGGCATGACCTGACTGGCCAGGTACACCTGATTATCCATGACCATATTCTGCAGGTCGGCGACCGTAATCGGCTGTGCAGCCAAGTCCTGCAAACGCTGCAAGGCAAAGCGCGCACGCGCGCCCAATACGCGTTGTTCCTGACTGATCAGCGGAGAAAAGCCGGTCAACGGCGCCTGCGGATTCACCATCCAGGCCGAATCATTGGAATGTTGTACGAAGTCCTTGCGTTCCAGTTGCGGCAACTGTTGCGCCGGGAAAATCCCCGGCTGGGCCGCACGCGGGTCGATGTCCCAGGCACACGCGCTGTGGGCGCCGTCGAGCATGATTATCTCCAGGCCGGCACGTGGATCGCTGCACCGTTCAAGCTTTTCAGCGCTGACGTTGGGCACTACCGAAAGATTCATGTACAGGCTCTGCCCGCGGTCATCCGCCGCCACGGTATTGACCCACGGGATTCCTTGCAGCGTATGGACCGAGGCTTGCAGTTCCTCAAGACTGGCGGCGCGGTTCATCGCGTACCACTGTTGCAATACACGGTCATTGCCCAGGTTGGCATCGCGTAGGCTGAACGCGTACTGAGCGTCCCAGTCAAGCTTGCCCGGCCATTGCACCACCGGACCGAACTGCGAGCTGTACACCGTATGGGACTGCGCGGTGCGGTTGCCGTCCGCGCCCTTCACCTGCACCGTGACCTGGGTTTTGTGCATCGGGATCGATTTGCCATCCACCAGGTAACGGGTCGGATCCTTCGGGTCGAGGGTCAGGCGATAAAGGGTGAAATGCTTGGAGGTATCCACGGTGTGGGTCCAGGCTAGATGCTGGTTGAAGCCGATATTGACCACCGGCAGCCCGGGTAACGCGGCGCCCATCACATCCAGCTGACCCGGAATCGTCAGGTGCATCTGATAAAAACGCATGCCACCGCGCCATGGAAAGTGCGGGTTGGCCAATAACATGCCGCGCCCGTTGAACGAACGCTCGCCTCCCACCGCCAGCGCATTACTGCCGCGATCCAGGGCAAAACGTTGCTGATACTGCGCCGCCACCTCGAAGGCCCGGGCGTCAGCCTGAATAGTCGCCCCCAACCGCGGCGGTGCCGCTCCCACCAGGGCCTCGGCGAATTGCCCGACGCCGCCTTCCACCAGCAGACGCCGGGTCAGTTTGACCACGTCCTGCGGGTTGATCGGCCGCACCCAATCACCCTGGCATTGCGCCGGCAGTCCTTGGGCAGTGCGTTCTTTCAAATAACGGTTGTATCCGGCCACATACCCTTCAATGCGCTGTCGCATCTGCGCAGACTGCGCGTTCCAGAACGTCGCGACAGCCTCAGGTGTATTGAGCCAGGTAAAAAACACGTCGCTGGTGAGGTTGTCGCGCTCCTCCAGGGTCGACGGCTGCGCCCCGAAATACTTGGCACGCTCGCCGTTCACTGTGACCACTTCATTGGCCAGCAGGCACAGGTTGTCCTGAGCGTAGGCATAACCGATGCCATAGCCGAGGCCGCGCTCATCGCTGGCGCGGATGTGCGGGATGCCAAAACCGGTACGGCGGATATCAGCCGTCGTCTCGTCCACCTGTACTTCACTCGCGTGCCGGACACACGCCGACAGACTCAAGCCAAGCAGTACACCCGCCACGCAAACCCTGGACAACCCGTTGGAAATAATCACGCAGACCCCATCATCAAGCCACATTAAACGCCCAAGGCGGGACCGACTCGCAAATGCCAGCCCATCCTTAAAGACGTAAAAAAACCGATTAATTTAGGGGCGGCGGGGTTGTTCCCAGGGATCCTGGGATGTGCCAAGGCTGTTACTGAAAAATTTTATACACATTGCACTTCATGATTTGCCCTGCTCATACGTCTTAGTAACAAAGAGCATCATCATTTTCCTGATCAGGCTCTGATAAGGAGTTTTTGCATGTACAACCCGCAACTGCCCACGGACGGTCACGCTATGGCACATGACGCCGCTTTCGGCTCGGCAAACCGCGCCTTCGCCAAGGTTCCCGAGCATCAAGGCAACCAACGCATCCGACACTTGCTCAAATGTTTCGGGCTGCGCACCAGCCTGATTCGCCTGAAAGTCATCGACGCCCTGCTCAGCGCCGCCGATAACGGCCGCTCACTGGGCGTACGGGGTGTACACAGCCACTTGCTGGAACTGGGTATCCCGTTGTCGTTTCTCAGCGTCCGCGAAGTGCTCAAGCGCCTGTGCAGCGAGGGCTTGCTCACCCTCAACAGCGACAAGAGCTATAGCCTTCATGAAGAAGCCGCCAAGGTACTCGCCGCTGACCTCTGACTCAGAGGTTGGGCTTGACCTTACGGCGCATGATGCCGTTGATCACCACCACGATCACCGCCACGGCAATCGCGATGTACTGGAAGGTTTTCTCACTGATGGCCCCGATGTTCTGCAGATAGGACAGGCCAAACATCGTTCCCAGGACCACCAGGGAAATCAGAATCGAGTAAATCAAGCGTTGTTTCTGGGTCATGACGGATTCCTGAACCTGTAAAAATGTATCCACTGTGTGCCAACAGCCCTGCCAGGCACCTGTCCGAATGCGGAATGGCCTGAACGAGCGGGGTCTTATGTTACAGGCGATGAATAGCTTTGGCATGTCTTGCAGCCGATTGAATCTCAGGCCCGTGGGGAAGGCGCGATGCGCCGTCGAATCACACCGCCGCTCCCCCACGCCTGTCGAAACGCCTTATTGGTCCTTGAACACTGGCGCGCGCTTGGCCACGAAAGCTGCCATGCCTTCCTTCTGATCCAGTGTGGCAAAGGCCGCATGGAACACTCGACGCTCAAAGCGCACGCCTTCGGACAGACTGACTTCAAAGGCCCGGTTCACACTTTCCTTGACCATCATGCTGATGGGCACCGACTTGCTGGCGATCAACGCGGCGACTTTCAGCGCTTCTTCCAACAGCTCATCCGAGGGTACGATCCGCGCGACGATGCCACACCGCTCGGCCTCCACCGCATCGATAAAACGTCCGGTCAGACACATTTCCATGGCCTTGGCCTTGCCCACCGCACGCGTCAGACGCTGAGTGCCGCCCATGCCCGGCAGCACGCCGAGGTTGACTTCCGGCTGGCCGAACTTGGCATTGTCGCCAGCCAGGATGAAATCGCACATCAGCGCCAGTTCACAGCCACCGCCCAGGGCGAAACCGTTGACCGCGGCAATGATCGGCTTGCGGCGGTTGGCCACGCGATCACTGTCGCTGAACAGGTCGTCCAGGTAGATCTGCGGGTAGGTCAGTTCGGCCATTTCCTTGATGTCCGCGCCGGCCGCAAAGGCCTTTTTTGAACCGGTCAACACCACGCAACCGATCTCGGGATTGGCTTCCAGGCTGTCCAGGGCCTGATTGACTTCGCGGACCAGTTGCGCGTTCAAGGCGTTCAGCGCCTCAGGGCGGTTCAGGGTGATCAGCCCGACGCGGCCATGAACTTCCAGCAAAATGGTGTCGTAACTCATCGATGCGTTCCTCTTCAAAGATTGCGCGAAATGACCATGCGTTGAATATCGCTGGTGCCTTCATAAATCTGGCAGACCCGCACATCGCGGTAGATCCGCTCCAACGGGAAGTCGCTCAGGTAACCGTAACCGCCGAGGGTTTGCAAGGCGGCGGAACAGACTTTTTCGGCCATTTCCGAAGCAAACAGCTTGGCCATCGAGGCTTCCACCAGCGCGGGCTGGCCGCTGTCGCGAAGAGCGGCGGCGTAATGCACCATCTGCCGGGCGACGGCGATCTGCGTGGCCATGTCGGCAAGACGAAACGCCACGGCCTGATGCTCGATCAGGGCTTTGCCGAAGCTCTCGCGTTCACGGGCGTAATCACGGGCAGCTTCGAACGCTGCGCGGGCCATGCCCACCGATTGCGAGGCGATCCCCACACGACCACCTTCCAGATTGGCCAGGGCAATCCGGTAACCTTCGCCCTCCTCTCCCAAACGGTTGGCGAGCGGCACTTTCACGTCCTCAAACAGAATCTGGCAGGTATCAGAAGCGTGCTGGCCAAGCTTGTCTTCAACCCGCGCCACCGTGTAGCCCGGCGAATCGGTCGGCACGATAAAGGCGCTGATCCCGCGCTTGCCGGCGGTTGGATCGGTCACGGCAAACACAATCACGATCCCGGCGTTTTGCCCCGAGGTGATGAACTGTTTGCAACCATTGAGTACATAGTGATCGCCCGCAAGACGCGCGCGGGTTTTCAGGCTGCTGGCGTCGGAGCCGGCCTGAGGTTCGGTCAGCGCGAAAGCACCGAGCATGGCGCCGCTGGCCAAGGGTTTGAGAAATTGCTCTTTTTGCTGATCGTTGCCGAAAGTGAGGATCGGCACACAGCCCACCGAGTTGTGCACGCTCATGATGGTCGAGCAAGCGCCATCGCCCGCAGCCACCTCTTCCAAGGCCATGGCATAGGCCAGGTAGCCGGTGTCGCAGCCGCCCCATTGCTCCGGGACCAGCATACCAAAGAAACCCAGCCCAGCCATTTCAGCCACCGCCTCCTTGGGAAAACGGTGATCGCGATCCCACTCGGCAGCGAACGGTTTGAGCCGTTCCTGGGCAAATTGCCGGGCCGCTTCGCTGATTTGCAGTTGTTCGTCATTGGGGAGCATAAGCTGCCTCTGAAAAAGAGCCTAGTACAGGCATTCAACAGCCATGGCCGTCGCTTCACCACCGCCGATGCAGATGGCCGCCACACCACGCTTGAGGCCTTTCTGGCGCAGGGCCGAGAGCAGCGTCACCAGAATCCGTGCACCGGACGCGCCGATCGGATGCCCGAGGGCGCAAGCACCGCCGTGGATGTTGACCTTGTCATGCGGGATCTCCAGCTTGCTCATGGTCACCAGGCTGACCACCGCGAAGGCTTCATTGATCTCGAACAGATCCACATCGCCCAACTGCCAGGCGGTCTTGCTCAACAGTTTGCGGATCGCGCCCACCGGCGCCACCGGGAACAGGCCCGGCTCATCGGCAAACGCGGCATGCCCGTGAATCACCGCCAGCGGCTTGAGCCCGCGCTTCTGCGCCTCGGACTGACGCATCAACAGCAACGCCGCCGCACCGTCGGAGATCGAGCTGGAGTTGGCCGCCGTGACGGTCCCGCCCTCGCGGAATGCCGGTTTCAGACTGGCGATCTTGTCCAGCCGGGCCTTGGGCGGTTGCTCGTCGTGGGTGACGGTTTTCTGCTCCTTGCCGACGGTGACCTGCACCGGGACGATCTCGGCGCTGAAGCTGCCCTCTTTGATCGCCTGCTGGGCGCGGGTCAGTGAAGCAATGGCAAAGGCGTCCTGTGCTTCACGGCTGAAGCCATTCCGTTCGGCGCAGTCCTCGGCAAAAGTGCCCATCAATCGGCCCTTGTCATAGGCGTCCTCCAGGCCGTCGAGGAACATGTGGTCAAGCACCCGACCATGTCCCATGCGGTAGCCGCCGCGGGCACGGTCCAACAGATAAGGCGCATTCGACATGCTCTCCATGCCTCCGGCGATCACGACGTCGACGCTGCCAGCCAGCAGCGAATCATGGGCAAGGATCGTCGCTTGCATGCCCGAACCGCACATTTTGTTGAGGGTGGTGCTACGGGTCGATTTATCCAGCCCCGCACCCAATGCCGCCTGGCGTGCGGGCGCCTGACCGAGACCGGCCGGCAATACGCAGCCGAACAGCACCTCATCCACCGCATCACTGGCAATACCGGCGCGCTCGACCGCGGCGCGAATTGCCGCGGCGCCCAACTGGGGCGCGGTCAGGCCCGACAACTCGCCCTGAAAACCGCCCATTGGGGTACGCACGGCACTGACGATGACAATCGGATCGTGGTTCTGAGTCATGATAAATCCTCCTTACTTCGGCGCCATGCGCAAGGCGCCGTCGAGACGGATCACCTCGCCATTGAGCATGCTGTTTTCAATGATATGCCGCGCCAGCGCCGCGTATTCGGCCGGTTTGCCAAGGCGCGGCGGGAACGGCACACCGGCGGACAGCGATTCGCGGACTTGCGGGGTCATTCCAGCCATCATCGGGGTTTCGAAGATACCGGGGGCGATGGTCATCACCCGAATGCCGAAGCGCGCCAGTTCCCGGGCGGCGGGCAACGTCAGACTGGCAATCGCACCCTTGGAGGCGGCATACGCGGCCTGGCCGATCTGGCCATCGAAGGCCGCGACCGACGCAGTGTTGATGATCACCCCGCGCTCACCGTCGGCGCTGGCGTCACTTTCGGCGATGGCGGCGGCAGCGAGACGCAGCAGGTTGAAGCTGCCGATCAGGTTGACGTTGATGACTTGAGCGAAGCTGGCCAAGGCATGCGGCCCATTTTTGCCAAGGATTTTCTCGCCCCGCACCACGCCTGCGCAGTTGATCAGCCCATGTAAACCGCCAAACGCCGCAACAGTCGCCTGCACTGCCGCCTCAGCGGCAGCTTCCTGGCTGATATCCGCCACCACGCTTCGCGCCTGTGCGCCCAGCTTGCTGGCCTGCGCGGCAACCGCATCGGCATTCAGATCCACCAGCATCACCCTGGCACCTGCGGACACCAGCATTTCGGCGGTCGCGGCACCGAGGCCAGACGCCCCGCCGCTGACCAGAAAAACCTTGTTCTCAATCTGCATCACTGTTTCCTTGAAAGTAGGATCAAGCCGTGGTGGTGGCGGCAAGCGCGGCCTGGACCTTGGCAATTTCCTGGTTACGCAAGATAAAACGCTGCAACTTGCCACTCGGTGTCTTGGGCAGATCGCTGACAAATTCGATTTCCCGTGGGTAGGCATGGGCCGCCAGGCGGTTGCGCACATGCTGGCGCAGCTCTTCGGCGAGCGCCGGGTCGGCCCGGTATTGCCCGTGAATCACCACGAATGCCTTGACCAGTTCGGTCCGCTGCGCATCCGGCTTACCGACGACGGCCGCTTCGACCACCGCGGGGTGCTCCACCAGGGCACTTTCCACGTCAAACGGACCGACCCGATAACCCGACGTGGTGATCACATCATCGCTGCGCCCGACAAAACTGATGCTGCCATCGGGGTTCAACTCCACGGTATCGCCGCTGAGGTAGTACTTGCCGACGAACGCCTTGGTCTTGACCCCTTCGTAGCCGGCGAACCAGCACATCGGCGACTGTTCGCGGTCGATGGCGAGGATCCCGGGCTGGCCGGCCGGCAGCTCTTGACAGTCGTCGTCGAGCACCACAATACGGTGGCCCGGCGAGGCAAATCCGGCCGAGCCCACATGCACCGGATGATCCAGGCCGTGGTGATTGCACAAGACCATGCCCAACTCCGTCTGACCGTAGTGATCGTGGATGGTGACGCCCAGGTTATCGGCGAACCAGCGGATCACTTCTGGGTTCAACGGTTCGCCGGCGCTGCTGACGATGCGCAATTTACCCTTGACCGAGCGGGCGAACTGCTCCCCACCGGCAATCAACAGGCGATAGGCCGTTGGCGAACCGGTAAGGTTGGTAATTGCGTATTTATTGATGATGCGACAAGTACTTTCCAGGGTGAACGGGCCGTCGTAGAAGGTAATCGGGTGCCCCATGGCGAGCGGCCCGGTCACACCGAAGTAGATGCCGTAAGCCCACCCCGGATCGGCCACGTTCCAGAATGCATCTTCGGGGCGCAGGTCCACCGCATCCCGGGTGTAGCTCTGGAACGCGACGATGGCCTTGAGCGGCACCGACAGCGCTTTCGAGGGGCCGGTGGTGCCCGAAGTGAACATCAACAGAAAAGGATCATCGGCCCCCAGCAGCAGCGGCTCGCATTGGTTGGAATAATTCGGCAGTTCGGCCCAGAAGCTGTAATCACCCCGGACAATGCCCTCGCCCTTGGGACCCGAGACGGTAACAATCGTCGGGCAATCGGCAACCTCGAGGAGTTTGGCGCGGTTGACGTTATCGGTGACCACCAGCGCCGCCCCCGAGCTGTTCAGACGATGCTCGATGGCTTTCGGGCCAAATGCGGTGAACAACGGCTGATAAACCGCACCGATGCGCCAGGTGGCGAACGCCACAACCAGCAGTTCCGCAGTACGCGGCAGCAGGCCTGCCACCTTGTCGCCACGCTTGACGCCGCGGGCCAGGAGAAAATTGGCAAAGCGCGCGGCCTGGTCCTGCAGCTCAGTGAAGGTGAACGTGGCGCTGCTGCCATCCTTGCCTTCCCAAAACAACGCAATACGGCCCGGCAATACATGTCGGTCGCAGCATTCGACGCAGGCATTGAGCCCTTGCAGATTGCCGGCCAGCGCGGCGTCGACGGTTTGCTGATAGTTGAACTGGGTAGTTGCAGTCGAATAATCACGCATCGCTTCAAATCCCTGTGTCTTTTTGTTTTGAGGACGGGCTACGTAAACCGGGGAAATAGTCGCTCCAGAGCGGGCGGCGGACAATGGTCAAAGCCTTCAACATGCCTGACTGGTTTGGCCAATGGTGTACGTCGGCTTGCGAGGGCTGGTCTGGGTGGAAGGTCACAAGCAAGTGAGCCAGAGGGTCATTGACTAGGTAGTGGCCCGACGCGGGTTTGACACGCGAAGTGGCCTGACCGAAGCTGGTGGCCTTGTAATAGCTGCCTAGCTTCCGGACGCCTGCATGTCAAAGTCTCGCCGTTACGCCATCGTCGGCTTGTGCACCCTGCTGTTTACCGTGCTGATCTCCTGGTATTTCACGCGCACCTCCCAGGAAGTCGTGCCCCAGGCCATTGCCCATGGCTACTCCAAGGCGTTGAAGCAGGCCCGGCACGGCGAACCGGGAGCGGCGCGCGTCCTCTATCAACAGCTGGCGCGCCAGGACTTGTCGCCGACCCGGCGGGTCGCGCTGCACGCCGAGCTGCCCAACTATCCCAGTCCCCAGGCGCTGAAACTGGCGGACAAGGACCTCATCAATAACGCGCCACTGGTACGCCAGGCGGCCATTCGCAGCATTGTCGGGCTGGTGCCCAGTGGCCAGCGGACCTTACTGCTGGGACCCTTACTGGAGGATCCCGAACAACGTGTACGGTTCGCCGCCGCCAACGCCTTGCTCGGGCTTTCGCCCGACACACTGGGCCTTTATTTTGGCGCGCTACAGCGCGTACTCGACGAATTCGAAAAGCAACTCAAGAGCCAACCGGAAACATCCGAGAGCTGGATTCAACTGGCACGTTTGTACATTCACAACGCTCGCCTGGCCGAGGCACAGAATGCATTGCAACAGGCTCTGCGCCTGGAGCCGGACAACCTGCCAGCCGTTGTGGCACAGATCGAGCTGCTGGATAAGCAAGGCAAAGTCGACGACTCGCGCCAATTACTTGCCAACCAACTGCGAGCGCACCCGGAGTCGGCTTACCTGCAACACGCCCTGGGGATGTGGCTGCTGCACCACGGTGAGCGCGAATACGCCCTCCTCGGGCTGTCCAAGGCCGTAGAGCTTGAACCCGACAATCAGGATTTGCGCTACGACCTGGCCACCACCCTGTACGCCCAGCAGGAACTGGAAGCCGCCCAACGGCAGTTGGAGGAAATCGTCCAGCGTCATCCGCAGAATCGCAAGGCCCGCGTGCTGCTGATCCACTACTGGAAGGAAAGCGGTCAGTTGCAAAACGTCCAGGTGTTGTTGGCCCAACTGGAACAGCAAAACCCCGACGATCCGGCGCTGCAACAAGGCCTGTAGGCGTGCCTTCAAACCGCTGGAAACTGCGACCCGGCTCGCACAGCCAAGAGAAAATGTGGAACCGTCATAACGTGCCACGGTCAAGTAAATATGGCGCATCCGATTGGGCTGCGCCGCCAACTTGTCAGTGACCGAGGGCACTCCTTGTCTACATCCAAAGAGCTGTTCACAGCAAAAGCGGCAACCGGTATCGAAGGACTCGACGATATCCTTTGCGGCGGGCTGTCGCGTAGTCATTTGTTCCTGCTTGAAGGCGAGCCAGGTACCGGTAAAACCACCGTCGCCCTGCAGTTTCTGCAGAGCGGGGCCAAGGCCGGCGAACGCTCGCTGTACATCACGCTGTCGGAAACCGAACGCGAATTACGCCAAGGTGCGAAGTCCCACGGCTGGGACCTGGATGAAAACATCCATATCTTTGAATTGACCCCGCCGGAAAACCTGCTCAATGCCGAGCACCAGCAAAGCCTGCTGTACTCCTCGGACCTGGAGCTGGGCGAAGCCACCCGACAGATTTTCGAGGTGGTGGAGCGGGTCAAGCCGTCGCGGGTGGTGATCGACAGCCTTTCGGAAATCCGCCTCCTGGCGCAAAGTTCGTTGCGCTATCGAAGACAGATCCTGGCGATCAAGCATTACTTCGTACGCTACGACGCGACGGTGCTGATGCTCGACGACCTGACCACCGAAGCGCTCGACAAGACAGTGCACAGTGTGGCCCACGGCGTGATCCGCCTGGAGGAACTGAACCCCAGCTACGGCGCTGAGCGCCGTCGGGTCCGGGTGGTCAAGTACCGAGGCCAGAAGTACCGTGGCGGCTTCCATGATTTCACCATCATGGGCGACGGTGTGCATGTGTTCCCCCGGCTGGTGGCGGCGGAATATCGTAGTGGTTACCAGCGACAAACCCTGAGCAGTGGCATAGCCGAGCTGGATGCGCTGTTGGGCGGTGGTATCGAGAGCGGCTCCAGCTCCCTGATCCTCGGCCCGGCCGGCACTGGCAAATCGCTGATTTCGCTGATCTTCGCCGCAGCTGCCGTCGCCCGTGGCGAGAAAGCCGCGCTGTTTATCTTCGATGAGGACCTGGGTCTACTGTTCGAGCGCATGAAGAAAATGGGCATCGATCTGGAGACCTTGCAACAGCGCGGCAATCTGTTCATCGAACAGGTCGACGCCGCTGAACTGTCGCCCGGCGAGTTCTCCCACCGCGTGCGTCGTTGTGTCGACGATCGTGGGATCAAGACGGTGATCATCGACAGCATCAATGGCTACCAGGCGGCCATGCCTGAAGAGAACGCACTGATCTTGCATATGCATGAATTACTGCTGTACCTCAATCGCCAGGGTGCCGCGACCTTCATGACCGTCGCTCAGCATGGCCTGGTAGGCGACAACATGCAGGCGCCGGTGGATATCACCTATCTGGCCGATACCGTGATCCTGCTGCGTTACTTCGAAGCGCTGGGCCAGGTACGCCGGGCTATTTCAATCATCAAGAAACGTACCGGCAGCCATGAGTCGACCATTCGCGAATACCGCATCGGCAGCCAGGGCATGACCGTCGGCGAACCCCTGGATTCTTTCCATGGTGTACTGCGGGGTGTGCCGACTTATATGGGCACCGACAATCCGCTGCTCAAGGATGCGCGATTGTGAGTGATTTGCCCGGCATCCACGAACGCGCGATCATTCTCGCGCCTCTGGGACGCGACAGCACTCTGGCTCTGCAAATGCTCAACGAGGCGGGTTTCAGCGGAATAACCGCCAATCACCTGCCCATGCTCTGCGAGGAGCTGGAGCAAGGTGCCGGCCTGTTGATCATTGCCGCCGAAGCGCTGCACGGCGCCGACTTGCAACCGCTGCTCGACTACTTGCAACAGCAGCCGGCCTGGTCGGACCTGCCGATTGTATTGATGACCCGGCATGGCGGGGGCGAACAGAGCAACTCTTCACAACTGAGTGCGCTATTGGGCAACATCACGCTGCTGGAGCGTCCCTTCCATCCGATTACCTTGATCAGCCTGGTGTCCACGGCGTTGCGCGGACGGCGTCGGCAATATGAAGCGCGGGATCGCTTGATTGATCTGAGCCAAAGCGAATTGCGCCTGCATCGCACCCTTGAAACGCTCGAGCAGCAGGTTGAAGAGCGCACCACCCAGTTGCGCAACAATGAAGAGGCCTTGCGCCAATCGCAGAAAATGGAAGCCGTTGGCCAATTGACCGGCGGTATTGCCCATGACTTCAACAACATGCTCACCGGCATTATCGGCAGCCTGGAATTGTTGCGCCGACGCTTGGCCCGAGGTCGTTTCGAAGACCTCGACAGCCTGATCGACCTCGGTGTGACTTCAGCCAACCGCGCGGCCAGCCTGACCCACCGCCTGCTGGCATTTTCCCGCCGGCAATCGCTCGACGCCAAACCGGTGCAGATCAACAACCTGGTGTCATCCATGGGCGAGCTGTTACAACGCAGCCTCAATGAAAGTACCACCCTGGACATGCGCCTGAACCAGCAGTTATGGACCGCCGAGGCGGACCCCAATCAACTGGAAAGTGCCCTGCTCAACCTTGTGCTCAACGCCCGGGATGCCATGCCCACCGGCGGCAGGCTGGTGGTGGAAACCGGCAATCGCCATTTGGACAGCGTCTTCACCGCCGCCTACGGCACGCTCCAGCCGGGCGATTACGTGGAGCTGAGTGTCAGCGACACCGGCTGCGGGATGCCCGAAAACGTGGTCAGCCGGGCGTTTGATCCGTTTTTTACCACCAAGCCCATCGGCCAGGGCACCGGCCTCGGCCTATCGATGATCTACGGTTTCGCGCGCCAATCCCGCGGTCATGTGTGCATTCACAGCGTGGTTGGTGAAGGCACCACCGTCAGCCTGTTCCTGCCGCGCTTTGTCGGCGAAGCGGCGGTAGATGACGTGCTGAACCCGGGCTTGCTGCCCTACGCCAATACCGGCGAGACCGTGCTGATCGTCGAAGACGACCCTGCGGTCAGGGTGTTGGTAAGCCAGGTGCTGAGCGAATTGGGCTACGCCTTTGTCGAAGCCAATGACGCCGACAGCGCGCTGCCGATCATCCAGTCCAGCCAGCGAATCGACCTGTTGATCAGCGACGTGGGCCTGCCAGGCATGAACGGGCGTCAGTTGGCAGAGATCGGGCGCCAGGTCAGGCCGGATCTGCGGGTGTTGTTCATCACCGGCTATGCCGAGCACGCGGCAGCACGCGGCGGTTTCCTGGATCCTGGCATGCAGTTGATTACCAAGCCCTTCACGTTTGATCTGTTGACCGCGAAAGTACGAGAGATGATTCAGCAACGTTGAGGCGGTCGTGTGGCCGTTGGCCATGGATCCTCCTCCGACACAGCATAGGTATCTACACACGCTTAAATCCAAGCAGATAGCGCGGTTGTGGCGAGCGGGCTTGCCCCGCGTTGGGCTGCGAAGCAGTCCCAGTAAGCCGAATGCGGTGTATCAGATACTCCGTAGCGGCAGGTCTTGGGGCTGCTTCGCAGCCCAACGCGGGGCAAGCCCGCTCGCCACAGGAGAATTCGTTGGTGTGTGGAAGTTGTGTGGATACCTATGCCAACACGGACACGTGTCCGGCTCCCGGATACACAGGTTCAGCGCAGCGCTCTTAAGCCAGCAATCGCTGAATATGCTCTTGCAACGTATCCAGATCAAATGGCTTGGCCAGGATCGGCGCATTGCGGGTGATCGGGCTGTTGCAGTCCAGAATCTCTTGCGGATAACCGCTGATAAAGATGACCTTCAGTTCCGGTCGCAGCAACAGCGCGGGCTCGGCGATCTGCACCCCGGAAATGCCACCAGGCAACCGGTAGTCAGTGACCATCAAGTCCAGGTGCGGTTTGCTGGCAAGAATTTCGAATGCCTGTTCGCCATTAATGGCTTTTAGTACCCGATACCCCAGGCCAGCCAGGTATTCACCCAACACAAACATAATCGATTCGTCATCTTCGACGATCAGTACAACATCTTGCGCATCTTCACTCATGGGAAGCCTTTGCTCGGTCGATTGCTGCAGATACGACCATAAGGTCACCCAGAGGTTGCGTTGAATATACGTCTGATTTCACGCGCCGGCCTCAAGGGGCAGGCACACCCGAAACAAGGCGCCCTCGCCTACCCGGCTTTCGACCTCAATAGTTCCGCCGTGGGCGGCAATGATCTGCTCGGAAATGAACAGCCCCAACCCCAGCCCAGCAACGGCATGGCTGGCCGAGACCCGCTCGAACTGTTGAAAGATCCGCTTCTGGTTTTCTTCGCTGATACCAATCCCGCGATCGCGTACCTCGATCCGTGCCTCACCATGCTCGGCGTACACGCGCACGTCCACCGGTTTTTTGGCGCCGTAACGCAAGGCGTTGGTCAACAGGTTGGACACCACCTGCTCAATCCTGAACTCATCCCAATGCCCCACCACCGGCTGCTCAGCCAGCAACTCTATCGATGAGCCGGCCGCCGCCACTTGAGGGGCGAAGTTCTCCAACAGGTTGCGCACCAACAGGGACAGGTCGAAACGCGTGGGGCGAATCGACAACTTGCCGGTACGGATACGCGAAACGTCGAGCATGTCTTCGATCAAGCGCGTCAGGCTCTGGATCTGCCGCTCGTCGCGATCGACCATGGCGCGCATTTTGTCCAGAGTGAAGGCACTGGCGTTGTCACGGGCCAAATGCATCTGGCGCAACTGGGTTTCAAGGATCAGTCCATTCAGCGGCGTGCGCACTTCGTGGGCGACGATGGACATGAAGTCATCACGCATGCGCACCGCCTGTTCGAGTTGCGCCTGGGTCGCCTGCAGCCTGGTCAGCAGGGTTTCCTGTTCGCGACGGCTTTGCTCAAGCGCCTCGACTTGCAGCTTCATGGCCTCGCGCTGGCGATACAACTCGACGAAAACGTTGACCTTGCTCTTGACCGCGTGGATATCCAACGGTTTGTGCAAAAAGTCCACCGCCCCGCTCTCATAACCTTTGAAGGCGTAGTTCAACTCGCGCCCGGCGGCGCTGACAAACACGATGGGAATGTTCTTGGTCTTTTCCGTGCCGCGCATCATTTCGGCCAGCTCGAAACCGTTCATGCCGGGCATCTGCACGTCAAGAATGGCCATCGCAAACTCATGCTCAAGCAGCAACGACAACGCCTCGTCGGCATTCAGTGCCTTATAGACCAGGCGATCCTCGCGCTTGATCAGCGCTTCAAGGGCCAACAGGTTTTCCGGCAAATCATCGACGATCAGCAGCTTGGCCTGGACAGTACTTAACATGGGGAAGATTCCAGCGAAGCCAGCAATACAGCAATGCGGCTCAAGGTAAGAATATGGTCGGGAGTGTGCAAGGCCAGGGCAGCCAGAGGCATGACTGAAATCCGCGCCTCGTTCGGGTCCTGGACCACCGTGGTGCCACCGCTCTGTTTGACCTGGGCCAAGCCTTCGGCACCGTCCTGATTGGCGCCGGTCAGCAATATCGCCAGCAGGCCGCTGCCATAGGTATCGGCCGCCGAGGTGAACAGGTAATTGATGGCGGGACGCGAATGATGCACACGGTCTTCCTGGCTCAATGACAAACTGCGGTCCTGTTCCACCGACAAATGATATCCAGGGCCCGCAAAATACAAGGTCCCGGGTTTGATCAGCTCTTTGTCCTGCGCTTCCCGGACCGGTATTGACACTCGGCGCCCGAAGACTTCCGACAATTGGCTGCGGCGTTCATCCGGCAAATGCAGGACCACGATGATCGGCAGGGCAAATCCGCTCGGCAACGCAGCAAAAATACTCAGCAACGCCTCGACGCCACCCGCGGAAGCACCAATGACGACGGCCTCGATCCCGGGCAAGCGCAGCTCGTTGGCGGCGACGTCGCTCATAGTTTTCGATAGATCCGTTCTTGTTTGACCAAAGGCTCGAACTGCTTGCTGTAACTCGAGAAGTCGAGAGTTTCCTTGCTGCCCAGTACCAGGAAGCCACGGTGACACAGCGACTCGTGAAACAACCCAAAGGCCCTATTCTGCAATTTTTTATTGAAATATATCAGTACGTTACGACATGAAATCAATTGAGTTTCAGAAAACACACTGTCGGTCGCCAGGCTGTGATCGGCAAAGGTGATGTTTTCGCGCAGGGTTTTATCGAAGATCGCGTAATCGTAGGCGGCGGTGTAGTAATCGGCAAACGAGCGCTGCCCCCCAGCCTGCTGATAGTTGTGGGTGTAGGCACGGATACTCTCTAGGGAGAAGATGCCTTGCTTGGCTTTTTCCAGAGAGCTGGGGTTGATGTCGGTGGCGTAGATGATCGTACGCTCCAGCAAGCCTTCCTCCCGCAGCAGAATGGCCATGGAATACACCTCTTCCCCAGTACTGCAGCCGGCGATCCAGATTTTGATCGACGGATAGGTCTTGAGCAGCGGCACCACTTCCTGGCGGATGGCCAGGAAGTGCGAGGGATCGCGAAACATTTCGCTGACGGGAATGGTCAGGAACTGCAACAGCTGCAGGAATGCCGAGGCGTCATGCAGCACCCGCTCCTGCAAGGCCGAGATGGTCTTGCAGTCGAACTGGGTCAAGGCGTGGGCCACACGACGCTTGATCGACGCGCCGGAGTAGTCGCGAAAGTCATAGCTGTATTTGAGGTAAATCGCCTCAATCAGCAAGCGCAGTTCGATGTCAGTGCTTCGTTCCAATTAAATACGTTCCATTTTGGGGAGCCACACACGAATCAGGGAAAACAGGCGATCAAGGTCGATAGGCTTGGCCAGGTAATCATTGGAGCCGGCTTGCAGGCAACGCTCCTGGTCGTCCTTCATGGCCTTGGCCGTCACCGCGATGATCGGCAGTTTGCGCCAGCGCGGGTCCTGGCGGATCAAGGCAGTTGCCTCATAGCCATCCATTTCCGGCATCATCACGTCCATCAGCACCAGGTCGATATCGTCGACTTCATTGAGCTTATCGATTGCTTCGCGCCCATTGCGGCCAATGACGACAAGTGCGCCCTTTTGTTCAAGCGCACTGGTGAGGGCGAAGATGTTGCGCACATCGTCATCCACCAACAATACCTTGCGACCCTCGAAGACCTTGTCGCGGCTGCGCGCTGTCTTGAGCATCTTCTGGCGTTCATGGGACAGCTGGGATTCGACTTTGTGCAGAAAGAGTGTGACCTCGTCCAGCAGGCGCTCGGGAGAGCGAGCGCCCTTGATGATGATCGAACGCGAATACTTACGCAGCTCCGCCTCTTCATCCCGCGTCAGGTTGCGCCCGGTGTACACAATCACCGGCGGGAACGAGCAGATATCCTCGGTGGCCATGCGTTTGAGCAGCTCGTTGCCAAGCATGTCCGGCAGCTTGAGGTCGATGATCATGCAGTCGTAGACCGTGGTGCGCAGCAGCTTGAGGGCCTCATGGGCGAAACCGACTGCGGTGATCTCGATATCCTCGTCACCGATCAGGCGGGCGATGCTGTCGCGTTGCAAATCATCGTCTTCCACCAGCAATACACGCTTGACCTTCTGCGTGAGTTTGGCCTCCAGGCGCGCAAACACGTCCTTGAGCTCTTCGCGAGTAGTGGGCTTTACCGCGTAACCGATGGCGCCCATGTGCATGGCCGCTTCGACGCGGTCCTCGACAGAGATCACATGCACCGGAATATGGCGGGTACCAGCGTGCTCCTTGAGGCGTTGCAACACCGTCAAGCCTGAATGGTCGGGCAGCCGCATGTCGAGCAGGATCGCATCGGGAGTGTATTGCTCCGCGAGGTTGTAGCCTTCATCCGCGCCATGGGCCACCAGGCAGTGGTAACCCAGCTCATGCGCCAGATCGAAAAGAATGCGTGCGAAGTTGGGTTCATCTTCCACCACCAGAATACAGCGGGTGGTGAACGGCGCCTTGTCGCGGTCGTCGGCAAAGCGCGGAATCCGCGGTTCGTCGACTACAGGCAATGGCAATACCTTGGGTGGCGAGGGAGCCGGCGCGACGGGCAATGGGTTGCGTACCGGCTCGACCGCGGCCGCGTCCTCATCGCGCTCTACATACTGCTCCGGTAGCACCAGGGTAAAGGTACTGCCCTGCCCCGGTTGGCTGGCGACATTAATGTAGCCTCCCAACAGTGCTGCCAGGTCACGGGAAATCGACAACCCAAGACCCGTGCCGCCATAACGCCGATTGGTGGTGCCATCCGCCTGCCGGAAGGCCTCGAAGATACTTTCCTGCTGATCCGCGGCAATGCCGATCCCGGAATCACGCACCATGAACGCAATGCCCTCCCCCGGCTGGCGGGTGGCGGTAAGACTGACCTGACCTTTTTCGGTGAACTTGATCGCGTTGGACAGCAGGTTCTTGAGAATCTGCTCCAGGCGCTGCCGGTCGGTAAACAACATCGCTGGCGTGCCTTCCTCCACTGTCAACGTGAACGCCAACTGCCGGTCGGCAGCGAGCGGTTCAAACATCCCGCGCAAGCCGTCCATCAAGCGTGGCACGCTGGTGTTTTCCGGACGCACTTCCAGTTTGCCGGCCTCGACCTTGGAGATATCGAGGATGTCATTGATCAGGTTGAGCAAATCGTTACCCGCCGAATAGATCGACTCGGCAAACTTGACCTGTTCAGCACTGAGGTTTTCCTGAGGGTTCTCCGCCAACAATTTGGCCAGGATCAACGAGCTATTGAGCGGGGTGCGCAGTTCGTGGGACATGTTGGCGAGGAATTCGGATTTGTACTTGCTGGAGCGTATTAACTCGTCAGCGCGCTCTTCCAGCTCTATCTGCACACGATTGAGCTCAACGTTCTTGTGATCCATGGCGTCGCGCTGATCGGCCAGCGTCTGGGCTTGCTCGGCCAGTTGCTCGTTGGTCTGCTCAAGTTCTGCCTGCTGGGTTTCCAGGTGAGCCTGGGACTCCTTGAGAATACGCGACTGCTCTTCCAGTTCTTCGTTGGCTGTGCGGAGTTCTTCTTGCTGCACTTGCAGCTCTTCGTTGAGCTGCTGGGTTTCGGCCAGCACTTCCTGCAGACGCTGGCGATAGCGCGCGGCTTCGATGGAGGTGCCGATATTGTCGGCAATCAACTCCAGCAGCTCCACGTCACGCTCGTCCAACGGACGCAGGAAGCCCAGTTCGACTACGCCATTCACCCGGTCGTCATCACGGGTGGGCACGACCAGCACACTGCGAGCCGGGCCTTCGCCCAGGCCGGAACTGACCTTGAAGTAACCCACAGGCACATCATCCAGGCGAATCAGGCGATCTTGCTGCGCCGACTGCCCGACCAGGCCTTCATCGTTGTAGATCGACTGCTCCTGTTGTTCCTGCTCCCGAGAAAAGCCGTAAGTAGCCACGCGCCGAAGGCCGCCATGCTCCTCGCGCACGTAGACCGCGCCCACCACCGCCCCCATGTACTGGGCGAAGAACTGCAGGATTTTGCGGCCCAACAGGTTCAGGGACGGCTGGCCCAGCACCTGCTCGGCCAGTTCGGTCTGGCCATTGCGCAGCCAGGCTTGCTGCTCCAGGCGTTTGGCGGTTCTTTGTTGCGACGCGAGGGTGGCGCTGTAATCGGCAGACAACGTCACCAGGTTTTTTCTGCCCATATAAGCAAGAAAGCCACTCAGGCCGAGTACGAACAGCAGGTAGAACGAGACACTGATGACCGTGGTCCGGGTGACTTCCTTATTGCGGGTAATCCGGAACTGCTGCTCCACCGCAACCGCTTGCTCGTATTCCTTGCGAACCTCGTCAGACAGGCGCTTGCCCCGCCCGGCCTGCACCGCGCCACGATAATCACCGTTCTCGCGGCGCAGCCTGATCATCTCCTGGGCATAGCCATTCCACTCAACCTGCATCGCTTCCAGGCGCTTGAGACGATCGACCTGCTGCGGATTATCCGCCACCAGTTCCTGCAGACCACGCAGCTCGGCGACGATGCGCGGCTTGGCCACCTCGTAGGGGTCAAGGAAGTGCTCATCGCCCGTGATCAGATAACCACGCATGCCCGTTTCCAGGTCAATCGTCAGCTTTGCGGTTTCATTCAGGTTATTGATCACCCGGTCGGTGTGTTCAACCCATTGGATCACAGACAACAGATAGGTGATCAGGGAGACGAAAAACACTGCACTGAGTACACCAACACCCAACGGCAACGTGACGTTGCGGCTCAGGAGCTTACGGAAACTGTTCTCATTGACTGTCGACGCAGGAGTCATGGTCATGCCTTGGCCAAGTGCGGAAAAACCGGGAGTTTGCCCGAAAGTCGAGGGCAAGGGCTACGTTTGTGTGGTTTCTCATTCAAACACTGCACCACTGTCCCTGCGGTCGGCCACACGCGACACAAGCCATACCCTCGCAGATCATGGCCAGACGGGACATTCGCGCGGGTAACCGTCACAATGGCCCTCTGTTCGGGAACTTGCCGGGATTGACATGACTCACTAGAGAAAGGTCTTTCAACTGCTCAAGCCCTGTATCTCCATTTCTCGGGAACCCCAGTTATGTCCGAAGCCGCCTTCACCATCCTTGTAGTCGAAGACGACGCCATCGTGCGCATGTTGATCGTCGATGTCCTCGAAGAACTGGAGTTCAAGGTGATTGAAGCCGCTGACGCCGAACTAGCCCTCGCGCTCGTCAACAGTCACGATCAGATTATCGACCTGATGATGACCGACGTCGGCTTGCCAGACATGGACGGCAAGCAACTGGCGGCCAAGGTACGGGAGTTACGCCCGACCTTGCCGATCCTGTTTGCCAGCGGCTATGCAGAAAACATTGATGTGCCCGAAGGCATGCATGTGATTGGCAAGCCGTTTTCGATCGATCAGTTGCGCGACAAGATCAAAGCCGTTTTCAGCACACCCTGAGTTTGCCACGCCCGGCTACTTGCCCTTGAGCTTCAAATACGACTGATGCAAATCCTGCGCCCAACCGTCGATGACGTTTTTCACATCGTCGGCTTGCATGACTTGGGTATCGTTTTGCAGGGGTTTTCCCGTGCCTTTGCGTACCACTTGGGCAATCACTTTGTTGCCGTCAAGGAACTGGGCTTCGGTGCCTAGGGTGGTTTCCTGATCGCGAATCCCGGTGCCGGTACTGACCGCCGCCGCTACCAGGGCCACGGGGATCAACTCGTAAGGCTTGAGGCCTTCGGTTTTGCTGCTGACCGCGGTGATCGCCGCACGCACGACAATCACCCCCGGCCCCGGCCCCTCGGCAAGCGGCAGCGACTTGACCAGCTCACGCTTGAGCGCCTGGTTGTAATAGCTATTGATGCCTTGCAGCGTGCTTTCGGGGATTTTGCTGGTGGCTTGGGGTGTGGGAAAAAACTGGGTGGGTTCAATGTACACCGACGTGTAGCGGTTGAGATTCAGATTGGGATCAATCCAGCGCATCACTTCCACACCCGACGGCGATTGGGCTTCCTTCAAGCGGCTGTAATCCGCGAGAAACCCGGAGTATTCGTCCGGTTGCGTGACGTTGCTGCTACACCCCATCACGCCGATCGAGGCGATGCACAGCGTGCTGATCATTAGCCTTGGCTTCATCATGGAACTCCTGGCAGTGAGTTTCAGAACATTGAGCTGTAGGTATAGCCAATTCTGGAAAAATAGCGCCATCGGTGTGCACGAAGAAACACTCATGTGGGGCAAGCCTCCACATGAGTAACCGCTTCACCCGCGTTCGCGGGGAATCAAGCCCTGCAACTGCAAGGCCAGGAAGTTGGCATCGAAGGCGAAGGTATCCGGGTCTTTCAGACCATTGGTCTTCTTCCACAGCCAGTCGTTTTGTCCCGGCGGCAACACCAGGGAAATACTGCCGTAGCGGGCAGCGGTCAAACCGATCACCGCCAGCGAAATCAGGCCGCCAGCGCCCATCACGTCCGGCACGAATTCCACCGGTTTGCCAGCGATGTTGATGGTCAGTTTCTCGGTCTTGAAGGTCGAGGTCTCCACCGCAACACTCGGGCCGAAAGCCACATAGGCCTCGCGGCGGACTTCCAGCAGGCCGACACTTTTGACCGGTTCCAGCCACTGCTCGATCTGACCGAACAACTCAGTGATTTTTTGCGTCCAGTGTGCGGACTGCACCTCGAACTGTTGCCGCTTGTGCGCTTCGCTGTCGGCGTAATGACGAAGCATCTCGCCCAATTGCTGTACATCGTCCATTGCGGTGCTCCTCGGGTGAACCAGACTGCGAACAATGATCATGGCAGATAGCGCAGCGCGGCGTATGACTAACGCCCGAGTCTTGGGTAAGGTGTGCCCTCGCCCACTTGCTTCAGGAGCACCGCATGCGCACCATCGGCCTTATCGGCGGAATGAGCTGGGAGTCCAGTGCCGAGTATTACCGGATGATCAACCAACAGGTCCGCGACCAGCTCGGACCGCTGCGCTCGGCACCGTTATTGATGTACAGCGTGGATTTCGGCCCGGTGGAGCAGGCTCAGCATGCCGGACGCTGGGATGACGCGGCACGGATCCTGGAAGATGCCGCGCGCCGCCTGCAGGCGGGCGGCGCCGAATGCATCGTGCTGTGTACCAATACCATGCACCGAGTGGCACCGAAGATCGAAGCCGCGGTTTCGATTCCGTTCCTGCACATTGCCGACGCGGCAGGCGCGGCGGCTGTCGAGGCGAACACCTTGACCGTTGGCTTGTTGGGCACGGCGTTTACCATGGAGCAGGACTTCATCAAGACGCGCCTGGCCGCACAGGGCCTGACCGTGCTGGTACCTGACGCACAGGAACGCCAAGCCGTACACCGGATCATTTATGAAGAGTTGTGCGTTGGGGTCATCAGTCACGCTTCGCGGCAGGTCTACCAACAGGTCATCCGCTCCCTTGCTGCCCGTGGCGCCCAAGCCGTGATCCTCGGTTGCACCGAAATCGGCCTGCTGATCAAGCCTGAACACAGCGACCTGCCGCTGCTGGACACCACCGAGTTGCATGCACAAGCTGCGGTGGCGTTCGCCCTGGGAGGTTGATCAAGCCGACACACGCAACCGGGCCATGCTCAGGGCATCGACGAACGCGCCATCCCGAACACCGTAATCGCGCAGCCGCCCCTCGATTTCGAAACCGAACTTGCGGTACAGCGCATGGGCGGCTTCGTTGTCGGCGTATACCGTCAGTTCCACACGGCGCAGGTTCATCCAGTTGTCGGCCACTTCCAAGGCTGCCGCCAACAGTTTTGAACCCACCCCTTTACCCTGCCATGACGCTGACACAGCCATGCCAAGCCCACCGATATGGCTTTGACGCACCCGCAGTTACTGCTCCAAGCCGATATTACCGACCACCTCACCGGCATGCAGCGCCACCAGTTGCAGCCGCCGTTCGTTGTCTTGCACCAATCGCTTGCGCCAGGCCTCGACCGACTGGAAAGGCATCTGCAGCACCTGACGGCAGACAGCCGGGTCGTTATAGAGCGCGGCGACACCTTCAAGGTGAGCCTCAGTAAAACGCTGGATAACGATAAGGGACTCAGGTGCGTGCATTGTGTTTCATCCTTTGAAAAACAAGTGGCCGACCAGTGTAGGGCATTTTGTTTCGAGGCGGATGGCCCGCGCCTGCATTTGAACGACGATGCCCTAGTGGTCGAGTGGCACGGCCAGACTGACCTTGACTCGATCCATCACCACAATACTGCGAAACCACTTGATGTTACGGTTCTCATAAAACAGCTGGCGAGCCAGGGTTTCGTAGGCCTTCATGGTCTCGACCACAATCACCAACATGAAATCCGCGTCGCCTGTCACGTAATAGCACTGCTGGACCGCTGGCACTGACATCTGCGCCTTGAGCGCATCAAGGTCTTCAATGTGGGTCCGCTCAGCGTGCACCTCCACCAAAAGGGTGATGGGCTTGCCCGCCGCCTCTGGATTGATCACCGCCGTGTTCGCGCTGATTACCCCGTTTTGCTGCAGGCGCTTGATTCGTCGCTGCACGGCCGCCGTTGACAGGTTGACCGTGTCACCAATCACCCGCAACGCGGTGCTGTTGTCTTTTTGCAGTTGCTGGAGAATCGCCAGGTCGAAGGCATCGAGGGACGATTGAGGGTGAATGGGCATCCGGGCGACCTTGATGTGAGAAAATTTCCCATAAGATGCCGCAAAACAGAGCAAACGTCTCACCGCAAAGGCAATATATTCCCACCTGGATTCCCCCCTTTCAGTTTCAATCGTTTCGCGAGGACAGCGTGTCTAAAGGTGTTGCTCTATCGGTATTGGCCTCGGTGTTGTTTGCCGTGATGTATTACTTCACCTCCCTGCTCACGCCATTGAGCGGACTGGAGATTTTTGGCTGGCGGATGCTGCTCACCGTACCGTGCATGACCGTTTTCATGGTCGTAAGCGGCGAATGGCGGCGGGTGCTGGAGCTGGTGCGGTGGGTCGCGGGCAAACCGCGCCTGCTCGGCGGCATCGTGCTGACTTCGGCGTTGCTGGCCGTGCAATTGTGGCTGTTCATGTGGGCGCCGCTCAATGACCGCAGCCTGGACGTGTCCCTCGGGTATTTCCTGCTGCCATTGAGCATGGTCCTGACCGGCCGGCTGGTATACGCCGAGCGGTTGTCACGCTTGCAGCAGATCGCGGTGGGTCTTGCCGCTGTCGGTGTCCTCAACGAGCTGTATCAGGTGGGCGGTTTTTCCTGGGCGACTTTGGTGGTGATCATCGGGTATCCGGTTTATTTCGTGCTGCGCAAATGGCTGGGCACCGATCATTTGGGCGGGTTGTGGATGGATATGGCGCTGATGCTGCCAGTGGCGCTGTGGTTTGTGCAAAGCGGTGAACAGGGCTTCGGTGTACTGGAGGCCCACAAAGCGCTGTACGCACTGATTCCAATCCTGGGATTGATCAGTGCCACAGCGCTGGTGAGCTATATCATCGCCAGCCGTCTCCTGCCGTTCAGTCTGTTCGGCCTGCTCAGCTACGTGGAACCGGTGCTGTTGCTGGCAGTGGCGTTGTTGCTGGGGGAAAGCATCGGGCCTGGGGAATGGCTGACCTATATCCCGATCTGGATGGCGGTGGTGGTGCTGGTACTTGAAGGGTTCAAGCATCTGGTGCGTCAACGCAAAGCCTGATTGCAGACGTTATAAAGCCCGGTCGAGAAATCCCCCGACCGGGCTTTTTTTCCGCCGCTGTAACCTTTATTCGGTGGTCAACACACCGCGACGCACCTGATCACGCTCAATGGATTCAAACAGTGCCTTGAAGTTGCCTTCGCCGAAACCATCATCGCCCTTGCGCTGGATGAACTCGAAGAACACCGGGCCCATCAGGGTTTCCGAGAAGATTTGCAGCAACAAACGCTTGTCACCGGACTCGGATGCGCCATCCAGCAGGATGCCGCGCGATTGCAGCTCGTTGACCGGCTCGCCGTGGTTCGGCAGACGCCCTTCGAGCATTTCATAATAGGTTTCCGGCGGCGCGGTCATAAAGCGCATGCCCATGCCTTTCAACTGATCCCAGGTCTTGATCAAGTCGTCGCTGAGGAACGCCACGTGCTGGATGCCTTCACCGTTGAACTGCATCAGGAACTCTTCGATCTGACCGGCGCCCTTGGACGACTCCTCGTTCAACGGGATGCGAATCATACCGTCCGGCGCGGTCATGGCCTTGGAGGTCAGGCCGGTGTATTCGCCCTTGATGTCGAAATAACGGATTTCCCGGAAGTTGAACAATTTCTCGTAGAAGTTGGCCCAGTAGGCCATGCGTCCGCGATACACGTTGTGAGTCAGGTGGTCGATAATCTTCAGGCCGGCGCCCACGGGATTACGGTCGACCCCTTCGAGGAATACGAAGTCGATGTCGTAGATCGAACTGCCTTCACCGAAGCGGTCGATCAGGTACAGCGGCGCGCCGCCAATGCCTTTGATCGCTGGCAGGTTCAGTTCCATGGGGCCGGTTTCAATGTGGATCGGCTGCGCTCCACGCTCCAGCGCGAGGTTGTAGGCTTTCTGCGAGTCCTTGACCCGGAACGCCATGCCACACACCGACGGGCCGTGCTCGGCGGCAAAGTACGAGGCCACGCTGTTGGGTTCATTATTGAGGATCAGGTTGATTGCGCCCTGGCGATACAGGTGCACATTCTTGGAGCGGTGGGTCGCGACCTTGGTAAAGCCCATGATCTCGAAGATCGGCTCCAGGGTGCCCGGGGTTGGCGATGCGAATTCAATGAACTCGAAGCCCATCAGGCCCATCGGGTTTTCGTATAGATCTGCCATGATTTGGCGCCTCATCATCTTTTTAGAATTAAATGGATTAATTGCCAGCAAGGATGAGGTGGGAAGGTGGCGCACAGGAGATACCCCGCACGCTGCGGGCGAGGAAGTCACCGTAAATGAGTTGGAACCCGAGTTGCTTCATGGTTGGATCATTCTCTTACGGGCGTCTCTGACGGACGAGGCTTGCGTTCAGGCAAGCGCTTATTCTTGTATGCGTAACCTGATTCTACACAGCGTAACCGGTTTTGTCCGTACTCCCTCATCAAATCCCTATGCCTTGCCCGACGCAAGGGGTTTGTTGCACAGATAAATGCCCAGCAGAATCACTGCGCCGCCCACGCACATCGAGGCGCTCAGTGGCTCTGCGAGCAACAGCGCGCCGCAGATCACCGCGGTCAGTGGGTTGAGCGCGATAAACACCCCGGCCCGAGTCGCCCCGATTCGACGAATACCATCGTAGTAACCGATGTAGGCCAAGGCCGAACCCAGCACGCCCAGGTACAGCAGGCTCAGCCACTCTGGCAGATCAATTGCGCGCATGGCGTCAGCCGTGAGCCTGCCCGTAACGAGGGTAACGACGCCAAGCATCAGCGTGCCCAGCAGGATCGACCACGTCACCGTCTGCAGTGGGCCCAGACTCTGGTTCAGCGAGCGCGCACATAACGAGTAGACGCCCCAGCCCACTACGCAACCGAATATCAGCAGGTCGCCGATCCAGGCGTCGGCCGTGCCTTGTAACAACTGCGGATTGCGGCTCGCGATCACCCACCCTGCTCCGCCCAGGCACAAGGTGATACCCGACACCTTGCCACGCCCCAGGCGCTCCTTGAACCACCACCACGACGCCAGACCAATCACCGCCGGGTTCAGGGCGACAATCAATGAAGCGCGTGAGGCGTTGATAAAGTGCAAGCCGTAGAAGAAGCACAGGTTGTAGAAAAAAATCCCAAAGAAACCCAGCACGGTCAGTCGAGCCATTTGCAGGGGATCGGGACACGCCAGGGGAATGCGAGCGCAGGCCATGAACAGCAACAACGCCAGACTGGCCAGGACAAAGCGCAGGCTCGCAATCAACAACGGGTCCAGGTCTGCTGCCAGAAAGCGGCCAGCAACAAAGGTGCCGCCCCAGATCATGGTGACGGCCGCCAGTTTGAGGTGGGTAAGGTGCTCGCCCGCCTGGGCAACGGTAGGGTTGGGCATAAGATTCCTGCAGTGAATCGTGGGTTTGGCCTATTCTTTTACTAATGATTGATCATCGTAAAATGAGCAAAACCTCATGACCCTTACCCAATTGGAAATTTTCTCCCTAGTGGCGCAGCTGCAAGGTTTTACCAGCGCAGCCCATCGACTGGGGATCAGCCAGTCAGCGGTCTCCCACGCGATAAAGGCCCTGGAACAGGAGTTAGGCGTGGAGGTGTTTCACCGACGCCAGGCCCATATTGAACTCACCGACATCGGTCACCAGTTATTGTCGCGGGCCCGCGCCATGCTGGGCCTGGCCAATACCCTGCAACAGGAAGCCGATGACGCACGGGGCATGAAACGTGGCACCTTACGCATCGGCTCCTTTGGGCCCACTTCGTCCATTCGCCTGTTGCCCGAAATCCTCCAGCGTTTTCGCCAGGCACATCCGGGAATCAACGTACATGTCGACGAAGGTCCTGATCGCCAGGTCGTGCAATGGCTTGAGGAGCGGCGCATCGATGTCGCGTTTGTGGTGCTCCCCGAAGAGCGCTTCGACACTTTCGCCCTGGTCGAAGACCAAATGGTGGCGCTGCTGCCGACCCATCATCCTTTGCGCGATCAACCGGACATCAGTCTCAAGGCACTTTGCAATGACCCGTTTATCCTGACCGAGGCCGGCTCATCGGAGCTGGTATCGCGACTCTTCATCGGCGCCGGACTCAAGCCCGATATCCGCTACCGCTGCTCGCAACTGCTCAGCACACTGGACGCCGTGCGGCGTGGAGACGGCGTGACCGTTCTCGCTGAACTATCATTGCCGCAGGTGCAATCAGCAAGCTACCTGAAAAAACCGCTGAATCCGCCAGTCAGGCGTCAGGTCGGGCTGGCGGTCCTGGATCAGCGACAGGTGTCTCCCGCCACGCGGGCGTTTATCAAGCTGGCGACCCTGCTTGAATATGGCAATGAGACATGACGGACGCCGGTCAATATGGGACCATTCACGCCGCGCCCGCGCGCAGAAGCACCCAGCCATCGTTCATGGCCAATGCCCGCCTATTTTTTCAACAGCCTCGCTGTGGCTCCGCGCTTTTGGGAGCTCTATCGCCCTTCGTTGCTACAGATCGCGCCAATGCCACTGACTGTCAAAGCCACACGAACACGCAAAACTCGCTATCGGGTGACATTGGTGAGTGGCGCGCTGCCCATTTTGCTGGGCGTGTTGATCCTGTATTGGCAGGCCGAACGCACTCTTGAGCAAAGCACCGCACAAACGGCTATCGAAGCGGTGCGCCAGTTCGACCTTATGCTCGACAACACCGCACTCGCCGCCCAGACCCTGATGCCACTGGCTGGCAGCCCATGTGACAACGCAACGAAGCTGGCCCTGCGCGAACAAGTCACGCGCCGTCCTTTCGTGCGCGCTACCACCCTGTCATGGCAAAAGAACATTTACTGCAGCTCACTGTTTGGCGGCGCCTATGTGTCACCGGTCAATCCCGACGATTACGTCGATGGCCGGCTATGGCTCATGAATGGCAACCCGGTCACCCCCGACAGCGCGTTGCTCGTATACCGGCTGACAGAGGGCGATCGGGGTGCCTTTGCGTCGATTGACGGTTATCACATGACAAACGCCTTGCGTTTGATCAGCCGCTACACCGAACTGGTATTGCAGGTCGGCCCCCATTGGCTGGGAGACGATGGCAAGGTCCACCGCAGCGCAACGCCCGTCTTTCCCGTCGCTCACCACCAGCTTGCGTCCTCGCGCTACGCCTATCACGTCGTGGCTGGCATGCCGGAAGGGGAAGTGTGGCGTTATATGGAAGCCCGCTATCCGCCCCTCTTCAGCCTGGTGGTGTTTTTCGGCGTACTGGCAGGCTTATTCGCTCACTGGCTGCAGAAACGATCTTCAGCCCCTACCCATGAATTGCGAAGAGCGTTGGAGGCCAATGAATTCATACCCTACTTCCAGCCAGTGGTACGCGGCGAGACACATCAATGGGCCGGTTGTGAAGTGCTGATGCGCTGGAAACACCCCAAAGAGGGCCTTGTACGCCCCGACCTGTTTATCCCACTGGCCGAGCACTCCGGGCTGATCGTTCCGATGACACGCGCCTTGATGCGCGAGACCGCGGCCCAACTGGCGCCCCATGCCGATTCATTCATCCCGGGCTTTCATGTGGGCATCAACATTTCCGCCAGCCACTGTCACGACCTGGAGTTGGTGGTTGACTGCCAAGAGTTCCTGGCCGCCTTCCCGCCGGGCCAGATCACACTGGTGCTGGAGTTGACCGAGCGCGAGTTGATCGAGCCGACCGACATCACTCGCCAACTGTTCGATGCCCTGCATCGCCTGGGGGTGATGATCGCCATTGATGACTTCGGCACAGGTCACTCCAGCCTCGGTTACTTGCGCAACTTCAACGTCGACTACTTGAAAATTGATCAGAGCTTTGTGGCGATGATTGGTGCGGATGCATTATCACGCCACATACTTGACAGCATCATCGAACTGTCCGGCAAGCTCGATTTAGGTATCGTTGCCGAAGGCGTCGAAACAGCTGAACAATCCAAGTATCTGGCGACACGAGGCGTGGATTTCTTGCAGGGTTACCTGTTTGCACGACCAATGCCGGCCGATGAGTTCATTAAATGCTTGCATGACCAGTGACTAACCAGCTGCCACCCGAGTGGAATACGCAAAACTCATGATTTACTCTCGACGAATTAACTACTACAATTTTTCCTGCCTGTGCAGAATTGGCAGGAGGGCCACTTTAATGGCTCTTGGCTCATAGCTTTATTTGCAGTTGGTATCAGCCAAACACTATTGGAGTACAGATTTTGTCCAGACTCGCCGAATTTCGCGCAGCAGAAAAGGCCCTTCAAGAACAGCTTGCCCAGCTGGAATCCCTGAAGAATGACGCAGGCCTGAAGAAAGAAATTGAATTCGAGGAAAAGCTTCAAGGATTGATGAAAACCTACGGCAAGAGCCTGCGTGACATCATCGCAATCCTTGATCCAAACCCAGGCAAGTCCGGTATTCAACTAGCACCGGCCCCAAAACAACGCCGTGCCCGCGTGGTCAAGGTTTACCAAAACCCGCACACAGGCGAATTGATTGAAACCAAAGGCGGCAACCACCGCGGCCTGAAAGCCTGGAAAGAAGAGTACGGCGCATCCACTGTCGACTCATGGCTGCGCGGCTAATACCGCTCGACTCATACAAGCCCCGCCGACGCGGGGTTTTTTTATGGTGGACTTTCGATTCTGAACAAAAACGCTGATGCCTTGCGGGTGCAAATGAAGTTTAAAAAACATTTCACTTTGTGACCATGCACTATCTATGCGGTGATAGCGATGGGAAGTTGCACCTGGCGACCTTCGAAATTACCTGAGCATTAGTCTGGAGGGTCAAAGTTTCAGGCTGTCACGCACCGAACTCACTTCCTCCTTACTGGCTTCGTAAGCCTCGGCTTGTCCCGCATACGAAAAAACATAGGCCTTATCGGTATCTAGAGCCCCCACCAATGTTTGCGACAATACGTGCCGACCGTTTTCGGTGATGACGCAGGTAGTTTCAAGTGCCTCAAGCCGACTCAATGTTGTGGCGTGAATTTTGTTGCAGACACTTTGATACCCCGTGCGACCAAAATCTTTCTGGATAGACTTGCGCATTTCCAGCAAAACGCCCTGCAGATTGACTTTATGCCCCGCCTCGATGGGCGTGCGCGTCAACTCCATCACCATCAGCGTCGCGCCGTTTTCATCATTTTTTACCGCGCGCTGTCGGGAAACCTGCGCGGGTTGCGCCTTGGCTTCAGCATCGGATACAACCTCCTCCACCTGCCAGCCGCCGGGCCAATGAATTTCCGGGTCGGCGGCCAACACCATTGTGCTGTTCAACAGCAGGCAAGCGGCGCCAAACAACGAAGCACAAGATCGGGTCATTGCAAAAATCACTCAAGTTCCAAGCGTCAAAGTTTGCGGCCGTCCAGCCGTCAACCGCAAGGCTTGCGTCGGCTTTTTCATTTGGCGCAGCGCTCAGGGCTTGCGTATCATGGTCTTGCTGCACGGATGCCGGTCAGCCGCACGCCAAGGGACCGCTCATGCAATGAGTCGCGTATGCCCCATTTTTTCTGGAGGGCCCATGAGCCTGCACGAACTGAATACCTTTCCGGGCGTCACCGCCCAACCGGATACCGCCACCTCGAACTTCGTGTTCAATCACACCATGCTGCGGGTCAAGGACATCACCAAGTCGCTGGACTTCTATACGCGCGTACTGGGTTTCTCGCTGGTAGAAAAACGCGACTTCCCCGAAGCCGAATTCAGCCTGTACTTCCTGGCGCTGGTGGACAAGGCACAGATCCCGCTGGATGCCGCCGAGCGCACCCAATGGATGAAGTCGATTCCGGGCATCCTGGAACTGACGCACAATCACGGCACCGAAAACGATGCCGATTTCGCCTACCACAACGGCAACACCGACCCACGTGGCTTTGGTCATATCTGCATTTCAGTGCCGGACATCGTGGCTGCCTGCGAGCGTTTTGAAGCCCTGGGCTGCGACTTCCAGAAGCGCCTGACTGACGGGCGCATGAAAAGCCTGGCGTTTATCAAAGATCCGGACGCCTACTGGGTCGAGATCATCCAACCCGCGCCACTGTAAAACCGTCGGCGAAAAAAAACCCATGAGCGATCATGGGTTTTTTATTTTCAAGCCTGGCGTCATGCAGGCGCCGAGCTGCGGATCAGATGATCGAAGGCACTGAGCGAAGCCTTGGCGCCCTCGCCCACCGCGATCACGATCTGTTTGTACGGCACGGTGGTTACGTCACCGGCGGCAAACACACCTGGCAGCGACGTCTCGCCACGGGCGTCGACAATAATTTCGCCGCGTGGCGAAAGCTCGACGGTACCCTTGAGCCAGTCGGTGTTCGGCAGCAAGCCGATTTGCACAAAGATCCCTTCCAGCTCGACGGTGTGGAACTCGCCACTGTCACGGTCCTTGTAGGCAAGGCCGGTGACTTTCTGACCATCACCCTTCACTTCACTGGTCAGGGCGCTGGTGATCACATTGACATTGGGCAGGCTGTAGAGCTTGCGCTGCAATACCGCGTCGGCGCGCAACTTGCTGTCGAATTCGAGCAAGGTCACATGGCTGACGATACCTGCGAGGTCAATCGCGGCCTCGACACCGGAGTTACCGCCACCAATGACTGCCACGCGCTTGCCCTTGAACAACGGGCCATCGCAATGCGGGCAGAAACACACGCCCTTGGCTTTGTAGTCCTGCTCACCCGGCACACCCATTTCACGCCAGCGGGCGCCGGTCGCCAGAATCACCGACTTGGATTTGAGCGTCGCACCACTTTCAAAGCGAATCTCATGCAGCTCACCGGGATTTTTTGCCGGAATCAGCGCACTGGCACGCTGCAGGTTCATGATGTCGACATCATATTGCTTCACATGCTCTTCCAGGGCGGCGGCCAGCTTGGGCCCTTCGGTTTCCTGGACCGAGACAAAGTTCTCGATGGCCATGGTGTCCAGCACCTGCCCCCCAAAACGCTCGGCGGCAACACCGGTTCGGATCCCTTTGCGCGCCGCATAGATAGCCGCCGACGCACCGGCCGGACCGCCACCCACCACCAGCACGTCGAAAGCGGTCTTGGCACTGATTTTCTCGGCCTGCTTCTCGATGCCGCTGGTGTCGAGCTTGGCGAGGATTTCCTCGAGGCCCATGCGCCCCTGACCGAAGTTCACACCGTTCAGGTAAACGCTTGGCACCGCCATGATCTGGCGGTCATCGACTTCGGCCTGGAACAACGCACCGTCGATGGCTACGTGGCGAATGTTCGGGTTGAGCACGGCCATCAGGTTCAACGCCTGGACCACGTCCGGGCAGTTCTGGCAGGACAGCGAGAAGTAGGTTTCGAAGTTGAACTCACCTTTGAGGTTACGGATTTGTTCAATCACTTCGATACTGGCCTTCGAGGGATGACCGCCGACTTGCAGCAGCGCCAACACCAGCGAAGTAAATTCATGGCCCATCGGAATGCCGGCGAAACGCAGGCTGATATCGGCACCCGGACGATTGATGGAGAACGAGGGTTTACGTGCATCGTTGCCATCGCTATGCAAGGTAATCAGCGTGGTGAGGCTGGTTACGTCCTGCAACAAGGCAAGCATTTCCTGGGATTTCGCACCGTCGTCGAGGGAGGCGACGATCTCGATCGGCTGGGTGACCCGTTCCAGGTATGACTTCAACTGAGCTTTAAGATTGGCGTCCAACATACGGGCGATTTCCTGTTAATTCGGTTTTTTACAGTCGAAAAAAAACGCCCGGGCGAATCTCGCCCGGGCGTCTTTGGGGGCGGTGCAGCTTACTGAAGTGCGGTAAAACCCGCCCTGTAGCGTTTCACAGTCTTAGATCTTGCCGACCAGGTCCAGGGACGGAGCCAGCGTAGCCTCGCCTTCTTTCCACTTGGCTGGGCACACTTCGCCAGGGTGAGCGGCAACGTACTGAGCAGCCTTGATCTTGCGCAGCAGCTCGGAAGCGTCACGACCAACACCGCCGTCGTTGATTTCAACGATTTTGATCTGGCCTTCAGGGTTGATCACGAAGGTGCCACGGTCTGCCAGGCCAACTTCTTCGATCAGCACGTCGAAGTTACGGGAAATGGCCAGCGTCGGGTCGCCGATCATGGTGTACTGGATTTTGCCGATGGCTGGCGAGGTGTTGTGCCAGGCAGCGTGGGCAAAGTGAGTGTCGGTGGACACACTGTAGATTTCGACGCCCAGTTTCTGGAATTCGGCGTAGTTGTCAGCCAGGTCTTCCAGCTCGGTTGGGCAGACGAAGGTGAAGTCGGCTGGGTAGAAAAATACGACAGACCATTTGCCTTTCAGGTCAGCGTCCGACACATCGACGAAAGCGCCGTTTTTGAATGCGGTGGCTTTGAACGGTTTTACTTGGCTGTTGATGATAGGCATCGATGACTCTCCGTCAGGGGTTAGTAAGTTGATGGGTGAATCCTACCCGCACTCTTGGCAGATGGCTCATTGGCAAACCTGATGCTCGCGATTGGTTTTGACTATCAACGGACTGTATTAATAGAAGAATTTCAAATCAGCGGGACCTCAGCCTGAGCCATGCCAAGAAAAGGCGTCGTTTCAACATAGCGCATGGCAGATTTCATATCCCTCCAACCGACGTAACTCATTAACGACTTCATATCCCAACCGTTGCGATGCGCCCAAGTGGCGAAGCCCCGGCGCAGGGAATGGCTGGTGTATTGCTCACCGTCAATCCCTGCTCGCTCCAGCGCCTGACGCAACAACGGGATAACACTGTTAGGGTGCAATCCCGCCGCACTGAGATTTCCCCAGCGATCAATCCCGCGAAACACCGGCCCGCGCACCAGCGCCGAGGCCCCGAGCCATTCGCTATAGGCCTGGACCGGGCACAAGCGCCGCAATGCCGGCGTCTGATAAGTCTTGCCAAGGTTCTCGCGATCGCTCTTGCTGCGCGGCAGATACAGCGTGATTCCTTCGCCTGGCCTCGCTTGCACGTGCTCAATCTGCAGCCGGCATAGCTCATCACTGCGAAACCCCCGCCAAAAGCCCAGCAGAATCAGAGCACTGTCACGCGTTGCACGCAGCCACCGAGCCTGGTCTCCCGCGCTTCTCGCCTGATCGCGCTCCTGCGCCAACCACTGAGTCACCTGCTCCAGATGCTGGAGCTGTAATGGCTCAGCCTGTTTTTCCTGAGCCGGATGCAGTGCGCGAATCCCCTTCAGCACCTTACGCACCACGGGCGCCTTGGTGGGATCGGGAAATCCCTGGCTGGTGTGCCATTGCGCCAAAGCCGAGAGGCGCAGCTTCAGGGTGTTGATTGACAGTGCGCCCGCGTAGGCCACCAGATAGCGCGCCACGTTGTCGCTGGTGGCGGGCAGGAACCCGCCCCAACTCACCTCAAAATGCTCGATCGACGCACGATAACTGCGGCGGGTGTTGTCGCGGGTGGCGGCGTTTAGATAGCGGTCCAGTTCGCTCATAGGGGCAGACCTTTGTGTACGGCTTTCGAGGGGCATCCAGTTAAAAACGTGCCTGACACGGGATAATACGCCAATATCCCATCTGTAATAATCTGATTTTATACAAATAATTCAATGTGATATAGTATGTAAATACATAACATGTACCACAGTACGAAATCGATGGAGACAACATGGCACGCGGCGGCATCAACAAAGCAGTGGTTCAGACAGCCCGCCTGGCGATCATCGCCCGCGGCGAAAACCCCAGCATCGACGCGGTGCGCATTGAAATGGGCAATACCGGCTCGAAAACCACGATTCATCGCTACCTGAAGGAGCTGGACGAAAGTGAATCTCGGCAGGCCATCACCCAGGCACCGATTGACGATGAACTGGCAGAGCTGGTGGGGAAATTGGCCCAGCGCCTGAAAGACAAGGCCCAGGAACCGATTGATAACGCGCTGGCGCAATTCGAACAGCAGAAAACCGCCCTGCTCGCTCAACTGGAAGAGTTGGAACTGGGCCATACGCTACTCAAGCAGCAGTTCGAGATTCAGGCCGCTGCGCTGCAAGATGAAAGCGCCACACTACACAGCACACTGTCCAGCCTGCAGACCGAGCAAACCCGCAACGCCGGCCTGAGCCAGGCCTGTAGCGATTACGAGCTGCGGATCAATGACAAGGACGAGCAGATTCGCTCACTGGAAGAGAAACACCTGCATGCGCGAGATGCATTGGAGCACTACCGCAACGCGATCAAGGATCAGCGCGAACAGGAGCAGCGACGCCATGAAGGTCAGCTGCAACAGGTGCAAGCCGAACTGCGCCAGGCACAGCAGAGCGCAATGGTGCGCCAGGACGAAATTACCCAGTTACACCGCGACAACGAGCGTCTGCTGATTGAGCATCGCGTCACCGTCAAGGAACTGAGTGCATTGCAGACGCAGCTCGGCCAGGACCGTGAAGCACAGCGTCAATTGCGCGAGCAGCTCAACCTGATCGACGCCGAGCGCAGTCTGCTGCAAGAGCGTCTGCGGGTTGCCCTGCTGGAAACCCAGGCGCGCCAGGAAGCGTTGGCCGAGCACCAACAGATCAACAAATCCCTGGAGATCGACTTGGCCAAGGCCCAGGCCAGTATTGAAGCGTTGCGCCTGGCGGCCGTCGTTGCGACACCGCCAGAAGCAACAGCAACCACCACTACCTGATCAGCTCGATACGGGCGTGCGCATGGTGACGAATTCTTCGGCCGCCGTCGGGTGCACGCCAATGGTTTCATCGAAATGCTGTTTGGTCGCCCCCGCTTTGAGGGCGATCGCGAGGCCTTGGACGATCTCGCCCGCATCCGGCCCAACCATATGGCAACCCAGCACCTTGTCGGTATCGGCATCGACCACCAGCTTCATCAGGGTCCGCTCCTGACAATCCGTAAGGGTCAACTTCATCGGGCGGAAGCGGCTTTCAAAGATCTGCACCTTATGGCCATCGGCCCTGGCCTGCTCTTCGCTCAGGCCCACCGTGCCGATATTCGGCAAGCTGAACACCGCTGTCGGAATCATCGCGTAGTCAACCGGACGATACTGCTCAGGCTTGAACAGACGGCGAGCGACGGCCATGCCTTCCGCCAGGGCCACGGGCGTTAGCTGCACGCGCCCAATGACATCGCCAATCGCCAGGATCGACGACTCGGCGGTCTGGTACAGGTCATTAACCTCGACAAACCCCCGCTTATCAAGCGTGACGCCGGTGGTTTCCAGCCCCAGGTTATCGAGCATCGGACGTCGACCCGTGGCATAGAACACACAATCGGCTTCCAGCACTCGCCCATCTTTCAGCGTGGCCTTGAGACTGCCATCGGCCTGCTTGTCGATACGCGCAATATCCGCATTGAATTGCAGATCAAGGCCGCGCTTGGTCAATTCTTCCTGCAAGTGCTGGCGCACTGCTCCGTCAAATCCACGCAGGAAAAGGTCACCGCGATACAGCAGCGACGTCTGCGCCCCGAGACCGTGGAAGATCCCCGCGAACTCCACCGCGATGTAACCACCGCCGACCACCAGCACACGCTTGGGCAACTGTTTGAGGAAGAACGCCTCGTTGGAGCCGATAGCATGTTCGTGTCCGGGAATTTCAGGAATCTGCGGCCAGCCGCCGGTGGCAATCAGAATGTGCTCGGCGCTGAAGCGCTGGCCATTGATTTCCACCTCGTGCGGCCCAGTCAGGCGCGCATGACCTTCATGCAGGGTGACACCGCTGTTGAGCAGCAGATTGCGGTAAATGCCATTAAGGCGATTGATCTCGCGATCCTTGTTGGCGATCAGGGTCGCCCAATCGAAGTTGGCTTCGCCCAGGGACCAGCCAAAACCACTGGCTTGCTCGAAGTCTTCGGCAAAATGCGCGCCGTAGACCAGCAGCTTTTTCGGCACGCAGCCAACGTTGACACAGGTGCCACCCAAATAGCGGCTTTCAGCCACAGCCACTTTGGCGCCAAAACCCGCCGCAAACCGCGCAGCCCGCACACCGCCGGAACCGGCGCCAATTACATACAGATCAAAATCGTAGGCCATTTCACTCTCCTCGGCAGGTCATCAGCATACCTGCTGATACAGCTTGGGTCATACATGGGGCTGAATAACGCGAAAGCCAACCGCACAGGCTGTGTGAAAGCCTGGCAATCTGCGCGCCATGCAAGTAATGCTGATTGCAGAGTGTCTGGGCACCCTCACCGCTGGGCGACCTTGCCGGTGGTCTTGCTGCTTCGACGCTCCTCCAACAGGGTTCGAGGCAGGAAAAACCCTTCAAAGCTGCGCTGGGTAATCGGATTGTTGGTCTTTTGCGCGCCAATCCGGTAGCGCATCAACCCATCGGCAATGGCGAAGGTCAGGTCCACACTGGTTTCTGTCCGGCCATTGAGGTGTCCACGGCTAAGCAGCCGAAACAGCGACCACGGCCCGCGGTAGCTCAAACTGGCGGTATTGCCGGTGCTGTGCACCAGGGTCAACTGGCTGCCAGTGGTATTGCCCAGACTGTTGGGCCACACCAGCCCCGTGCGTTGCGGCGCGCCATGCTGATAAGGAATCAATTGGCCGTCGACGCTGAGCATGCTGCTCAGGCGCGTCGCGCTGAGTGCCAGGGGTTCGACGCTAAGTTGCACCGCCAGGTGCCCGCGATGATTGAAGAAGGTGTCGCGGATGCGCTCGACTTTTTTCAGTTGCTCCAGCACATCGGTACGCACCAGGTAGCCACCGAGGCTGTCGGAGTACAGGGCATCAAGGTTGTCCTTGAGAAACACGCTCAGGTATTGATCATCAAACCGTTGCAGCCGCCCCTGTGGGCCGAAGAAGGCTTCAAAATCCTCCAGCGACGCATCCTCGCCACTGGCCTTGAACGGGTAGCGGCCCGCCAGCCGCTCACGGTAGAAACTGTAGATTTCACTGTCCCAGCGCTTTTCCAGTTCGCGCAATGCAGCGATCACCAACACCTGCGAGGTCTGGTCGGCAAGTTGCTTGACGTGCTGATTCAATGGCTCGGGCAACCCCACGGCAACCCGTTGCAAGTTGGCAATCGGATCGGCGCCGCCGAGGGAGAAGCGGCTGAGCACGGTTTTCAGTGCCGCTTTGCCGGGGGCGGGATTGTCCTGTACCGCTTTGGCGTAGTCATAGACCGCGCTGACCGCATGCAAGGCTTCTTCGTAATAGGACGGGCGTTCGCCCTGCGACGCAATCAACTCTGCCAAGCTGGAAAATGCCCGCCGAATCCCCGCCGCCTGTCGCTGGCCGTCCGACACCTTGTCCAGGGCAAGCGGCGCCTGTCCTTCGACCAAAGGCAAGGATGGATAGATCACGCTGTTGTCCCGCAGGGTTTCCAGCAGACGCCGCAATGGCGCGGCCGGGCCAGTGACTTGCTCCAACACCGCCACGCCGTGGCTGAGGTCGTCAAAGTCAGTGACCGCGAACTGATTCAACACCCGCCGCCAGCTGTCTATGTAGTCGGCGCTGTACAAGGCGCGGACGCGCTGGGTCAAGACTTTGCGATCTTCGTCGGAGTAGTCCAGGCGTTGCCGCTCGCCAAGTACCCATTGATCGATCATCGCCAGTTCGATGATGTTCCGGGTCCCGGGCTCGAAGTAGTCTTTGAAGCCTCTGGCGGTGAGCAGCGGCGGCAGTTGCAGCCCACTACTGTCGTCATCACCCAGTGGCCGGTATACGATATCAAACGCCGGGCCGATCTCGGTGCGCAGGTCCAGCGGGCGCTGCAACCGTTCGAGGGCGTCTTGCTTCAGGTTCATGTACACGCGCTCGGCCATGGGCAACTGCCGCAATTGTTGCTGCACCTGGACGATTCGCTCGCGGTATTGCGGCAAGTCGGCATCGGCGTATTTCAATGCATAACCCAAATGACTCATCAGGGCGGCCTGCAGCTGGCCCTGGCCCGGATAGGCGCGCTGCCACTGTTTGGCGACCCATTCCTCGACGATGGCCGGTCGACGATTCTGCCGCTCCTCGAGCATGCGATAGACACGCAAAGCGGCCAATTGCTGATTGCTTCCAGCGGGCGCGGCATTGATAGCGTCCAACGCGCCACTGGCGATAGCCGGCAGAAAGCGCTTGGACAACAGATTCAAGTAAGCCTCGTCCACCCTCGGCCCAATCGCCCGCCCCTGATACAGCCCCATATCCGACAGCAACGGCCAGGCTTCGCGGTAGTCGCCATAGACCAACACGGCCTCGCGGATCTGGTCCAGCGGTGCCAACAAATTGCGCCCAGTGGGGTCGACCTTGGCGTCGATATCCCGCGCACTGAACTCCTGGCTTTTGGCCAATACGTTGGCAGCTTTATCGCGGTTGATGCTGAAGTAAAACTGCCAAGTCCCGACAGCCACCAGGCAGCCCAGGGACGCAACACTGAATCCGGCGATCAGCAGTCGGCGCTTGTTGCGGGCCACCTTGATGTTGTCCCCCGCCAGCCCCGCTTCAGGGTAGATCACCCGCTGGAACAATTGCTGGGCGAAGTAAATCGCGCCGCCGCCGAGCGGTTTGACCTCAGGTGGTGGTGGCGGCAGTTGATACGCTTGCCCCGCCTCCTTGACAAAGGCGTTGCTCAGGGTGCCCTGCTGGTAAACCGATGAAAAGTACAGCCCACGCACCAGTGCCGGAGTGGTGAAGCGGTCACTGCCGAGCATTTCGCTCAGGAAGCCAAACAGTGCCGGACGCAGTCCCGCCATTTGACGCAACAGCCCCTGCAGACGATCGCGCTCGCTCAGCCCGCGTGACTCCCTGACGGCGTCGAAAATCTGTTCGCTCAGGCAGGCGACAAACGCCTGGTATTGGCGGGTCAACTCCGTCAGCCAGGCATCGAAATCATCCACCGCGTCCAGGCTGAAGGTGAAACCCAACAGGTCTTCTCGGCCACTGCGCGACAACCGGGCAAAGAACTCTTCGAAACCCTCCAACAGATCGAACTTGCTCAGTGTCACGTACACCGGCAAGCGCGTTCCCAACTGCCGCGTCAGTTCGAACAACCGGGTGCGCAGCAGGTTGGCGTGGGTCTTGCGCTGGTCAGGACGCTGCCTCAACAAAGCCTGCACATCAATCACCAACACCACCCCGTTTAACGCCCGACGGCTGCGGTTGCGCGCCAGCCAGTCGAGCAGGTGCAACCATAGACGCGAGTGGGTGCCGACGGGCAGCACAGGCTTGACCTTGCCTTGGGCCACGCCGTGCTGTTCGGAAGCGCCAGTCGACGACTCCGGCTGGCTGATGAACTGCCCTGGCGGGTCAATCAGCACGGCCTCGTCACCGATCCACCAATCCAGCGGATAAGCCAGTTGTTCCTCGCGCTGGGCGCGCGCGCCAGCCCGGGTGACGTGGGACAGGGAAAAACTCTGATTGGAGCGCGTGACCAGACTGGTTTTGCCGGCATTCTCCTCGCCCAGCACCAGATACCACGGCAACTGATAAAGCGAACGACGGCGCTCCATGCTGTTCAGCAAACTCTCCAGGCTACGGTCCAACGCCCGCTCCTGCGCCTCAAGGTAAGGCAAGCACGGATCGGCTTGCAGCGCGGCCTCATGGCGGCGTTCGACCTGCAAACGCTGGTACCGATTGCGCACCCGCCACGCCCAGACCAGCAGTGGAACGACCAACACCACGACGCTGGCCGAGACCCGCATTGCCAGATCAGCCAACGGCTGCTGCTCACCCCACGTCCACTGCGGCCCCAGCCACCAGATGCCGATCAGCAAAAACACCATGCCCAACAGCACCAGCACCGGCAACGCCTGATTGAACTGGCGCAGTACCGGCAGCCCCCATCGTTTGAGATAACCCCAGACCGTTTTCATGAATCGCTCCTAGCCTATTCTTATAAGTCGCAGTCATTGATTGGTACGTGCGGGTTCGCGCTTACTGCTCTTCAGGTTTACCTTTCGGCGAGCTGGAGCTGGCGATGAACTCATCGAGTATTCGTTTGTTTTCAGCCGCTTTTTCAGGGCTATACCAACGGAAATTGGCGTAAGGATCTGGCTTGGGTGCGACCGAGTTGGAGCGCATGCGTACGGACTTGAGGATCGCGTCCCAGACGGCCATGGCTTCGTAGTCGGTCAGCGAGGGGTTGACCGGCTTTGGGGTGGCGGGTTGTTGCCAGAGTGGGAGTTCATAGCCTATGTTGGCGAAGTCGGGCAGGCTCCAGCGGACGAGATCCTTTGGTTTAGCAGGATCATGTGAGGCACGTTTCATTCCACCCGCAGACATGCGGAAATTCATGCTCGGACGGCTAAAGGAGGGATTTTCGCGATAGTTTTCGCACCCGAAGAGTATTTGACGGTGGGTATCGTCACTGAAGCCGATCAGGGACTCTTCCGCCGGCATTCCCGCCAATGTAATTTGGCCTGTCCGAAGGTTTTCATAATCACCAGCGAGAAAGATCCGCGCCCCCTCCTCGGTCCGGATCTTGATGCTCTTCGTTTGACTAGGTGATAGCGCGTTGACATAAACCTCCAACGACACATCCGAAGCAGGCGGCCGAAAATAGAACGTGGCGATTTCCTGATCGTGATGACTTCTGATCACGATGGGCCCCAAGGCAAAGCCCGCACCTGCGTTCTCCGGTGCAACCTTGAATATTTCCTTGGACAGCTTTAGCAGGCGGGCTTCAACAGGGGCTGTGTTGCCATTGTAAGATTCGGCGCGGAGCATGACATAGGCGTCATCAATGAGCAGATGAGACTCATGAACGAACACGTCCGGGAGCTCTGTGCTTTCGTAATACTGCAACAACTTATGTTGCTGGGTTTCGCGCTTTGCGGAAACCAACATGGGAACATCTGAAAAATTATAGTTCTTGACCGCCGCAATTCGACCTGCCCGCTCATCAACCGCCGCATCAAACCGTGCCTGCGTCACCCCTTCCCCCAGCACTTGCACTTCAACGGTTGAGTGATCGGCATCCAAACCGTAATACAAGGTGACGTCCCCACTGCCATCCCAATTGGCCGGCAAGTCGATCAACCCTCGGCCGAATGCCCAGGTGCGCATGTGGGTAGTCATTTCGCTCACGTGTTGTTTCTCCTGTTGGCTGGGCTGTTTGAAGGCGGCACAACCCGTAAGTAATGCAAACACCAGGCATGCACTAAGCAGGAACAGTCCGCGCAGAGAAGTCTGCGTTTTTGTGTGGCGAACGCTGTCAATGAAAAACATAAAGTCGCAACCCATTATCATTTCTCCGACTTCCACGGCTCGCCGTCCGGCCCGATGGCGATGAACTCAGCGAGTATTCGTTTGTTCTCTGCAGCTTTTTCAGGGCTGTACCAACGGAAGTTCGCGTAAGGGTCTGGTTTGGGTGCGACCGAGTTGAAGCGCATGCGTACGGACTTGAGGATCGCGTCCCAGACGGCCATGGCTTCGTAGTCGGTCAGCGAGGGATTGACCGGGGCTGGGGTGGCGGGTTTCTGCCAGAGTGGCAGTTCGTAGCCTATGTTGGCGAAGTCAGGCAGGGACCAGCGGACAAGGTCGACTTCCAGGTCAGGATTTTTTGGTTTCCTTTTGATACCGCCTGCTGACAGACTGAAACTCATAAAAGGACTATTCAGTGACCGGGTCTCGCGGTAGTTCTCTGCGAGAAAAAGCAGTTGACGGTGAGTGTCGTCACTGAAGCTAATCAAAAACTCATCGGCTCGCATACTCGCGATATTTGTAGCGCCAGCCCGCAACTTGTCGTAATCGTCGGCAAGAAAAATTTTGGTTGTTTCTTTGGTGCGGACCAGCAGAGGCTCACTTTCGCCTGGCGATAGAGCGTTGACGTATACCTCCAAAGTCACATCTGAGGCGGGTGGCCGGAAATAGAAAGTGGCGATTTCCTGATCGTGATGACTTCTGATCACGATGGGGCCCAAGGCAAAGCCCGCACCTGCGTTTTCGGGAGCGACTTTGAATATTTCTTTCGAGAGTTTTATCAGGCGGGCTTCAACAGGGGCGGTTTCGCCTTCGTAGGATTCGGCGCGAAGCATGACGTAAACGTCATCAACCAACTGGTGAAACTCATGCACGAAAGTTTGGCGGCGTGTTGCTTGTTTGTAGTACTGAAGTAGCTTGCCTTGCGGTGAAACAAGCTTCGCGGAAACCAACATGGGCATATCTGACATTTTATAGTTCTTGACCGCCGCAATCCGACCTGCCCGTTCATCAACCGCCGCATCAAACCGTGCCTGCGTCACCCCCTCCCCCAGCACTTGCACTTCAACGGTTGAGTGATCGGCATCCAAACCGTAATACAAGGTGACGTCCCCACTGCCACTCCAACTGGCCGGCAAGTCGATCAACCCACGGCCGAATGCCCAGGTACGCATGTTGTTTGTCAATTCCTGCACGGTATGTTTCTCCTTTTCGCTGGGCTGTCTAAACGTGGAGCAACCGACGGGTAATCCAAGCACCAGGCACACAACAAAAATGGTCAATCCACGCATAAAGGCCTCTTGGCTTTTGCCGCTAACTTGATCAATGAATAAAGGGTGAAGTGCTGGGTGAGCGGATGGCTGTACGACGCCTCATGATCGAAACCCGGGGACTGGATTTGCTGGCGGACCTCGCCGTTGCGCGCATGCCTGACCGGAGCACGCCCCGAGCTCACGGGAACGGTGCCGTCGCCCGCGCCATCCTGCATGCGGCAATGCAGTTCCCAATGGCTGGTCTGCACGGTTCTGACCGGGGAATCGGGATCGCCACGCGGAGGCGGCACGGCTTCAGCTTGGCCGCCGACATACAGTGGGCTACGCCCGTCATCGCGCACCTGATGCATCTCCAGGTTGGAAACGGTGAAGGCATCCGGGCGTGAAGCGTAGGGGCCATTCAGACGCGACCCGCGTCGCATCTGCCAGGTGATGGATTCGAAGCTTGGGTGTTTGTCGTCGTTGCCGTAGTAGACGTAGGTTTGGGGGTGATATGAGCCAGCAATGTCCTGATGAAACTCCTTGGCACTTCGGATATTGTCCGCGAAGATTTTCCACGTGATCGCTTCGCCATCCTTCGGCGCCAACCATTCTTCGCGCAGCAATCCCCACCAACGATCCCTGCGTAAGTAGATCTCTTCGTACGGGTCTTTTACCGGTTGGCGCGGCATGGCCGAGGCACCCTGGTCGTCAATCAAACGTAACCAGCCCGGTGCGTAGTTCTGGGTCGGCAATAATTGCAAGGCACCCGGTGCCTGGGCAAAAACGGCGGTGACTTCCTGGCCGGAGGGACCAATAACGGCACCGGCGATGGGATCTTCGTCACTCATGCCAACCTTGCAGCGGCGGTAGGCGACTGGCGCGCCTGTGGCGGGCATCACCCCATGCACCACGCCCGCAATTTTGTCGGCCATGCCCGGCAGTTGCGCGCAGCGCCTTGCCACCAGCCCGCCCATGGAATGAGTCACCAACATCACCTGCTGACAGTTGCGGCCGTATTGATGCATCAGTTCATCGATGCGTGCAGCGAGTAACCGCGCGGCGTTTTCGTTGGAGTCCAGCCAGTTATACCCACAGGCATGCACCGGCATTCGGTAGCCGGCTCGCGCCAGCAGCTCATCCGAGAGAATCGGCGGCAACTGGCTGGCCAGATTGGTGCCCAGCCCTGGCATACCGATGGATATGCCAGGTTTAAGCCGGGTAATCTGCGTTGGGCCGGGCTCGACTGCCTGGGTGTGCAGATGCTCCGGCTGTATGTCGAATTGCGGCCATTGGTGAGGCATGAATTCGCTGTTGAGCGCTTCTTCCAGCCAGAGCAGGAAAGCGTGATAGCTGGTTTCGCTGACCTCGCCCCAACCACGTTCCTCATAGCGTTCGGCCAGGGCCAGCATTGTCTTTTTCCGGGTCAGCCCAGGTGGCGCGGTGACCGAGCCCGCCGGGCTTTCAGGTACCGCGCCCTTGTCGTCAACCGCGACTCGAAGCGGGTGTAACTTTTTTTGTCTTACACCTGCTGATTTTCGGATCCAGTTTATGGCTAACCACATATTTTTACCGAGGAATCCGGCATCCAACCTCCATACAGGGCGGCCTTCATCCTCAAGGTTCTGAGATTTACTCTTCAAATTCGACCCCATAATCCCCGGCACGAAAATCACCGGCAGTATCCCGTCCGGCGGCAATATGCATTGCACCGCATCGGTAATATTGCTGGGCGTCAGAGTCCAGGTATGCACGGGGTTGCCCCGTGCGTTGTAGGTCAAGGGCGCAACACGAGGCGCCGATGGCTTATCGGTCATAAAAACTCTCCTTCGTTGCGCCGCTTACCACTCTTCAGATTTGCCTTCCGAGAAATTGGCGATGAATTCATCGAGTATTCGTTTGTTTTCAGCGGCTTTTTCAGGGCTGTACCAATGAAAGTTGGCGTAAGGGTCTGGTTTGGGTGCGACCGAGTTGAAGCGCATACGCACGGATTTAAGGATCGCGTCCCAGACGGCCATTGCTTCGTAGTCGGTCAGTGAGGGGTTGACGGGAGTTGGACGCGCCGGGCGTTGCCAAAGGGGTAACTCATAGCCTTTACGGGCGAAGGCTGGCAGGGTCCAGCGCACCAGATCGACTACGGCATCAGGGTCTTTGGCTTTGTTTTTGATACCACCTGCTGAAAGACGAAAGCTCATGGCAGGACGGTTAAGGGACGGGTTATCGCGATAATTTTCACTTACGAAAAGAACTTGCCGGTGTGTGTCATCGCTAAAACCGATCAGCGCCTCTTCGGCTTGCATGCCGGCCAAGGTGATTTTTCCTATGCGTAACGTTTCGTAGTCGCTTGCAAGGAAGATTTTCCCGTCTTTTGGGGTGCGCACATGCAAACGTTCCTCATCATCTCGCGAGAGTGCGTTTACATAGACTTTCAGCGACACGTCCGAAGCAGGTGGCCGGAAATAGAAAGTGGCGATTTCCTGATCGTGATGACTTCTGATCACGATAGGCCCCAACGCAAAGCCGGCACCTGCGTTTTCGGGCGCGACTTTGAAAATTTCTTTCGAGAGTTTTATCAGGCGAGCTTCAACAGGGGCGGTTTCGCCTTCGTAGGATTCGGCGCGAAGCATGACGTAGACGTCATCAATCAACTGGTGAAACTCATGCACGAAAGTTTGGCGGCGTGTTGCTTGTTTGTAGTACTGAAGTAGCTTGCCTTGCGGTGAAATAAGCTTCGCGGAAACCAACATGGGCACATCTGACAATTTATAGTTTTTGACCGCCGCAATCCGACCTGTCCGCTCATCAACCGCCGCATCAAACCGAGCCTGCGTCACCCCTTCCCCCAGTACTCGCACTTCAACGGTTGAGTGATCGACATCCAAACCGTAATACAAGGTGACGTCCCCCCTGCCACTCCAACTGGCCGGCAAGTCGATCAACCCACGCCCGAATGCCCAGGTGCGCATGTTGTTTGTCAATTCCCGCACGGTGTGTTTCTCCTTTTCGCTGGGCTGTTGGAAGGCGGCACAACCCGTTACTAATGCAAACCCCAGGCATGCAATCAGTAGGAACCACCCGCGCATGGGCGCAACACGAGGCGCCGAGGGGTTATCGGTCATGAGGGTTCTCCGTTATCAAGCCATTCCAGTTCAAGCCCTTCGAGCGTCATGCCCTGTTGCAGGGTGACGAAGCCCTCACCATCGGTCCGGCCTTCGAAACGTGCTCCGTCTTTGCGCACCAAGGCGTAGGCACGGTTGCGGATGGCTTGACCGTCGGCGAAGCGGGTTTGGAAGCGTTCGTTGAACGACGTGCTAGGCCAGCTATTGAGTTCCGTTGCGGCATGGCCGGGATCAATGAAATATTTGTTCGCGGCCTTGACCGTGAAGTCGCCGGGCATACCCAGTTCGATGTTGCCGCCCTGCATCTTGATATAGGCCCCGCCGCACAACAGGGTGATGTGCTTATCGGCCGCCACCAGCACATGTTGCTGGCTGGCACTGATTTCCACGCTTTGGTCCGCTTGCACATGGATACTGTTGTGCTGGGCCTGCAACAGCAGTTGGCCGTTGTGGGCAATGTGGCGCATGTCGCCACCCTGGGCGAACAGGCCGAGTTCGTCCCCGGCATTGATCACCACTTTTTTACCTGCCGTCAGTTGCTGGTTGTGTTGTGCCACGCTGTCGATATGCTCGCCTGCGCCCATGGCGACACTGCGGGACGTCGCGAGAGCGATCCCGGCAGGTCCGCTCAAGGCGATGATGGGTTGCCCACCATTCCCTGCCCCGCTGGCTTGATCGTTGGCGCCGTGGCCGAGGGTGTTTAGCGCATCGGTCAACGTCTGTTGCGGCTGCGAATCCTGGGCCACACCTTGAGCGTCTTCAGCCGATGCCCCCAACTGCTTGGCCAATGTCAGGGCGGCTTGCAGCACATCGATCACCTGTTGGCGTTCCAGTTGACCCGCGCCGGCCTTCAGTTGTGCTTCGGCGGTCAGCAACAAACCCTTTGCCGCGCGCAATGCGCCGTGACCGTCAGTACGTAGCTCAAAACCTTCCCCCCTCGGCTGTCCCCCGCCGTAGTGGCGCGGATGTGTGAGGTAGCCGAGATGCAGAGCACTATGTTCGTGATCACTCATTAACGCCGCGCTGATCTGCGCGGTGGTGTCGTCAATGCGCAACTCATTGGCTCGTGTGCCCTTGAACTCGCGGCTTTTGGTCGTTGCTACGGTGTTGAGCTTGGGCAATGCATAGGGTGGAAGATTGGTCTGGCGATATGCACGCCCAGTGGCGATAGGCTGGTCGGGATCGCCATCCAGATAGCTGATAACCAACTCCTGCCCCACGCGCGGAATCGCCATGGAACCCCAGGTCGCCCCGGCCCAGCCTTGGGTCACGCGGATCCAGCACGAACTGTGGTCGTTGTTTTTATCCGAGCGGTCCCATGGGAATTGCACCTTGACCCGGCCCCATTCATCGCAATAGATCTCCTCCCCAGGCGGGCCCACCACGGTGGCAATCTGCGGGCCGTCGATGCGCGGTTTGTTGCACAGCGGGGCTTTCCAGTCGGCGGTCCAGCGGATGGCGCTGGCCTTCAGCTCATAGGAAGTGCCACGGTCGCTGCCAAGCATTTCCTCCTCCAGGCTGGTGTGCTGCTTGCCTTCGTGGGAGACGGCAATGGTGCGCCAGCGGTCGTTGAAGTCCTCGCGTGGATGTTCGTTCAGGTCGAAGGCCAAACCGGGTTGCAGGCGTGCGTCATCGCCGGTCAGGTGCGCCAGTTTGGCGTCATTGCGTAATGCGGCCAGGCGGGTCTGGGTGAAGGGTTTGCCGGCGATGTCACGCTTGTAGCGTCCGGGGTAGTCGTAGCGTTCGTAGTCCTTGTGCTGATTGTTCAGGTCCTGGTCACCGCTGACGGTGTGTTGCTGGTTGTAGCGCGGGTGGGTGAAGGTGTAGTCACGTTGTACCTGCACGGCGGTGCGCACTTGTTCGGTGTAGTGGAAGCGATGCAGCGCCGGTTCCGTGGCATCGCCGCCGGCCATGGGTTGGTAAATCACCGGGCAGTGTTCGTGGGTACCGATGGTGCCCAAGCCGCCAACGCGGTCGGTGAGGATGAGGGTGTGGCCGTCGACGCGGTGTTCGAAGGTGTAGAGCAAGCCTTCTTCGGCGGCGAGTCGGGCGATGAAGGCGAGGTCGGTTTCACCGGCCTGCACGCAGTATTCGCGGGGTTGGTGCTCGAAGCAGATCTCGCTGCGCAGGTCGCTCAGCTTCTGCTCGGCGAGCACGCTGGTGATGATGTCGGGCACGTTCTGGCCCTGGAAGATGCGCCAGTTGGAGCGCAACTGGAAGCGGGCCAAGGTCGGTTCGAGTACGGCGCTGTAACGGGTGCGTCGGAAGCCGGTGTCGCCCTGATGAAACAGGCTGACCAGACCGTGGACATAGCGCACTGGGGTTTCACCGCGCCAAATGGTGAACAGCCCCGCCAAGTCGAGCACCCGATAAAAATCAACGGCCGGGTGATGGCTGACCAGCTCCAACTCCAGCTTGAACGGCTGGGACAGGCCTTCGTCGAGCTTGAACGAGACCACCTCGAAGGGCTCGCCACGCAGCGGTTCGAAGGTGTAGCGCAGATCGCTTTGGCGGGGCATGAGGCTAATCCTTATGTTCGCTGAGAACGGCTGCTACCTTCTGATAAAGCTCCGGCTCCCAGCCCTGCGCCGTGGTATCGCGCATCAACCGCGCAACATTGGCGTACAGGTCGTCCGCCAGCCAAGACAGCCCGCGGGACGCCAGCAGGTCGGCGGCGATCACCGTGGCGTAGCTGCGTTGGCGCGGGGCCTCATGGCCGGCGTGTAATGCCTGCAGGCGCAACAACACCACTTCGACGCCTTCGGTATTGAGTTGGGTCGCCAGTTCGTCGCGCAGCCCGGCGTATTCCTGCACGGGGCTGCCCACCATTCCAGCCTGGTCGGCACCGGTGATCCATGCCTCCGTTTGTGCGTCCACAAACGGTGTGCCGTCGCTGAAACACAGCTCTGTCAGGGCAGGCAAACGGCAGACGAAACGTTCACAGGCCAGGCGGATCGCAGCGGCTACCTCCTCCATCGCCAGACGCGAGGCGACATGGGCTGCCAGGTAGCTGCCGCGTAGCCAATACGGTGAGGCGCAGACGCTTTTTTCGATGCGCAGCAGCACGTCGGGCGCGAGGCTGCTGTTGCTCAGTGCATCCTGATATCCCTCGACGATATCCCGGGGCACGGCGGTCAATTCCGTACGCAGGTCGCGCATGATCAAGGGCGCTGTGCGCAAATGCGACCACAGGCCAAAGCGGCGCAATTGGTAGCCGGTGGGGTCGTAGGGATCTTGCTGGTTGATCTGTTCAGCCATGTGCAACAGCGCCCGCCGTTGCTCACGTTCGCTACCGGGCAGGTGGGGTTTGGGGGCGGGAAAAAAGGCTGAACCCAACACGCTGCCAGAGGCGGAAATGCCCGCCGCCTGTGCCGGAACAACCGGTTCGTTGTACTTGTCCAGTTTGCGCTGCAGCGCGTCTATCGGCGCCGGGTCCAACTTGGCGTGTTCAACACAGCGTTGCAGAATGGCCAGGGCCAGTTCTGCTGCCGCCTGATGGCAGGGTGCGAAGCTGCTGCGGTCCAGGCCCGGCAGCGCTTGCGCAAGGTCTGCCAGCAAACGCTGCACTTGCTTGCGCTTGTTCAAATAGCCGGTCGGCCCTGGCTTGGGGTAGGCGCTGTCCCAATACAACTCGACCATGCCCGCCAGCAAGCCGAGGGCTCCGGCCCAGCGCGCCCATTGCCGGGTGCGCAGCCAAACCGCCTGCAGATGGCCGATGATGCGCCAATGTTTGCATTGGGTCGCCAGGTATTGCCGGGACGCTTCATCGATATACGGCCAGTCAATGTCGCCCTCACGCAGGCCACCCAATTTGACCATTTCCTGGTCAATAGCTTGGTAGGTCTCATCCTCCACATCGAAGTGCCCGGCCGGTTGCTCGAGTTCAATGGGCGTCAGCAACAGTTTTGCGGTGTTCGCCGGTACGTCAATCACCAGCGACATACTTGGCGCTCCTGCTCGATCAACTCGCCCAGTCCTTGCGCGTCAAATACCAGGCCGTGCAGCCGAGGATAATCACTCTCAAGCCGCAGGCGTTGACCACCGCCCATATTGCGCAACAGCGAAATGGCCTGCAGCCCTCGCCCGGCATCGACTACCAGGCCGGCGTCATCCAGTACCTGCCATTGATACGCCTCAGACACCGGGCGCCCGTCCTTGAATAGCTGGATCCGAACTTTGTTGGGCCTTGCTGGCTCATCCAGCACCAGTTGCAGGCGCGAGATATTTGATTCGCAGCTGATTGCCAGATATGGCCGGGGCGGCAATGCGCCCAAGGCCGGGGCCGAGATCACCACCCGTTGCTGCTGGTGGTTGTCCGGTTCGGGGAACAACGACAACACAAAGCGCTGGTCCTCGGGTCGACGTTTGAGCTCATTACGCTGGACCAGATCGACGATCGGCAGCACCCGTCCCAGGGCGCGCGGCACCGGCGGCGGGTGAAGGGGAGTGCCCGCCGCCAGGTCAAAACACTCGAGCCGCTTCAAGGGCGAGACGATCGCCGGGCAATCCTGGGCTGCTGACGTTGCCTGCGCCCCCACCGCCGCCGCCATTGCCAGGCATAACCTCCAACTCCATCGCTGCCATCCGTTGCGCATCAACCGCCTCCTAATATGCCTCGTCGAAATCCGAACAGGACAATGACTTGAACTTTCCTAACTAACCAGGTGATCCGAAAAGTTAATGTGATCGCCTATCAGAGATTCACTCGACAGGTAATGAATAGGCAAGTTAAAGGCGCAAAACTTTGTGTTAAGACCTGAATAAAAAGAGACTTCCCTCAGACTCATCTAAAACTTATGTAGGACAAGTACGCAAATGGCACAAACGCTTTTTCCTACACCAAATACCCACGATCCGCGTCGGCATCGTCCGACATGACAAACATTGAAACAGCTGTTTCTAATAGTCCGACCTTACGAAAACGGACTTTTTCCATGTCAAAGACTCACGGTTCTGTCGCACCAAAAGAGCGTATCAACATCAAGTACGTCCCGGCCACGGGCGACCAACAAGCCGAAGTCGAGTTGCCTCTGAAGGTACTGATCACGGGGGACTTCAAAGGGCACGGCGAACTAGCCGCCCTGGAGGATCGGCAATCCATCCGTATCGACAAAGACACATTCAACGAAGTACTGGCCAAAGCCGCAATAGGCCTGAAAATGGCGGTGCCTTCTGCCCTGAGCACTGACCACGACACTGACTTGAACGTGCACCTGCGCTTCAACAGCATCAATGACTTCGGCCCGGACGCCGTGGCACGGCAAGTTCCTGAATTGAACAAGTTGCTCGAACTACGTGAAGCCCTGGTCGCGCTTAAAGGTCCGCTGGGTAACGTCCCTGCCTTTCGCAAACATCTGCAACGTCTGCTGACTGATGAAACCGCTCGCCACCGTTTGGCCAGTGAACTCAATCTGGTGCTCGACGCGCCAACTAACTGATCCCACTTGTTTACAATGGAGTAAGCCTCATGCCTAGGGAAAGTGCCGCCGCCGAAAGGCTGGTCACCGACGAAGAGCCCTCGTTACTCGATCAACTGTTGGCCAACACTACCATTCGTCCCACCCAGGAAGGTTATGCCATTGCCCGCCAAGGCGTGGCCGCGTTCATCAGCGAAATCTTGCAAAGCGGCGATCATCAGCAGCCAATCAACAAGCATCGGGTCGACCAGATGATCGTCGAAATCGACCGCGCGCTGGGTAAGCAGATGGACGTGATCCTGCATCAGCCGCAATTCCAACAACTGGAGTCGGCGTGGCGCGGGCTGAAGCTGCTGGTGGATCGCACCGACTTTCGCGAGAACATCAAGCTGGAAATGCTGCATGTCACCAAGGAAGAACTGCTGGACGACTTCGACAACGCCGGTGACATCACCCGCAGCGGCTTGTACAAGCACGTCTACACCGCCGGCTACGGCCAGTTTGGCGGCGAGCCCGTCGGCGCCATCATTGGCAACTACACCTTCGGCCCCAGTTCGCCGGACATCAAATTGTTGAGCTATGTGGCCTCTATCGGTGCCATGTCCCATGCACCTTTTGTCTCGGCGGCGGGGCCCGAGCTTTTCAACCTGGAGGGTTTCCAGGGCCTGCCCGACCTCAAGGAAATCAGCGATATTTTTGACGGTCCGCGGCACACCAAATGGAGAAGCCTGCGTGAATCGGAAGATGCACGCCATCTGGCCTTGACCATGCCGCGATTCCTGTTGCGCACCCCGTACAGCACCGAGGACAACACGGTACGCAGCTTTGGCTATGACGAGGCCGTCGACGGCAATCACGATAACTACCTTTGGGGTAACACCGCATACCTGATGGCCTCCCGCATTACCGACAGTTTCGCCCGCTACCGCTGGTGCCCGAACATTATCGGCCCGCAATCCGGCGGTGCGGTGGACGATCTGCCGCTGCACCTGTATGAATCACTCGGACAGTTACAGGCCAAGATTCCCACCGAAGTATTGATCTCCGACCGCAAGGAGTTCGAGCTGGCCGAAGCCGGATTTATCCCGCTGACCATGCGCAAGGACAGCGATAACGCGGCGTTCTTCTCTGCCAACTCAGTGCAGAAGCCCAAAAACTTCCCCAAGACCCGCGAAGGCCAGGAGGCCCAGACCAACTACAAGCTCGGTACCCAGTTGCCCTACCTGTTTATCGTCAATCGCCTGGCCCACTACATCAAGGTGCTGCAACGCGAACAAATTGGCAGTTGGAAGGAGCGCCAGGACTTGGAGCGCGAGCTGAACACCTGGCTCAAGCAATACATCGCTGATCAGGAAAACCCTTCGAGCGACGTGCGCAGCCGTCGTCCCTTGCGCGCGGCGCACATTGTCGTGCAGGACGTCGCTGGCAATCCGGGTTGGTACCAAGTGGCGCTGGCGGTGCGACCGCACTTCAAGTACATGGGCGCCAACTTCGAGATTTCCCTGGTCGGTCGACTGGACACCCAATAGGTGGCCACGGCCAGCCTGTTCGAACGCCTTGAACCCAACGCACCGCGCTACCGCCAAGGCTGCGCGGATGAACAAGCGCGCCGGCGGATCGACGCAATCAAACGGCACCTGGAACACCTGCTGAACTCGCGCCAAGGCTGCTCGCAAAGCAGTCCTGAGCTGGGCCTGCGCGACTTCAACGGCGTCACCCAGGCCAGCAGTGATCTGGTGGTCGCCATCAGCGCTGACATTCGGCGTTCGATAGAAGCGTTTGAGCCGCGCATCAGGGTAATGGGCGTGCGTCATCAACCCGACCCGGACTTGCCGCTGGAGCTGAATTTTCGCCTCGATTGCCAGGTGCGGGTCAACCACAAGGAAGAACAGGTGCAGATCGACGTGGCCATGCACGGCCGCAACGGTTACACCCGAGTGAAATGAGGATGCCATGGGTTTAAAACAACGCTTTGCCGAGGAATTGCGTTATCTGCGCGAGCTTGGCCGCGAGTTCGCCGAGGACAACCCGCAGCTGGCGCAATTTCTCGGTGATCAGGCAGGCGATCCGGATGTGGAACGGTTGCTGGAAGGCTTCGCCTTCCTCACTGCCAAGCTGGGGCTGAAGATCGATGACGATTTGCCGGAGCTGACTCATCCGCTGTTGCAGATGCTTTGGCCCAATTACCTGCGGCCCCTGCCCAGTTCGACCATCATCCGCTTTGAACCGCGACCGGATGCCATCACTCAGCGACAGCTGATCCCCAGGGGCACGTCGCTGTTTGCCAAACCGGTCAATGGCGTTTCCTGCCAGTTTCGCACCTGCACTGACGTCAGTCTGTATCCGTTGGCCTTGCAGGCTGTCAGCGACGCACACAGCCGCGAGGCGTCAGTGATGCGCATCGACCTCAAGGTGTTGACGGATCAACCGCTCACCAGCATGGCCTGCGATCAGCTGGACTTTCACCTGGGCGGTGACAACGCCACCGCACTGACCTTGTACCTGTGGATCGCCCATTACCTGGACAGCATAACGCTGCACATCAATGACCAACGCTATCGCTTGTCGGCCAAGGATATCGGCTTTCCCGGGTTCACTCCCGAGGAAGCGTTGCTGCCTTATCCGCGCAATGTGTTCGATGGCTACCGGATCCTGCAGGAGTACTTTGTGTTCCCGCAGCGTTTTCACTTTTTCAGCCTCACGCGCCTGGCCCAGCGCTGGCCGGACGTCAGCGCCACAACCTTGCATTTCGAATTTCAGTTCACCCGGCCCATGCCGCCCGATATCCGCCTGCGCACCCGCGACCTGCATCTGTATTGCGCACCCGCGGTCAACCTGTTCAGGCACGATGCCAACCCTATCGCGCTGGACGGGCGCAGCCTGGAACGGCGTATCAGCCCCAGCGGCAACCACCCCGAAGCCTATGAGATTTTCAGTGTCGACCAGGTGGCCGGCTGGGACGCCGCCGACAAGGAGCACACGGGCGATCCGTTGCGGCGCTTTACCCCGTTCGAGTCGTTCCAGCATGAGATCGAACATGCGCGGGGCCGCACGGCACTGTATTTCCGTACGCATATCGAGGATTCCCACGGCCGTGAAGGCTTGCGCCATCGCATCGCGTTCGTGCGTGGTGATGAAAGTCAGTACATCGGGGAACATGAAGCCGCATCCATTGAGTTGACCTGCAGCAACGGTGACCTCCCGCAGTTGCTGGGGGTGGGCGATGTGTCGCTGTCCACCGAAGTCACGCCATCGTTCGCCAGTTACACCAACCTGACTGCACCGACTCGCGCTTATCGGCCGGTGTTGGACAGCAGCCTGCACTGGACGCTGATTTCCAACCTGTCGCTGAACTACCTGTCGTTGTTGTCGGCCGAGCCGCTCAAGGCGGTAATCCGCGCTTATGACTTCGCGGCCTTGCACGACCTGCAACAGGCTCGCGCCACGCGCAAACGCTTGAACGGGATCCATGAAGCCGTCACCACCCCGATCGACTGGCTGATGAAGGGCCTGCCGGTACGCGGCTTACACACCCGCTTGCGACTGGACCAGAACGCTTTTCTTTGCGAAGGCGAGCTGTACCTGTTTGCCAGTGTGCTTTCGCACTTCTTCGCCCTGTACGCGAGCATCAACTCCTTCCATCGCCTGGAAGTGATCAATACCACTAACAACGAGCACTACGAATGGCCACTGTTGACCGGCAGACAACCCGTGATCTAGCCGACCGGCTGCTGGCCGACGCGCGAAACTATTCGTTTCACCGTTTGCTGGAGCATCTGCATGCCCTGCACGGCGATGACCTGGAAGCTCAGCCATTAAGTTCGACGGCGCGCCGTCGAGTGCGCCTGCAAAGTCACGCGGGGCTGGGCTTTCCGTCCTCGGACGTGGTTCGGGCCACGCGCCTGGAGGAGGAACACGAAGAAGTACGCTATCGCCTGCAGACCAGCTTCTTTGGCCTGCATGGCAGCGACTCGCCGCTGCCCGGCTATTACCTGGACCGCCTGGCCTACGAACAGGCGCAGGAGCGCGGCATTCGCCCGGCCTTCATGGACTTTTTCAATCATCGCCTGCTGACCCTGCTGCACCATAGCTGGCGTAAATACCGCTACTACATTCGCTTTCAGGCAGAGGCAAGCGACCGCTTTTCGCGCTATGTATTCTCCCTGATCGGGTTGAACGACAACGACTTGCGCGGATCAACGCCGTTACCCTGGGGCCGCCTGCTGAGCTTTGCCGGCTTGATCGCCAGTCGCAGCCGCTCGCCGTCGGTGGTGTCCGGCATCGTCGAGCATTGCTTCGATCTGCAGGGCGTGCACATTCGCGAGTTCGAGGCGCGTTCGGTGAGTTTGCCGCAGCGTCAGCGTCTGCTATTGGGCAAGGCCAACGGCACGCTGGGCAGCGACTTTGTAGTGGGCGAGCGTAGCAAAACCCGCGCCAGCAAGTTCACGCTGGTGGTTCCCCACCTGACCCAATTGCGCTTTCGGCAGTTTTTACCCAGCGGCGAGCAATTCGGGCGATTGCGTCAATTGATGGACTTCCTGCTGCGCGACGCTACCGCCTACGATCTGGAGTTGGGACTGCGAGAAGAGGACGTTCCCCCTTTCAACCTCCAACGCAACAACGGTACCCATCTGGGTTGGACCAGTTTTATCGAACGTCAGGAACAACCTCATCCCGCCGTGGTGCGGATTCGAGGGCGCGCATGAACCTGACCTTGATAATCGGCAACCCCGCACAGTTACTGCATGGCTACCTGCCCAGTCATCGCTTCGGCCCACAGGGCGGCAGCATCGGCAGTGTCACCGCTGACTGGCGCCTGGAGGACCGCCACAACAGCGTACAGCCCAACCATTGCGACATCCGCATCGTCGAAGGGCACTTCTGCGTGACCGACCGCTGTGGCAACACCTACGTCAATGGCCATGACTTACCCTTGGGACGCCATGTAACGGGGCGCCTGAACGAAGGTGATCTTCTGCGCATTGGCGCCTATCAGGTCACGGTGCATTTGCACGGACACGCGCTTGGCGAGTACGACCCACGTCATTGCACGCTCGAGGAACTGCTCACCGAGCGCCCCGAGAGCATGCAAGCGTGGTACTTGGAAGACCTGCCGAGCCTGCCCCTGACGAATCCGCGACCGGCCGTTTGCCCTGAGTTCGAACGCCTTTGCCAACCCATGGATTTGGCGGAGCAAGGGGATCCGCTGCGGGCATTGGACGCAGCGCCATCGCCAAAGCCGGTGCCTGACGCACACACGCGAGTGCCCAATCGCTCCGGCCCTGCCAGGCTGTTCAGCAACCTGCGCCTGGGCACCCTGTTGTTCGCCCTCCTCGCCCTGGGCGGCTGCACCCTGCTTGGCAAGATCGGTCAGGTGATCCGGGATCCGTCAACCCCGGTCGGCGGACCCGACGATCAGCTCAGCCGCTACTCCCTGAGCCTGCATGCCAGCGACGACGTCAACCAGCGCCTGATCAGTACCGGCTCCGCACCAGATACGGATGAGGACCCGAGCCGCTCGCCCTACAACCTCAACGTCCAGGCCATCAACCCACAGGCACTGACGGAGAAAATTCAAACCCTGCTCGATCACCTTTACCAAACCCTACCGGCCCAATCGTCACCGACCTTGGAACCGGCACCCGTGTTGCCGATGTCCCCCATCGAAGAGGCGCTGCTGGGCGACTACGACGTTCAGGGAGTCAGCCTGACCACGCCCCTGGGCAACTCGAGGCTGCAGCACATCGCCACGCCTATCGCCTTCAAGGTCATGCAGTTGAGCGACGACTCGCTGCTGGCCAACGCCAGTCCGCAAGCCATAGCCGAAGATCTGGAAAAGACCTTGGGCAGCACCTTTATCCGCGCCGACGACTATCTGCTTAACCCTGGCCAATTCAAGTTCGTCGACCTGCGCGCCCTGGACGAAGACACCCGCTTTATCGCAGTGATCGCCAACTACCACAGCGCCGATGTCACCCAGTGGAAGCAGCGTCTGCGGGTCGAACCCAAGGGTCGGCAGTACGCGGTGCTGGTGCAGTTGGAGGCCTCGCAGGTCAGTCTCAAAGGGGAAACCCGATGACTTCATTTCCAGCCGCTTTTGCGCAGAGTAATTACCGATGAGTTCACGCAACCCCGTCATCTGGCATGAAGGTTTGTTCGTCAAACCCCAGCACTTCCAGCAACAGGCTCGCGCCGCCGAGGCAGCCACGCATCAGCGCCTGCGCAGTCTTAACGAGGCTCTCTACGGCTTTAGCGAGCTGGAGTTGAACAACGAATACCTGAGCTTTGGCAAGGTCGCCATCACCCAGGCGCGCGGGATCATGCCCGATGGCAGTGTCTTCGATATCCCCCGCGACCTGGCGCCCCCCGCCCCGCTGGAGATCGCCGACAGCAGCGCGGTCAACCAGATTGTTTATCTGGCCCTGCCGCTCAGCGCCAACGGCGCCCTCGAAGTGCGGTGGCCCGACCAGTATGGCAACAGCCGCTACATCGCTCGACGCGAAGAAATACGCGATACCCACAGCGATGACGGCGATCAGGTCGGCATGGACCTGGCGGTGCCCAACCTGCAACTGATGCTCGAACGCAGCGACCGCAGTGCCTTTACCGGTATCGCCATAGGACGAATCAAAGACAAACGTCCGGATGGGAGCCTGGTAATGGACGAGCACTTCTATCCCACCAGCCTGTCCTTGCAAGCCGTACCGGCGCTGCATCGCTACTTGGGCGAAGTGGCTGGGCTGATACGAGAGCGGGCCAAAAACCTGGCCCAGCGTATCAGTTCGCCGGGGCAATCGGGGATAGCGGATGTCACTGATTTCAACCTGCTGCAGACTCTCAACCGTTTGTTCCCGCTGTTCCAGCACCTGGCTCGTCAACGCCAGGTCCACCCGGAGCGGCTGTACATCGCGCTGGCCCAGGCCTGCGGCGAACTGGTGACCTTCACCGATGAAGGGCACCTGCCCCAGGAATACCCGGCCTACCAACACGACAATCTGCGCGGGTCGTTCCTGACCTTGGAACATACCCTGCGCCGTGTCCTCGGAACCGTACTGCAACCACGTGCGGTTTCGCTGCCCATCGAAGTCCAGCAATACGGCGTGCGGACCGCGACATTGCACGACAAACGCCTGCTGGACAACGCCGAATTCATCCTTGCCGTGCGGGCCGATCTGCCGCTGGAAACGCTGCGCCAGCAATTGCCCAAGCAGATCAAGATCAGCTCCACCGAGACCCTCGAGCAACTGGTCAGCCTGCAACTGCCAGGCATTGCGCTGATGCCGCTGCCGGTGGCGCCGCGGCATCTGCCGTTCCATGCCGGCTTCAGTTACTTCGAGCTCGACCGTCATCACCCCGCCTGGGAGAGCCTGAGCAGCGGCAGCGGGTTTGGTTTCCATATCGCGGGGGAGTTTCCGGACTTGGAATTGCAGTTCTGGGCAATCAGGAGTGAGAAAGATGACTAAGGCCACAACGGACTCATGGCGTCACGAGGAGGCCTGCGGCGCCATCGACGATGACAGTGCAACGCGCTACGTCACCCACCACACCGACCTGGCCGATCCAGAGTTCGAAATGCGCGGCCTGGCCTGGAATCCCCTGTGCGATGCCGCCACGCCCCTGATCGGCCTGGTGATCCGTCTGCGCCACCTGGACCGACACGACGATGTGCCTGCGCTGTACCAAAGTGTCAGCAACCAGATCATCACGGTGATGGGAGAAGTCAGCCAGCTCGATTACGACGCCGGCACGCTCAAGGCTTACTCCTACAGCCTGTGCCTGTTGCTGGACGAGGTGGTCATGAGTACCTCGTGGGGCAGGCTCTCCAGTTGGAGCGCACGCTCATTGCTCAGCCAGTTTCATGGAGAAACCCGGGGCGGCGAAAAATTCTTCACGGTGCTGGCGAACATGATCCCCGAAGCGGCCAGGTACCAGCATGTGCTGGAGTTCATGTATCAGTGCCTGATCTCCGGCCTCAAGGGCAAATACGGCACCCATGTCAAGGGCGATGACGAAATACAGAAAATCCTCAACCACCTGCACAGCCTGTTGCGTCCGCTGCGTGGCGAAACGCCCAAGCGCCTGAGCGACCCGCTGAGCCACGTCGCGCCGCGCAACTACCGCATCAAGCGCGCGTGGCCGTGGTGGACGCCGTGGGCCGTGGCGACCGTCGTGTTAATGACCGTCTACACGATCTACACCCTGCGCCTGAACGCCATTACCCAGCAAGTGTTGGTCTCCCTGGAAGGGATTCTCAACCTGTAACCGATTTTCAGCGTGTTCATTTCGAACACCTGCAAAGCCATGGCCTTATCGGTCATAACCCACGACCCCACGGGTCGCTCAATCGATCGCGACAAGGAGCTTGTCATGCCAACACCCGCGTATATCAGCATCCACGGCAAAAACCAGGGCCATATCACCAAGGGCGCCTTCACCGCCGACTCAGTGGGCAACGTTTATGTGGAAGGCCATGAAGATGAAATCCTCGCCCAGGCAATAGACCACGAAATCGGCACCCCTACCGACCCGCAAAGTGGCCAACCGTCCGGGCAACGGGTGCATAAACCGTTGAAGTTCACCAGTGCCCTGAGCAAGGCCTCGCCATTGCTCTACCAAGCCCTGGCCTCAGGAGAAATGTTGCCCACCGTCGAGGTCAAGTGGTACCGCACCTCGGGTGATGGCAAGCAGGAGCATTTCTTCACCACCAAGCTGGAAGACGCCACCGTCGTCGAGATCCACACGGTACTGCCCCACGCCCAGCACAGCGACAACGCCAACTACACCCAACTGATCAAGACCAGTCTGGCCTACCGCAAGGTGAGTTGGAGCCACGTGGTGGCCGGTACCGAAGCTTCGGATGACTGGCGTAAACCGGCTTAAGCAAGCCACATCAACCGCAGGCCCCCCATGCCCCGCCAAAGCGATCTGCGCTACACCGTCGAACCGCTGCGCGGCGAGCGCCTTATCACCCAGCGAGCCTTCATCGCCGGTTCAAGGTCGGCTATGTAGGCCCATGACGAAAAATGCTCCGTACCTTGCGATACGGAGCATTTTCGTTGAGCGCCCGCGCGGGGCTAGGTGTCACCCAGTCTGCGCAGGCGGCTTTTCATTGCTGGCGGCAAACCTGAATCAGTAGGCCTTGCCCGTCTTGTAGAAGTGTTCGTAGCAGAAGTTGGTTGCCTCGATGTAGCCCTCGGCGCCACCGCAGTCGAAACGACGGCCTTTGAATTTGTAGGCAATGACGCAGCCGTCTTTGGCTTGTTTCATCAGGGCGTCAGTGATCTGGATTTCGCCACCCTTGCCTGGCTCGGTTTCTTCGATCAGCTTGAAGATGTCCGGGGTCAGGATATAGCGACCAATGATCGCGAGGTTCGACGGTGCATCTTCCGGCGCCGGTTTCTCAACCATGTCGCGCACGCGAATCAGGCCATCACCGATGTCGTCACCAGCGATCACGCCGTACTTGTTGGTTTCCTGAGGATCGACCTCTTGAACCGCAACAATCGTGCAACGGTACTTCTGGTAAAGCTTGACCATCTGGGTCAATACACCGTCGCCTTCCAGGTTGACGCACAAGTCATCCGCCAGCACCACTGCGAAAGGCTCGTCACCAATCAGCGGGCGACCGGTCAGGATTGCGTGACCAAGGCCCTTCATTTGGGTCTGGCGAGTGTAGGAGAACGAGCATTCGTCAAGCAGCTTGCGGATACCGACCAGGTACTTTTCCTTGTCGGTGCCCTTGATCTGGTTTTCCAGCTCATAGCTGATGTCGAAGTGGTCTTCCAGCGCGCGCTTGCCACGTCCGGTCACGATGGAGATTTCGTTCAGGCCGGCGTCCAGTGCTTCTTCGACGCCGTACTGGATCAGTGGCTTGTTTACCACCGGCAGCATCTCTTTGGGCATGGCTTTAGTCGCTGGCAGGAAGCGAGTACCGTAACCGGCTGCTGGGAACAAGCATTTCTTGATCATATAAGTCCTTAATAAGGGCTGTGCGTACGAAATTCGGCGCAGTCTAATCAGGCCGCAGTCACCTTACAATGGCTCCTGCTGGCGTTGCGATGTCAACATAGAGAAAAAATGTCGCGGTTAGTTCCACTTGCATTCAAACAAGCGTTCCAAACGCTGGCTGAAACACGCACCCACCTTGATTTGCAAGGCCGTGTCCTTTTTAACATGCTTTATGGCCCTCGGCACTGACCTGCAACAACTTGCGCTGCCGGACTGGATTTGCCGCTATCATTACGCACTTGAACCAGACAATGAGACAAATAGATGTCGGAACCAAAAGGCGTTAACGGGTACCTGATCAAACAGCAGGCGGATGGCCGGTGGAGCCTGATCAATTTCCACGGCGAAAGCGTTGCCGGCACATTCGCCACCGAGCGCGAGGCGATTGCCGTGGCCGAAGTATTTGTAGATGAAACCGGGCACGCACAGAAAAAAACCAAGCGCTAGACCGGACTGAACGCCCCGTTCGCCCGCACACGGTGAACGGGGCTTTTTTGTGTTTGTCTGTACCTTGATGGCCGTTCGCTATAATCTTCCCGAAACCGCCCCACGACAGTGTCAGCGCTTCCTCAACACCTCTCAACGACGACCCTACCTATGAACAAGATTCTGGCACTGATTGCGGTACTGGCACTCTCCGGCTGCACCACCACCTCTGACACCTACCTGGAAAACGGCGAGCAAGGTCTCACGATTGATTGCTCGGGCGAGGCCAATTCCTGGGCCAGTTGCTACGAGAAAGCCGATGCGTCTTGCGCAGGCACGGGCTACCGGATCGTCGGCACCGAAGGCACACCGGCGCTGAAGGAAAGCGACAAGACATTGGGCGCAGACGTTGGCAACTTCAAAGGCCGCAGTGTCGTGGTGGTCTGCAAGTAACGTGGCCGATTACATGTGGATCTCGGCAAACTTGATGCCGAGACCACGAAGAGTGTCGATCACGTCGTCGAGGCGCTGGAAGGATTCGACTTCATCCTGCTCATCCACCAGAAAGAAGCTGCGCCCGGCACTCTTCTTGAAAAACACGATCCACTCCCCGGAATTGGCCGGATTTTGAATCACATGGGTGGCAGAGATATGTCCCCCTGCATGCCGCTCTCTGACGCGTTCGCGCTTCATGACTGATTTCCAAAATGACAATGCCGCTGAAACCCTCGGTTTCAGCGGCATTTGTTGTGGGTAGAACATAGTTTACCGGATGCCTTATGGTGTTTCAGGCAGAAAAACCTGGCGCTGCAACGCAGACCAGGTTTCTTGATCGGGGTGGAGGGTGTATCAGCGGTTCCGTGGGCTCAGCCGGAAATGCACTCTTCCCCGGCTTTTTTCACGTCGCCTGGACGAATCGGGACGTTGGACATGCTTTCATAAAGCTTGATGCTGCTGCCGCTTGAACGGTTTTCGATCTCGAAAATAGCAGATGGGTCGGCGGAAAACTTTTGTGGCACGATCACCCGGACCCCTTCCTTCTGGGGCTCGATCTGCGACGGTCGGCGGGTCGACGAAAGCTTTTGGACAACACACGCCGCGTATTCCTGCGGCTTTTTCCCGGAGATGACCGCCAGCGTTGGCGGTGTCTGTTTGATGTCTGCCACCGAAGCACATCCACTTACTGCCAGGGCCAGAACCAATACACTCCACTTCATACAAAACCTCCGTTAAAGACCCTACGACAGCGGGGAAGGTATTTTTCTCCCACCCGTGCAGGATTTATCCCTGATAACTCGAGAAATAACTGTTTTAAATTGTCGAAGACGCCGACGACGACCCGATAATAAACGCGCCGGGACTGATAAACTCCATCTTAACCTACGTATCGTTCTGATTTTTCAGAAAAAGCCCTTCTGGAGAGACTCCCATGAAATTCATTCACCAGCGCGAACACCTGAACGAAGGGGACATTGTCGTCATCGAATGCTCGCAAACTTGTAATATTCGTCTGATGAGCGATGCGAATTTCCGCAGTTTCAAAAATGGTGGTCGCCATACCTATCATGGTGGCGCGTTCGAAAAATTCCCGGCCAAGATCACCGCGCCCAGTACCGGATTCTGGAACATCACCCTCGACGTTGTCACCCGTCGAGCCATCAGCGTCACCCGCAAGCCGACCTTGTCTCACAAGATCCGCATCGTTCGCCGCACCCACTCCAAGCTGAGCTGATCCCCCCGCAACCGACAGGAAATACCGTGACTCAAACCACCAAATACGTCATCAAGTACAAACTCAACGGCGAACGCCGTTTCGAATTCGCTCAGTTGCAAGCGGCCAGCGTCGAAGAGGCCAAGCAAGCCCTGGCAAAAATTCACGATGCCAATGATGAAATCACTGAGATCAACGTGAGCAAGGCGTTGTAATTCGAGCGCAAGCATCGGAGTGCCACTCCCTTGGCGACTTTCTAGACTGCAGCTTTCCCCGTTGCTGCAGGAACTCGCCAATGCTCACTTCATCCGTACACGCCTCACCGACCGAGCGCCTGGCCACCCAGGACTGGCGCGCTATCGAGCAGGCGCTCGATCAACAGGGCCATGCGCTGATGACTGGTCTGCTGGATGCCCGCGAATGCGCCGAACTGAGCAGCTATTACCCGCGACAGGAACTGTTTCGTTCCCATGTGGTGATGGCCAGGCATGGCTTTGGCCGGGGCGAGTACAAATACTGGCGTTACCCGCTGCCCGCCCTGGTCAGTGAACTGCGCGAACACATTTATCCGTACCTGGTGTCGCAGGCCAATCGCTGGAACGATCAGATGAAGCTGCCGGTCACCTACCCGCCCACGCATGCCGACTTTATCGCGCGATGCCACGCCGCCGGCCAGCACCGCCCTACCCCGTTGCTCTTGCAATATGGCCCCGGAGACTACAACTGCTTACACCAGGATCTTTACGGTGAACATGTCTTCCCCCTTCAGGTCGCAATCCTTTTATCGCAGCCGGGCGAGGACTTCAGCGGCGGCGAACTGGTACTCACCGAACAGCGCCCAAGGATGCAATCTCGGGTCCAGGTGGTGCCCTTGAATCGAGGTGACGCGGTGATCTTTGCGGTCAACCAGCGGCCCATGCCCGGTTCGCGAGGATTTTATCGGGTGAGCTTGCGCCACGGGGTCAGTGTTCTGCACAGTGGCAAACGTCATACCTTGGGAGTGATTTTTCACGATGCGCAGTAAGCCGATTCCCGGACCCACCGCCGACCTGTTCGCCGAAGACGCCTTGCAGCAACCGGCGGGCAGCGAACAGGTGGGCGAGCAGTCCCATGTCCTCAGGGGCTACGCCCTGCCCTGGGTCGAGCGCTTGTTGCCAGAGTTACGCCACGTGCTGGCGCAATCTCCGTTTAGAAAGATGGTTACCCCGGGCGGCTTTACCATGTCGGCGGCATTGAGCAGTTGCGGCGAACTGGGCTGGAGCACGAATCGCACCGGTTACCGCTACACACCCCTCGACCCCGACAGCCAGCAACCCTGGCCCGCGCTGCCCGATAGCATGCGTCAACTGGCGGTAGCCGCGGCGGCTGAAGCGGGGTTCGCCCTTTTCGAGCCGGACACGTGCCTGATCAACCGCTATGTGCCAGGCGCGAAAATGTCTCTGCATCAGGACAAGAACGAACGCGACTATGCCGCACCGGTGGTCTCGGTTTCCCTTGGATTGCCGGCGGTATTTCTGTTTGGCGGCCAACTGCGCAGTGACAAGACGCAAAAAATCTCGCTGCTCCATGGCGATGTAGTGGTCTGGGGCGGCGTGGACCGCTTGCGCTTTCATGGCGTGCTCCCCATAAAGGAAGGAGTGCACCCGCAAATGGGCCCGCAGCGCATCAATCTGACCTTTCGCATGGCCGGGTGAATTTGACCGCAAGCATCGGAGTGCCGCGCATCAGCCGCCAGGCTAATCTGGTCATGTTCGCCCCGGAGTAAGCAACCATGACGACGCGCCACCCCACTGAACAAGACCCACGCTGGGCCGCTATCGTTGCCCGCGACCCCAAGGCCGATCTGCAGTTCGTCTACGGCGTAAAAACCACCGGTGTCTATTGTCGCCCCGGGAGTGCCGCGCGCCTGCCACGTCCGGAAAACGTCGAGTTCTTCGACACCGCGCATCACGCCGAGGTCGCCGGATACCGTGCCAGCAAACGCGCATCAGGGGATCAAAACCAAGTCGCGCAGCGCCATGCCCACATCGTCGCCACAGCCTGCCGGCACATCGAACACGCCGAAAACCTGCCCAGCCTCGAGGCCCTGGCCGACCTCGCCGGCCTGAGTCCGTTTTATTTTCATCGGATATTCAAGGCCGTCACCGGCCTGACGCCCAAGGGCTATGCCAACGCCCATCGCTCACGCAAGGTGCGTGACGGGCTTAAGGACAGTCATTCGGTAACGGATGCGCTCTATGACGCCGGGTTCAATTCCAACAGCCGATTCTACGAGAACGCCGATCAGTTACTCGGGATGAAGCCCGGTGATTACAAGGCCGGCGGTACCAACAGTGATATTCGCTTTGCGGTCGGCCAGTGCTCCCTCGGTGCAATTCTGGTGGCGCAAAGCAATCGGGGCGTATGCGCGATTCTGCTGGGGGACGATCCAGAGAAACTGGTGCGTGACCTGCAGGACCAGTTTCCGCGGGCGAATCTCATCGGTGCCGATCACGGCTTCGAGCAATTGATCGCCCAGGTCGTCGGTTTTGTCGAAGCGCCAGCCCTGGGCCTGGACCTGCCCCTGGATGTGCGCGGCACAGCATTTCAAGAACGGGTCTGGCAAGCCTTGCGCAACATTCCCCCCGGCGGCACCGCCAGTTACGCCGAGATTGCCAGGCAAATCGGTGCGCCAAGCGCTTGTCGCGCGGTGGCCCAAGCGTGCGGGGCCAACCGGCTGGCGGTAGCGATTCCTTGTCATCGGGTAGTACGCAGCGATGGCAATCTGTCAGGGTACCGTTGGGGCGTGGAGCGCAAGCGTCAGTTGCTGGAGCGCGAAGGCGCCACGCCTGACAGAAGCCCTTTATCCTTGTAACTTGCGCAGACGAAACTGCGCCACCTTATGCCGATTGCCACACAGCGCCATGCTGCACCAGCGGCGCTTGTGGCCCTTGGTACGGTCGTAGAACCACAACACGCACTCAGGATGTTCGCAGGTGCGGATCAAGCCGAAATCGCCCTCGACCAGCAGGACCGCCGCGGCCTCGGCAAGCGGTGCAAGAAACTGTTCGGGGGTTTGCAGCTTGCGCTGGCGCTCCAGGCGCACCTCACCCGGCGCGGGCCATACCAGTAGCGGATGGCTGACAGCCTTGCGCAAAAAACCGTTGAGCGCGCTCGGATCCCCTTGCTGACCCACCTTGCGCTGTTCCAGTACCTCCCGGACCACCTCGCGCAATCCCCGGGCGACATGCAGCAAAGCCCCCTTCTCAAACACCGGCAAGCCGCCCTCCCCAGCCCATCCCAGACGCACCAGCCAACGCTCGACATCGGCATCCGTCTGCCAGAAGTCCCGTGGCACTCCGTCAACATTGGCGCGGGTATTTAGCAGGTCCAGCACGGGCTCATCCGCCAGCACGTAAGGTTCCAGCGGCGAATCGGTTGGGGGGATGACGGTCATGGCAGGTCCTCTTGAACACCTCACGAGAGTAACTGCTATTCAACTATTTGTGTAGTTACAGAATCAGAAATACACGCCAACACAGTAACCAAATAAATTGATTTGACAGGTTACAGATTTCGGCGCAGCCTGCTTACCTGGTAACCCATTAAATATCTTTAAACAGTTACATAAGGAACGCAGTCATGTCGCTCTCAACCCCCGTAATCCACTACCGTCATGTCGACGCCGATGGCGTACGCGTGTTCTATCGCGAAGCCGGTGATCCTTCGGCACCGGTCATATTGCTGCTGCACGGTTTCCCCAGTTCCTCCCATATGTACCGCGACCTGATCCCGCTGCTCGCCACCCGCTACCGCGTGATCGCGCCGGATCTGCCGGGGTTTGGCTTTACCGAAGTGCCCGCCGAACGCGAGTACCACTACAGCTTCGACAATCTGGCCACCACCGTCGGCCACTTCGTTGATGTGCTTGAGCTCAGTCGCTATGCCCTGTACGTATTCGACTACGGTGCGCCGGTGGGCCTGCGCCTGGCGGTGGCCCATCCGCAGCGGGTCAGCGCGCTGGTGTCGCAAAATGGCAACGCTTACCTGCAAGGGCTGGGCGATGCGTGGGCGCCGATCCGCACCTACTGGGCCGATCCGAGCCCAGCCAATCGGGAGGTGATCCGTCATGCGGTGGTCAGCCTGGAAGGCACCCGCGATCAGTACCTGCATGGGGTGGCTCAGCCGGAGCTGGTCGCACCTGAGTCCTATATGCTCGACACGCTGCTGATGCAGCGCCCCGGCAATGACGAGATCCAGCTCGACCTGTTCCTCGATTACCGCAACAACCTGACGTTGTACCCGGCTTTCCAGGCCTTTTTCCGAGCCACACAACTGCCGACGCTGGTGATCTGGGGGCGCAATGATCCATTTTTCATTCCCCCCGGCGCTCACGCTTACAAGGTCGACAACCCTGAGGCGGTGGTGGAATTACTCGACACCGGGCATTTCGCCCTGGAAACCCATGCCGCGCATATTGCCCAACGAATCCATGCGGTGCTGGGACACGCCATTGACTGAGACTGGCCAAGGAACCCGGCATGAAACGCCGGGTTCGTCCAGTGAATAAAACAGACTGGCCGCCGGTGCCCAGGCCCTGCTAAAACAGCGGGCATGCATTCCTTCTGGAGACGCGATCCATGAGCACCTGGCCAGACACCCGCATTCTCGATCTGCTGGGCATTGAACTGCCGATCATTCAAGCCCCCATGGCGGGCGCCACCGGGACCGCGATGGTGATTGCCGCCCGCCGCGCCGGGGCCTTGGGTTCCATGCCCGCCGCAGCCCTGAGTATCGAACAACTGCGCGAGGCGCTGAGCACCTTGCGCGCAGCCGGCACGCGACCGCTGAACGTCAACTTCTTCTGTCACCAACCTCCACCTGCCGATGCCGAGCGTGATCGCCAGTGGAAAAACCTGCTGGAGCCCTACTACCGTGAACTGGGCGCCGACTTCGATGCGCCGACACCCGTGTCAAATCGTGCGCCGTTCGACAGTGTCGCGTGTGAAGTAGTGGAAGAATTTCGCCCCGAAGTGGTCAGTTTTCACTTCGGCCTGCCGGAGAAGCGTCTGCTGGAGCGAGTCAAGGCCACGGGTGCAAAAGTGTTGTCGTCCGCCACCACCGTGCAGGAGGCAATCTGGCTGGAGCAGCACGGCTGCGACGCCATCATCGCCATGGGTTATGAAGCCGGCGGCCATCGCGGGATGTTCCTCAGCGAGGACCTCAACAGCCAGATCGGCACCATGGCCTTGGTGCCGCAGATTGTCGATGCCGTCAGTCTGCCGGTGATCGCGGCCGGCGGCATCGGTGATGCGCGGGGCATCGTCGCGGCGTTCGCCCTCGGGGCGTCGGCGGTACAGATCGGCACAGCTTACCTGTTCACCCCGGAGGCCAGCGTCACGGCGTCACACCACTCTGCATTGCGCAGTGCCCAAGCCAGTGAGACGGCGTTGACCAACCTGTTCACCGGGCGCCCGGCGCGCGGCATCATCAATCGGATCATGCGCGAACTGGGACCGATCAACCCCGCCGCCCCAGCGTTTCCGTTGTCCGGCGGCGCCTTGATGCCGTTGAAGGCCAAGCGCGAAGCCGAGTTCAGCAATCTGTGGTCGGGACAGGCGTTGCGCCTGTGCAAGGACCAGACGAGCTATGAACTGACCCGAACCTTAGGCGCACAAGCACTGGAAAAACTTCAAAGAACCTGAAAATACCGGCTTCAGGGGCAACGTTGCACTGTACCACCGAGGGTTGATCGCTATATATTCCCGTACATAGCGCTATCGACCCTTTGCCCGCCCCAGGAGCTGCTTGATATGGGTACCCGCATTTTTTCACCGCAATATCCCGAAGCTGCAAGGCTGGCCGCACTGATCGCCCTCTTTACCTTCGGTTCGGCCCAGGCCGACGAGGTCCAGGTCGCGGTAGCCTCCAACTTCACCGCGCCGATCCAGGCAATTGCCGCCGCCTTCGAAAAAGACACCGGCCACACATTGGTTGCCGCCTACGGTGCCACAGGGCAGTTCTATGCCCAGATCAACAACGGCGCACCGTACGAAATGTTCCTGAGTGCCGACGACACAACCCCGCAAAAGCTTGAAAGCGAAGGCAATGCCGTCAAGGGCTCACGCTTCACCTACGCTGTCGGCACCCTCGCGTTGTGGTCGCCCAAGGCAGGTTATGTCGACGCCAACGGCGCGGTGCTGAAGAAAAATGACTATCAGCATCTGTCGATTGCCAATCCCAAAACGGCGCCGTATGGCCTCGCCGCCACCCAGGTATTGGCGACGCTGGGCCTGCACGAACAGCTCAAAGACAAAATCGTTGAAGGCCAGAACATCACCCAGGCCTACCAGTTTGTGTCCACTGGCAATGCCGAACTGGGGTTTGTCGCCTTGTCGCAGATTTATAAAGAGGGCCACGTCAGCAGCGGTTCCGCCTGGATCGTTCCCGCACGGCTGCATGACCCGATCAAACAGGACGCAGTGATCCTCGATAAAGGCAAAGACAACCCGGCCGTCCAGGCGCTGGTTGACTACCTCAAAGGGCCGAAAGCCGCCGCCATCATCAAATCCTACGGTTACCAATTGTAAATGCCTCTATCGAGTGCCGATTTTTCCGCGATCTGGCTGACCCTGAAACTGGCGTCGCTGACCACCGTGATTCTGCTGATCATCGGTACGCCGATTGCCTTATGGCTTTCGCGCACGCGCTCGTGGTGGCGCGGGCCGGTTGGCGCGGTGGTCGCCCTGCCTTTGGTGCTGCCACCGACGGTGATCGGCTTTTACCTACTGCTGGCCATGGGGCCCAACGGCTACCTCGGCCAGTTCACCCAATGGCTGGGGCTGGGCACGCTGACCTTCAGTTTTGCGGGCCTGGTGATCGGCTCGGTGATCTATTCGATGCCCTTTGTGGTGCAGCCGTTGCAGAACGCGTTTTCGGCGATTGGCAGCCGTCCGCTGGAAGTGGCCGCCACCTTGCGAGCCAACCCTTGGGACACGTTTTTCAGTGTGATCCTGCCGCTGGCCCGTCCAGGCTTTATCACCGCCTCGATTCTCGGTTTCGCGCACACCGTCGGCGAGTTCGGCGTGGTGTTGATGATCGGCGGCAATATCCCTCACAAGACCCGGGTGGTCTCGGTGCAAATCTACGATCACGTCGAAGCCATGGAATACCTGCAAGCCCATTGGCTGGCCGGCGCGATGCTGGTGTTTTCTTTCCTGGTGTTGCTGGCCCTCTACTCCAGCCGCAAAACCCGCGCGGGTTGGGGTTGATGTCGATGATTGAACTGTCTCTGCAACTGCACTATTCGGGTTTTTCCCTGGATGTCGACCTGCAATTGCCCGGTCGTGGCGTCACCGCGCTCTATGGGCATTCCGGTTCCGGCAAGACCACGTGCCTGCGCTGCATCGCCGGGCTGGAACGGGCCGATCACGGCTTTGTGCAAATCAACGACCAGGTCTGGCAAGACAGCCGCAACGGCGTGTTTGTGCCGCCGCATAAACGCGCCATCGGCTACGTCTTTCAAGAGGCCAGTCTGTTTCCCCATTTGTCGGTGCTGGCCAACCTGGAGTTCGGCCTCAAGCGCATCCCCCGACAACAGCGACGGGTCGACCTGGCGCAGGCGACCGAGCTCTTAGGTATCGGCCATTTGCTGGAGCGTCGTCCCGAACACTTGTCCGGGGGCGAACGCCAGCGCATCGGCATCGCCCGCGCCCTGCTCACCAGCCCGCAATTGCTGCTGATGGACGAGCCCCTCGCCGCCCTGGACAGTAAGCGTAAAGGCGAAATCCTGCCCTACCTGGAACGCTTGCACGACCAGTTGGAGATTCCGCTGCTGTACGTCAGTCATGCCCAGGATGAAGTGGCGCGCCTGGCCGATCACATCGTCTTGCTCAGCGAGGGCAAGGCCCTGGCCAGCGGCCCCATCGGCGAAACCCTGGCCCGGCTCGACTTGCCGCTGGCGCTTGGCGACGAGGCTGGCGTCGTGATCAGCGGCACCGTCAGCGCCCATGACGCTCACTATCAGTTACTCACGCTGCAATTGCCCGACTGCCCGTTACAGATGCGCGTGGCCCACGGGCCGCTGAACCTGGGCAAACAGTTGCGCTTCAAAGTGCAGGCGCGGGATGTCAGCCTCAGCCTGCAACCGGAGGAACACAGCAGTATCCTCAACCGCTTGCCGGTGATCGTGACCGAGGAGATTCCCGCCGACAACAGCGCCCATGTGCTGGTGCGTCTCGATGCGGCGGGCACGCCCTTGCTGGCGCGGATCACCCGCTATTCACGGGACCAGTTGCGACTGCATCCCGGGCAGGCCTTGTGGGCGCAGATCAAGGCGGTGGCAGTGCTGGCCTGATCGGGTGCAATCCGTTGGCACCACCGCACACGGCCGCGGTCAATCAGTCATACCTGCCTGATTGCCCTCCAGGACTTTGCCATGCCCGACTCCGCGCTGTTTGCCGACCTGCCCCGCGACCTGCATTACGTTGACGACACCCAACCAGGCCTGCGCCGTAAAAAACTGCGCGGCAAGTTCCAGTATTTCGATACCGACGGCCAGCGCATCAGCGACGCCGCCGAAATCCAGCGCATCAACGCCCTGGCGATCCCACCGGCCTATACCGACGTCTGGATCTGCGCCGACCCGCAAGGCCATCTGCAAGCCACCGGGCGCGATGCCCGGGGCCGCAAGCAATACCGTTATCACCCGCGCTGGCGCGAAGTGCGTGACAGCGACAAATATTCGCGCCTGCAGGCGTTCGGCAACGCGCTGCCCAAGCTGCGCAAGCAACTGGAAGCGCAAATCGCCACCCCTGGTTTTAATCGGGAAAAAGTCCTGGCGACCGTGGTGTTGTTGCTGGACGCAACGCTGATCCGGGTCGGCAACAGCCAATATGCACGAGACAACCGCTCCTATGGGTTGACCACCTTGCGCACGCGGCACGTGGATATCAAGGGCAGTGAAATCCTCTTCCAGTTTCGCGGCAAGAGCGGCATCGAGCATCAGGTCAGCGTGAAGGACCGGCGACTGGCGAATGTGATCAAGCGCTGCCTGGAACTGCCGGGACAGAACCTGTTCCAGTACCTGGACGAAAACGGCGAGCGACGTACCGTCAGTTCAACCGACGTCAACGCCTACTTGCACAGCCTCACCGGCGCGGACTTTACCGCCAAGGATTACCGGACCTGGGCCGGTAGCGCACAGGCGTTGGCGGTGCTGCGGGAGTTGGCCTGGCAACCGGAATCCGACGCGAAAAAGCACCTGGTCCAGATGGTCAAGGATGTCGCCAGGCAGTTGGGCAATACCCCGGCAGTGTGCCGCAAATGCTACATTCATCCGGCTGTGCTCGAGCATTTTACCCTCGGAGAGCTGGCGAAATTGCCCAAGCCTCGGGCACGCAAAGGCTTGAAAGCCGAGGAAGTGGGATTGGCGATGTTTCTCGAACGACTGGCTGCGACCTTGTAGGAAAACTTCCAGTTGCGCTACCCTGTCGAACCTCTCTGTCCCCAGGACGACCGCCGACGTGAACCACTAAGCCTTCCAACATGTAAACGCAACGAGCCGCCCGGCGCGCTTGTTGGCTTGTACCACCGTGTTTTGGAGGTGCTGATGACTGACGTCAAGCGGCTGCCTGTACTTGTTTCCTTGCATCACGTGGGTTTTCAGTTCGCCAATGGCGAAACCTTGCTGGAAGACCTCACAGTCTCTTTCGATCACACACCTACCGCCATTGTCGGACGCAATGGCATGGGTAAAAGTGTGCTCGCGCGTTTAATCGCCGGCGAACTGATGCCGTCTTCCGGCACTCTCAAATCCTCGGCCAGCGTGGCCTACGTCCCACAAATCATCGACCCGGCGCCCAAGCAAACCGTGGCGCACCTGACGGGGTGCGCCGACGTTCTTGCTGCCCTGAAGCGCCTGGCCGAAGGACACGCGCTGCCCGATGACCTGGAATTGATCGATGATCGCTGGGACCTGGCCGAACGCCTGCGCCAGGCGCTGGACGCCGCTGACTTGTCTGATATCGCGGTTGACCAGCCCGCCGAACAGCTCAGCGGTGGCCAGTTGGCCAGGGTCGCGCTGATCGGTGCGTTGCTGACGAAACCACAATTGCTGATTCTCGACGAACCCAGCAACCATCTGGACAGCGCGGGGCGCGACTGGCTGCTGAGGACGCTGGCGCATTGGCGCGGCGGTTTGCTCATGGTCAGTCATGACCGGCAACTGCTCGATACAGTGGGTCGGATCATCGAACTGTCGCCCCTGGGCCTGCGTGTCTACGGCGGCAACTATGACGACTATCGCCGTCAACGTGATGCCGAACAGCACGCCGCTCAGGCCTCGCTCGAACATGCGCGCCTGGAGCGGCGTCGTGAGCGCCAGCGCCTGCAAAATGAGCATGACAGCCTCCAGCGCCAGGCCGCACGCGCGCGCAAACACGCAGAAACCGCGAACGTCGACGCCTTCACCCAGGCGCGCTGGAAAGGTAGCGCGAATGAAATCGTCAGCAACGTGCGCAGCGCTCATGTGCAACACAAGCAGCAACTGGACCAGCGCGTACGAGCGGCCCACGAACGTGTCGTGGAGGACGCGCCGATCCTGCTGGCGTTGCCTGACCTCCTTCTGCCCGCTGGGCGTCAGGTCCTGTCGCTGATCGATGTGCAACTTCCCTGGCTTGATCCTGCGGCGCCGTCTTCGTTCATCAGCGTGAGCCTGACCGGGCCGGTGCGGGTGGCCGTGAGCGGCCCGAATGGTTGCGGCAAATCGACCTTGCTCAAACTGTTGGCAGGCCAATTGCTCCCGGTCAGTGGTGAATGCGCCGTGCACCTCGCCTGCGCCTATATCGATCAACCACTGGCGTTGCTCGACGATCGATATTCAATTGTCGAGCAGCTCAATCTGCTGAACACGCCACTGGCCGAAGGCGAGTTGCGCACTCGATTGGCCTTGTTGCAACTGGATGCATTGCGGGTCACTCAAGCGGTCGGCCAGCTCAGCGGTGGTGAACGTTTGAAGGCCGCCATGGCCGTCGCTCTGTGGCGCGCTACCCCGGCGCAACTGCTGTTACTGGATGAGCCCACCAACCACCTGGACCTGGAATCAATCACCGCGTTTGAACGCGCCTTGCAGGGATTTCCCGGTGCGCTGATAGCGGTGTCCCACGACGCCAGCTTTCTCGAAGCGCTCAACCCGACTCATGTCCTGAGCTGGCACGCCGATGGCTGGCGCCTGACGCTGAGTTGAATCGGACGCACGGTTCATTCAGCCAGGCAGCTCAGCCTTTGCACCATCAGCCTGCGTCGTTCATGATCCAGAGCCGACACAAGGAGCTTGTCACCCATGCCAACACCCACGCTGCATCTGATGTGCGGCAAGATCGCATCAGGCAAGTCAACGCTGGCCAACACCCTCGCCGTTGAACACGGCGCGATGGTACTCAGTGAAGATCAATGGCTTTCCCGGCTCTATCCTGGAGAGATTCGTTCGGTAGCGGACTACCTGCGGTGTGCACAGAGACTTCGTGGGGTGTTGGGGCCGCTGGTGATCGACCTGCTTGAGTCAGGCGTCTGCGTGGTACTGGACTTTCCCGCCAATACCGGTGCGGATCGCGCATGGTTGCGCGGCTTGGCCCTGACCGCCCGCGTGCCACATTGCCTGCATTTTCTTGAGGTGGATGACGACACTTGCCGTGCCCGGCTTCACGCGCGGAACCGGCAGCGCGACCACGACTTTGCGGCGACCGATGCCGAGTTTGACCTGATTACCAGCCACTTCCGCGCGCCTGATCCGGATGAAGAGCTTGTCATCAGAGTTCATCGCCCCTGAACCACGGAGGGTTTCATGGCGCATGTGCCTGTCATGGGTGTTGATGCGGAGGGTTTTATCCTGACCCTGCCGGACGTCAGTCCCCAACCTGAGTTTCAGCCGTTGCTCGCCGATGTCTGCGCCACGCTCGCGCTTGTGCAGCCGACTCTGGATGGGGTTTATCTGTACGGCAGCGTCGCGACAGGCGACGCCCGACCCGGCTTTTCAGACCTGGATCTCACCCTTGTACTTCGCGATCCCGCCACCGAGCTAGAGATACAAGCACTTGAGGCCGTTCGCCAGCAATTGCAGGGGCGACACAAGGTAATCACAAAAATCGACTTCGATATCGGCAGCCGATCAGAAATTTTGGCGCCTGAACATCTGTACAGCTGGGGCTACTGGCTCAAGCATCACTGCCGAAGCTTGTGCGGTAATGATTTGACCCGGCACTTCGAACGATTCCGACCGTCTCGCGAAATCGCCATGGCCGTGAACGGTGACTTCGCGCTCAAACTGGCTAGCTACGCCACACTCATCGATGAAGCCAAAGCCCCGAAACAAGGGCTGCGATTGAAGCGAGAGGCGGCGCGCAAGCTGATTCGCTCGACGCAAGTCCTTCGTCCTGAACAGGCACAAGCATGGCCGCGGACGCTGGAGGAGCATGTAGAGCTGTTCCTCCAGCATTACCCGCCAATGCGTGCGCAAATGGCGTTTTTCCTGGCTCACGCCAATGCTCATGATCCACAGAGCATGGGGTTTTCGACTCGCCTTCGGGACTTCTCAAGTTGGATGGTCGCGGAGCTGGATAGGCTGGGCAGCCGGTGATGCTCCTGTACCCGAGTCATGCACCTGCCAGCATCAAATCCAGGTTCTGCACGGCCGCGCCCGCGGCGCCCTTGCCTAGATTGTCAAACACCGCGGCCAACAGGACCTGATTGCCATTTTCAAACACCATCAACTTCATATCGTCCGTCCCGTTGAGCATTTGCGGGTCCAGAGCCAGCAGTTGCTTTGCATCGCCCATCGACATGACCTGTACATGATCGGCATCGGCGTAATGCTGCTCCAGGCACGTCTGTATCCGCGTCGCATCAGTCCCGGGGGCCAACAAACGTAGCTCCAGCGGGATGCTCAAGACGATTCCCTGGCGAAAAGCGCCGTATGCCGGCACAAACATCGGGCGCTGCGCCAAGCCGCTGTACAGTTGGATCTCCGGAACATGCTTGTGCATCAGGCCCACCCCATATAGTTGAAACGCCGACGCCTGGGATGCGGTTTCGCCCTCATGCTTTTCGACAGCCACACGTCCGCCGCCGGAATAGCCTGACACCGCATGGATGCTGACCGGGTAATCCCTGGGCAGCAAGCCGGCCTCCAGCAACGGACGCAGCAGACCTACAGCTCCGGTCGGATAACAACCGGGATTACTGACCCGACGCGCGCTGGCAATATGTTGCGCCTGCTGTGGACTCATTTGCGCGAAACCGTAGGTCCAGTCTGGGTGGATACGGTGCGCCGAACTGGCATCGATCACCCGCACCGCTGGATTGCTGATGCTGGCGACTGCAGCGCGTGCCGCATCGTCAGGCAAACAGAGGATCGCGATGTCGCAGGCGTTGATCGCATCGGCGCGGCGTTGAGGATCTTTGCGGTATTGCGCGGCGAGTGTGACCAACTGCAAATCAGCCCGCTCGTGCAGTCTCTGGTGGATTTGCAGACCGGTGGTGCCTTGGTCGCCGTCGATAAATATCAGGGGAGTGGTCATGCAAAGCGCTCGTCAGCAAGATTCAATAAGCGCAATCTTCTCCATGACCCTACAATAATGAAAGTTGAATTTAAGAATGCTTTAATTCAGATTTTCTGAATCAGGAGTCATGCATGCGTGAAATCAGCCTGGACCGCTTGCGCACCCTGGTAGCCGTTGCCGACCTGGGTTCGTTTGCCAAGGCCGCGGGCTTGCTGAACCTGGCGCCGCCCACGGTCAGCTTGCATATTGCCGATTTGGAGTCCCGCGTCGGCGCCCTGCTGTTATCACGCACCCGGGGCCGCGTTCAGCCTTCCGCGATTGGCGAAACCCTGGTGGAACGGGCGCGACAGCTGTTGGCCGATGCCGAGCAGGCGCTGGACGATGTGCAGCGTCAAGTCCTGGGTCTGGCGGGACGCGTGAGATTGGGCGCATCGACGGGCGCCATTGCGCAGCTGATGCCTCAAGCCCTGGAAACCTTGAGTCAGCAGCATCCCACGATCGATGTGCAGGTCGCGGTGCTCACCTCACAGGAAACCCTGAAAAAGCTCGTCGACGGCGCACTGGACATCGGGCTGGTCGCCTTACCGCAACCACCGATCAAGGGATTGCGGATTGAACCGTGGCGGCGCGACCCGGTGCTGGCTTTCCTGCCGGCCCGCTGGGATTGCCCGCCGGTCATTACGCCCGACTGGTTGGCCGCCCAGCCGTTGATCCTGAACGACAACAGCACCCGACTTTCGCGGCTGACCGCAGAATGGTTCGCCAGCGAAGGGGAGCAGCCCACGCCGCGCATTCAGCTTAATTACAACGACGCGATCAAGAGCCTGGTGGCCGCGGGTTATGGCGCGACATTGTTGCCGCATGAAGCGTCCACGCCGTTGCCCGATGCCAGAATCGTGATGCGGCCACTGCGACCTGCGCTGTGGCGACATTTGGGAATTGCCCATCGCGACGCACATGTCGAACGGTCTACTCAACATGTACTGGACGTACTGTGGGGATTAAGCCATCTGAGCCAGGTCGATAAGCCGGGACAAGCATGATACCTCCTGGCTATTGCGCTCGAAGCCAGTTCTTGGATAAAGCCACCGGCCTGCTGTATTTTCACAAACTGCCGCAGTCATCAAGGATGCCCGCCCCATGCTGCCCTCCTCCTTTAAACCTCAGGCCAGCGCGGCCCTGCTGCAACGACACAAATGGCGTGGCCGTGTCGGACTGATGCTGGTGGCCAGTCTGTCGGTGCTCGCCGGCATGACCGATGCCATCGGTTTTATGGCCAGCGGCGACTTTGTTTCATTCATGAGCGGTAACACCACGCGCCTGGCCGTCGCTATCAGTGACGGCGATCTGGGCCTGAGTGGTCGCCTCACACTGTTGGTGACCACGTTTGTCCTCGGCAATGCCTTGGGTGTGATCATCAGCCGCGCCAGCAAGCGCCATGCGCTGCCGCTGTTGCTGTGTATCGCCATGCTGTTGTGCGGTGCCGCGGCCTGGCCGTGGGATGACCTGTTACCCGCATTGCTGGCGGCGATCATTGCCATGGGCATGCTCAATGCGGCGGTCGAAGAGGTGAATGGTTTGCCCGTGGGGCTGACCTACGTGACAGGCGCGTTGTCGCGTTTCGGCCGAGGGTTGGGGCGCTGGATGCTGGGAGAACGGCGCAATGGCTGGCGTGTGCAACTGATTCCCTGGGCCGGGATGTTTGTCGGCGCAGTCATCGGCGCCTTGCTGGAACAGCACATGGGCATTCGTGCACTGTTGGTCAGCGGCCTGCTCTCGGCACTGCTGGGGCTGGTGTCGCTGAAGATTCCGCGGCGCTGGCACCTCGGTTACATGCCACGTTGAGCGGATGCTCGCCCGACATCCGCCTCGACGTCCATGTGCCGGTAAAGAGCCAATATCGGGCGAGCGAACGTATATTAAGTCAGCGTCGGCGGTGTGTCCGCCGGGCATTTCTGAACAATTCTAAGGCGACGACTTACAAACAGGTCGCCAGGGCCGCCAGACGACGTTTGGCGGCCCAGTTGTCCTCGATGGCGTAGTAACTGACCGTGGTAGTGGCGCCAGCGCCGCGCACGTCGACGAAGTAGTCGCCGCCCGTGGTATAGACCGTGTGGCCGCCGCCCTGTGCAGGCTCCATGAACCCACCGGCATCGACACCAAAGACTGCCTCGTCCTGCCAGCCGAACTGGATGCACTGCGCAACCACCAGCGCCGCTTTATCCGAGGCCAAAGTCTTGTAGGGCGCGGCAGCACGCGCCTGTTTCATCTTCGAGCCGGCACAACCGGCCAACGCTGCCAGTACCAACGCACCTATCACCACCTTCCGCATGCCATCGTTTCCTTGGAAAACCGCGACTGTAGCATTGCTTTTGGCTGAGCAGGTGCCACGCAAGCAAAAGTCAGTGACTGGATGAACGTTGTTTCGCCGCTGGTTATTACAACACCCAGCGGAACCAGTAAAACAGCGCCATGCTCAGCAATACCGTAATCAGCACGCTGCGGGTCCAGAACATCAACGCTACCGCACAGGCACCGGCCAACAGGTACGGGTTACCCAGGCTCAGGTTGAGTCTATGCTCCGCGAGGAAAATGATCGGACCACAGATGGCCGTCAACATACCCGGCACCGCAAAACCGAGAAACTCTCGCGCACCGCGATTGAGACGTACCGGCAAACGGGGTTCAAGGAACAGGTAGCGGTTGAAAAAAACCGCCAGGCCCATGCCGAAAATCATCACAAAAATCATCGCTGCCCTACCCCCAGGCGTTTGCAGGCATACCCGGCACTCATCCCCAACACGCCCGACACCACCACCGCCGACTCCCAGTGCCAGTAGCTCAGTAACACGGAGAACAACAGCGCCACCGCGACGCAGACCACGCTCGGCACATCTCGCACCACCGGCGTGATCAAGGCGATAAAGGTCGCGGCGATGGAAAACTCCAGCCCCAATTGATCCAGATTCGGAATGCTCTTGCCGAGCACGATCCCGGCCAGGGTGAACAGATTCCAGATCAGGTAAAACGTCAGGCCGACCCCGAGGGCGTACCAGCGATTGAAGGTCTCGCGATCGTACTGGCTGACCAGCGCGAAGAACTCGTCAGTCAGCAGGAAGCCCAGGCTCATGCGCCAGCGCGCCGGAAGCGGCGAAACTGTCGGGCGCAGGTGCATGCCGTAGAGCAGATGTTGGGAAGTCAGCAGCAGGGTCGTCAGCAAAATGGCAATCAGGCTCGCGCCACTCTTGACCATGCCGATCGCCACCAACTGCGCGGCGCCGGCAAACACAATGACCGACAGCCCTTGGCTTTCCAGGGGCGTGAACTGAGCGTCAATCGCCAGAGAACCGGCCAGCAGCCCCCACGGGCCACAGGCCAAGGACAGGGGAATAATCGCGATCGCACCTCGCGCGAAAGCGTAATGAGGCAAGGTAGCAGGCATGGAAGACAGGCTCATCGACAGACATTCGACAAGCATGGCAGCGCCAGCGGACGCTGTCTTGAACGATATTGCTCGCTGCGCTACGGGCTCAAGCCAGCTTGACTGACACCCGCTCCACCGCGTCGCGGGCTTCGCGTAATTCGTGAGCATCCTGATTGAGGCGATGAATGGTATTGAGCAAGCGCTGGCGCAAGACCTCATCAGCAAGCTTTTCCACCGCGCGCATCAGGTCAAAGGCTGCGGTTTCGTTATTATCCGCAACGGAATCGAGGGTCTTGCGCAGGTTTCGAGTGGCACGGGTCACGCGGGTACTTCCTTAATCACCAAGAGCGGGCAATTTACGACAGCTATGTTTCATTTTAATTTCAAGCACTTGGCTTGCAATCCACGTACCTTGTCACAGGTCAATCAAAAGGCTTGTTGCACCCCCTCATTGGAGATTCGTGCTTGATGCTCATCGCCGTCGCCATTTTCCTGTTCACCCTTACCCTGGTCATCTGGCAGCCCAAAGGCCTGGGCGTGGGCTGGAGCGCCTCCATCGGAGCGATCCTGGCGCTGGCCAGCGGCGTTGTCAGCCTGGCCGACATCCCGGTGGTATGGCACATCATCTGGAACGCCACGGGCACCTTCGTCGCGCTGATCATCATTAGCTTGCTGCTGGACGAAGCCGGCTTCTTCGCCTGGGCTGCGCTGCACGTCGCGCGTTGGGGGCGCGGCCGGGGTCGACGGTTGTTCGCCTATATGGTGCTGCTTGGCGCCCTGGTGTCGGCATTGTTTGCCAATGACGGTGCGGCCCTGATCCTCACACCGATCGTCATGTCGATGCTGCTGGCGCTGCGTTTTTCCCCGGCGGCAACCCTGGCCTTCGTCATGGGCGCGGGGTTTATCGCCGACACCGCCAGCCTGCCGCTGGTGGTGTCCAACCTGGTGAACATCGTTTCCGCGGACTATTTCAACATCGGTTTCAACGCATACGCCGCCGTGATGGTGCCGGTTAACCTGGTCAGCGTTGCGGCGACACTGGCAGTGCTGCTGTGGTTCTTCTGGCGCGATATTCCGCAAACCTTCGACCCCGCCGTCCTCGACGATCCGGCCAGTGCCATCCATGACCGCGCCACCTTCTACGCCGGTTGGTGGGTGCTGGGCATTCTGTTGTTGGGCTGTTTTGCCCTGGAACCACTGGGGATTCCCATCAGCGCCATCAGCGCGGTGTGCGCGTTGCTGTTGCTGGTGATCGCCGCCAAGGGCCATACGATATCCACCCGCAAGGTGCTGAAGGAGGCGCCTTGGCAGATCGTGATTTTCTCTTTGGGCATGTACCTGGTGGTCTATGGCTTACGCAACGCCGGTCTGACGAGCTATTTGGCCACCTGGCTCAACACCTTTGCCGAATACGGCGTATGGGGCGCGGCCTTCGGGACCGGCTTGCTGACCGCGTTGCTGTCGTCGGCCATGAACAACCTGCCAACCGTATTGATCGGTGCGCTGTCCATCGAGGCCAGTCACACAGTGGGCATAGTCAAGGAGGCAATGATCTACGCCAACGTGATTGGCAGCGACCTGGGGCCGAAAATCACGCCTATCGGCAGCCTCGCGACACTGCTTTGGCTGCATATTCTGGCGCGAAAAGGCATCCGGATCACTTGGGGTTACTACTTCAAGGTGGGCATCGTCCTCACACTCCCGGTGCTATTGATCACCCTGGCCGCGCTGACCCTGCGCCTCAGTCTTTGAAAAACTGTCGACGAGGGCCAATCGACAGTCGATTCGAGCGCAGTGGACAGCGTATGCTCGCCACTCTCGACCCTCACCGAGCTCCACGGATGAGTTCCATGCACCGCGCCTGTCTGAGCCAACACACCGCTGGAAGCCCCTGACCATGTTGATGATCTTTTTTTCCGCCGTGGTATTTGGCTTTGTATTTTGCCTGTCCCCCGGCGCGGTACTGGCGGAAACCTTGCGTCGCGGCCTGTTGCACGGCTTTACCCCGGCGCTGTTGGTGCAGGTCGGGTCGTTGGTGGGCGACGCAACCTGGGCAGTGATCGGCCTGACCGGCATGGCGCTGCTGATTCAGCATGAAGCGATAAGGGTTCCCCTGACCGCCGTTTGCGCGTTGTACCTGGCCTGGCTCGGGGTACGCAGCCTGCTGGATGCCTGGCGCCTGCCGCAACCCGACAACGTTCCCGTGGGCAGTGGACGCAATGCACTGATGGTCGGAGCCGCCATCTCACTGGCCAACCCGAAAAACATTGTCTATTGGGGCGCCCTTGGCAGCGCGCTATCAGGCATGGTCGGGGCCACGCCAAGTCATGGCCAGACCCTGATGTTTTTCGCCGGGTTCATGCTGGCATCGATCCTCTCGTGTTTCCTGATTGCAGCCCTGGTGAATGTATTGAGAAAAAACGCATCGGCAACTTGGCAGCGCATCAGTTATGGCACTTGTGGCGCGGTGTTGATCTATCTGGCATTCCTCGCCGCCGGCAGCCTTTGAATATATAAACTTGGTTTCCTTACCTGAACAGTCTCTGAACCAACATTCCATCAGCTTATTAAATATTGACAACTTCCGCACGCCTGAGTAGATTGCCCGTGCCTGCACTTCAGGCCTTTTTCAATCTCACAAAAGAAGCCAATGGACACAGTATCTAGTCGCTGTCCACTCACCGTGAATGCGGGAGTCGGGCACCAAACCCAGAGTAATGACGGGACTCGCCTTTCAGGCCGGGTAAGCTGCGCTAGAGCTTGACGCTCCAACGTAACTGCCTCAGCCGGCGCCAGTCCGGTCCCGAGGTGTGTTATGAATTTCAAAACCTTTGTTCTATCCGAACTGCATGGGCGGGCCAATACCCTGCGGGCCAAGCTGCGGCGTGGATTCTTGGGCGCTGCCCGACCACGCATCGCCTTGATTTCCCCCTCTGCGCGTATCAGCCTGGTACCTCTCCAGGCCTACTGGCGTCTGCGCCCCAATACTGGCCATCTGGTCGAGCAGCGGGATCACACCGACCCTCAAGATCCTCAGGGTCGAAACGTTTCCAGCCTGCTCGCCCAAACGAGTGTGATGCTGAACCGCTATCCGAGCGTTCGCGTGGCGTAAGCCGGTTGGAAACAGCAACTTCCTGATGATGGGTTAATTATCTAACTGGCGTTCTTCGTGAACTAATCCAGTCGTACTTCGCTGCGCGCCAGTTAAACAATCAGCTTTCATAGCCCCACTAGATATTCATTAAAACCGATCGCGACAACAGCGACTCGGCATGCTTTCGCTCGCCTGTCAGCAGGTAAGTAGCGGGTATGTTTTGTCGAAAAAATGGCGACAGGAGTACATACAATGAGCGCAGTAAAAACCACGCAACTACCGAACAAAACCCGCACCGACTCTGACGCCAAACTGTCGACGCGGGCCGCTCGCGAAGCGCACAACGGCCTCACCGCCACGCTCGCCAACGTCGGGGCGAGCAAAGACGGCCTGACCGAGCTGGACGCCAGCGCCCGTCTGCAACGTGAAGGCTACAACGAGGTGGCCCACGACAAGCCGCCTCACGCCGTCGTGCAGTTTTTCCAGGCCCTGAACAACCCGTTTATCTACGTGCTGCTGACCCTGGGCGCCATCAGTTTCGTCACCGATTACTGGCTACCGCTGCGTGCGGGTGAAGAAACCGAGCTGACCAAGGTCATTATCATCATGACCATGGTTCTTCTCAGCAGCCTGTTGCGCTTCTGGCAGGAACATCGCTCGGCAAAATCCGCCGAAGCCTTGAAAGCCATGGTGCGCACCACCGCTACTGTGCTGCGACGGGCCCAAGTCGGCGCGCAACCCACGCTGCGCGAAGTGCCGATGCGCGAGCTGGTGGCCGGCGATATTGTGCAACTGTCGGCCGGTGACATGATCCCCGCCGATATCCGCCTGATCGAATCCCGCGATCTGTTCATCAGCCAGGCGGTGTTGACCGGCGAAGCCCTGCCCGTGGAAAAGTACGACACCCTGGGCGATGTCACGCAAAAATCCGCGACGTTTAAAGCACCGGACCAGGGCAACCTGCTGGACCTGCAGAATATTTGCTTCATGGGCACCAACGTCGTCAGCGGTCGGGCCCGGGCGGTGGTGGTCGCGACCGGGCCGCGCAGCTATTTCGGCTCGCTGGCCAAGGCGATTGTCGGCTCGCGGGTGCAGACCGCGTTTGACCGTGGAGTGAACAGCGTCAGTTGGCTGTTGATTCGCTTCATGCTGGTGATGGTGCCCATTGTGTTCTTCCTCAATGGTTTCTCCAAAGGCGACTGGGGCGACGCATTTCTGTTTGCGTTGGCGGTCGCGGTGGGATTGACCCCGGAAATGCTGCCAATGATCGTCAGCGCCAACCTGGCCAAGGGTGCGACGGCCATGGCCAAGCGCAAAGTGGTGGTCAAGCGCCTCAACGCGATCCAGAACTTCGGTTCAATGGATGTGCTCTGCACCGACAAGACCGGGACCCTGACCCAAGACAAGATCATCCTCGAACACCACGTCAACGCCTTCGGCCAACGGGACGATAAGGTGCTGTCCCTGGCCTGGCTCAACAGCCATCATCAAAGTGGCATGAAGAACCTGATGGATCAGGCCGTGGTGGAGTTCTCCCAGCACAATCCCAAGTTCCAGGTGCCGTTTGCCTACAGCAAGGTTGATGAATTGCCTTTCGACTTTGTACGCCGGCGTCTGTCGATTGTGCTCAAGGACAGCCACGACGATCACCTGCTGGTGTGCAAAGGCGCGGTCGAGGAGATGTTGAGCATTTCCACGCATCTGATGGCGGGTGATACCGCCGTCGCGCTGGATGAGCAACGTCGCCAGGAGTTGCTGAACACCGCCAACGACTACAACGAGGACGGCTTCCGGGTGCTGGTGGTTGCCACCCGCAACATTCCCAAGGCCCTGGCCCGCCAGCACTACACCACCGCCGATGAGCGCAACCTGGTGATCCACGGTTTCCTGACCTTTCTGGATCCACCAAAGGAAACCGCGGGCCCTGCGATTGCGGCCCTGCAAGAGATCGGCGTCGCCATCAAAGTACTCACCGGCGACAACGCGGTGGTCACTCGCACCATTTGCCGCCAGGTCGGCCTGGAGCCTGGTGAGCCGCTGCTGGGGGTGGACATCGAAGCCATGGACGATGCCACCCTCAAGCGGCAGGTCGAGGAACGCACGCTCTTCGCCAAACTGACCCCACTGCAAAAATCCCGGGTGCTCAAGGCGTTGCAGGCCAATGGGCATACCGTCGGTTTTCTCGGAGATGGCATCAACGATGCGCCTGCATTGCGCGACGCCGACGTCGGTATTTCGGTGGACAGCGGCACCGACATTGCCAAGGAATCGGCCGATATCATCCTGCTGGAAAAAAGCCTGATGGTGCTGGAGGAAGGCGTGCTCAAGGGGCGCGAGACCTTCGGCAATATCATGAAGTACCTGAACATGACCGCCAGTTCCAACTTCGGCAACGTGTTCTCGGTATTGGTTGCCAGCGCATTCATTCCGTTCATGCCGATGCTGGCGATCCATCTGCTGTTGCAAAACCTGATGTACGACATCTCTCAGTTGGCCTTGCCCTGGGACAAGATGGACAAGGAGTACCTGGCCAAGCCGCGCAAATGGGATGCGAAGAATATCGGACGGTTCATGATCTGGATCGGGCCGACCTCGTCGATCTTCGACATCACCACGTTTGCCCTGATGTGGTACGTGTTCTCGGCGAACAGCGTGGAAATGCAGACCTTGTTCCAGTCCGGTTGGTTCATCGAAGGGCTGCTCTCGCAAACCCTGGTGGTGCACATGTTGCGCACCCGCAAGATCCCGTTCTTCCAGAGCACCGCCGCCTGGCCAGTACTCATGATGACCTGCATCGTCATCGTGCTGGGGATCTACGTGCCCTTCTCGCCCCTGGGCACGCTGGTCGGCCTGGAACCGCTGCCACTGGCGTACTTCCCATGGCTGGTGGCCACTCTGGTCAGCTACTGCTGCGTCGCACAGTTGATGAAGACTCTCTACATCCGCCGCTTCAAGCAGTGGTACTGAGCCACCCGGCGCGGGCTGTCGTCCGATAGCCCGCGCCCGGGCACGTTGAGCTTTTTTTGGAGCATGAACCATGCACAAACACACATCGCGGCGTCCGAACGGGTTCGCCAAATACCGCAACCGGCAAAAATCCGCCGCCAGCCCGCTCTTCCGGTCCCTGCCGGCCTCTCGGCAACGCGCATTGCGGCGTAATTTGATCTTTATCGGCACGACCCTGGGCGGCATCCTGTTGCTCAGTCTGCTGTCCCGGGCCTTCGCAGCCGGCGGCCCCTATGTGGTTGACGACGGCGCAATCAATGCGCCCGGCGAATGCAACCTGGATGCCTGGTACACCCGCAATCGACATGATGCATCGACGCACCACACAACCCTCTCGGCCGCGTGCACGCCCAGGGCATTACCAATGGTGCAATGGACGGCTGTTATCGAGGATGACGAAACCGAGACTCAAGTCAGCCCACAGTTCAAGGCCTCGTTATGGTCATGGCAGGACGCGGGCATTGAGATCGCGATAGCCGGCGCGGCGCATGTCGCGGTGCATCGTCGGCATGCCTTTGAGGGTGCGGAGCTGGGTGTCCCGCTTACCTGGCAACCACGGGACGCACTGCGCTTGAACGTCAACGCCGGCTGGGCCCACGCCTATGACGACGGCGAGCAGAGCCAACGCCTGGCCTGGGGCGTCGGGTTTGAGTACAGCGTCGCGGATTCATTGACATGGGTCGCCGAGCGATACGGCCGACAGCATGGCGACCAGGCCTGGCAGACCGGGCCGCGACTGCATGTCGGCAAACATCTGGATGTCGACCTGGTGATAGGGCGCAGCCTGGTCGAAGACCGGGCCCCATGGCTGACGACAGGGGCAACGTTGCGGTTTTAATCGCCGCTTCAGGCAGCTTGGCCTTTGGCCTGTTGCTCAAGGTGCAATTGCAGCTCGGGATCAATGTTCAGCGCGCCCGCCAGTTCATCCAGATAACCACGTTCGGCATCCTGCTGATCATCCACCAACATGACACTGGCCAGGTAAACCTCCGATGCCATCGCCGGGTCATGGGCATATTCGGCAAAATCGGCTGCACTCAATGGCTTGGCGACTTCGGCGTCCAGCCATTGCTGTAACTGCGGATCGTCGGTGTGGCGCTTGATCTCGGCATTGATCAGGTGCGTTTCCTGCTCATCAATCCGCCCATCAGCCTTGGCGGCCGCGATAAATGCTCGCAACACCGCATGACTGTGCGCTTCGACTTCAGCGCCGGACAGTTGGTCAACCGTCTGCAACGCCTGCTGTGGCGCCGAAGCCTGTTGCCGCTGCCAGGCTTGATACGCCTGGAAAGCCATCATGCCGAGTGATGCCAGGGCCGCATAGTTGCTGCCACCGGAACGTCCTTGGGTCGAACCACCCGACGCCGCGCCACCCAGCATTCCGCCCAGGCCACCGAGCCCACCGAGCAGATCCCCCAGCCCGCCGCCGCCCGACGCGGTAGCGCCAGAACCGCCTCCACGAAGCAAGCCGCCCAACAAACCACCCAGCCCACCCAACCCGCCTGCCCCGCCTTGGGGTGCAGCCGAGCCCCCTTGTTGTGTCATCGAGGCCTGACCGGCTCGCAGCAACTGTTCGAGTAAATCGCTGGTGTTCATGGTGACGCTCTCCTTTGAGCTGTGCTCCAGACCAAGAACAATAGCCGCTCCTCCCTATAACGCCAAGATCACGCGGCCGGCGTCGACTTACCGATTGGCATCCGCCGCAGCAAACTCGGCATAAGCCTGTAACAGGTGCGAGAATTCTTCAGATTCGGGAAGCTGCGCAAAGCTGTGGACTGCAGGTGTGGATGCCCATGGCAGCTTCTCGCTGGTCCAGGTTTCCATGAACGGAACGTAGTCCCTGGCATCATCCAGCAGGGGCGCTCGCAGGTTGACCAGATCATCAATACCGTGAGGGCGTGTGAACAGCCAACTCATGCAATGCGCGCAGAAATAATGGCGTGCGGCACCGTGGAGCCCGCCGATCACTGGCTCGCCCTGGTTGATGGTAAAACCAGCCTGAGGTACGAGCGCGCTGAGGGAGAAGGCGCTGGAGGACATTTTCTGGCAACCGGTGCAATGACAGGCCATGGTGATAATCGGCTTCATACTGACGGTGAACCGTACCCGATCACATCGGCAACCACCTTCCCAACAAACCCTTTCAACGCTCATCACTCATTCCTTTTGATAATTTGTATAGGCCGCAAAACTTCTGCGCCGGCGAGTCATTCGCCCCCTTCAAGACACCGGATCACGACGGTAGGCCGCCAACAGCACCCCCATCGTCATTAACAGGCCGCCCGCGCCCTGATTGAAATGCTGCAAATGTGCCGGCCGCAGGCGGCTTAACAAACGCGCCCCGCACACGGCATAAAACATCATGGTCGTCACGTTCAGTACACACAGCGCCAGCAACAGGCAGGCGTACTGCGGCAGTTGGGGTTGAGTGCTGTCGACAAACTGCGGCAGGAATGCCGACATGAACAGCAAGGCCTTGGGATTGGAGATCGCTACCAGAAAGCTGCGGGTGAAAATACCCGCTGAACGAGCGCCGGGGTCGGTCCCCTCGCCCACTGTTGGCAATGCCGTTTGCGGTGCGCGCAACAGTTGCCAGCCCAGCCAGACCAGGTACGCCGAGCCGATCCACTTCAGCACCTGGAACAACCCCTCGCTGGCTGCAAGTAACAGTCCGAGACCGCACGCCACCGCCGTGACCAGCAGCGCATCGGCAAGCACCGCGCCCCCCATGCCCCAGGCCGCCGCCCGCAACCCGTGACGTGATCCGTTCTGCAACGCCAATAGCACCGTTGGCCCCGGAATCGCGATAATCGCGGCGCTCATCGTGATAAATACAAATAATGTAGTAAGAGACATCAGGGCTTCCCCGCAAGAGCGGCCTCGTCGGAGCCAACAGTTGGCGAATGATCCACCAAAACCGCCAGCGACGCCTAGCCCCAGTTCAACTCCACACAAGAAAACGCCGATGTAGGCTAATGCCGATCAGTTAAGCAGCGGAACCTGTGGGAGCGGCGGTGCGACGCTCCCACAGGAGTTTGGCTTACTGACGGACATCAGCGATATAGGCCCGATGTCCAAGCCGCCGTGGCTCCAGCGAGGCTGGACACGGCAGGCAAATGGAACTTGACTCATCCACCGCCTTCTCAGCCTCGCTGAAACTCGACAGTTCCTAGCGGTCAATCATCGTTTGATACCGCCCTCGGGCGAGCCTTGTACCCTGGCAAGGCCGCGGCATAGGCCAACGCCTGTTCACGGGAGCCAAACGACGCCAGCCGATCGTCCCGCGTACAAACCTGCCATGGGCCACTATTGACCCGGACGATGTCATAGCCGTTAAGGTGCATCTTGTTCAACATTGGAACGCTCATAGTCACCTCTCTTCATCCAGAGATAATCGAGGAGTTGCCTGACTTACCATACACCCGGACAAGCGGTAGAAAGCTACCGAGCGTCGCACGGATAGGGGTTAAGGGGCACAGCCACTTCTTGCGACTATTGAGGGCCATTGATCAATTTTCCCAGGGCCGTAGAGAGCCCACTCCTTGGCTGGAAGTACTCAAGCCCCGGGCCGACGCGTACCGTTACCCCCCCCTTATTGGCGCAGGTAAGCGAACATGTGGTGTACATAATCGGCTTTACCAAGAGGCACACCGTTATGACGCAGGATGTTGTAGGCCGTGACGAGGTGAAAGTAAAACTGTGGGACAGCCCAGTTCACCGCGTATTCATAGCCGGTCATCTCGAATGTCATGCCATTCGGTAACTCAATGCTTATTTGGCGCTCCGTCCCTTCATTTACTTGAGCCGGGTCCACCGAAGCAAGCACCACCAGGGTTTGCTCGATCAACGCCTGAGCGGCCGTCATATTTTCGGGGGTCACAAGTGAAGGCAGCGGCTGCTGTATAAGCCGCTGAACCGCTTCCTGCGCCTGAGTGCAGGCGTACTGCACTTGTTTGGCGAGACTGTGCATATCCGGCGCAAGCCGCGCCTCAATTAGGATCTGCGGGTCGTAGCCTCGCTCAGCGGCGCTCGCTTCGCCTTTGGATAACAGAGTGGACAAAGATCGCAGCATCTGCGCGAAACACGGGAGGGTAATTGAGTAAACCGACATGTCTGTTTCCTTTATCGACAATCAGTGGGAGGTATGAAGTGAAAAATGTGAGACGTCTGTACAACTCCGTTGCCTGATATCGCTGGAATGCAACTGACCACACTCTCGCTGATCACTCCATCCGCCCGAAAAAATCGGATTCACGCTGCAACTGCTCTTCCAGCCACCCGATCAATGCTTGCACCTCGATTCGGGCCGCCCCGCCCTGCTGCCTGAAAACCGATATAGCGTCGGGTAACGGGACACTTTCCGCACAAGGCCTCACCAGCGCGCCATTTTCAATGAGTTTTCCGGCCGTTCGGCGCCAGCCCATAGCAATCCCATGCCCTTCCACGGCGGCCTGAAGCATCAAAGGATAACTGTCAAAAAAACAATGATGAGCATCACCCTCCGATGTCTGCCCAAACGCCTGCAGCCAGCTATCCCACTCCATCAAGTGAGGTGGCGTGGCGCTGTGGTGTAAAAGCGTGTGAAGGCGCAGATCGCTGATGTCCAGTGACTGTCGGGCGCTCAAGTAATCGGGACTGCATACCGGAAACACTTCATCGGCGGCAGTGAACGCCAGAACATGCGACCCGCTGGGGCGTCCGGTGCTTTGCAAGGCCACGTCAAAATGGTCACCGAACTCGGCCAGAGGGCGAGTGGATGTCGCGACCTGGATCTCGATTTCCGGGTGTAGCTGATGAAACGTCGACAGGCGTGGCATCAGCCAGTAAAACGCCTCGCACAACTGGCAGAGCAGAACGACACGGTTTTTGCGCGGTGACTCACGCAGGTTGACAGCACTGGCGCTGATACTTTGCAGCGCGGCACTCACCACGTGCCCCAGTTCACGCCCTTCCTGCGTCAGGAAGACGGCACGGTTGCGCCGGTAAAAGAGCTTCAACCCGAGGTTATCTTCAAGCCCCCGTATCTGACGACTGATTGCGGCCTGCGTGATGTGCAACTCATCAGCAGCCTTCGAGAAGCTCTCCAGTCGAGCGGCCGCTTCAAAGGGCAGCAAACTGGCAAGCGGCGGCAATGACTTTCCAAGCATATTCATAATCTGACGTTATGCATCCAAGGCCGAGAACTCGTTTGTAGCATATCCCGCAGGCTGTGCAACATAAGCTGAATACCTCGCGGATGCGCCCGATGACGACTATTCATTCAAACATCACTGTCGGGGTCTCCCTCGCCGTGGTCGCGACCCTGAGCTGGGCACTGAATTTCATCGCCCCCTACGTCACGGGCGGGTACAGCATCTATGACTTGATGCTGATCCGGTTTCTGATCGCCGGGACGCTGGGGGTGAGCGTGGTGCTGCTTTGTCGTGCGCAGTTCCAGCTCTTGCTTGGTCGCCAGGGGTTTCTCGCCGCGGGCCTGGGGGTGATCGGCTACCTCGGGTACAGCACCTGTATTGCCGCAGGGGTTATTTTCGGTGGTCCGGTGCTGACCCCAGCGTTTATCGGCATAGTGCCGGTCTTGCTGGCACTGCTCAGCAACGCCACGCAAAAAACCCTTCCATGGCGCAGACTGACGATACCACTGACGTTTTTGACGGTCGGGCTCCTGCTGTCGAATATCAGCAGTGTCCATCAACCCCTTGCGGGGAAGAGTTCGTGGCCGTTAGGGCTGTTTTTCTCGGTCAGCGCGGTGATCTTGTGGCTAGCATTCAGCGTGCTGAATCAAAAAGCCCTGAAGCACCTCCCAGCCAATGCGACGGGTATCTGGACAGGGCTCATGATGGCGGGTGCCGGTCTGGGCACCTTGTGCCTGTTACCTATTGTTTATGCGCTCGATCTTCTCAAGTTGCCGTCCCTGGGCTTCAGTATTTCCCTGGCCGGCCAGGTGTACCTCTGGGGCTTTGTGATCGCGGTGATGTCTTCGCTGATCGGGGCCTGGGCCTGGAACGCGGCATCCCGTCGCCTGCCCATGGTGCTTTCCGGGCAACTGATTGCCCTTGAATCGCTGTTCGCCAGCGTGCTTGGCTTGTTATTCCATCAGCGACTGCCAAGCCTTTTGGAAGCTTCAGGCCTCGCGACGGTTCTTGTCGGTGTGGTCATGGCGGTCCGTATCATCCTCACGTCAATCGCAAGCCCGCCCGACACGATAAGTAATACCCGCTCGTTTTGCTCATGACCTTACGATCGGGTGAATGGGTGCGCTGACTCAAGGAACTCGGTTGAAACCCACCAAAGATGACGACCCGCAGTCATCCGCGCGGATCGTTACTGCACGGGCAGGAAGTTCATCAACAACAGGCTTTGCGCATAGTTGAGTGCAACGCGCCGGTAGCGTTCGTCGAGCATCTGGGTCAACAGGTCGAGGCGCGCGACTATCTTGCCGAACTCAACCGCAAAACTGAGGTTGCTGGCCTCCTCCGATATTTCGTTGGAGAACAACAACAATACCCCGTTGGCATCCTGACGCTGGCTGAGCAGCCATGTCGCTTTTTCAATATTGCGCGCAGCATTGCTGACGAACTGGGGATTGATCGAGTCTGTCACATAAAATTCGGTACGCCCGCCGTGCGCGGTAACGAGCATGCTGCCAATCGCATAGATAAAGGCCCCAACCCGGTCGCCGTGAAATTCCGCACTCAAGGAATAGCTCAGAGCCTCCAGATCGCGACGCGCCCCAAGCGCGGGTAACGGCCGACGTTCCTCGATGGCCTGACGGACTTGCCGAGCAGCGCTCACGGCATCTGGATAACCCGATTGACGCCACTGGCTGGGATTACGCAGATAGAGCTTACTCATCAGCAAATACAGGCTTTGCAGGTTGTCGTGCATGCCCAGCGTCGCCATCCGGTCAACACTGGTTTGAAACAGCTCATCAGGCTTGCCATCACTGAACTGCCGGGCGATATCACGCCCCTGTTGCTGGCTGCAGCCGCTGGCACAGAGCATCAAGACTGCCGCCAACATCAGCGGCCAACGCATCCAGCAAGTCACAAAAACAGGTAACGTGCGTTCCATCAGCACCCAGTCTGGTTCTTCTGTCCACGCGGAGAATCAGCGTGGTCGGGACAGACATAGAGCGAAAAAATCAAAAAAAGTGCGATGGCGAGGGTCAGATTGTTGAGAGGAGTACCCGTCAATACAGTTGCGCACTTGTAATACGACGCGCCCGGCACATAGGCCGGGCTCGTCGACATTCAGTTGTCAGGATGCTCGCTAGCCACCGAATCGGCAGCATCCACATCCGACATATCTTCTTCAAGAGGCGCTTCGTCGTCTGGCGCCAGAGGAACTTCACTTTCGTCGCGCTGCGGATCATGCCCAGTTTCGTTGTCGGTACCACGCGTTACGGCCTGCTGGGACAGGTTGCCCGGCGCGTTCTCGTTAATCTCCATGTTGACTACTCTCCGATGTGGCACGCGGGAAATCCGCGCTTACGTTTGAGAGGCGGCGGCGCAGCGAGAGTGCCAGACACTGGACGAATGGCACCCATAAAAAAACGCGTACTGCTCCGTCAGTCTCCGTTCACGCTCTACCCCTTCAGCGCGGATCTTGCTCTCTGTCCTCGTCCGTCTCCTCCCTCACGCGACCAGGATCCAGACCCGTGTCGTCGTCATCCAGAGGACGCTCTCCCTCATGATCCGGCACCTGCTCAACGCCATCTTCTGGGCGTGGCGGAACATCCGGACGCCCTGGATCCAGCGGCCCAGGTGCCACAGGAAGTGGATAGTCCATCGGGGTGTTGCCCTGCATATGCATGTGGTTGTTCATAGACACCTCGCAATGCCCGCTCTGACTGGTAATGCCGTTCAGTTAAGGTTTTTGTAGGAGCGAGGGGGGCGCCTAGCCCTTGCTCGCGAAGAACTCATAGGCGCCGCGTTTATTCAGGAAACACGCGTTATTGTTGGCGTTTTTCGCGAGTTCGCTCCTACAGTGGACGCTATTTGCTTAACCGAACGGTATTACGCTTTAACGGGGCGTCTACATTGGAGAGGCGAGAAAAGCCCACGGTTCGATTTATTCTCAAACCGTCGCACTATTCAGCTCCCGAGCTCCGGGCCTTCCCTTGACCATCAAACGGGCCGTTCAGGTACGGAAAGCGAGGCCCCGTCCTGTGGGGGATCCTCGCTCCTGATGGACGAACACCGAGCAAAAGGCGCAATTATAGGTGGAAATCGCCCGCCGCCTCCGGCTGGTAAAGCACTTTCCTGATCTCGATCCGGCGGGTCCGATCAGAAACTCGCCAGTCGATGGTGTCCCCCTCCTGATAGCCCAGGATGGCGGCGCCGATGTCGGAATACACGGAATGCTTCCCTGCGTTGCTGTCCGCGTCTTCAGGGTAGACCAAGGCCACTTCGATCTCTTCGTCGTCCAGCTGCAGCAAAGCCCTGGAGTTCATCGTGACGACATTACACGCCACCTGCTGCGGCTTGACGACAATGGCTCGCTCAAGCTCATGTTCGAGTTCAACAACGGCCGGGCCTTGCTCGAGCGCGATTAGACTCTCGAGCCTTTCCTTGTCGATTTCAGTGATGTAGATCCTCGTGGAGTCGCCACCGGCACCTTCGCGCAAGAACTGGAGATAGCGCCCCGCCGTCATGGAGAATGACTTCAGTGCGGGTGTTTCGCTCTCAAGCAGAAAGCCGCTGCGCAGAAAGGCTTTCAGCGAGCGCGCGTTGTCCGGGTGGATCTTGGCGATGAGCTTCTCGGCTCGCATGTCGAGGAAGGCCAGTTTCATGCCTTCACGGATCGTGCGGGCGCCGAGGTTTCGGCCCCATTTGTCGCTGTCTCCGATGACCAGGACTATCTCGCAATTTGCGCCGGTCTTGATTAGTCGAACAAAGCCCACCGGGGCGTCATGCCGGTCATAGGCCATGAAGAATCGGCCGCCCCGGTTGAATAGATGGGTCAGGACCGGTAATTGAGTCCGATCGATGACTTGCTCGATGGAGCGGGAGACATGCCGCGAATCGCTCAGATAGCAGGTGACGCGCTCATCCTCCAACCAATCCATTAGCTTCAGCGCGTGCGCCCGAGTAATTTCAGGGCACAGCGAAATGAAAGGCGTGTTCATCTTCACCACATTTATTTGTAAAGGATGAAAGCTCGTCATGGCTATGACGGTTCTTTCGGCGACCGGCTATTTTAAGACATAACGCGAGTAATGCCGAACAGTCTGGAGAGTTCGAGGAAACCATCGTTTTGCCGAACCCGAACCCGTCAAGCGCTCAAGCCTCGATGAAGCCGACTATCAGTCAGAATGATCAGCGCTGCACCGTTCTGCCGCTTGATCCGACCCAGAGGCTCGCCGCAAGCGGCTCCATCAGCCAGCCGCATTCTTCTGGAGATCGCCGACGTACACGTCGAACGGCTGCAGAACATCAGTGAAGAGCAGGCGCTGGCCGAGGGCATCGCCAAGCACCCTGGTGGCGGACAGCACGTCGAAGACGGCAAATACTATTGGGCGAGCCCGAACGACTTTTTTGCAGGGTTATGGGCTTCCGTCGGCGGCAACGGGGATATACGAGCACGCTGATCAGCCGCTAAAGAATGCGCTCGATCTGTTCTATCTAACCGGCCAGAGAGTCACGGACACGCTCAAGTTGGACGAACGTGATATTCGGGAAGATCGATTGGCAGTGCAGCAAGGAAAAACCAAAGCCAAGAGACGAATAGAGATCGTAGGGGAGCTAAAAGTTCTGATAGAGCGGATATTAGCCAGGAAGGAAAAGCACAAAATCAGGTCCAGCAACCTCATCGTAATGGACAATGGGCAACCGATGCCCCCCAGTATGTTGCGAGAGAGATTTGACGCAGCACGGGAGGCGGCCGGTGTTGAGAAAGGAGACTTTCAGATGCGCGATCTACGCGCAAAAGCTTGAACAGACAAGGCGGAATCCAGCGGAGATATACTGCAGGCGCGAGATCAACTTGGTCACACTACAGTGGTGATGACCGAAAACTACATCCGTAAACGGATAGGAAAAAAGGTCACGCCTACCAAGTGAGTTGCGGAGCAAGATATGAAATTGCGGAGCGGAAATAAAAAAGGACTCGCCTAATAAATCAAGCAAGCCCTTGTTTTAATTGGTGCCCGAACCCGGAATCGAACCGGGACGCCCTTACAGGCGGGGGATTTTAAGTCCCATGCGTCTACCAGTTTCGCCATTCGGGCGGTAGCGCGGTGAAGCGGCCCAGGAGGTTTTGTGGATCTGCCCCCTTGAGCGTTGCAGCAGGCTAGGGAATATATAGATCCAGTCCTCTCGGCGCAAGTTGGCGAGCGGTCTTTTTCAGATTATTCAAAGGCTTCGATGCAGAAAAAAATTCAACAGATCAGTGATCTACGCATTCCAGGCAGCCCGGACCAAGTCCAAGGCGCCTGGTTTCAGCACGGTCCCATCAACGTTGTTTCATCCGATCGATCACCACCGCCAGCAGCAGGATCGAACCGCGAATCACATACTGGTAGAACGTGTCGATGTTCTTCAGGTTCATCGCGTTCTCGATGATTGCCAGG